>JBKBHF010000040.1:0-40070 GCA_046297695.1 Permianibacter sp. | reverse complement strand
CACTGCCACGTTGAATGGTCGCGATATCCGGGCACTGTTCCATCCGGCACCGGGGACGAACGAATACGTCACGCTGCCGCTGGAAGGCGCCCGCACGGTTATCGATCTCTCGGTTGGGGTGAGCGGTGACCAATTCGATGACGTCGAACGCTATCACACCCGTATTGACCGGGACCCGTTCGAAATCCGTCGGCCGGTGACTACCAGTCCGTAACGAATAAAAAAGCCGGCATCTGCCGGCTTTTTCATGCTCCACTCAAATACCGAATTGGCGGCTTACTTGCGACCGGCAGCCACCAGCTGACGGGCGATTTGGTCGGCGACAGCGTTGGTCGGCTTGTTCTCGGCCTTCGCGCGTTCGAACACGTTCATCAGCGTGTTGTAGATGTTTTCGGTTTTCTTCATCGCCGCTTCTTTTGAGTAGTTGTTCTCGAACGAAACGTTGATGATGCCGCCAGCGTTGATGACGTAGTCCGGGGCATAGAGAATGCCGCGGTTCATCAGGGCGACGCCGTGACGATCTTCGGCCAGCACGTTGTTGGCGGCACCGGCGATGATGCTGCACTTCAGGCGCGGCAGAGTTTCGTCGTTGACGGTGGCGCCGAGGGCGCACGGTGCGTAGACATCGACGTCCTGGGTGTAGATGGCGTTGACATCAACGGCAGTTGCCTTGAATTCGGCAACGACCTTCTCGATCGATTCCTTGTTGATGTCGGTGACGAACAGCTTGGCGCCTTCGTCCGACAGGTGTTTGCACAGGTAGTAGCCGACGTGGCCCAGGCCCTGCACCGCAATCTTGACGCCGTCCAGCGAATCACGGCCAAGCTTGAACTTGACTGCGGCCTTGATGCCTTTATAAACGCCGTAAGCAGTCATCGGCGACGGATCGCCCGACTTGCCTTCGAGGCCCAGCACGTACGGGGTTTCTTTGTGCACGATGGCGATATCGGCCGGCGAGGTGCCGACGTCTTCCGCGGTCACGTAACGGCCGCTGACCGAGTGCACGAACTTGCCGAAGGCGCGGAACAGCGCTTCCGACTTCAGGGTCTTCGGGTTGCCGATGATGACGGACTTGCCACCGCCGAACGGCAGGCCGGCCATGGCGTTCTTGTAGGTCATGCCGCGCGACAGACGCAGCGCATCGACCAGCGCGCCTTCATCGGTGTTGTATTCCCACATCCGGCAGCCGCCGACGGCCGGGCCGAGTGCGGTGGAGTGAATGCAGATGATGGCTTTGAGGCCCGAGGCGGCATCGCTGCAGAAAACGATCTGCTCGTGGTCGTCATAGGCACGCAGGTTGAACACCGCCATACCAGTTCTCCTGTTCTTGCGGGTTGATGAAGCTTTCAGTTCTTGCGGCGGTCGCAGGGCGAACCGACGCGTTGCCTGCCAGTCGGGCCGACAAGTCTAGGTCAGCGGACCAGGTGTACGTTTACGGAAACGTAAACCTCGTTCTCGCTTGTCCGCGCAGCAGCGTCCTGTCGGAACGGGTTCTGCTGTACGGCCCCCAAACGAATCGAAGTGACTGCCAGAGTAGGAAGCATTGCCACAGGCAAGTCTTCCGGTCTTCTTAAAGCGGCGACGCCTTTTGCATAGCGCCGACTGCTGCGATGACCCCGGTTTTTGGGCTCTGCCGTCAGGCTGGAACAGCCGGTGGGCGGAGGGGGGTCTGAGAACTGGCGCGCATTATACGCAGGCGCAGCAAAAAGGCGAGGCTGCCTTATGCTGCGCTGCGGCGAGCTGGTCAGGCCTCCACGACGCCGGCGCTGGTGGCAGGCGCCGGGGCGCTACCGCCGGCGGTACGCAAGTGCTTGTAGTAGATACTGGTGCTGTGCGGCTGGCCGTATGGCGTCCGGGTGTAGCCGGGGATCAGTCCGGCTTCGCAGTAACCGAGCCGCCGGTACAGGCTTTCGGCGCGATCACCGGTGCTGGTGTCGAGCACCAACAGCTCGCGGCCGCCCGCCAGCGCTTCGGTTTCCAGCGCCCGCAACAGCGCCGTCGCAATGCCCTGGCGACGAAACGCCAGATGCACCAGCAACTTCTGCACTTCGGCCCGGTGGTAACCATTCGGTTTTGCGCAGATGGCGAGTTGGACGCTGCCAACGATGCGGCCATTGACTCGCGCCACCCAGATCCAGCGTTTGCCGTTCAGCATGTCGGCCACTGTCTCTTGCCAGTAACTCCGCGCCTGCAGTGACTGCAGCGGCGCGAAGAAGCCGACCGAAGCACCGTTATTGACGCAGGACTGCAGCAGCTCGGCCAGTTCGTCGTAGCAACGTGGCGTGCAATCGGGTGACAAGCGGGTGATGGTGGGCATGCGTTTCTCCAGGTGCGGCCATTGATCGGAGTGAGATGAGCCTTGATGACGCGAATCGGGATGAAGTCGCTCGCGATGAGATCACATCAGGATGATGTCGCTCGGGATGATCGGAATCGTGCTGCCACGATGCCGTTTTGCGCTGGCGATACTGGCGAGCGGTCAGGGTGACAGCGTTTGTCGGGCCGCGGCGGCAATGGTGGTGCGGCGGCGCGCGATGGTCGCCAGCAGCAGCGGCCAGAGATCGGGCAGGGGCAGTGCAAGTCCGGCGCCGGTCCACGCCAGTGATGCCGGTTGCATGGCCGCCGGTTCGAGTGCGCGCTGGCGGCTGTTGCCGCGCGAAGCGTCGAAAGCCGTTGTTCGCCATTCCGATCGGGTTTTCATCGTGCACCTGTTCCTGCCGTCATGGTGGCGGCTACCGGTAAGCTCAAACACGAACACGGAAAATGCAGGGAGCATCCGGAGGACGGGACGCTCCCTGCCAACGGTCATGCGACCGGATCAGTCCACGTGCTCGCCATGCAACACAATGTCCAGACCTTCACGCTCTTCTTCTTCGGATACCCGCAGACCAATGGTCCAGTCAATCAACTTCAGCAGCACCGCCGTCACGACCAGCGTGTAGGCGATGGTGGCGCCGGTCGCGATCAATTGCACCACCAATTGCTCGCCAATCGGTTTGACCGCGCCGCCGGCAATAGCATTGGTGGCGAACACGCCGACCAGAATCGAGCCGAGAATGCCGCCGACACCGTGCACGCCGAAGGCATCGAGCGAGTCGTCGTATTTCAGTGCGCGCTTCAGGCTGGTGGCGCCCCAGTAGCAGACCACACCAGCGAGCAAGCCGAGGATCAGTGCGCCGCTGACATCGACAAAACCCGAGGCCGGCGTGATGCAGACGAGGCCCGCGACGGCACCAGAAGCCGCACCCAGCAGCGACGGTTTGCCTTTGAACACCCATTCGGCGGCGACCCAGGACAAGGTCGCCGCGGCGGCCGCCACTTGCGTCACCACCATCGCCATCGCGGCGCGGGCATCGGCATTCAGCGCCGAACCGGCGTTGAAACCAAACCAGCCGACCCACAGCATCGAGGCACCGATCAGCGTCAGCACGAGGTTGTGCGGCGCCATCAATTCCTTGCCATAACCGACGCGCTTGCCGAGCATTACCGCCGCGACCAAGCCGGCGATACCGGCATTGATGTGCACCACGGTGCCGCCGGCGTAATCGAGCGCGCCCATCGTGAACAGCCAGCCACTGCCTTCCCAGACCCAGTGCGCGATTGGCGCGTAGACAATCAGCAGCCAGGCCGAGACAAACACGATCAGCGCCGAGAATTTCATCCGCTCGGCAAAGGCGCCGGTGATCAGCGCCGGGGTGATGATCGCGAAGGTCATCTGGAACACCATGAACAGCATTTCCGGAATGGTGGTGCCCGGCCAGAGCTGATCAAAGGCGACGCCTTTCAGCAGCACCTTGTCGAAGCCACCGATGAAACCGCTGCCCGGCGCAAACGCGAGGCTGTAGCCGACCACAACCCAGAGCACACTGACCAGCGCGGCAATGAAGAAGCTCTGCATCAGCGTCGCCAGCACGTTTTTCTTGCGCACCATGCCACCGTAAAACAGCGCCAGACCCGGGATGGTCATGAACAGCACCAGCGCCGTTGCGGTCAGCATCCAGGCGGTGTTGCCGGCGCTCAGGCTCGGCGCTTCATCGGCGCGGACGACCGCGCTCATCAGCCACAACGGCAATGTCGCCAGGGCGGCTTTGCCCACAGAACGGTAATTCATGCTGCTTCCCCCTCAGAGTGCCGCTTCGTTGGTTTCGCCGGTGCGGATCCGGATGACTTGTTCGAGCTCGAAAACAAAAATCTTGCCGTCGCCGATCTTTCCGGTGTTGGCGGCCTTGCTGATCGCCTCGACCGTGCGCTCCAGCAAATCCTCCGGAATGGCGATTTCGAGTTTTACTTTCGGCACGTAATCCACTTCGTACTCGGCGCCGCGATAGAGCTCGGTGTGGCCCTTTTGCCGGCCGAAGCCTTTGACTTCCGAGACGGTGACGCCGGTGACGCCGACTTCACTGAGCGCCTCGCGCACGTCCTCCAATTTGAACGGCTTGATGATGGCGGTGACGAACTTCATGCTTCCCTCCGCTGCGCCAGCTGCTGGCGCGCTGTACTGTTGGGGCGATGGTTTTCTACCCACGAGCGTGTTGGTTGTCTGGTTGCTCTTAGCGTTGCGTGCCGGCGAGACCGACCAGCAGGAAGCAGCAATGCAGCGGTCGTGCCAGCGAGAAAATGCGGAAATTCAGGCGATTTCGGGTCTACTTGGCCCGTAGCGGTGCAAGCTTCACTGGCCTTGGTGCCAGATTGGTGCGGACTCGGCGGGCGATTGCTACGCGCAGACCGTGATAACTGACCCAAGTCCAGTCGGATCCGGCTGAAGGTGGCGCTAGCCGCGCTGTGACCAAAACGGTGCAAGGACCTTGTCGGCGTGCGTTTCCTTGACTACACCTAAGTACCTTCCTTGCCGAGGTCTGCAATATGAATCGAATCGTGAAGTCTCTGCGTCCGTTGTGCTATGTCGTGGTGTCAGGAGTAGGGAGTGTGGCGGTGGCGGCCGACTGGAGCAGCACCAATGCCCAGTTCCTTAATGGCGACGATTTCATCATTCCGGGCGTTGCCGACGGTATCGAGAAAAACATCCTGACGCTGGAACATGCCAGCGGCTGGAAATACGGCGACAACTTCTTCTTCGTCGATGTCATCAACGGCGATGCCGACGAAAGTGAGTTCTATGGTGAATTTCAGCCTCGCCTGAGCTTTGGCAAGCTGAACGATTGGAAACCGGATGGCTTTATCAAGGACGTGCTGCTGGCAACGCAGTGGAACTTTGGCAAGGACGACGCGGGCAATGTCAGCGCCTATCTGGTCGGGGTTGGGTTCGATCTGGCGATGCCGGGGGCGGCGTTTTTCCAGCTCAATCTCTACCAGCGCATGGAACATAACGATCAGGTGTTCGGCACCACCAATGACGATACCTGGCAGCTCAATATCGCCGGCCTGTTCCCGTTCAAGATCGGCAGCACCGACTGGAGCATCGGCGGCTTTGCCGACTACATCGGCGAGATCGAAGGGCCGTTTGGCACCAATGAGGCCCATCTGCTGTTCGTGCCGCAGATCCTCTGGGATATCGGCGCCATGGCCGGTTCGCCCGGCGTGATCCAGGCCGGTATCGAATATTCCTACTGGCGCAACAAGTTTGGTGTTGACGGCGAACACGAGCGCGTGACCCAGCTGATGCTGAAGTGGACACTGTGAGGAGCACCATCATGAAGCAGCTGTTATCTGTGGCGGCATTGCTGTTTGGCGCGGCGGCCTGGGCCGATGGTAAGACCTTTACCGTCGGGGTGGAAAATCTGGAGTACAACCCGCACTACAGTTTTGAAGGCGGGGAGTACAAAGGCTTCGGCGCCGACGTCCTGAAGGCCTTTGCCAAGGAAAAAGGCTACACGCTGCAATTCAAACCGTATCCGGTGGCACGCCTGATAGGTGTGTTCGTCGCCGGTGAAGTGGATTTCAAGTATCCGGACAACAGCAACTGGGCTGGCGACGCCAAGAAAGGCAAAACCATTGTTTACAGCGAGGCGGTGGCGCAATTCACCGATGGCGCGCTGGTGCTGCCGGACATGAAGGGCAAAACGATATTGAAGACGCTCGGCGCACCGCGCGGTTTCACGCCATGGACCTACATGGGGGACGTCAGCGCCGGCAAAATCAAGTTGCAGGAACTCGACACCCTCGATGCCGTGATCAAAAGCGTGCAGGCCAAACGGGTCGATGCCGGCTACGCCAACATCGATGTTGCCGCCCACTACATGAAGAATGTTCTGAAAACGCCGGATGTGCTGGTGTTCGACAGCTCCCTGCCGCATGACAACGGCACCTACCACTTGTCGACCATCAAGCATGCCGCGGTGGTCGCCGAGTTCAACCAGTTCCTGAAAGACAAGAAGGCGCTGATCGATGGCTTGCGCAGCCAATACGGCGTGAAATAGCCATTCGGGGAAATGGCGGATGGTCCGGTTTCGATCAGGACGCGGCGTGTCCAGTGGCAGCCGCGTCACTCAGAATTTATGCTGGAACAACTCCGCCTGCCCGGCGAATTCACCGGGTGCCTGAAAGTTGCTGAGGCCGACACCCACCAGACGGAACCGGGTGTCGGCCGGCAATTCCACTCGCTGCAATAATTGAAGGGCCAGCGCGCTGACTTCATCGACGTTGCCGAGCCGCTCGCCCGGCGTGATGCTGCGGGTGTAGAGCTTGAACTGATCGGTTTTCAGCTTTAGCACAACGGTGCGGGCCTGGCGTTCGGTTTTGCGCGCTGCCGCCCAGGCTTTCTCGGCCAGTTGTCGAATCGCCGGTGCCAGCTGATCGCGAAAACGGTCGACATCGAACGTGTCTTCGGCGGAAATCGATTGCACCGGCCGATCCGGTTTCACCTCGCTATGGTCGATGCCGCGGGCCAGCTCATGCAAACGCAAACCGTAGCGGCCGAATCGACGTTCCAGCTCGGACATTTCCCAACTACGCAAATCACCGACCGAGCGGATGCCGTAGCGTGCCAGTTTGGCTTCCATGACTTTGCCGACGCCGGGTATACGGGCAACCGACAGCGGCGCGAGAAAATCCAGCACCTCATGCGGCTGGATCACAAACAGGCCGTTCGGTTTTTTCCAGTCGGAGGCGATCTTGGCGAGGAACTTGGCCGGCGCGACCCCGGCCGAGGCGTTCAGCTGGGTTTCTTCCTTGATCTGCCGGCGGATGGTCTGCGCGACCTTGGTCGCGGTGGGCAGGCCGGTCTTGTTCGCGGTTACGTCGAGATAGGCTTCATCGAGCGACAGCGGTTCGACCAGGTCGGTGTGGCGCAGGAAAATCTCCCGCACCTGGCGCGACACCGCCTTGTAGCGGCCGAAATCCGGTGGCACGAACACCGCCTCCGGGCATAGCCGTTCGGCGGTGATGGCCGGCATCGCCGAGCGCACGCCAAACCGGCGCGCTTCATAGGAGGCCGCGCAGACGACCGAGCGTTTGCCGCGCCAGGCGACCACCACCGGTTTGCCGCGCAGGCCCGGGTCGTCGCGCTGCTCGACCGAGGCGTAGAAGGCATCCATGTCGACGTGGATGATTTTGCGCATGCTGCAGGGAGGACCGTGATCAGGACTCGGCGGGCAGTGTACACCGGCGCTGCCTGGCGATCGTTTTGCCGCTGCACCGACTGCTGTCAGGCTGTTGTCAGCAGCCAGCTATTGCGCGGTTTGGGCGTCTGCACGGTGACAAATACGCGGAAACCGTTCAGCATGTCCGGCGCGCGGCGTGCTCGGCGCCGGCGCGCCCAAGGAGGATGGTCCCAGCATGACGGAGTTTCACTATCGTTTTCGCTTTCCGGACGGCAACGACAAGCTGTTCACCGTTCGGCTCGATGGCAGTACCCCGGCGACCGAAAGCCGGCGCCCGGACGAGTTGCCCGCCTGGACCCGGCTGGAATTTCATCAGTGCCCGAATTGTCCGCTGCGCAAGGAAGACAGCCCGCATTGTCCGATGGCGGTCAGTTTTGCCCGCCTGGTCGAAGTGACCGGCAAATACCATTCGCACGACACGGTCACCGTCGAGGTGCAGACGCCGCAACGGGAATTCACCAAGACTACCTCGCTGCAAAGCGCGGTCGGTTCGTTGATGGGGCTGCTGTCGGCCACCAGCGGTTGCCCACGCTCGCGCTTCCTGAAGCCGATGGCGCAGTTCCACCTGCCGTTCTCGACCGAGAAGGAAACCATTTACCGGGCCGCGTCGATGTACCTGCTGGCGCAATACCTGCTCGACAAGAACGGTGGCAAGCCGGATTGGGATTTGCGCGTCCTGCATGCCCATTACGATGAGCTGCAGATCGTCAACGCGCATGTCATCAAACGGGTCAGTGCCAGCAGCGAACGCGATGGCCCGTCCAATGCGCTGGTCGTGCTCGACTCGATGGCCAAGCTGCTGCAGTTTTCGATCGACGAGGCGCTCTCCGACATGTGGCCGGTGTTCGAGCCCTACCGCAGCGAGCTGGCCGGGTAAGTGTAGATGCGGAGCACAAAAAGGCTGACCCGCTGGTGTTAGCGCAACTTCATCAGCTCGGCATTGATGGCGTCCATTGAGAAGGCGAACGGGTCAAAGTCTTCCGGCAACCAGTCGCACATGTCGTCATGGTCGGGGTGCTTGGGGTCGACGACAATGCGCAACAACTCCTCGTAACCGCCAATGCCGCCACAGTCCTCCGGCGGGCAGGCGAGCTTGCCCGCCACGCATTTTGCATGCGGCGGTACACTGTCAACGGTCAGGATTTTTTCCAGCACGATGTCATGCTGCCAGAAATCGCCGAAGTCATAGGTGTAGCGGATTTTCTGCTTTTCGGTGGTCAGCAGCTCGTTCAGTTTGAACAGGCTTTCATCCAGCAAATCATCGTCGCCAAACTCCGGATCGGGCACACCGTAGCGCGTACCGTTCGCTTCAAAATCGTGCAGATGGCAGTCGTGCCAGCCCATCGCGATCTGCAGGACGTCATGCAACCCGGCCAGCTTCAGATCCGGGCGCACCAGCAGGCGGCGCCAGATTGGTGGTTTGCTGTGCTTGAGTGTGACTTTCAATTGGTACAGTTGGCTCGGTGCTTTGTTCATGGCTTTAGACACTCAGTTATTTCAGCGGATAGTGTTGGTTGAGTTGAGGTGGCTGCGGTCGGACAGTGTAGCGGGCTTGTTGGTGTTTGTATCCATGAGCTGATGGCGGCCATGAGCTGATGGCGGCTGAGGGCGGGTTCCGTCCCATGCTCAGTGATTGGCCGAGTCGTTGGCTCCGGGGGCGACTCGTTGCGCCCCCGCCCCCCCACGCCCGCGGCTCGCGTGCGGCGTAGGGGAGGCCGGTCACTCGGCTACGAGCGCGAGCGACCACAGCATGCCGGTGTAATCCGGATGATCAAAATGGTCCTCGATCTGGCGCGGACACGGCAACACCTCGTTATCCTCCCGCAAAAGCGCAAGATGCGTCGCGATGGCGATCGGCGCGTTTTGCAGCGCTTCGGCCAAGGTCTCACCGGCGGAAAAACAACCGGGCAGATCCGGCACGATAACGCCCCAACAGTACACATCGTCGCCGGGTTCAACGGCGATAGGCCAACGTGGCGGCATGGTCGTTCTCCTCGTGTGCGTATGGTGTGCCAGTCTGGCGTGGGTTGTGACAGTCTGGGGTGGGTAGGGGCGCAGCAACTGCGCCCGACACGCGCGATGATGGGATTGCATCATTTCAGCCCAGGAGTTTGTCAATGTCCGGCCGACTGTCGTTTGCACCGCATGTAGTCCGCTTGGGCAAGGCGTTGGCCGCGCTGCGTGCCGAGCATCTTGAGGATTGTGAGAGTTGGCCGACAGTTGAGCCGGGGCCGGTGGTGCTGGATGTCGCGGAGTGGTTGCAGCGGCGTTTGCACAAGCTGGGCAATGTTGGCCGCGAACTGCCAACTGCCGTTGCCGGTGTGATGCGGGACGTAGTGAACCGGCCCGAGGTAAGCGAGGCCGAACAGGCAAATGTGCTGGCGGAGCTCTCGGCAGTTTTGCGGCGCTTGAATTCGCAGTACTTGAATACTGCCGCGGCAACCCTGCCTCATGGCTTTCATGACGCGCAAGACTTGCTGCTCAGTTGCTATCAGGACGTGCATCAGCAGGTAATCAATTGGTTGGGAATGGTCTGTGACGCCATTGCCGATCCACAGACGGCGCTGGCAAAGCTGCCACCCGGGGCCCGACGGACATTGAATTTTCAGCTGAACCTGCAACCGCCAGCGGCGCTGCAGGCGACCGTCGACGCGTTTGAGCTGGCGCTGATCAGCGCCGTGCTGCCGAAAGACAAGAAGCGGTCTGGCAGCTGGTTCTGGCCCTTCGTGCTGGGCGCGGCGTTAGGTACTGTCTGGGCGGATGATGAGTAAGGACTACGAGATTCAGCCCGACACGCTGGCTCAAAACCAGCCGTAATGTGGCCAATGCCGGCCAGCAACTCGCTGTCAAGCGAGGAACCGTGCTGTTGTATCCTCAATCGATTTTGCTAACGCTCGGAATTGAATAGCCTCTGCACCACGAGCTGAGTTGAACCACCCCCAAGCCCTTCCTTGCCAAGGAGGGTAGTAAAACAAAACGGGCCGCGATGCGGCCCGTTTTGTTTGCTGCAGCAGAAATCCCACCCGGACCGATCAGCCCAGGTTGAATTCGATGCCTTGTGCCAGCGTCGGCTTGTTGCCGTAGAAAATCGTGTTGGTCTGACGACGCATGTACGATTTCCAGGCATCGGAGCCGGCTTCGCGGCCGCCGCCGGTTTCTTTCTCGCCACCAAAGGCACCGCCGATTTCGGCGCCGCTGGTGCCGATGTTGACGTTGGCGATACCGCAATCCGAGCCAAGCGCCGACAGGAAGTACTCGGCGTTTTTCAGATTGTTGGTGAAAATCGCCGACGACAGGCCAAAGCGCGAGGCGTTGTTCAGCGCAATCGCTTCCTCCAGCGTGTCGTAGGTCATCACGTACAGGATCGCGGCGAAGGTTTCGTTTTGCACGGCCTCGAAGTGATTCTTGGCGCGAATGATGGTCGGCTCGACGAAATGGCCGGGGCCGGCAATGCGCTTGCCGCCAGCGAGCAGCTCGCCGCCTTCTTTCACGGCCAGGGCGATGGCGTTTTCGTACATCTTGACGGCGGCTTCATCGACCAACGGGCCCATCAAGGTGTTCTTGTCCATCGGGTTGCCGATCTTGACCTGCTTGTAGGCATCGACAATCGCTTTGACCACTTCGGCTTCGCGCGACTTGTGCACGATCAGACGGCGGGTCGTGGTGCAGCGCTGGCCGGCGGTGCCAACGGCGCCGAACACGATCGACGGCACGGCGATTTTCAGATCGGCGGTTTCGTCAACGATGATGGCGTTGTTGCCCGACAGTTCGAGCAGGCACTTGCCGAAACGCTCGGCCACTTTCGCGCCGACCAGACGGCCGACTTGCGAGGAACCGGTGAACGACATCTTCGCCACGCGCTTGTCGGCAACAAAGGCTTGCGACAGCCTGTTCTCGGCATTGTCGATGAACAGTTGGAAAATCGGCGGGCAGTTGTTGCGGGCCAAGACGTCGTTGCAGATCTTCTGCACGGCAACGGCGCACAGCGGGGTCTTCGGCGACGGCTTCCAGACGGTGACGTTGCCGCAGATCGCGGCGAGAAAGGCGTTCCAGGCCCAGACGGCGACCGGGAAGTTGAATGCGCTCATGACACCGACGATACCGATCGGGTGCCACTGCTCTTTCATCGAGTGGTCCGGACGCTCGGAGTGCATCGACAGGCCGTACAGCATGCGCGACTGACCGACGGCGAAATCGGCCATGTCGATCATTTCCTGCACTTCGCCATCGCCCTCGGCTTTGATCTTGCCCATTTCGAGCGTGACCAGGCTGCCGAGCGCGTCTTTGTGCTTGCGCAGTTCTTCGCCCATCTGGCGGACGATCTCGCCGCGCTTCGGCGCCGGCACCTTGCGCCACTCGAGGTAAGCGGCTTGCGCGCTCTGCATGACTTTTTCGTAGTCGGCGGCGCTGGACGCGTAGACCTTGCCGAGCACTTCACCCGTGGCCGGGTTGAACGAGTCGATGACACCGGCGCTGGTGTCGTTCGACCACTGATTGATACCGAAACACGTACCCGACTGGATGCCTTCAAGACCCAGCTTCTTCAACACGTCCATGGAAACCTCTCTCAACGGAAATTGCAGCTAGCGACCCATCTGATGGAAACGGGGACAGCGCGCCGGTTGGGCAATGGCGCACTGGGCCGGTTGGTCCTGTACGCAGGGCCGCGGTGGCGGCTGGCACAGGGGCCGGAAAAACCGGGGCGCAACCTTAGCATCTGGTAGCTTTTCCCGCTACGTGGCCGGAGCAGACCGGGTTCCGCCGCTGAATCGGGCAAACGGTGTGAACTGGCGCAAAATCAAAGGTTTATTGCCGGCTGTATGGACAATGCCCACTTGGCGCCGCCGCGGCACTCTCGTAGGCTGGCGTACGGTCGGCGACGTCGTGTCACTGACAATCCTGCCAGGCCGACCCGCCGGTTACTGTTTGCGAGTCCATTCATGAGCCTCACTGCTCCCACCCGCCCCGAGCGGAGCGCGGCGACCAAGGTGCCGCCATCATTGCAAGCGCACGACTGGGATGTCGTGCTGCTGACCCAAAGGGATTTTCTTGCTGCCAATCTGGACGAGCCGTACATCTGCCAGCTGCAACTGGAAGAAGCGCTGCTGCTGAAGCCGCTGCGCAATGCCGGCCTGCGCGTCCAGCGGCTGGCCTGGGATGATCCTCAGCAGGATTGGTCGCGTTGCCGCGCCTTGCTGCTGCGCAGCACCTGGGATTACTTTTTCCGGTTCCGCGAGTTTTCGCACTGGCTGCAGAAAGCCGCCGGCCAGACCCGCCTGTTCAACAGCGCCAGCCTGCTGCGCTGGAACATCGACAAGCATTACCTGGCCGATTTGCAGGCCGCCGGTGTGCCCATCGTCGATACCATCTTTGTCGAACGCGGTTCGGTCACGCCCTTGGCAACGGTGCTGCGCAAGCAGGGCTGGAGCGAGGCGGTGTTCAAGCCGGTGGTATCCGGCAGCGCACGGCTGACGTTTCGGGTCAGCGCCGCCAACGCCGCCGCGATGCAGGGCAAGTTTGCCGACTGCGTCGCCAGTGAGAGCATGATGGTGCAACCGTTCATGCCGGGCGTGCTCAGCGAAGGCGAACTGAGCCTGATCGTGATCGACGGCGTTTGCACCCATGCTGTGCGCAAAGTGCCAAAAGCCGGCGATTTCCGGGTGCAGGATGACCACGGCGGCTGCGTGCTCGCGCATGTCGCCAGCGCCGAAGAAATTGCCTTTGCCGAGCGCGCCGTCGCGGCCTGCCCGGAGTCGCCGTTGTATGCGCGGGTCGACGTGGTGCGCGCTGCCGATGGCGGTTTGCGGGTCATGGAACTGGAGCTCATCGAGCCGGAACTGTTCCTGCGTTTTCACACACCGGCCGCCCAGCGTCTGGCCGCCGCGCTGAGCAAGGCATTGAAATAAGCACTCGCCGATTCACAGGAGTCGTATGCGTTATCAATTTGAAGATCGCACGCCGGAATTGCTCGGCAGCGAGCATTACATTGCCCCGAATGCCAGCCTCATCGGTTCGGTTCGGCTGCATCATCAATGCAGCGTCTGGTTCAACGCGGTCATCCGGGCCGACAATGATCTGATTAGCCTCGGTGAACGGACCAATGTCCAGGATGGCTCGGTGCTGCATACCGACCCGGGCCTGCCGATGCACATCGGCGCCGGCGTGACCATCGGCCACAAGGTCATGTTGCACGGCTGCTCCATTGGCGATGGCTCCCTGATCGGCATGAATGCCGTCGTGCTGAACGGCGCCCGGATCGGTCGCGAGGTGCTGGTCGGCGCCAACACGCTGATTGCCGAGGGCAAGGCGATCCCGGACGGGGTGCTGGTGCTGGGCTCACCCGGCAGGGTGGTCCGCGAGCTGACGGCCGAAGAGCGGGCCAAACTGGCGTGGCCGGCCCAGGCCTACGTTGCTAAAATCGCCCGCTACCTTGCCGCCTGCCGACCGATGCCGGTCTGAGCGGCCGCCGCGATGCTGCGTGGCGTCGTTTTCGTTTTGCATTCTTTTTGCCGCCGAAACCCGGCGGTTTGCCATGAGGTTTGACTGATGAGTACGCCCGCCAACGCCATGCCGTCCCAGGCTGAAATCGAAAAACGCAGCCGTGAGTGGACGCAGCAGGAATACACCCGGGCCATGCGCCACCTGCTGAACCAGGGCTTCACCGACACCCAGGTGTCGCAGCCGACCAGCCGGGTGCTGCCGCCGCTGGTCGCACTCTGGCATTTCAAAGCCAAGCAGGATGGCAAGAGCATCCAGTTGTGGGTGGTGTCCGGTGCTGATCTGCCAGTCGATCACGTGGCCGAGTCGGCCGCCGGCAACGCACGCGACGCGCTCCGGCATTTCTACATGCACTGGCAACTGAAAGCGGCGCAGCTCGAGCAGCGTCTGGAGGAAAACAAAGTCGACGTCGGCAACCCGCAGTTGCAGACCGATTACATGAAGTCCTTGCAGCGTGGCGCCGAGCGCCTGTTCCAGGTCACCAACGAAGATCGGTTGTGGCCGGAAACGCCGAAAGCCTGAACCCGGTC
This sequence comes from Permianibacter sp., assembly GCA_046297695.1. Taxonomy (GTDB): domain Bacteria; phylum Pseudomonadota; class Gammaproteobacteria; order Enterobacterales; family Permianibacteraceae; genus Permianibacter. The sequence continues at coordinate 25,483 of JBKBHF010000040.1, read as the reverse complement.
CGACGCGTGCGACGCTGGCTGACGCTGATTCTGTCGTTGGCCATCGCCGCCGTTGCGGTATGGTGCTGGCAAACGCCGTCGGGCTTTGATCCGGCTGACTACCTGCGGCCGGAACAGCGCTATCGGTTGTCCTGGCACGGGCAAATCGTCGGTCATCAGCGCGAAGTGCTGCGGCAGTTGCCGAGCGGTGAGTGGTTGCTGGAGCTGGAGCTTAACGTCGCCGCCACCGTGCGTGACACGCCGCTGCAGTACCGCGAGCACGAACTGCTGACTTTTGCCGCCGAGCCGCCGTATCGCTTGTTGCGTGGCGACTGGCGCCGCGAGCAGAACCAGCAATCGCGCCGCGTGCAGTTTGAAAACGGCCAGCAGCTGCAGGTGCGGCGCTGGCTCGATGCGACGCTGACCACCAGCGAGCAGCCCGCACTCGCCTACAGTCTTGCCGATTACTACGCCGTCAACAGCTTGGTGCGTCGTGCACCCGCGGTCGGCGAGCGCATTGCCTTTACCCGGCTCAACAGTGAACACCTGCAATTGCTGCACGATGAAGTGGCGGTGCTGAGCCAGGGATCTGACTGGCGCGGCCAGCCGTGGCGGCTGAGCTGGAAGCGCGCCGATGAGCGGTGGCAGGCGGAGTGGTGGCTGGATGACAGTGGCCACTCGTTGTCGATGAACATCGGCGAGGCCATTCGGTTGGAACGCGATGGCAATGACAGCGCGGTTTCTTCGGTCGATCTTTATTTCGGCCAAACCATCCACACCGATCGGGCACTGGGCGCCGCACGCGATGTCGTGGTGCTGGAGCTGCGCTGGCCGCAGTCGGTGCAACTGCCGTTATCGGAAACACCGGGGCAAACCGTATTGCCCGGTTTTGTCCGCACCGACAGCCGTGCACACGGCATGCTGGCGCCGCTGCTGGAATGGCAGGCGGCACTGGCGCCCGAGCCGCGTTACTCCAGCGCCGACAGCCGTCTGCAAAAACTGGCCAAACAACTGGTTGCCGGTGCCGCCGACAGTCGCGACAAAACCTCGCGGCTGTTGCATTTCGTCAGCCAGCATTTGCAACAGCAGGACGTGCTGATCGAGCAGAGCGCCGCCGATATCTTGCGGACGCGGCGTGGTGACTGCACCGAATTCAGTCAGCTGTTCGTGGCGCTGGCACGCGCTGCCGGACTGCCGGCGCGGGAAGTGTCGGGGCTGGTTTATCTCGGCGATGAAGTGCAGGGTTTCGGCGGTCACAGCTGGGCCGAAGTGGTGGTCGACGGCCGCTGGCTGGCGGTCGATCCGATGTGGAATTTGTTGCCGGTATCGGCGACCCATCTGCGCATGGGCAGCGGCGATGACGGTGCCTTGGCGGCGGCGTTGGCGCGCCGTGATTTGCGGTTTTCGGTGGCGCAGGTGTCCTATCGCTGAACGGCGCTGGGTGTGACAACCGATTGGATGAAGGTGAAGACGTGAGCGAGCAGGCAGTCAGCAGAGTTTTGTATTCCGTGCGTGGCAACAGCCAGAAACTCGATGGCGGCGCGATGTTCGGTAACGCGCCCAAGGCCCTGTGGTCGCGCTGGGTCACGGTTGATGACCAGAATCGCATCGATCTGTGTTGCCGTGCCCTGCTGGTGCGCGAGCAGCAGGGTGACAAGGTCCGGCATATTTTGTTTGAAGCCGGCATCGGCGCGTTTTTTGAGCCGCGTCTGCGCGAGCGCTACGGCGTGGTCGAGACCGAGCATGTGTTGTTGCAGTCGCTCGCGGCCATCGGCGTCACGCCGGCACAAATCGATGTGGTGGTGCTGTCGCACCTGCATTTTGATCATGTCGGCGGCATTCTGGCGCCGTGGCGGGACGGCCAACCGATGCAGCTGGTGTTTCCGAATGCTTGCTATGTGGTCGGCGAAGACGCCTGGCAGCGGGCGCTGCAGCCGCATCCGCGCGACAAAGCCTCGTTCATTCCGGGTTTGACCGAGTTGCTGCGCGCGACCGGCAAGCTGGAGCGGGTCAGCAATGCCCACTCCACGGTGCTGGGCGCGGGCTATCGCTTTCATCACAGCGAAGGCCATACCCCGGGCATGTTACTCGCCGAGATCGAGATGCCGGCCGGGCCGGTGGTGTTCTGCGCCGATCTGATCCCGGGCACGCCATGGGTGCACGTGCCGATCACCATGGGCTATGACCGGTTCCCGGAATTGTTGATCAACGAAAAGCGTGTGCTGCTCGACGATTTGCTACACCGTCACGGCCGGCTGTTCTATACCCACGATCCGAAGGTGTCACTGTCCGGCATCGCCCGCGATGACACCGGCAAGTACAGCGCCAAAGACGGTCTCGCGGAGCTGGTGGCACTGGCGAACTGAGCGTCGGTAGTTCGGATTGGTTTTCATTCCGTTTGCCTGCAGGAAGGTTTCATGTTGGAAAAACTGTTTCAGCTGTCGGCGCACGGCAGCAACGTCCGAACCGAGCTGTTGGCCGGCTTTACCACCTTCCTGTCGATGGCCTACATCATCTTCGTCAACCCGGCGATACTCGCCAGCGCCGGCATGGACAAAGGCGCGGTGATGGTCGCCACCTGTCTGGCGGCGGCGCTCGGTTGTTTTTTGATGGGCTTCATTGCCAATTACCCGATTGCCCTGGCGCCGGGCATGGGCCTGAATGCGTTTTTCACCTACGGTGTCGTGCTCGGCATGGGCCATACCTGGCAAGCCGCGCTCGGTGCGGTGTTGGTCTCGGGCCTGCTGTTCTTCCTGCTCAGCGTGCTGAAGATCCGCGAGTGGGTCATCAATGCCATTCCGCGCACCTTGAAACTTGGCATCGTCACCGGTATCGGCGCGTTTCTGGCGATGATTGCGCTGAAAAATGCCGGCATCATCGTCGCGCATCCGGCCACCTTCGTCGCGCTCGGCGATCTGCACGCATTCGCGCCGTTGATGAGCATCATCGGCTTCTTCCTGGTCGCGGCGCTGGCTGCACGTGAGGTGCGGGGCGCCGTGATGCTGGCCGTGCTGGCGATCACCGTGGTCGGCCTCGTGGCGGGCGATGTCCAGTACCGCGGACTGGTCGCCGCTCCGCCGTCACTGGCGCCGACCTTTCTGCAACTGGATTTGAGCGGCGTGCTGGATCTGAGCATGCTGAGCGTGGTGTTTGCGTTTTTGTTTGTCGATCTGTTCGACAACACCGGCACCTTGATCGCCGTCACCCAGCGGGCCGGCTTGACCGATGCCAACGGCAATGTACCGCGGCTTGGTCGCGCACTGGTGGCTGACAGTCTGGCCGCGGTTGGCGGTGCCACCCTGGGCACGTCGACCACCACCAGTTACATCGAAAGCGCCACCGGGGTTGCGGCGGGCGGCCGTACCGGTCTGACCGCCGTGGTGGTGGGCGTGTTGTTCCTGCTCAGCATGTTCCTGTCACCGCTGGCGGGCATGATCCCGGTCTATGCCACCACGGGCGCCATTTTCTACGTTGCCATCCTGATGCTCCTGCACCTGAAGGACATCGATTGGTCCGATATCACCGAAGCGGCGCCGGTCACGGTAGTGCTGCTGTTCACGCCGCTGACGTTCTCGATCGCGCACGGCATTTCACTGGCGTTCATCACCTACACGTTCACCAAAGTGCTGTGCCGCAAAGGCCACGACGTCAGCATCAGTGTCTGGCTGTTGACGGCGCTGTTCCTCGCCAAGATTATTTTTCTCGATTGATGTGTCACGACAAACAAACAGGGCGCCTCGGTGCCCTGTTTGTTTTTTAATGACACGGCAGGAGGTGATTCACGGCACCAGCAAATCGCGAATGGCGGCCAGTTCCTGTTTGCCGTTGAGGAGTTCGTCCGCGGTCAGTCCGGACAGCTCGTGCGGGAACACCAGCCACTCGTCGCTTTGCTGGACAAAATAGTCCGGCCTCAGCGTGACCTGACTGTTCTTTGGCTTGTACCACGGGCAGGCGATCCGGATGTCGTGCGGCGTGTTGCGTCGCGACAGCTTGTGGATCTGGGCGATCAAGGCTTCGATGCTGCGGCCGGAGTCGAACACATCATCGACGATCAACAGGCTGTGCTCGGCGTTGGCGTTTTCGATCAGATAGTGCAGGCCGTGTACCCGGATCTCCTTGGCCTGCTGGCCGATGCCGTAATAGGACGAGGTCCGCACCGCGATATGGTCGGTCTTGATCTGCTTGAACTCGAAATACTCCTGCACGGCGATGCCGATCGGGGCACCGCCGCGCCAGATCCCGACGATGAAATCCGGGCGGAAGCCGGACTGGAACACCTGATGGGCCAGTCGGAACGAGTCGACCAGCAATTCCTGGGCAGTGATGAAGCGTTTTTGGCTCATGGTGATTGGCAGGGGGGCATGGCAGGAGGCGGATTATAGGTGGCCAGTGCCCACTGTGCCCTGACCATCCGGCCCGGCCGGGGCCGTTCGCCAGCCTGTCGAACCGCACGGGGCGGCCCCGTTTGGCGCCGCCGTCAGAAAAGCTTCATCAAATTCTTATGGCCCGGCCGGAACTCGGGATCCGGGTCCGGGTCAGAGATGGCGTCACCAGGTTGCCATCAGGGTGTGGCCGGCGGTGACAGGGTATTCATCATGGTCTCCTGTCTCCAGGGTTTAGGGTCCCAGCAATGGGCTTCCAGAACTGGCTCAAGGCTGCTTCGGCAGCCTTTTTTTTGTCCGCTCGTAGGCAAATCCGCGCCGCCGGTTGAGGCCGGCCGGCCGCTCGACTACGCTCAGACAGTGATCGGACGCAGAGCAGGGTGGGGCATGTACAAGGCGATGTATGAACACGACGATCTCATCAACCTCAGCGAGGAGATCGTGTTTGAGCAGATCCACCACATCATCCAGGACGGCAAACCGGCGTTCGAGCCGACGGCGCTGAATATCCAGGATATCGCCGCCATTGCGCTCAATCAGATGCCGCCCAAGTACGTCACCAGCATTCTGGAGCGTCACAACCCCAGCGAAGAGCTGCGCGAGGAAGTGGCGGAATTGAAGAAATACGCCCGTCGCCAGGTCATCAAGGCGATCAACAAGGTCAACAAGCATCCGCACGGCTGAGCACTTCCGGCAATCAACGAAACGGCGACGGTGTCGCCGTTCGCGTTTTTGCCAGCCGGCCGGCAATCTCTCTACACTGGCGCCCGGTTTACAGGAGCCCGCCCGTGTCTGCCATGCTCGATTTGCCCAGCCCGTTTGTTCCACCGGCCCGCGAATACACCGTTGCGGTCGATGGCATCGCCATCGCGCTCGCAGAATGGGGCGAACCGACGGCGAGGCCGCTGCTGCTGTTGCATGGCTGGCTCGACAATGCCGGCAGTTTTTTTTCGCTGGCACCGCTGCTGGCCGCCGCCGGATTCCGCTGCATTGCCGTCGATTTTGCCGGCCATGGCGCGTCGGCCCATTTGCCACCGGGCGCGCAATATCACTTCATTGATGGCGTTTACACGCTATATGCCGTGCAGCAGCAGCTCGGCTTGCCGACGATGCCGCTGCTGGGCCATTCCATGGGCGGCGCGCTGGGTCTTCTCTATGCCGCGGCGTTTCCGGAGGCGGTCAGCCACTGCATCAGCATCGAAGCGTTCGGGCCGCTGACCCGGGTCGAGTCGGATGGCCCGCAGCGATTGCGGGAGGCTTGTGAAGAGCGTCTGTCGCGGCAAGTGGCGCGCAAACCGGTGTACCCGACCGTCGCGGATGCGCTGCGGGTAAGGGCCGCTGTGGGCGATGTGCAGGAAGCGCTGTTGGCGCCCATCGTCGAACGTAACCTGCAGGCGGTCAGCGGCGGCTACAGCTGGCGGTCGGATGCGCGTTTGCGCTGGCCGACCATGCTGCGGATGAGTCCGGCCCAGGTCGGTGCGTTCTTCGCCAGCTTGCGGGCGCCGCTGTTGCTGGTGCAGGGGGATCGCGGCATGAGTCAAATTACGCCGGCAGTCGCCCAGCACGCCCGTTTGCTGCCCCGTTTTGTCCACCATCTGTTGGCCGGTGGTCACCATGTGCATCTGGAGCAGCCGCATGCGGTGGCCGATGCGGTGCAGGCGTTTTTGACCGACTGAGCCGGTCAGGGCGTGGATGCGGGCCCCATCCGGGCCCGCTTGCTGAATCAGTGACTGAGCAGGCTGTACAGGGCCTGACGAATCACTTCCGGAGTAAACGGCTTGTCGAGCAGGGCGGAAACGCCGGCCTGCTCGACTTGGGACAGGCGCGCCCGCTCACTTTCACTGGTGACCATCAGAATCGGAATGTAGGCGCCGTCACTGCGGGCGCGGATGGTTTCGACCAGTTCCCGGCCGTCCATTTCCGGCATGTTGTAGTCGGTGACCACCAGATCGAACATCTGCTCGGCAAAGCAGGTGATGGCATGTTTGCCATCGACCGCGAGCGTAATGTGTCGGATGCCAAGATCTGTCAGCATGCGCTTGATGTGCATGCGGGCGGTGCTGCTGTCATCGACCACCAGCACCCGCAGTTCGCTGACGTCATAGCTTTCCAGCGCCAGTTCCTCCGGCTCGATGTAACGCAAGGTGGCGCGCAGGGCACGTTCGATATCGGCCGGCATGAACGGTTTCGGCAGGATGGCGACCACGCCGGCCTGCTTGATCGGATCGATGGCGCGAAAGCGGGTTTCGCTCGACACCAGCATGAACGCCAGTTCCTGCCAACGCGGATCGGCACGCAGCCGCAGCAGCACATGAGTGGCATCCATGTCCGGCAGGTACATGGCACTGATGACCAGATCGGTTTCATGCTGGCCGAGATAATCCAGCGCTTCGGCGCCGGTCGACACGGCATCGACCAGATTCACTCCGGCGTCGCGCAGATGGTTCAAGACAATCTTCTGCTGGGTGGGCGAGGGTTCCACCAGCAGGATATGCAGGTCTCGGATGGCGACGCCGGGCATTGCCGCTGCCTAGTCTGACTACACTGAGGCAGAGTGTAGCTGGTCCGGCCCGGCTCGGTTGGGGCCGGTCAAGTTCTGAGCATCTGCTGGTTTGACCGCTGGCCCGACCATCGGTTACCTTGCGCGCTGTTTTTCGAGTAAATTCTTGGGTTTATCCCGCTGGTTTATCCCGCTAAAGACGGCGCTTTTCGCCCCGGAGCAAAACAAGATGGAAAAAATCTGGCTGCAGCATTACCCGCCTGGCGTGCCGCACGAGATCAATCCCGAGCAGTTTCCTTCGCTGGTGCAGGTGTTCGAGGATGCGGTCAGCCGCTTCCGTGATCGGCCGGCCTTCAGCAATTTGGGCGTGACCCTGACATTTGCCGATCTCGACAAAGCCACCCGCGATGCCGCGGCGTTTTTCCAGCAGGAGTGGCGGCTCGGCAAAGGCGACAAGCTGGCGCTGATGATGCCGAACCTGATCCAGTATCCGGTGCTGCTGTTCGGCGCGCTGCGTGCCGGCATCACCGTGGTCAACGTCAACCCGCAGTACACGCCGCGCGAACTGGAGCATCAGTTGAAAGACAGCGGCGCCACCGCGATTGTCATTCTGGCCAATTTTGCCCACACGCTTGCCGAAATCGTTCACGAGACGCCGGTCAAACACATCTGCGTGACCGAAATCGGTGACGCCTGCCCGACGGTGAAGCGTCTCCTCGTCAACGCGGTGGTCAAGCATGTCAAGAAAATGGTGCCACCTTACAAATTGTCGGGCGTCATCGGTTATCGCACCATCGTTGGCAAGGGCGCGGCGCTGCCGTTCAAACCCGTTGATGTCGGCCCGGATGATTACGCGTTCCTGCAGTACACCGGCGGCACCACCGGTGTGTCGAAAGGGGCGGTGCTGACCCATCGCAACATGGTCGCCAACGTGATGCAGGCCTCGGCCTGGCTGAAGCCTTTCCTGGAAGAAGGCAAGGAAATCATCATCACGGCCTTGCCGCTGTATCACATCTTCTCGCTGACCGCGAACTGCATGACCTTCATGCATGTCGGTGGCCACAACATCCTGATCACCAATCCGCGCGACATGCCGGGGTTCATTGCCGAACTGAAAAAGTGGAAATTCACCGCGCTGACCGGCGTCAACACGCTGTTCAACGGCCTGCTGAATACGCCCGGTTTCAGCGAACTCGACTGGGCGCCGTTCAAGCTGGCGCTCGGCGGCGGCATGGCGGTGCAACCAGCGGTGGCCGAACGTTGGCAAAGTGTCACCGGCAAGCCGTTGCTGGAGGCTTACGGCCTGACCGAAACCTCGCCCGCCGTCACCATCAACCCGCTGAGTCTCAAGAGCTACAACGGCACCATCGGCTTGCCGGTGCCGTCGACCGAAGTCAGCCTGCGCAACGACGCCAATCAGGAAGTGGGACCTGGCGAACCCGGTGAACTCTGCGTGCGTGGTCCGCAGGTCATGCTCGGCTATTACAACCGGCCCGATGAAACCGCCAAGGTGCTGGATCCGGATGGCTGGTTGCACACCGGTGATGTCGCCATTCACGATGAAAATGGCTATTTCAAGATTGTCGATCGCAAGAAGGACATGATTCTGGTGTCCGGCTTCAACGTGTATCCGAACGAAATCGAAGCGGTGGTGTCGGCGCATCCGGGCGTGCTGGAAGTGGCCGCCATCGGCGTGCCGTCAGAGGCAACCGGCGAAGCGGTCAAGGTGTTCATCGTCAAGCGCGATGCCAATCTGACCGAACAGCAGGTGATCGATTTCTGTCATGACAAACTGACCGGCTACAAGCGGCCGAAGCTGGTCGAATTTCGTGACAGCCTGCCGAAGAGTAATGTCGGCAAAATCCTGCGGCGCGAGCTGCGTTAAGCGTTGACGGGCCAGCACCGCAACGGGAGTCCTACCGAGTTGACTGTACATGACAACGGTAGTGCCGAGAGTGCAACAGGCGCGGTATTCCCCGCGCCTGTTGCCTTTCCGGTGCACCACATCAGTGATGATTTGGCACTGGCCACGGCTTGTGCCCATTGGCGCAGCAAACCTGCCATTGCGCTCGATACCGAATTCGAGCGGGTAAAAACCTTCTGGCCCAAGCTGGCTTTGATTCAGCTCTGTGACGGTGAGAAGGTCGCGATTATTGATCCGCTGACCATCGGCAACTGGCGGCCGTTTGCCGAGCTCCTGCAAGACCCGAAGGTGGTCAAGGTCATGCATGCCGCCGGCGAAGATCTGGAAGCCTTCCTGAGTGCCTGTGATGCGGTGCCCGCGCCACTGTATGACACCCAGACGGCACTCGGTCTGGTCGGCAAGGGCGTCTCGCTCGGTTACGCCGGTGCGGTGCAACAGTATTTTGGCATCACGCTCAGCAAGGACATGGCGCGTACCGATTGGCTGATGCGCCCGCTCAGCGCCGAACAGCTGCAATATGCCGTGGCCGACGTCACTTATTTGCTGCCGATCTGGCAGGACACGGCGCGCTTGCTGGCCGAGCGTGAGCTGACGGCATGGCACCATGAGGACGGCGAATTTGCCGCGCGCCGGCTGACGCAGCAGGAGCCGCCGGCATTTCTCTACCGCAAACTGAAAGCCGCATTTGTGCTGAAAGGCGCGCAGCTGGCAATTGCCCGTGAACTCTGTGCCTGGCGTGAGCAGGAAGCGCGCAGCCACAACATTCCGCGTGGTCATCTGCTCAAAGACGATAGTCTGATTCTGGTTTGCCAGAAAGCGCCGAAAAGCTGGCCGGCACTGGCAGCGCTGGAAACCCTGCATCCGCGCGCGTTGCGCGTGCATGGCCAGGCGATTCTGCACGCCGTCGAACGTGGCCTTGCCTGTCCGCAAGCACAATGGCCGGCGCCAGTGCGCCGACTGGTCGATCTGCCTTATGGCAAGGCGACGATGGAGGCAATGGTCGCTGCCGTGGCCGCCTTTGCCGAAGCGCGCGCCATTCCGGCGGAAATGGTATTCAGTCGGCGTGCGTTGGAAAGCCTGTTGCTGGCTATCGCCGATGGTCAACCATACCCGCCAGTGACCTGGCAGGGTTGGCGTCGTGCTGGCGTACAATCCGCACTGGCGACTGCAATAAGCGCCGCCGGGCTGAACTTGCCCGACTGGTGGTGAGACCAATTTCCCGTGGCAGCCGCCGCGCTGTCACGCATTGCCTTGAGACAATCCCGTGAAGTGTTACATCTATCGTAGCAGCAAGCAGGAAGAGATGTATCTTTATCTACGCGAGCGCGATGCGTTTGCGCCGGTGCCGGAGGCGCTGATGAGCCGTTTCGGCAAAGCCGATTTTGTCATGGAGCTGGATCTGGCCAGCCGGGCCAAGCTCGCGCGCGAAGACATCAACCACGTGCGGACAGCGTTGCAAGAGCGCGGGTTTCATCTGCAACTGCCGCCGCGCATCGAGGCGCATCTGGATGACGGTGATTAAGCGAACGGTTCGACCGATGCAGTTGGCGCTGTGCATGGCCCTGGCCTGCAGTGGGCTGTCATCGTTGTCCGCGGCGCAGACCGACACCACACGCACAACCGTTGCGACAGCAGCGGCGGCGCCCGTAAGCAATGCCACGCCATCGTCGACTGCCAGCACAGCGGCGACCGCGGACGCGACAGCCGCTGCCGAAGCTGCCGCGCAGGAAGCGTTTGTCGCCGGTTGGCCGGCCTACCGTGAACAGCTGCGCGCACACGCGCTCGCCGCCGGCATTGCGCCGACCACCGTCGAAACGGTGTTCGCCGAGCTGGCGCTGATACCGCGCGTAGTCAATCAGGACCGCGCGCAGCCACACAAAGTGATGCGCCATGAAGAGTACCTGCTGAAAGTCATCAACGAGCAGCGCATCCGCATGGCGCGGGAGAAATTCCGCGAACACGCCGCGCTGCTGGCGCAACTCGAAGCCAAGTACGGCGTTGACGGCAAATTCATTGTCGCGTTGTGGGGCGTGGAGAGCAGTTTTGGCCGCTTGACTGGCAAACACCACGTCCCCAGCGCACTCGCCACCATGGCCTATGAAGGCCGCCGGCGTGCGTTTTTCCAGAAAGAATTTATCGCGAGTTTGCGGATCATCGAGCAAGGCCATATCGCCAGCGCGGCGATGCGCGGCTCCTGGGCCGGTGCCATGGGCCAGTGCCAGTTCATGCCGAGCAGTTTCCTGAATTTTGCCGCGGATGGTGATGGCGACGGACATCACGACATCTGGAACAACACGGCTGATGTGCTCGCATCCATCGCCAACTATTTGCACAAGAACGGCTGGCGCCGCGGCGAAACCTGGGGGCGCCAGGTGCGGCTGACCCAGACACTCGATCTGTCCGCCGCGCAGTTGAAAGAGGCGCGGGCCCTGGCGGAGTGGCAAGCACTGGGGGTGCGTCGCGATACCGGAGCTGATCTGCCGGCGCGGGCGATGACCGCGAAATTGTTGCTACCGGACAGCGAATGGGAACGCGCTTACCTCGTCTATCACAATTACGAGGTGTTGCTGCGCTGGAACCGGTCCCGGCATTTCGCCACGTCGGTCGGTTACCTTGCCGAACGGATCGGTTTTCCGCCGGTGACGGCAACGGGCGATGACGCGACACCGGCCAGCAATGCCGTGTCCCATTCCGCTCCGCAGGCGGCGAACGGCGGTAATGATCAGGCACAGACGGAAGCACCATGAGCGCAGTGACGTCGTCGTATCTACATGTTTTTCTCGATGGTTCCGCCTGCCCGTATCCGGTGGGCAAAGCCGTGTGCGTGGGACGCAATTACGCGCAGCACGCCAAGGAACTGAACAACCCCGTGCCGGAACAACCGTTGTTGTTCTTGAAGCCCAGCACCAGTTTGACCGCGTTGTCGCCGGCTTTCTCGGTGCCGGCCGACGCCGACTGTCATCACGAGCTGGAATTGGCGCTGCTGATCGGCGCGCCACTTCGTCAGGCCAGTGCCGCGCAGGCCGAAGCGGCCATCGTCGGGATTGGACTCGGTCTCGATTTGACGCTGCGCGATCGCCAGCAAACACTGAAATCGGCCGGTCATCCGTGGGAGCTGGCGAAAGCATTCGACGGCGCCTTGCCACTGTCGCCGTTTGTCAAACCGGCAGCCTTGCCCGCACTTGCCGAGCTGCAGTTCAGCCTTTCGGTCAATGGCGAACGCCGTCAATACGGCGAAGCGCATGACATGATCACGCCAGCGATTCCGCTCATCGTTTATCTCACCCGTTATTTCACCCTGTTACCCGGTGATGTCGTGATGACCGGCACGCCGGCCGGTGTTGCCGCTTTGAAACCCGGCGATCGCCTGCAGCTCGAGCTGGCGGGGCAGTATCGTTTCGACAGCACGGTTGCGCTGCCATGAGCAACAAACCGGCGCCGTTCTGGGAAACCAAAACGCTGACCGAGCTCACGCCATCGGAATGGGAGTCGCTTTGTGACGGCTGTGGCAAGTGCTGTACCTACAAGCTCGAAGACGAAGACACCCACAAGCTGTACCAAACCGAAGTCTGCTGCAAATTGCTGGACACCCATGCCTGCCAATGCAGCAACTACAAGCAACGCAAACGCTATGTCAGCGACTGCGTGCAGTTGACGCCAGACAACGTGCTCGGCTTTGCCTGGTTGCCCGATACCTGTGGTTATGTTCGGGTCGCCAAAGGCCTGCCATTACCGGACTGGCATCATCTGATCAGCGGCGATCGTGAGGCCATACACCGCGCCGGGATGTCGGTGCGCGACAAAGTGATTTCGGAAGAGCAGGCCGGGCCGCTCGAACATCACATCATTGCCCGATTCAAATAAAAAGCCCCGCACCGCGGGGCTTTTTGACTACAGCTGGATCAATAGCTGTACGTTGCCGTCAGGACAATATTTCCGTCGATGGAGAAGATGTCTTCATCGGCATAGTCTTTGTCAGCATCGGTCTTGTGGTAGCTGAGGTCGAATGCAAATGCATCGGACAGCGCGTACCCGACACCCACACGGAAGTGATTGAGGTCGTCGATTACCACTTCGTCATTGATTGCGTCATAGCCAGCGTAGATGTCCATGCTGTGGGTGAATTCCAGACCAACCGACAGCTGATCGTTGATTGCTATGTTGTGCGTGACCTTGACTCGATGCGCCGCGTTTTTGTCACCGTCAAATTCCGTGGCGGCAGGGTAATCTGGTGCATACCAATATTTTACGGTCGTGTTTTCGGCAAACGTTACGCCGAAATACCACTCACCGTAATCGCTGAGGTTGAAATCCCCATTCTCAAGCCCATCCAGATACTTGTAACGTACATAGCCGACATCGAACGCGACCGCTTCGCTGCCCCAGCCATACCCGATGTAATGATCAGTCTCAATATCCGATTCGGTTTCAAAGTCGACATTCGATGCCCAGATTCCGGCATAGAAGCCCGACTCATCAGAGATATCGAAGCCGACCTGAAGGGCGGGGTCGTTGACGGTTTGAGAAACACCATCAAACAAGTAATCGCTGGTAATGGCGACCGTACCACCGACTTCCGCCATGACGGCGCCTGAACCGGCCAGCATGGCAGCAGCGACGGCTGTCCGTACCCAATGCTTGTTCATCATCTACTGTCTCCTCGGTTGTGCTTGGTTGGTCTTGCTCTTGTATTGACGCTTCTTCTTCCGAGCCACGACGGCTGACTGCAGCTCCGACCACTTTCAGCTGCGCCATCGCGGCTACTTTTGTGAGCACCAGCAATGACTTGGCTGTCTGTGGACTACACTTGATGACGATACTCACTTGTTTAGCGAAAAGCTACACGTGTTCAAAATATTGATTCATGCCCCGGCTTTCATCCGCCCCATTTCAGCGCTGCTGCACCGCAGCATCCGCGCCGTTCTGGTGCTTGCCTCGCTCAGTCTAGTTCCTGTTTGCAGTTTTGCTGCAGCGCCAGATGTGCGGGTTGTTGTCGACATTTCTGGCAGCATGAAGAAAAACGATCCGGCCAACTTGCGAGTGCCGGCGATAAAACTGCTCAGCAATCTGTTACCGAGCAATAGTCGTGCCGGGGTTTGGACCTTTGGCCAATACGTCAACGAACTGGTGCCGCTGGCGACGGTCAGTCCGGCGTGGCAGACGAGAGCCGTCGCCGCCGCCGATCAGATTGGTTCGACAGGGTTGTTCACCAACATCGGTCTTGCATTGCAGCGCGCCACACGCGACTGGCAACAGCCTGGCACGGGCCCGCGTCATGTCATTCTGCTGACCGATGGGGTCGTCGATGTGTCCAAGGATGCGCGCGACAACCAGGCGGCCCGCGATGAGTTGCTGCAGAAAATTCTCCCTGCCATTCAAGCGTCCGGTGCCAAGGTGCACACCATCGCCCTAAGCGCCGACGCCGATCTCGGTTTGTTGCAGCAGCTGGCCCGGGAAACCGATGGCATGGCGGAGCGGGCGTCGACGGCGGAGGAGCTCAACCGCATTTTCCTGCGCTTGTTTGAACAGGCCGCACCGCGTGATGCGCTGCCGTTGACTGAAAACGGTTTCATCGTCGACGCCAGCGTCGAGGAAATCACCGTGCTGGTGTTCCGGCGTGAAGGCGCTGAGCCGGCAGCGCTGTTGTCACCCGATGGTGCACGCCACCACGCCGGCGAGCGGCCCGCGAGTTGGCGCTGGCATAGCGATGCCCGCTATGACCTGGTGACGATCGCCAAACCGACGCCGGGTCAGTGGCAGATCCAGGCCGAGCTCGATCCGGACAATCGGGTTCTGGTGGTCAGCAAGCTTGGCCTGCACGTGGCCGCGGTGCCGACGCTGGCTCTCGCCGGTGAAAAAATCCGTTTGGAGCTTCGGCTGACCGAGGATGGCAAGCCCATCGAACGGCGTGAGTTTCTGCAGCTGGTCAAGGCAGTGGTCAAGGTTCAGACAACCGACTATCAGCGCGAGCTGGTGCTGACTGATACCGGCACTGGCCAATTCGCCGCAGATTGGGAAGTGCCGGCACTGGATGCTCAGTTCGCTCTCACGCTGGATGCCAGCGCGCCGACCTTTGCGCGGACGCGGACGTTCCATTTGCAGGCGGTGGCCACACCGGTGCAAGCGGCGCTGACGGTCGCCGATGACGGTAACGCCAGCGCATCGTTCACGGTGGCCGACAATCTGTTCAAGTCCGATAGTCTGGCTCTGAGCCTCGAGCACGAGGCACCGGACGGTGCCCGGTTGGCGATCACTCCCACGACGACCGACAAGGGCTGGCAGGCGAGCCTGACTGCGGTTGCCGACGGCACCCAGCGCCTGCTTTGGCGCTTCGACGCGCTGACGCTGGCCGGCCGCCCCATCAGCATGCAAGGCCAGCCACTGCAGTGGCAGCGCGGCGCCAGTGCGGCGCCAGCGGAAGAGGCGGCCGAGCCGATGGCTGAAACGCCGGTCAAACCGGCGCCGACCGAACCCGTCGAGCCGGCCGCCGAAGCGGCCAACGAGGAAAGCGCTGTCAGCGAGCTGCCGTGGCTGTGGATTGGCATCGGCCTGAACATGGTGCTGGTCGGCATCGGGCTGGCGTTCTGGTGGGTGCGGCGCCGGCACAAGCAGGCGGCACAATCCATCGAACAGGCGCTGGCCGATGACGTGGAGGCGACGTCGTGACTGGCCTGGGCATGGTACTGGCCCTGAGCGGACCAGCGGTCGTCGTGGCGATCGTGCTGGCGGTGTTGATCATCAAGCGCAAGGCCCAGGATCGCCGGGCGGTCGAACTGCTGTTGCAGGCAGTCAAGGCCGCTGAGCCAACCTACCGCGAACACTTGTTAGGCAAACTCGGCGCGGGTGGTCACGCTGACCCGGACAAGCTGGCGGCACTGGTCGACAAGCTCATCAAGGGCCGCCGCCAGTACTTCAAGCAAGTGCTGGCCGCATTGCTGGACCGCAAGCCAACCGGCCTGCTGGCGATCGAGCCGGCGTTGCAGCAGTACGGCGAGTTGCATCTGCAAGCCATGGCCGTGTTGGCGCGCTCGCCGGTGCCTGCACCGGTCACCATAGCGCCGGCTGTCGCAACCGCGAGCGGGTCGGCCGCATCGGCCACTGCCGTCGAGAACCAGCTGCGTAGTGAGAACGAGCGTTTGCGGCGCGAGGTGGGCCTGACCCTCTCGGCGCTGAACAATATCTTTGCCGAATACGCCTCCATGTTCGGCGATGAGCACACCCGCCGTGACATGAGTCTGGAAGAGATCTTGTCATCGATGCAGCAACTTGCCGCCGGTGAACCGCCGGTGCCGGCTGATGAGCCATTGCCGATCAGCGCGTTGGAACCGTTGCCGGATACGGCTGCCGAACGGCTGCCTGACGGCGTCACGGAAGCGGTCGAGGTCGGCAGTGATCCTTTTGCCGAGCCCGCTGCCGAGACCGACGCATTGGCCGCTTCGACAGCGGATGGCGAGGTCGATACTGACGCCACAAAGGAGCCTGTCGATACGCGTTGACAGCACCGGATCGCCTGCGTATCATGCGCGCCTCGTCACGGGGGCAAGCCTCTGTTGACATCGGTGGAGCGGTAGTTCAGTTGGTTAGAATACCGGCCTGTCACGCCGGGGGTCGCGGGTTCAAGTCCCGTCCGCTCCGCCACTATTTCAAGCAAAACGCCGCGCAATGCGCGGCGTTTTGCTTTTCCGGGTTTGCCTTCGACGGCATCTGGGTTTTTGACACAGAAGTCACGCCACGTTTTTCAACAGGCAAATTTCTGGCAACAAAAAGCCCGGCATGAGCCGGGCTTTTTGTTGCCATCGAAACAGGAAGCTGGCGAAACGCTTACGCGACTTTCTCCTGCCGCACCGGCGCGCTGGCGCTCTGGTTCAGAAACTGTGCCCGCGGCAGCTCGGCCGGATCGAAATCGTCCACGGCAATGATCTGCCTGCGACCCTCTTCCTGACGCTGCAGCAAGGCAATTTCGTCGGCCGAGACTTTCTGCGCGGCGATGGCGCGCTTGAGCACCTCGCCCGGCAGCATCGACTTGGTTTCCGGCAGCTCCTGGCGCAGCCGCTTCCAGATCGGTTCGGCGGCAACCGTGTCACGCAGCACGCGCTCCAGCGTGGCGAACGCATTGTGTGGTGCATCGCCGAGATAAATACCATTGACCAGTTCGCTGCGCGCGAGACCCGGGTTCAGCAGCAGCCGCGACACCTGATGACCGAGCTTGTCGCTCGGCGCCTTGAACGAGCGGCCATACGGGAACACGATGCGCCGCAGGGCGCGACCGACCAAGCGCGCCGGGAAGTTTTCCGCCAGGCCGTAAATCGCTTCCTGTGCCGTGTGCAGCGAATGCTCGACCGCCCATTTCACCAACGGCTTGTCGTGCTCCGGGCTGCCCTTGTCGTGGAAGAACTTGAGCACGCTGGCAGCGATGTAAAGATGACTGAGCACATCACCGAGACGCGCCGACAGTTTTTCTTTCCGCTTCAGCTCGCCACCGAGCACGGCCATGCTCATGTCGCTCCACAGCGCCAGCGCAGACGACAGCCGCGTGAGCTGCTGGTAATAACCGGCGGTGAAATCGCCGACCGGCACGGTGATGAGTTTGGCGCCGGTCAGGCCCATCCACAGTGCGCGCACGGTGTTGGAGATGGCGAAACCGACATGGCCCCACAGTGCGGCGTCGAACTCTTTCAGTGCCGCGGTTTTGTCCGGATTCTGCGCCGCCTGCATTTCGGCCAGCACATACGGATGGCAACGAATGGCACCCTGACCGTAGATGATCAGGTTGCGGGTCAGAATGTTCGCGCCTTCAACGGTGATGCCGATTGGCAGCGCCTGATAGCCGATGCCGAGGTAGTTGTTCGGGCCGAGGCAGATGCCTTTACCGCCGTGCACATCCATCGCGTCGATGATCGCTTTGCGGCCGATTTCGGTGCAGTGGTATTTGACGATGGCGCTGGCGACCGACGGTTTTTCGCCGGCATCGACGGCGGCGGCGGTAAAGGTGCGGACGGCGTCGGCAGCATAGGCCAGACCGCCGATACGGCCGAGCATCTCCTCGATGCCTTCCATGTAGCCGATCGGCAGCTTGAACTGCTGACGAATGCGGCCGTAGGCTCCGGAAGTGTGTGCCGCGACTTTGGCGCCAGCCGCGCCGGAAGCCGGCAGCGAAATGGCACGACCGGCCGACAGGCACTCGACCAGCATGCGCCAGCCCTGACCGGCCATCTTGGTGCCGCCGATGATGTAATCGAGCGGCACGAAGACGTCGGTGCCCTGGGTCGGGCCGTTCATGAACGGAATCGACAGCGGGTAATGGCGGCGGCCGATCTTGACGCCCGGTGTGGTCACCGGAATCAGCGCGCAAGTGATGCCGTAATCGGTTTCGTCGCCGATCAGTTTGTCCGGGTCATACAGCTTGAAGGCGAGGCCGAGCACGGTGGCGACCGGCGCCAGCGTGATGTAACGCTTGTTCCAGGTCAGCCGCATGCCGACGATTTCTTTGCCGTTCCACATGCCTTTGCAGACGATGCCGACATCCGGGATCGAGCCGGCATCGGAACCGGCTTCCGGCGAGGTCAAAGCAAAGCACGGCACTTCTTCGCCTTTGGCCAGGCGCGGCAGGTAGTAATTTTTTTGTTCTTCGGTGCCGTAATGCAGCAGCAGTTCGCCGGGGCCGAGCGAGTTCGGCACCGCGACGGTCGAGCCGAGCGTCGGGCTGGCCGAATTCAGCGCGATCAGGATCTGCGAGCAGGCATAGGCGGAGAATTCGCGACCGCCATACTGGCGCGGGATGATGAACGAGAAGAAGCCTTCGTCTTTCAGGTATTGCCAGACTTCCGGCGGCAGATCGGCGCGCTCGTGGCTGACTTCCCAGTCACGGGTCATCGCGCAGACTTTCTGGACCTGGTTGTCGAAAAACGCCTGCTCTTCGGCTGACAAGCGCGGTGTCGGCAGCGCATGCAGTTCTTTCCAGTCCGGCGCGCCGGAGAAGATCTTGGCCTCGAACCAGGTGGTGCCGGCTTCCAGCGCTTCTTTCTCGGTGCGCGACAAGGTCGGCATGACCTTGCGGTACAGGCCGAGCAGCGGCGCGGAGAGCAGGAAGCGGCGGACCGGGGTCAGCAGCGTCAGGGCGATCGCAGCGAAAATCGCCCAGGTCAGCACGCTGACGCCGCCGAAGTATTTCCACAGCATCAGCACCGCCAGCGCCGCCAGTGCGCTGGTCAGCAGGGAAAGCCGGTGGTAGGCGCAGAAGCCCAACACCAGCAGTAAAGCAGTCAAGCCAATCACGGTCGCCATCTCTGTAGCCTGTAAGTGGTCGGAGCAGTCTTGCGAAACTACCCCCGCCCGGCCAGCGACGTCAAGTCCGAAGCCTCTCCATGAGCATAGTCCGCCGTATTCCTTGATGAGGGTCAGCGTGGGTCTGCTTCGGCTTCGCCGGTAAAAATTACCTCGTTCTGACGCGCGTACTTGCTGTTGGCGCCTGCATTAGCGACCATTCGGTCCCTGTCGGGTGGCAAAGACCGCCCACCGTTCTGGAGAGGGCCTCGCGCCATGCCGCATCACATTGCCGTCGCCGTTGTTCACGGCATGGGCAGCGCCGATCAGCATTATTCGGTGGAGTTGAAACACCGCGTCACGGAAGCTTACGTCCGTGCCGCCAAGAACCGCAGCGAAGATGACCTGGTCTGGCAGGAAGTCTATTGGGGCGATCTGGTGCAGGAGCAGCACGCCCGCACACTAAAAGCCGTCAACTACAAGAACGATCTGGCCTATCCGGGCCTGCGTGAATTATTTGTCGACTACCTCGGCACTTCGTTGGCGTACCGGCCGCAAAGCGGCTATCCGATGTATCCGCTGCTGCATGCCCGCATCAAGGCGCAGCTGGCCCAGCTTGGCAGTCACCGTCGCATTCATTCGGAGCGCACGCCGCTGGTGGTGCTGGCGCACTCGTTCGGTTCGGTGATCATGTCCAACTATATTTACGATCTACAGGTTGAGCAGGCCCGGCTCGGCGGTCTGGTGCCGGGACTGACGCCGTTCGAGCAATTTCACACCTTTGCCGGATTCATCACGTTCGGCAGCCCGCTGGCGATTTATGCCGATCAACCGGGCGATTTCAATCGCGCCATCCGGGTCCATGGCCCGGGCCTCTCGGCGGCGCAAAATGCCGTGATCAAATGGCTCAATTTCTATGACAAGGACGACATCATCGCCTACCCGCTGAAGGGCATTAATGCCGCTTACGCGCAGGCGGTCAGTGACGACATCGAAATCAATGTCGGCAGCGCGGCCACCTCGTGGCATCCGGGCTGCCACAACGGCTACTGGGAAGACCCGGATTTTTACCGGCCAGTAGCGCACTACCTCGGCGAGCTGCACGACGCTTATCAGCCTTGAAAAACAGCCGCCGGCTTCTGGTCAATTTGTGGATGAAATGGAGTAAGGCATGTCTGTCATGACGCGCGTCGCCGTGGCGGCAGCGTGGCTCGGCTGTGCTGGCCCGGCCCTGGCTGTAGTGAACATTGAAAACCTCAGCGCCCAGCCTACCCGCATCGGTTGGAGCGGCAATACCGAAGCGGCGCTGGAGCTGCGCGACGGCAACAGCGAGCGGCAAGCGATCAAGCTTGGTGCCCGTGCCGACTGGTTCGATGGGGAAGATACCGCGTTCATCGTGTTCGGCTATGACTACGGCGAATCGAAAGGCATCAAGGATGCTGACAGCACTTTTCTGCACGGTCGCTTTATCGATGCCTACAGCGCCAACACCGCGTTCGAATATTACGCCCAGGTCGAGCAGAACGATTTTCGCCGGCTGAGCAGCCGCAGCATCGGTGGCGCCGGCGTTCGTTTCACCCTGTCACAACCGAACCAGCGCATGCAGCATACCTTGGCGGCTGGTGCCTTCCATGCGGACGAACAGATCGAGGCGCTGGATCCGTATCCGGCGGCCAGCGAGTCCGGCAGTTTTGGCAATTTCTACTGGGTGTTCAAATACGAAATCAACGAACGCAGCGCGCTGGTCAATACGCTGTACTGGCAGCCGGCGTTGCACGGCCGCAACGGTTTCCGGGCGCTGGATCTGTTCAGCTTTCGGGTCCAGATCGACGGTCGCTTGAGCATGAAGCTGACCGCGACGGTCGACCATGACAGCCATCCGCCCGGGGGCATCGAAGAAACCGACACCAGTTTGCTGACCGGCCTTAGTTACGAATTCTGAATCAGTGTTATGAGTTCTGTATCAACCGGTCGGGTTCCGGGCCGGCGTTGCCGGTTCGGCAGCAAGCTGGCCGGATGCTTGCGCCAGCGCGGCGCGAACGGCCGGCACCAGCTCGCTCGCCATGCTGGCTTTGTCGAGCAGGCAAAACGCCGACAGCAGGCGCGCCAGATGCCGGTGCGCGGGCAGATCGTAAAGCGTCTGCACAATCACCGGCAGCAACGGTTGCTGACGATGCAGCCGTTCCAGCAAGGCCATGCCGCTGATGCCGGGCAAACTCAGGTCGGTCACCACCACATCAACGTGGTGGTGCTGACAGTAGGCGAGGGCGGATTCGGCGTCGGCAAAACCGATGACGGTGATGTCAGCGAATGCCGCCTGCAACAAGCTCGCGGCTTGCTGCTGCAGCAGCGGGTGATCTTCGATCAACAGCAAAGTGATCATGGCGACGCCTCCCGGGCTCGGCCGCTGGTTTCAGGGGTATCGGGGAGCCGGTTCATGGCGGTGGCAACACCACGTTGGCCGAGGTGTACTTACGCAGGCACTGCCAGAGCCACTGGTGCTGGTCGCTGTCCGGGCCGCTCAGTGGCAGTAGCAGTAGCAGCACTTGCAGCGTTGGCTGCAATTGCAAGGCACGATGTTCCAGGGCGTTGGCCGCCATGTCCGGCAGTTCGCGGTCAATCAAGGCCAGCCCGAGCGGCCGGGTGGCCACCTGATACAACGCCGACGCGCCGTCGTGCGCGTGAAAGCAGGTCAGCACCGGCCATTGCTGCTGTAACAGCTGTTGCCAGTGCGCACGGCGCTGGCAGTCAGCAGAAACCAACAGGAACTGATCGGCGGGTGGAGCGGTGAGCGGTGGCATGGCAGGCTTCCGTGCGGGGATTACGCAGGGTCAGCCTAGGCCGGTGAGATTCGGAATGCTGTCGGGAGATCTCAGCGGATGACAGGTTCGCTGTCGTGCGGGTCGACAATGCCGAGGCGGACGGCGAGTCGGACCAGCGCTACCACATCGGGGACATCGAGTTTCTGCATCAGGCGGCTGCGGTAGGTGTCGACCGTTTTCGGCGACAAGTGCAGCAATTTGGCGATCTCACTGCTGGATTTGCCCTCTACCACCAATTGCAGCACTTGCCGTTCCCGGCTCGACAACGCTGCCAGCGGCGAGTGTTCCAGACCGCGCGCCAGAATGGCCTCGACACTGGCGGCGAGTGGCGCTGACAGGTAGCGCTGGTTGCGCGCCGCCAAGCGAATGGCGTGGACGATATCGGCGGCGCCGCCGCCTTTCAGCACGTAACCGGCGGCACCGAGGCTCAAGGCTTCGGCGGCCAGCTGCGGATTGTCATGCATCGACAGCAGCACCACGCGGGTGGCGCGCTTGTGCGCCTGCACCGCCCGCAACACTTCCATGCCGTTCATCGCCGGCATGCTGATATCGAGCAGAGCAACATCCGGTTTGTGTTCGGCGATGGCGCTGAGTGCATCAGTGCCATTGCCGGCTTCGGCGACGATCTGGAAGTCCGCTTGCGCGCTCAATAGCAGCCGCAGCCCTTCGCGCATCACCGCGTGATCGTCGGCAAGCAATAGCCGAATCGCTTTGCTGATCATGGCCGCGGCAACTCCAGGGTGACGACGGTGCCGCGGCCGGGTCGACTGGAAATGTCCAGTTTGCCGCCAACGCTGGCGGCACGCTCGCGCATGCCGATCAAGCCCAGATGGCCTTCCTGCAACCGGGTGTCCGTCAGTTCAAATCCCTGTCCGTCATCTTGCACGCTGACCCGCAGATTGTTGTCATCACAATGGCCCTCGAGCCGGATGTGGCGCGCGTTGGCGTGCCGGATGGCGTTGTGTATGGCTTCGCGCAGCAGCAGGAACACGCTGTGTTCGGTGCCACTGTCGAAGCGGCAGGGTTCGCCCTGGTCATGCCAGAGCATGGCCAGCGTGGTGTTGCCGCTGCGGCTGCGGACGCGATCCAGTTCGTAATTGAGCGCTGCCTGCAAGCCGAGCTCGTGCAGCAGCGGTGGCCGCAATTCGCCGAGCAGGCTGCGGGTTTCCTCGATCGCATGCGCCAGCATGTCGGCGGTGTTGTTCAACCGCGCCGCTTGCTCCGGTGTCGCGGTATGGCTTTCTGCCTCCAGCGTCAATTTGGCGGCAGCGAGCGTCTGGGCGATATCGTCGTGCAGCAGCTGGGAAATGCGTTTGCGTTCATCGACTTGGGCGGTCAGCAATTCACGGGTCAGTTGCAAGCGCTGCTGTTCCAGCGAGTCATGCTTGAGCTGCTGGCGGCGGACAAAAAACAGTGCCGGTATCAGCAGCGCCAGCAGCAGCACAAACACGGTGACCGCAATCAACAGCCACCAGTCGGCGGCGGCCTTGGCGCCGCTGTGCTGCTCAATCTGGTTGCGCAGTTGGGTCATCTGCGGGTTGATACTGGCGCGCACGGCATCCATCAGACCTTTGCCGACACGATTCATGATCAGTGTCTGTGCGGCGGCGAACCCTTCATCGCGGCGGCTGCGGATGACCATTTCTGCATTCTTGAGTCGCGCTTCCGACAGTTGCTGTAACCGCTCAATCAAGTCGACATCGGCCGGCAGTTTTTGCGGCAGCAGCGGCAGCAGTGCCAGCAATTCGGCGCGGCCCTGGTTGAACGGTTCAAGAAAATCATCGTAGCCGGTGATCACATAGCCACGCTGCCCGGTTTCGATGTCTTGCAGCGCCGACTGCAACCGGTTCAGCAAGCGGATGGCTTCGGTTTCCTGTTGCAGCAGCTCGCCGTAGCGTGCCGCCTGGCCACCGTGGTAGATCGCGGTGACCGCTGTCAGCAACAACAGCAACAGGCCGGATTGGAGGAGCCGCCGTAGCGGCGTCATGCGGGCAATGTCTGCGACCATTGCTGCCGTTCCAGTGGCGGGACACGGGACAATTGTTCAGGGCAACGCCGCACTTGGCAAGCCCGAATTCCGCTGTGTGACGTGATAGCGCTTCAGCTGGCGTCACGGCTGCAGAAAAGCCCGCATCAAATCGATGTAATGGCCGTGGTCCTTGGCGCCGCAGCTTTCGCGGGCGCTGTGCATGGCCCACATCGGCACACCGATATCGAGCGTGCGGATGCCGAGTCGGGCCGCGCTGATCGGCCCGATGGTGGTGCCGCAGGACAGATCGGCGCGGTGCACGTATTTCTGCACCGGCACTTGCGCGGTTTCGGCGAGCTGCATGAACAGCGCTTCGCCGAGCGCATTGGTGGCATAGCGCTGGCTGCTGTTGATTTTCAGGGCCACGCCAGCGTTCACCTTCAAATGATGCAAACCGTCATAGCAATCCTGGTGGCTCGGGTGCCAGGCATGTGCCATGTCGGCTGACAGCAACCAGCTGTTGGCGAGCAGTTTGGCCGGCGCATCGCTGTCTTTCGATTGCCCCTGGGCGATGCGCTGCAAGACTTGCTGCAGAAAATCGCCATCGGCACCGTGGTAGCTGCCGCTGCCGACTTCCTCGTGATCGAACAGCGCAATCACCTGCGTTGCCGCGCCAGCGGGGCTGCGCAGCAGGGCATCGAGCGCGGCATGGCAGGACGCCAGGTTGTCGAGCTGGCGGCTGGCAATGAATTCCTGATCGCGTCCGAAATAGGCGCCGGGCTGGGCGTCATAGGCCAGCAGTTCAAAACTGAGCAGATCGGCCTTGCTGCAGCCGGCGGCACCGGCCAGCCAGTCACTGAACTGATCTTTCGCCGGCAGCGATTCTGTCAGCGATGCCAGTAGCAGATTCAGCTCGCGGTGCTTGTGCAGCTTCAGGCCATCTTCATTGACGTTGCGGTTCAGGTGAATTGGCAGGTTCGGCAGCCGCACCAGCGCGCAGCCGCTGTCGACCAGCGCGCTGCGCACGCCATCGCGCGTCTGCGCATCGCGCACCATCACCCGACCGGCCAGCGCCAGATCGCGGTCGCTGAAGGTCGCCAGAATCGGCCCACCATAGACTTCGCAATTCAGGCGCAGGTAACCGCCATTGTCCTGCGCGCCCTGCGATTTGACCCGCAGTCCCGGCGAATCGGTGTGGGCGCCGATGATGCGGGCGCCGGCATTGATGCTGTCGCTGCCGAGCACGAAAGCAATCAGCGACGAATCATCGCGCACCAGCAGGTATTTGCCCCCTGCCTGCACATGCCAGCTGTCGCGCTCGTGCAGCTCGGTAAATCCCGCTGCCAGCAGCGCGGCCTTGGCGGTGGCGACGGCATGCCACGGTGTCGGGCTTCGGCCGATGAATGCCAACATGGCATCGGCAGCGGCGCGGGCATCGGTACGAGGGGCAATGGCTCTGGTTGCGGACATGGCGGGGGAGCAGGGACAATGGCGGGATGATGCTGCGAATGCTAGCGCTGCGGTGTTGTCGGCAGCAAGTGAAGCGGTCTGACGATTTCTGTGCTCTCCAGCGGAAGCGGTTTGCTTTCGAGTACGGGGGCGGCAACTACCCCTCCCGGCCTTCCCCTGTGAAGGGGCCGGGAG
>JBKBHF010000039.1:0-41620 GCA_046297695.1 Permianibacter sp. | reverse complement strand
CGTCAATAATCGCATCAAGGTGATCAAGCGCATGGCCTACGGCTACCGGGATAACAGCTACTTCTTCTTGAAGATCAAAGCCGCATTTCCCGGTATCCCGCGATGAACCAAAAAAAAGCGGCTGCGGCCGCCTTTTTTCTTTTCGGGTACCGATTCAGTTGACGGCACCGACTTTCCTTTGTGTCTTCGGCTCATTCTGCTGCAACGCCGCCAGCAACTGTTGCGGCGGCAGGTAACCACCGATCAAGGTGCCGTCGTTCAGCACGATGGCGGGCGTCCCGCTCAGACCGAATTTGCGCACCAACTCCATGTGCTTGTCCAAGCCATTCTTGCAGCTCTTCTGTGGCACTGCTTGACGGTTCTTGGCGGCTGTCATCGCCTTTTGCGGGTCATCCGCACACCAGACATTGACCAGCTTCTGGTGTGACGGCGTATTGAGGCCGGCACGCGGATAGGCCAGGTAATGCACGGTGATGCCCATCTGGTTCAGCGCCGGCACGTCTTTGTGCAGCTTCTGGCAGTAACCGCAGTCGATGTCAGTGAAAACGTTGATTTCGTACTTTTCGTTGGCGGCAGCGAAGGTCAGCAGGGTTTTCTTGTCGAGCTTGGCGAGCTCGGCGGCCCGGAGCGGCGCCTTCTGCGCGTCGAACTCGGCTTTGCTGATCTGGGTCAGGTTGATCGGCTGCGCCTCGATGCCGAGCATGGTGCCGCCAAAAATCAGGAACTTGCCATCCGGCGAGACATAAACGACATCATCGCCCATTGCCGCTTCATACAGGCCCGGATACGCCGACTTGCGCACCATGTCGACGCCAATATCCGGAAACTTGGCTTCCAGCTGGCTCTTGAGCCGTTCTTCGACGGAGATCGGCTGCACCAGGTTCTTGGTGGCCGCCTTCTCAGCGGCATGCAGCAGTGGCGAGCAGATCAGCAGCACGGCGGCGGCAAGTCGAAAATTCATCACAAACTCCAGTTGAGTAAGGCATCACAGTTGGACTGTGGCAAGCCTCGAAAGTTACACCCGATTCAACCGCGCGGGTGATGCCGCTCATGCAGGGCTTTGAGCCGCTCACGGGCCACGAAAGTATAAATCTGGGTGGTACCGAGGTCACTATGACCGAGCAACAACTGCAAACTGCGCAAATCGGCGCCATGGTTGAGCAGATGGGTGGCAAACGCATGGCGCAGGCTGTGCGGCGACAGACTGCTGCGCAAACCCGCCACCCGCGCATAATGCTTGATACGGTACCAGAACGCCTGTCGGGTCAGCGCGGCACCCCGTCGTGACACGAACACCGCGTCGGCCGGCTGCCCTTCGAGCAGCGCCGGCCGCGCCTGCTCCAGGTAGCGGCTCAGCCAGGCGATGGCCTCCTCACCCATTGGCACCAGACGCTCCTTGTTGCCCTTGCCAATCACCCGCAGCACCCCCTGACGGAGACTGAGCTGGCCAAGCGGCAGGCCCACCAGTTCGCTGACTCGCAAACCGCTGGCGTACATCAGCTCCAGCATGGCCCGGTCACGCAGGCTGACGGCATCGTCGCCATTGGCTGCGGCCAACAGCTGTTCGACATCGGACTCACTGAGGCTGTTGGGCAAGGCGCGCGGCGCACGCGGACTTTCCAGCAAGGCCGTCGGGTCGTCGCTGCGCCAACCGAGCTCGCGGGCCTGACGAAAAAAGCGCCGCAGCGACGACAGCAAGCGGGCGTTCGAGCGGTGGTGATAGCCCTGCTGGACCCGCGCCTCCAGCAGGGCGTGCAGGCTGGCGCGATCACATTGCAGCAACGTCGATTGCCGGGCAGCAAGCCAACTCGACAGAAACGCCAGATCACGCCGATACGCCTGCTGCGTTGCATTCGCCAACCCTTCCTGCAACCAGAGTTGTTGCAGGAAGCGCTCGACCCACGGCGCATCGGCGTCACTGATCGCATGCACCCGTTCACGGCCGCGCGATGCCGGCAACTTGCTGCTGCGTGGCGCCCCCATCAGCCGTTCGACTCCGGTGTCGTAAACGAATCGGCGGCAAACAAATCACCCGTCTGGCCGCGTGCATCGGCCACTTGCACACCTTCATGGCGCAACAGCCAGCGCTTGATGTTCATCAGAGGGCCGTCAACGGCTCCGGCAAATCCGCCATCGCCCGATGCCGACACCACCCGATGGCAGGGCACGATCACCGGCACCGGATTATGCTGGCAGGCACCGCCAACCGCGCGGGCGCTGCTGCCGAGTTGCGTCGACAATTCACCATAGCGGCGCACTTCGCCAACCGGGATCGCGCGCAGCGCTTGCCAGAGCTGTTGTTGAAAAACCGTGCCGGTCAGCCGAACCGGCACCGTGAATACAAAGCGGGGATTGGCAAAGTACCGATCGAGTTGCTCGGCGACCTGCACAGCGAAGGCCGATTGCGGCGCGCCGGCATCGCCGCCTGGCAGAAAACGGATAGCCGTTACCGTACCCTCGTCATCATGGACGCGGTCACAAGAGACGTGGAGCGGCCCGAATGGTGCGTCGTAGCGAAATGTTTCCATGGCTTGCTTGTATCACAAGCGCCGGCAAGCCGGCAAAACGACGGCATTATTGCGCTGCATTTGGACTGACCCGGCGCTCATACAGTTCAAGTGGCAAGCCATCCGGATCGGCAAAGAAAACAAAGCGCTGCCGGGTATGCTCATCCCGCCGTATCGGCTCGACCGCAATGCCGTTTGCCTCCAGCTCCTGTTTGCAGCGGTCAACGTCGTCGACCTCAAATGCCAGATGCCGCAAACCGCAGGCCTCCGGATAGGACGGCCGCGCTGGCGGCGCCGGAAAGGAAAAGAGTTCGAGCTGGGTGCCATCCGGCAAGGCCAGATCCAGTTTCCACGAATCGCGCGCGGCCCGGTACTGCTCGGCGATAACCGGCAAGCCGAGCACGTCGGTATAGAACGCCTTCGAGCGGGCATAGTCCGAACAGATGATGGCGATATGGTGCACGCGATTCAGCTTCATGACGGGACCACGACCGGAAATGAGAGCGCAAAGTCTACGCCGAAGCCGAGCCGCTCGTAACCGCCGGCCGTTTCATGCGATAGAAGCCGCAAAACGACAGCGGGCACCCGAAGGTGCCCGCTGCGTTTCCACAAGGTGTTGCTGAAAAAGCGAAAATTAATCCAGCTTTTCCTTGATACGTGCTGCCTTGCCCGACAGTTCGCGCAGGTGGTACAGCTTGGCCTTGCGCACGTCGCCGCGACGCTTGACTTCAATGCTGCCGATCAGCGGCGAATAGGTCTGGAATACGCGCTCAACGCCTTCGCCGTACGAAATCTTGCGAACGGTGAACGAGCTGTTCAGACCACGGTTGCGCTTGGCAATGACAACGCCTTCGAAGGCCTGCAGACGCTCACGGTCGCCTTCCTTCACCTTGACGTTGACGATCACGGTATCACCGGTTTTGAATTCCGGGATTTCTTTGTTCATTTGCTCGGCTTCGAGCTGCTTGATGATGTTGCTCATCGGGCATTCTCCTTAATCAACGCTGCCTGTTTGCAGACGCTGAAGAAACCACACGGTTTGGCCTTTTCCAGAGGTCCATCGCTTGGGTCAAAACCTAAAACCCTTGCCATGTACTTGGGCGATCCTTCGCTCAATTCCGCAAAGCAGTAAAACCGTTTTGCGGTCTACGCGTTTCCGTCCGGCGTTGCCGCCTTCTGTTCCCGCAATACTTCTTCCAAAAGCTTTTTTTCCTCTTTGGTCAGCACGCGCTGCGTCCACTGCTGGAGCAACTCGGGCCGCCGGTCGAGGGTCCGGACCAGCGATTGTTTCAAGCGCCAGCGCCGAATCTGTTCATGGTGACCGGACATCAATTCCGCCGGCACCGCCCGCCCGTCGAACACTTCCGGTCGGGTGTAATGCGGACAGTCCAAGAGACCATCCGTAAACGAATCCTGTTCGGCACTGAGTTCGTCGTTCAACACCCCCGGTAACAGGCGCGCGACCGCATCAATCAGCACCATCGCCGGCAACTCACCGCCCGAAAGCACGTAGTCACCGATCGAAATCTCTTCATCCACCGCCATCTCGATGGCGCGCTCGTCGATGCCTTCGTAGCGACCGCAGAGCAGAATGAGTCGTTCTTGCTTCGCTAACGCCTGCACTTTGGCTTGCGTCAGCGGCTGTCCTTGCGGGGACAGGTAAATCACTTTGGCCGGACCGCCGGCTTTCGCTTTGGCATCGGCAATGGCATCCAGCAGCGGCTGCGCCAGCATCACCATGCCGGGACCGCCGCCAAAGGGCCGGTCATCGACCGTGCGATGCTTGTCGGTGGTGAAGTCGCGCGGGTTCACCCCGACAACGTGTAACTTGCCCTGCTTCACCGCCCGGCTGCTGACGCCAAATTGCGTCACCGCGTCGAGCATCGGTGGAAACAGGGTGATCACCCCAAACCACATCCGGTCGGTCATGGCCGGTTCACCATTAGCTGGTTCACCAATCGGGAGCGGGCTCACCAATCGAGCTGCCAGTCGACAACCATTTTCTTCGCGTCGAGATCGACCTCGTCGATATAGGTCTCGACATACGGAATCATCCGTTCTGTCTCACCATCGACCACCACCAGAATCGGGTGCGCATCGGTCTCGAACAAGTGACTGACGGTACCGAGCACGACGCCTTCGCGGTTCACCACCGAGAGACCTTCGAGATCATCCCAGTAGAACTCGTCTTCGTCGGGTTCCGGAAGCGCGTCACGCGCCACCTCGATCGGCACCTGCTGCAGCAGTTCTGCAGCATTGCGATCGTTCACGCCTTCCAGCTTCGCGACCACGCCTTTACCTTGCACGCGGCCATCGAGCACTTTCACTTCCCGCCACTGGCCCTGGGTGTAAATCTGCCAGGGCGAGTAGTCGAGGATGTTTTCGATTGGGTCGGTGTAGCTGTACACCTTCACCCAGCCGCGGATGCCGTGCGCACCCGTAATCTTGCCGACCGCAAGTCGTTTGGATTGCTCTTCACTCATGCGATCGGCGCTGTGCTATCGAATCTGCTTTGACGAATCGAGAGCCGATTAGGCCTTGTTGGCAGCGACCAGAGCGGCAACGCGCTCCGACGGCTGCGCGCCTTTGCTGACCCAGTGCGCATAACGCTCACCGTTGATCTCGAACTTGACGGCTTTGCCCGAAGCAACCGGGTTGAAAAAGCCGAGGCTTTCGATGAAACGACCATCGCGGGCGCGACGGCTGTCAGCAACAACAACGTGGTAGAAAGGACGCTTCTTGGCGCCGCCACGAGCAAGACGAATAACGACCATGAGCCTGGAACCTCTGTAAGGAGCCATAGGAAAAAGGCACCGGGGGGCTAGTCCCGGCGCCCGTAAGGGCCGCGTATTCTACGCACCCCGACCGCCGCTGCCAACCAAAATCGTCGTCCGGGCCAGGCTTGGCGCGGGTTGCAGGGCCAATCGCCCCGGCGGCCAGGGCGACCGAACGGTCTGCCTCCGGCACGTTCTGGCAGTTCGATGTCCGTCAAGACGGCGGTCGTCACCACCAGCCAGATGGCCGGGTCGCGGCTCGGAACCCACAGAGGCTCCCGGCCGATATCGGAAACGGTGTTTTTACCGGCCGCAATCCGGATGCAGGCCGCCAGCAGACTCGGGTAGGCTTGGCCTTCCCGAACGCTCGTTCCTCTCCGGTAGTCCCGACATGAAAGCCCGCTTGTTCTGCACCGCCCTGACCCTGACGCTGGCCAGCCTCGCCATTGCCAGCCCGGCACAGGCCGATAAATACGACGACACCGCCCGCCAGCTGTTGCAGCGCTACCCGCTGGTCGATGGCCACATCGACGTCCCGCACCGGCTGCACGAGAAGTGGGAAGACGTCAGCAAGGCCACCGCCAGCGGCGATTTTGACTACCCACGCGCGCGGGCCGGCGGCCTGACCGCGCCGTTCATGTCCATCTACACCCCGGCCAGCAGCGAAGCCGCCGGCGCCACCGCGCTCGCCCATGCCCTGATCGATCAGGTCGAAGCCATTGCCTACCGGGCGCCGGACAAGTTCGCCATTGCCCGCACCGCCGCCGAGGTCCGGCAAAACTTCGCGGCCGGCAAGATCTCGCTGCTGCTCGGCATGGAGAACGGCGCACCGATTGCCGGTGATCTCACCAATCTCCGGACCTTCCATGAGCGTGGCGTTCGCTACATCACGCTGGCGCACAGCAAATCCAATCACATCAGCGACTCGTCCTATGACAAGGTCCGGATCTGGAAAGGCCTGAGCCCGTTTGGCAAGCAACTGGTTGCCGAAATGAACCGGCTCGGGGTCATGGTCGATGTCTCGCACCTGTCGGACGATGCCTTCTACGAGGTGCTGAAACTGTCGAAAGTGCCGGTGATTGCTTCGCACTCGTCGCTGCGCCATTTCACCCCGGGCCTGGAGCGCAACGTCAGCGACGACATGCTGAAAGCGCTGGCCAAGAACGGTGGCGTGCTGATGATCAACTTCGGCTCGTTCTTCCTGAGCGACGCCGCGCGCCAGTATTCCGAACAGCGCGACGCCGCGGAAGCAGCGTTCAAGAAACTGCATGGCGATGCCCCGACCAGCGAGGCGCTGGCACAGTTTGAAAAAGCCTATGCCGAGCGTCACCCCTATCCGTTCGCCAGCGTCGCCGACGTAGCCAATCATATCGATCGCGCCGTGAAGCTGGTCGGTATCGATTACGTCGGCCTCGGTTCCGATTACGACGGCGTCGGCGACTCGCTGCCGACCGGCCTTAAGGATGCTTCGCAGTATCCGAACCTCATCGCCGAGCTGCTGCGTCGCGGCTACAAGGAGGCTGACATCGGCAAAATCATGAGCGGCAACGTACTGCGCGTGATGGAGCGGGTCGAGCAATTTGCGGCCACCGGCAAATAAGCCGAATCGGCACCGCGCTCAACAAGCAATCCGCAAAGCACATCCTGGAACAAGAAAGCCTCCATCACGGAGGCTTTCTTGTTTCCACTACCGTTGTTTTTACCAATGTTTCCTGCCGCTACTGACGGTGGCAGAGCTGACAAGTTTCCTGCTGGAATTCGTCAAACAGATTGGCGGGGTCGTCCTGCCGGTCGGTGTTGGCATAGCGCGCCATCCGCTCCGACAGTTGCTGCTGACGCTCGGCTATCGCCGGCAGATAGGCCCAGCCCGTTGCCTTTGCGTACTGTTCGGCTTCTCCCAGCCAGCGCCTCGCCGCGGCTTCGTCGCCCGCTTTTGCTTCATAATCGGCCATGAATACAGCATAGGCTTCGATATTGTGCGGCCAGCGCGGCAGGTTCTGGCAGGACGGATTGTGCTCGCCACAACTTTCGGCAGCGCGCATAGCCTTCAGACCGCGCTGAAACGCCTTGCTATCGGCCGGCTCGTCAAATGCCAACAGCGCCAGCACAAAGGAATGGAAATCTGGATTCCTTTTGTAAGCTTTCAGAAAACTCTCGTAATGGCGATCGGCTGTTTTTTTGTCGCCATCGCGACGCGCCAGCGTCATCTGAATCGGAATGCGCCAACTCGGGATACGGTAGTCACCGGTCAGCTGCTCAGCGCGACCGAGAAAATAATCGGCCAGGATCACATGCTGCAGCGTCATCGGATCTTGGCGCGGCGCCTCGGCCGCCAGCCAGAGATGATTGAGCCCCAGCAGCAGATTGGTGCGGCCATCAGTCGGCGCCACGGCATAAGCCAGCGTCAAGCCTTCGAGACTTTGCTTGCCGCGTTTCGGCTTTTCGTTCAATGCCTGAAAGAACTGGCTTTCAGCTTCAGCGAGCAATTGCCGGTTCTGCTCAATATTGGCTGCAGGACGGCTTGCGTTGTCAGCGACAACAGACGTTGCCAACAGCAGGGCAAACAGAAAACTGACTGACCGGTGGAATTTCATAAGGCCACTCCATGAGGGAATGGCCTCAGCTTAGGGAATGTGTCACCCAGATGGATGTGCCGAAAGTCATGTCGGCAATGAAGCTACCGCCCTACAAAATACCATTGTGCGAAACGCGCGCCCCACAATAAAAGCAATTCAAGTGCCGCGGACTGACCTTCCGGCCACAATCATCACAGTGCGTCGCGGCCATTGCCACCTTGCCATCACGTCGGCCGTCTTTGAGGTCAATTCGCTCGATCTTTTCGAACAGGCGCTCTTTCGAGTAACCGTTCTCCTCCAGCATCTCCCACATGGCAAGGCAGACCAAGGACAGATGGTCAAGGCGCTGTTGCAACACTCGCACATCTATCGCTGCATCAGAAGCCTTGGCCGCAGCGCGATCGGCAGTGGACTCTGCCTGACGAACGCGGAATTGCTGAAACACATCAAAAAGATCCATCTTTCGCACGCCTCCCGACTAGCTACCTGCAAGGCTCGCACTGATGGCCGCCTCGCGGATCAGCGCCGGACCGCGATAGATGAAGCCGGAGTAAACCTGCACCAGACTCGCACCGGCCTTGATCTTGGCGGCGGCCTGCTCACCGTTGGTGATGCCACCGACGCCGATGATCGGGATACGGCCGTTCAGCTCGGCAGCGAGCCAGGCCAGCACCTCGGTGCTCTTGGCAAAGACCGGCGCACCCGACAGGCCACCGGTCTCGGTCGCATGTTGCAAACCTTCGACGCCTGCGCGGCCGACCGTGGTATTGGTGGCAATCGCGCCATCGAAGTGGTGTTTCAACAGCGCCTCGGCGACTTGTGCCACTTCTTCGCGCGACAGATCCGGCGCGATCTTCAGCAGGAGCGGCACATATTTACCGTGCTTCTGCTCCAGCACGGCTTGCTCGGCTTTCAAGGTCCCCAGCAGCGAGTCAAGCGCCTCGCCGAATTGCAGACTGCGCAAGCCCTGGGTATTCGGCGAAGAAATGTTGACCGTGATGTAGTGCGCGTATTCATAGACCTTGCGCAAGCAGATCAGGTAATCGTCATTCGCTTTCTCGACCGGCGTATCAAAATTCTTGCCGATGTTGATGCCGAGAATGCCGCGGTACTTGCTCTTGCGCACGTTCTCCAGCAAGTAGTCGACACCCTGATTGTTGAACCCCAGCCGGTTGATGATGCCGGTCGCTTCCGGCAACCGGAACATGCGCGGTTTCGGGTTGCCCGGCTGCGGCCGGGGCGTCACGGTGCCGACCTCGATGAAGCCAAAGCCGAGCATTGCCAGCGCATCGAGATAATCGGCGTTCTTGTCGAGACCGGCAGCAAGACCGACGCGGTGCGGGAATTTCAGCCCCCAGAATTCGACCGGGTCAGCAGGAACGTCCTGCGCGAACAGGCCACGCAACGGCGTGCGTTCTAGGGTGCGCAAACCACCCAGTGCGAGATGGTGAGCGGTTTCAGGATCGAGACGGAACAACATGGATCGGGCTAATGCGTACATAGCAATTTCTCTGTCACGAAAATGTCAGTGGTCAGCCAAGCGCAATTCGCGCACAAGCACTGTTGACCCCACGCCAACCTTGAACGGGGGCCGGAAACACACCGAGCGCCGTCGCGCTCAACCTCATCAAATAGCGACCCCGGCGAAAGCCGGGGTCGGATCCATCAACGACGCCAATACCGTCGCCTTCACCGCTTTACTTCTTGGCAGTAGCCTTCTTCGGCTTCGCGGCCGCTTTTGCCGTCGCTTTCGCTGCCGTTTTGGCTTTCGGCTCGGCTTTTGCCTTGGGCTCGGCTTTTGCCTTGGGCTCGGCTTTTGCCTTGGGCTCGGCTTTCGGCTTGGCGTCAGCTTTCGCAGTTGCGGCTTTCGTCGGCTTGGCGTCGTCCGCCTCTTCAGCTTTTTGCTGCCACTTGCCGTCTATGTAGAACGCGCTCCAGCCGGTCTGCTTGCCGTCTTTCTCGCTGGCAACAAACTGCACGCCGCTCTTGCGCGAGAAGCGCAGCACCGTCGGGTTGCCCTCCGGATCTTTTTCCGGAGCCTGCAGCAGGTAACGGAATTTCTCGTGCAGCTGGTCCTTGACCGTTTTCAGCTCGCTGATTTTCGGCGGCCGGGTTTCCCGGATTTTCGGGAACTTGCTGGCGGCGAGGAACAGCCCAGCAGCACCGTCACGCAGGATGTAATGGTCATCGGCCTTGTCGCATTTCAGATGCGGCATCGGGATCGGGTCTTCACGCGGCGGCGCGGCCTGACCGTTGCGCAGCAGCTTGCGGGTATTGCCGCAGCTGGTGTTGGTGCAGCCGAAATACTTGCCGAAGCGGCCGACCTTCAGCTGCATGTCGCTGCTGCACTTCTCGCACTGGATGATCGGACCTTCGTAGCCCTTCAAGCGGAACGAGCCCTGCTCGATGACGTAACCATCGCATTCCGGGTTGTTGCCACAGACGTGCAGCTTGCGACCCTCGTCAACCATGTAAGCGGACATCGCGGTGCCGCATTTCGGGCAGCGCTTCTTGGCCCGCAGCTCCAGTGCTTCGGCCTCGTCATCCTCGGTCGAAACCACTTCATCAGCCGACAGCAGATTGATGGTTTTCTTGCAGCGCTCTTTCGGCGGCAAATTGAAGCCGGTGCAGCCGAGGAAGACGCCGGTGGTCGCGGTGCGAATGGCCATCGCGCGGCCACAATCCGGACAAGCGATGCTGGTTTCAACCGGTTGCGACCAGCGCATGCCACCGCGATCACCTTCTGCGGCTTCGAGCTTTTTGACGAAATCGGCATAGAACTCGTCGAGAGCGGCTTTCCAGTCAGCATCGCCTTGGGCAACGACGTCGAGCTGCTGTTCCATCTGGGCGGTGAAGCTGTAATCGAGCAGGTTGGTGAATGACTCCACCAACCGGTCAGTGACGATCTCGCCCATTTTCTCGGCATAGAACCGGCGCTGCTTCAGCGACACGTAACCGCGTTCCTGAATGGTCGAGATGATGGCCGCATAGGTCGATGGCCTGCCGATGCCGCGCTTTTCCAGTTCCCGCACCAGCGTGGCTTCAGTGTAGCGGGCGGTCGGCTTGGTGAAATGCTGTTTCGGCAGCAGCTCATTGAGCGTGAGCTTGTCGCCTTCTTTCAGATCCGGCAGTTCGACGTCTTCATCGCTTTTCTTCTGTGGCGGCAGCACACGGGTCCAGCCATCGAAACGCAGCACCCGGCCACGCACGCGCAGCTCGAAATCGTCGGCGGTCGCAACAATACCGGTGGTGTCATACTCAGCATTGGTCATCTGACAGGCGACAAACTGGCGCCAAATCAGCTGATACAGTTTCTGGGCATCTTCTTCCATGTCCGACAGCGATCCGGGCTTCATCTGGACATTGGTCGGACGAATCGCTTCGTGCGCTTCTTGGGCGCCTTCCTTGCTGCTGTAGTAGTGTGCGCGCGGCGGCAGGTATTGCTCGCCAAATTCCTTGTGGATGAACTCGCGCACCGCATGCAGCGCATCTTCCGACAGGTTGGTGCTGTCGGTACGCATATAGGTGATGTGGCCGGCTTCATACAAGCGCTGCGCCAACGTCATGGTCTTCTTGACGCTGAAGCCCATCCGGTTGCTGGCCGCCTGTTGCAGTGTCGACGTGGTGAACGGTGCATTCGGCGAAGATTTGCTCGGTTTGTCTTCGCGTTTGCTGATAACGATACTGGCTGTTTCCAGCCGCGCCATCGCTGCTCTGGTCTCGCCTTCGTTGCTCGGACGGAATTCCTTGCCGCCTTCTTTGGCGACTTGCATCGTCACCTCGCCTTTGCTCGAGCCGAGCCTGGCGTGCAGATCCCAGTACTCTTCCGGGATGAACGCACGGATCTCGCGTTCACGCTCGGTGATCAAACGCACGGCGACCGACTGCACGCGACCGGCCGACAATCCGCGGGCGACTTTCTTCCACAGCAGCGGCGACACCATGTAGCCGACCACGCGATCGAGGAAACGGCGCGCCTGCTGGGCGTTGACATAGTTCATGTCGAGATCGCCCGGATCGGCGAACGCTTCCTGAATCGCTTTCTTGGTGATTTCGTTGAACACCACGCGCTTGAAGCGCTTCGGTTCGCCACCGATGATCTCGCGCAAGTGCCAGGCAATGGCCTCTCCTTCGCGGTCCAAGTCGGTTGCCAGATAGACGGTGTCGACTTTCTCGGCCGCTTCTTTCAGATCCTTGATGACTTTTTCTTTGCCCGGCAGGATCTGGTAGCGCGCTTCCCAACCTTTTTCCGGGTTGATGCCCATGCGCTCGAACAGTTTCTGTCGTTCCTTGATTTTCGGATCGACCGCCAGCGCCTTGCTTTTGGCGACGGCTTTCTTCGGTTTCGGTTCGCCGCCATCCGCTTCGGTCTTGGCACCGGTGGGCAAATCGCGAACGTGGCCGACACTGGATTTCACGATGAAATCCTTGCCGAGGTATTTGTTGATGGTCTTGGCCTTGGCCGGCGACTCCACAATGACCAGCGATTTTGACATGACGATGTCTAGGGTCCCGTAACGTAAAGCCCGGCAAGGTGCCGGGCGAAAGGACCGGCGACCGGCAACCCTACCTATATATGCAGGGCGCCGACCGACGGCGGCAGGTGACGCGAGTTCCGGAAACTGCGCCACACAGGCGGCGCTTTATAGGGGCCGGAGCAAGCCCGGGTCAAGCGACCCGTTCACCTTGTCTTTTTTTACCATAGCGGGTTTTCGCGTCCTTGCGCAAAGCCCGGCCCCGGATCAAGCCGTCTCCCGCAGTGCTACCGCCGGGCTGACCTGCTGGATCCGACGGGTCGAAAGCAGGCCGGACAGGGCCACGATGACCGCCCCAAGCAGCGGCGCGGTGTACCACAGCCACGGATGGAAACGTGCTTCCAAATCAAATACTTGACCATTGATCAGGGCTGCGACGCCCTCGGTGCCGGCGGCCGCGAGCAAGCCGGCCAGGAGGCCCAGCAGCGTGAACTCGGCGAGCAGGCTGCGCTGCAGGAAGCCGCGGCTGGCACCGAGCGTACGCAGTACGACCGCCTCAAATCGGCGCTCATCCAGACTGGCCAGCAGCGCCGCGATCAGCACCGCCACCCCGGACAGCAACAGGAAGGACAGCAGCAGCTCGACCGCGACCACCACCTGGGCAATCACTTTCTGGACATCGCGGATGATGCGATCCAGCGCGATGACCGTGACCGTCGGGAAGGCCTGGACAAACGCCGGCAGCGTCGTCGTGTCCTCGCTCGGGACATGCATTGCCGAAATGAAGCTGGCCGGGTAACCGTCAAGCGCGCCGGGCGAGAAAATCACGAAGAAATTCGGCTGCATCGAATCCCATTTGACTGCGCGGAAGCTGGTCACCGGCAGGCTGATCTCGCGGTCGGCAATGGTGAAGGTCAGCACGTCGCCAATCTGAATGCCGAGCCGCTTCGCCAACTTGTCTTCCATCGAAATCTGCGCAGTCGTGCTGCTCGCATGCCACTCGCCGGCGGTGATCGTGTTGTTCGGCGGCAGCTCGTCACTCCAGGTCAGGTTCAGTTCGCGGCGCAACTGGTTATCTTCGCGCGCACTCTCCGGCACCATTTCCTTGATGTCCTTGCCGGCCTTGCCGGTCAGCCGGCCGCGTACCATTGCGTAGCTGCGCGACACGTTCAGATTGCGCTCGGCCAGAAATGCCGACACCTGCGCATTCTGCTCCGGCGCGATATTGACCAAGAAATGGTTCGGCGCATCGGGCGGCAGCTGCTGCTGCCAACTGTCGATCAGATCGGTGCGTACCAGCGCGACCGAGCCCATCAACAGCAGCGCCAGGGCAAACGCTCCGAGCTGCACACTG
Organism: Permianibacter sp.; assembly: GCA_046297695.1. GTDB lineage: Bacteria > Pseudomonadota > Gammaproteobacteria > Enterobacterales > Permianibacteraceae > Permianibacter. The sequence continues at coordinate 27,934 of JBKBHF010000039.1, read as the reverse complement.
GCGGCGTAGCGATGACGCAGCAATTGCGCGATGCCAAAACGCAGCGCACCCGGCGACAGCTTGCGCAGCAAATGCCCGCTTTGCAGCGTCAGCAAAGAAAGCCCCCACAACACCAGCGCAAATGCCACCAACGCACCGATGAAAATCGCCACCATGCGAACGCTGCCGGCATACCACCAGCAGAGCAGCACGAGCAGCGACAGGCTGAGCAGCACCAGTGCCCAGGCAGCACGGGTCAGTGGCACCATTTCCCGGCGCAGCACCCGCAACGGCGGCACTTGCGACAGCCGCAGCAAGGATGGCAAAGCCGCGCCCGACAAGGCCAGCAAGCCGCTGCCCAATCCGGCGATCACCGGCATCGGACTGACCGGCGGCAATCGTTCGGCAAGTTCCGGGGCAAACGACTGCAACAGCAGCCAATGGCCGCCGTAGCCAATCAGCAAACCCATCAGGCTGCCGATGAGGCCGAGCAGCAGCAACTGCAGCGCGTAAAAACTGCGCAGATCGGCACTGGCCAAGCCGAAACAACGCATCAGCGCAGCCTGATCAAAATGACGCAGCGCATAGCGGCGGGCAGCGAGCGCGACCGCCAGCGTCGCCATCAGCAAGCTGACCAGGCTGGCGAGCGAACCGAATTTGCTGGTACGGGCAAACGCGCCACTGACCGCTTCCGAGCCTTCGCGACCACCGACCAGCCGTTGGCTGCTGGTCAGTTTCGGTTTGCTGTCCTTGACGAAGGCGCTGATCACTTCCGGATCACCGGCAAAGTAGTACAGCCAGGTGACCCGACTGCCCGGCTGCACCACTTCGGTCTTGGCGACCTCGTCGAGCCGCATGAACACGCGCGGCGCGAGACCAAACACCGCGCCGGCCCGGCCCGGTTCATCCTGGACAATACCGGCAATGCGAAACTCGGCGGCGCCGACTTCCACGCTGTCACCAACCGCGACATTGAGCAGTGTCAGCAACTGGCCATCGACAAAAATTTCGCCGGGATTCGGCTGCGCTTTTTGCGCGGTGCCCGCAGCGGCCACATCCGGTGCAATCACCACCTTGCCGCGCAGCGGATACTGACCATCGATGGCGCGCACGCTGGCAAGCTGAAAGGCATCGCCTTTCGCCAGCATGCTGGCGAATTCCAGACCATTGCTCTGCTGCAAAGACCCTGTCTTTAGCGGATCGGTATCGAGCAATTCCGGATCGAGTTGGGTCGGGCTGCTGAGCTGGGCATCGGCACCAAGAAAATCGCCACCGCGTTCCGTGATGGCGCGATCGAGCCTGTCACCGAGGAAACCGGTGGTGCTGACACTACCGACACCGATGGCGAGTGCCAGCAACAGCACCCGGATTTCACTGCTACGCCATTCACGCCGCAGCGTCGCCAGCGCGAGACGCCACAATCCTGCTGAGTGGGACTTCATCCTGCCACCTCCGTCACCAGCCGGCCCGCCGCCAGCATCAGGCGACGCTGACAACGACGCGCCAGCGCGTCATCGTGCGTGACCAGCACCAGCGTCGTGCCCTGCTCGGCGTTCAGCGTGAACAGCAATTCGATGATGCGGGAACCGGTGGCGCGATCGAGGTTGCCAGTCGGTTCGTCGGCAAACAGAATCGCCGGCTGGGCTGCGAATGCACGCGCAATGGCCACGCGTTGCTGCTCGCCACCGGACAGCTGCCGCGGCGTGTGCGTCAACCGATTGCCGAGCCCGACCCGTTCGAGCCAATGGCGGGCGGTTTTGTCGGCGTCGCCGTGACCGGCGATCTCAAGTGGCAACATGACGTTTTCCAGCGCTGTCAGCGCCGGCAGCAAATGGAACGACTGGAACACAAAACCGACCTTGCGCGCGCGCAAGCTGGCCCGGCTGTCTTCATCGAGCGCACGCAGCGGCTCGCCATCGAGCCAGATGTCGCCGTGGCTCGGTGTATCAAGACCGGCCAGCAAACCGAGCAGGGTCGACTTGCCGGAGCCGGAGGCGCCGACAATCGCCACCGATTCACCGGACTGAATGGCGAAGCTGATGTCGGTCAGGATATCGAGCGGACCTTCCGCGGTGGGCACCCGCTGGCTGACCGCTTCGCAGCGCACCACTTCGCGCGCCGGTAGCAACGCAGGATGGGAATCAAGGGCCGAGGTACGGTGTTGTTCCATAGGGAAAATTCCTGATCGCAGAAGAGAATGGCCAGACCGCAGCATAGCGAGTTGGTTGCAGCTGACTGGGCCGGCCTTTGTAACAGGGTCTGACCGGCAGCCTCCCGTATTCTACGAGCGTATCGCCGGAACAGATGGCAGCTGGTCGCAGCGCCGGCTCCGGTCAACGCAAGCGCAGCGGCGGCGGCCGGCTCATTCGGTACGCAGCGCCTCCATCGGGCTCAGCCGGGATGCCCGTAGCGCCGGGTAATAGCCGAAGAACAAACCGGTGGCAATGGACGAGACCGCGCCGAGCGCGATGCTGCCGGTATCGATAACGACATCCATGCCGGTCAGCTTGCCGGCCGACCAGGCACCGAAAACGCCCAGCAGCACGCCGATAAGGCCACCGGCAAACGCGAGCAAGGCCGCCTCGATGATGAACTGGATCAGAATCGCTCGCGGCGGCGCACCGACCGCCATGCGCAGCCCAATTTCCTTGGTCCGCTCGGTCACCGTGACCAGCATGATATTCATGATGCCGATACCGCCAACCAGTAGCGCAATGCCAGCCACCATCGCCAGAAACCCGGTCATGATGCGCAAGGTTTCACTGCGCGCCGCCACCGTCTGGGCAAAATTGCGGATGCGAAAATCATCTTCTTCGTTGGCACTCAGCCGATGACTCTGGCGCAGGATTTCGCCGAGCGCCAATTGCAACTCATCGAGATTGACGCCATCGGCGGCCTTGACCAGCAAGCTGCCGACCGCATCGGCCATCAGCGGGTCGCCGAGCAGGTGACGACGCAGCGATTCCAGCGGCACGAACACCACATCGTCCTGATCGCGCCCGAACGAGGTCTGTCCTTTCGCAGCGAGCACACCGATGACGGTGAAATTGCTGCGATTGATGCGCAGACTCTCGCCAACCGGGCTACGATCCGGAAACAACTCGCGCGCCACCGTTTGCCCGAGCACCGCCACCCGGGCGGCACTGCGGCTGTCGGCCTGCTCCAGCAAACGGCCATCCGCGAGCTCCCAGCTCGCGACCTCGAAATGCACCGCGGTCACACCCTGCACCTGACTCGACCAGTTCAGGTTGCCGGCGATCAGCTGACCGGCGGTATTCAGTTGCGGTGACACCGCCACGACACCATCGGCTTCGCGCAGAATCGCCACCGCATCGCGGTCGCGCAGGCTGGGTTTGCTGCCCGCACCGGTACGGACACCGCCGGATTGCGCCGAACCGGGCGTGATGGTCAGCGTGTTGCTGCCGAAACTCTGGATCAGCTTGTCGATGCGCGCAGTCGCGCCATTGCCGATCGCCATCATCGCGATCAGCGACGCAACGCCGAACACGATGCCGAGCGTGGTCAACAGGCTGCGCAGCGGATTGCCACGCAGCGCCGCCAGCGCGCTGGTCAGATAATCGCTGGCGTTCATGCGACCTCCGCCACCGACCGGCTGTCAGCAATGATCTGTCCATCCAGAAAGGTGATTTGCCGCGCGGCCCGCTCCGCGACATTCTTGTCGTGAGTGACCAGAATCACGGTAATGCCCTGCGCCTGCAGCTGTTCGAACAGCGCAAGAATGTCGCGGCCGGTGCGCGAATCCAGCGCACCAGTCGGCTCGTCCGCCAGCAGGATGCGCGGCGAATTGACCAGCGCGCGGGCAATCGCAACGCGCTGGTTCTGGCCACCCGACAATTGACTCGGCAAATGCTGCCAGCGGTCGGCAAGACCAACCGCCTGCAAGGCGGCATAAGCACGCGCGCGCCGTTCCTCGCGTGGCACGCCGGCGTAGAGCAGCGGCACAATGACATTGTCGAGCGCCGTCAGGCGCGGCAGCAGATGAAACGACTGGAAGACAAAACCCAAGGTGCGATTACGCAGCGCCGCCAGCGCGTTGACATCAAGCGCCGTGACATCCTGCCCCTCCAGCCAGTAACGCCCGGAAGTCGCCTGATCGAGCAAGCCGATGAGCGTCATGAAAGTCGATTTTCCGGAACCGGAAGCACCGACAATGGCGACATATTCGCCGGCCTCGATACAGGTGCTGACACCGGCAAGCGCTACCGTTTCCTGCTCACCGTTGCGATAGACCTTGCGCAGATCCTGCACCCGGATGAGCGGTACCGAGGCGGTCGTCATGATGCCGGCCGCTCGCGTCCGATCACCACGCGCGCGCCCTCGCTTACGTCGCCGCCCGTGATCGCGGTGTAGCTGTCATCGCTGGCGCCGAGCCGGACCGGTACCGGCTGCAACGCGTCTTGCGCATCCAGCAGCCAAATCCGTTTGCGATTACCGCCGCCCCACTCCGCCAACATCGTATCGAGCTTGGCCTGCTGCTCAGGACGCAATTCGGTACGGAACGCTTTCAGCACCTCACGAAACGCGCCACGCCCGGCGCCTGGCCCCGCACCGCCGCCCGGGGGGGGAGGCATGCCGTTCTGCTGACTCATCGCCGCCTGCAGCCGTTTCTGTAGGCTCGCTTTCTGGGCCGCGTCCAGTTCGAGCTGGGTGACGAAACGCTCGATCATGCCGCCGCCGTTACGGGCACCACTGCTGGCACCGGTCTCGGCCGCTTCCGGTTGGAAGCGCAACGCGGCATTCGGCACCCGCAGGGTGTCATCCAGTCGGGCGATTTCGATCGTGGCGTTCGCGGTCATGCCGGGCAGCAGACGTTGACCGGCATTGCTGACCCGGATGATCACCGTGTAGGTCACCACGTTCTGCACCGAGGTCGGCACCATGCGCACCGACGCGACTTCGCCGGCAAATTTCTGCTCGCCGAATGCATCGACGGTAAAGCTCACTGGCTGGCCGACTTCGACCACGCCGATATCGGCTTCATCGACACTTGCCTCGAGCTGCATCTGCTCCAGCGCTTCGGCAATCACGAACAGTACCGGCGTCTGCATGTTGGACACCAGCGTCTGGCCGACATTGACCTTGCGCTGGATGACCATGCCGGCGACCGGCGCGCGGATGATGGTGTATTCGAGATTGGTCTGCGCGTCCGTGAGTGCGGCTTCGCGCTGGCGTATGCTCGCCTGCGCCACTTCCACGCTGGCGCTGCGGCTGGCGAGCTGGGCGACGGCCTGCTCGGCTTTCAGCAGAGCGGCCTCGACATCGGTTTCCGCCAGCAACTTGCGGGCGAACAGATCGCGTGCCCGTTGCAACTGGCGCTCGGCGTCTTTCTGGCTGACCTGCGCTTCCAAAAGCGCCGCTTTGGCGGCACTCAAGTTGGCACGGGCAATGGCCAGATCCGCCTCCGCCTGCTGGATCTTGGCGTTGATCTGTTTCGGATTCAGCTTGGCCAGGATCTGGCCTTTCTTGACCACCGAATTGAAATCGGCGAGCAGCTCGACAATCTGGCCCGACACCTGCGCGCCGACTTCCACGGTTGCCACCGGATTGAGCGTGCCCACCACCGACACCTGCCGGATCACCGGACCGCGATCGATGGTGACGGTTTTGTAAGCGGGCTTGGCATCACTGGCCGGCCACAACCACCACACCAGTGCGGCGACCAAGGCTGACAGCACACTGCCCCACCACCACGACAGCGCGCGTGATCGGCGCGCTGGCAACAATGGGGACGATTCACCCGGCAGCGGTGAACCTGACAACATCTCCGACATCACATGCTCCTGTCCGGTCGCGTTCAGCGCGCGACCAGTGTTTCATCAAATTTGTAGCCAACGCCATAGACCGAGTGAATCAGCTCATCATCGCTGCGCTGCGCCTCACGGAGTTTCCGGCGCAGATTCTTGACGTGCGAATCCACCGTCCGCTCGGTCACCACCCGGTGTTCGTCGTGGGCGGCATCCAGCAGCTGCTGGCGGGAATAGATGCGACCCGGATGGCTCGCCAGCTGGCGCAGCAAGCGGTATTCGACCACCGTCAAATCGAGCAGCACGCCATCGATTTTTGCCGCTAGTGCCGCGTCATCGAACTGCAATCGCGACGACGGCAGCACGCCCTGACCAAATGCCGGTTGCACCCGGCGCAGCAACGCCTTGACCCGCGCAACGACTTCGCGCGGGCTGTAGGGTTTGCACAGGTAATCGTCGGCACCGAGTTCCAGACCCAACAACCGATCAATCTCTTCGACCCGCGCGGTCAGCATCAGCACCGGGATCTGCGAGAACTGGCGCAGCTCGCGGCAAATGCTCAATCCGTCCTGCCCCGGCAGCATCAGGTCAAGCAACAAAATGGACGGCGGTTGCTGACGCAGGCGGCTGACCACGCCATCACCGCGATGCAGCAGTTCGACCTGATAGCCTTCGCGGCGCAGATAGCCCGCGAGCAATTCGGCCAGCTCGACTTCGTCCTCGACAATCCAGACGCTGACATCGGCAGTCATGCTGTCGGCTCCGCAAAGGCTTGTACAGGCAGTTCAATCTGTATGGCAAGACCGCCCAACGACGATGGCGCCGCGCTGACGTTTCCGCCATGCGCCTGAATGATCGCCTTGACCACACTGAGCCCCAGACCACTGCCACCGGCGTCGCGGCTGCGCGAGCCCTCGACGCGAAAGAACCGCTGAAAGAGCTGGGGCAGCGCCGCTGCCGGCACACCGGGTGACGAATCCTCCAGCAGCAATTGCATCTGCTCGCCGTGCCGGTGCAGCGTCACCCGGATCACGCCGCCAGCGTCGGTATAGCGGCAACTGTTGTGCAGCAAGTTATCCAGCACCTGCCGTAGCCGCTGGCGGTCGGCGCGCAGCAGCAGCGGCGCGTCGCCCTCGAGCTGCACGCGCAGGCCAGCGGCCTGCAGCTGAGCGGCATTGTCCTGCAACGCCTGCTCCAGCAGCTGACGCATATCAAACGTCTGCAACTCCAGCCGCAGCGCGCCGGTGTCGGCCAGTGCGACGTGATAGAGATCATCGACCATGCGGCTCAGCCGCCGCGTGGCGTCATGCAAGCTGTGCAAGGTCGCGGCATCCGAGGGCAAGACACCGTCCTGCATCGCTTCGATTTTGCCTTGCATCAAGGCCAGCGGCGTGCGGAATTCGTGCGAGATATCGGCCATCGCTTCGCGGCGCAGTTTTTCATTGGCTGTGAGCGTTTCGGCCAGCCGATCGACATCACGGGCCAGCGCGCCGATCTCGTCCTCACTGCGCACTGCCGTGCGCGCGTCCAGCTTGCCTTGTGCGAGCTCGCGCACCGTACCGGCCACCGACAGAATCGGTCGGGCCAAGCTGCGGCCGAGCCACCAGGCCACCACGAGCGCCAGCAACATGGCGACACCGGAGATCACCAGCAGAGTGTTCAATTGGCCGCTGAGAAAGCGCTGTTCCAAGCCGTCTCGGACAAACGGCGGAATATGCAACCGGAGCTCGCCAATCGAGCGGCCCTGCCATTCCAGCGGCTGGCGGGCCAGACTCACACCCGGCGGCGGCGCGTGCCCCACCACCAACCGGCCCTCGTCATCAACGATCTGCAAACGTTGGTGCAGCGGCTGCGGTTCCCCCTCACCGGGCGGTGGTAGCGCTGCACGCTCACTCGGCCGTGGCCAGCGCAGCAAACGCCGTTCGTTGATGCCGCTTTGTTGAATCAGCCGTGGCAATTGGCTGGGGTCAGACTGGAGGAATTGCCAGCTCTGCGCCGTTGCCCATTGCTCGATGAGCAACTCCTGCAGCGGTTGCAACCGGGCGAATTCACGGCGCTGAAAATAGTCGACGATGTCGTGCCGCACACTCCAGCGAATGGCGAGTGCCGGCAAGATAATCAGCGCCAGAGTCAGTGCCGCCAGCGTGAGAAAAAACCGCATTGTCAGCGACAGACGCGCCATGCGATGTGCTCCATTATTCGTGCTGATATTGCGTTGCTGCTTTCTTGCGTTGCCCGTGATGCACTTGAAACGAGGCCCTCGCCCGCCCGCTCATCAAATCACGCAACCCGCCGGTCGGCGGGTTGCGTAAGTGTACGTGCTGACCCTCGGCGCGTTCAGCGCGGCCGACGCGGGCGCTCGGCCGGTACCGCGATCAGCTCGCCGTGACGCAGCTGGCAGGTCGCGGCGAGGTTACGACCATCGGGCAGACTGAGCACCGCGGCGGCGCCCTCGGCAAGACCGCTACAGGCCGCCTTGGCCTGTGCCCGCCGTTCCAGATGCGCTTTCGGTATCGCCACCAGCTGGGCCGGTCGCTCCGTGCAGACGGCCGCCATCGCGGCACCGTCGCGGCCGGTCAGCGTGACTTCCGTGCCGGCCGATTTACCGGCGCAAGCATCCACGGCCTGCGCCATGAGTCCACCGCCCGGACCGGAATCGTCGTCGTGATGGCGACCTTTGCCTGCCAGCGCGAGCGGCGCAGCCACCATCAGAGCGACGGCCAGCGGGGCGAGCCATTGTTTACGCGTGTTCATTGCTGTCTCCTTCAATGCAGATGCCGATTGGCCGAGACAGTAGGCGCCAGCATTGCATAGCAAGCAGGCAGACAGCGTGGAGAAATTGTGAACCTCTGCCGCGTGGCGGTCACATTTGCTCATCATTTCGCCACCGTCAGCGGTTGCACGACGACGTCCGAACGCGGTCAAATCATGTACCGCATTGATCCCGTTCGCCAAGGTAGCCCCGAGATGCTGATCCGTTTGTCACTCGTTGTTCTGACCCTGTTGCTGCAACCGCTGGCGGCCTTTGCCAACACCGTGCTGGTGGTCGGCGATTCGCTGAGTGCCGGCTATGGCCTGCAGGATGGTGAAGGTTGGGTGCAGTTGCTGGAAAAGCGCTTGCAGCAAACGGCACCGGACTGGCGCGTGGTCAATGCCTCGATCAGCGGCGATACCACCAGCAACGGCCTGCAGCGACTGGCCGGCTCGCTGGCCGAACACAAGCCGCGTGTCGTGATCGTCGAGCTGGGCGGCAACGACGGCCTGCGCGGAACCCAGCTGCCGGTGATCAAACAGAACCTGACGTCCTTGGTGAAGCAGTCGCAAGCGGTCGGCGCCAAGGTGCTGCTGATGGAAATGCGCATACCACCGAACTACGGCAAGCGCTATACCGAGCGCTTCACCGCCCAGTACCACGAAGTGGCCAAGGAAACCGGTGCGGTATTGGTACCGTTTTTTCTGGCCGAGGTCGGCGGCCGCAATGAGCTGATGCAAGCCGATGGCATCCACCCGAACGCCAAAGGCCAACCGAAAATGCTCGACGCCACCTGGCCGCTGCTGAGAAAAATTGCCGGTATCTGAACCACGCCGCCAGCACGCGCGGCAGGTTCGCGAACGGCGCGCCGGCCCCTCCTCAACGCCGCTACCACCGCAACCGCAACAACTGGCCGGCCGCGGTTCTCGCGATCCGGCCCCGCTGCTTTTTTGTTCAGCGCAGCGACCCGCGTGCCGAGCTTGCCCGGCCGCATCTGGCCAACGCCGTTCAAATTCGCGTTTTTCGGAAGGTTGAACGCAGCCCAGAAGAAAGTTGAACGACGATTTGCCCCCCTCGCCCTATAAACGCCTGAGCAATCAGCTTGCAGCGACCAGTCACTTTGCACGAGGGCGAAATGCGCACACTTTCCACCGGCCGGACAACAGGCATCATCCCTGCACTCACGCTGGCACTCACGCTGGCATTGACCGGCTGTAGTGATCCGGCCACATCGACGGCAGCCGCATCCGTGCCGGCAGCACCGGGGCAGGTCCAGCCGGAAAACTGGCCGCTGCAACCATCGCCACTGAGCCGCGATGCGGCCACCGAGGCCCGGATCACCGAGCTGCTGGCCAAGATGACGCTGGAAGAAAAAGTCGGGCAAATCATTCAAGCCGATATCGATTCGGTCACGCCCGATGACGTTCGCCGCTATCACCTTGGCAGTGTGCTGAACGGCGGCAACTCGGCACCGAACAAGGACAACCGCGCCCATCCGCGGGAATGGCTGAAACTCGCCGACGCATTCTGGCTTGCCTCGACCGACAAACAAGGTGGTCGAATCGGCATTCCGGTGATGTGGGGCACCGATGCCGTGCACGGACAAAGCAAGATCGTCGGCGCGACCTTGTTCCCGCACAACATCGGACTCGGCGCTGCCAATGATCCGGCCTTGCTGCGCCGCATCGGCGAAATCACCGCCAAGGAAATTCTGGTCACCGGTCAGGACTGGACGTTCGCACCGACCATCGCGGTCGCGCGCAACGATCGCTGGGGCCGCACCTACGAATCGTATTCCGAAAACCCGGAGCTGGTGCGCCGCTATGCCGGTGCCATCATCGAAGGCCTGCAAGGCAAACTCGGCACCCCCGACTACCTCGGCCCGGATCGGCTGCTGGCCACCGCCAAGCATTTTGTCGGCGATGGCGGCACGCTCGATGGTATCGACACCGGCAACAATCTGAGCAGCGAACCGGATCTGCGCGACATTCACGCCGCCGGCTATCCGCCCGCCATCGCTGCCGGCGCACAAGTGGTGATGGCCTCGTTCAACAGCTGGCACGGCCAGAAAATGCATGGCAACAAAGCGCTGCTGACCGATGTGCTGGTCGGCCGGCTCGGCTTTGACGGTTTCGTTGTTGGCGACTGGAACGGCCACGCCCATGTGCCCGGTTGCAGCGAGAGCCAATGTCTCGCCGCACTGAACGCCGGCCTCGACATGTTCATGGCGCCGAACAGCTGGAAAGGCCTGTACGAATCGACGCTCGCGCAAGCACGCAGCGGCGAGCTGGCGCTGTCACGACTGGATGAAGCGGTCGCCCGCATCCTGCGGGTGAAAATCCGCATGGGGCTGCTCGATCAGGTGCAACCATCGCAACGCAAGCATGCCGGCCGCTATGAGCTGCTCGGTTCGCCGGAACACCGCGCCGTTGCGCGCGAAGCGGCGCGCAAATCGATGGTGCTGCTGAAAAACAACAACGCGCTGCTGCCACTGAGAGCCGACAGCAAGATCCTCATCACCGGTGACGGCGCCCACAACATCGGCAAGCAGTGCGGTGGCTGGACGCTGACCTGGCAGGGGCTCGGCAACAGCAACGAGCACTTCCCGAATGGCGAATCGTTCTACCAGGGGCTGCAACGTGCCGTGGCGACGACGGGCGGCACGGTGCAACTGAGCGAGGATGGCAGTTACCAGCAGCGTCCGGATGTCGCGATCGTGATCTTCGGCGAAGATCCGTACGCCGAGTTTCAGGGCGACCGGCCACATCTCGATTTCAGCGATGACAGCGCACTGATGATGCTGACCAAATTCAAGCAGGCCGGCATTCCGACCGTCGCGGTCTTCCTGTCCGGCCGGCCGCTCTGGGTCAACCCGGAACTCAATCAGTCCGACGCCTTCATCGCGGCGTTTCTGCCCGGCACCGAAGGCGGCGCACTGGCCGATCTGCTGCTGCAACAAGCGGATGGCCGCAGCCAGTACGATTTCACCGGCAAACTGTCATTCTCCTGGCCGAACGATGCCACCGGCAAAGAACTCAATATTGGCGACGCCGATTACCAACCGCTGTTCGCTTACGGTTACGGTCTGAACTATCAGGACAAGCGCAATCTGGCGGCGCTGCCGGAGCGTTCCGGCCTGAATGGCGCCAGCAGCAACAACGACAGTCGCTACCTCGTCGCCGGCAAAGCCGTGACGCCGTGGCAGTTGCAACTGATCGACGACAGCAAAATCACCGTCGTCGAAAACGCGACCCAGATCTCCAGCCAGCGCGCCGTGACCACCCGCGCCGCGGACCGCAAGCAGCAGGAAGACACGGTCATCATCGAAGTACACGACAAAGCCTTCGTCGCGCTCAGCCACAGCCAGGGCCAGGCGATCAACCTGGTCGAACACAGCAGCTCCGGCATGGTGCTGGAACTCGATTACCGGGTGATTGCCTCGGGCGGCAAACCGGCCCGGCTCGGTCTTGCCTGCGGCCTGGCCTGCGGCAGTTTCCTCGATGTCGGTGACGCGCTGAAACAGCAGGCGGGTACCGGTTGGCGCACCGCCGAAATCCCGCTGCGCTGTTTCGCCGACGCGAGCGCGGGCAGCACGCTGCGGATGAACCACATCACGTCGCCATTCGTGCTCGCCTCCGACGGCGAACTGCAAATCCAGATCGCGCGGGTGCAGCTGAAAGCCAGTGAAGGGCATGCCGCCTGCGGTCTGCAATGAGCTGGCGCTTCGCATGCCACGGTCGCTACGGACACCATTGCGCGTAGCAACCGTTGTGCAGTGAACGCCGGCAATCATGCAATCGCGAGAGTAGTAAGCCGCCATACGGTGTGCGCTGACCGAAAGCATGGCGGCGCACTCAGCACGGGAGGAACCGCCCATGAAAACCGTGAAAAAGAAATACACCTCGACCGACATCGCCTTGATGGCCGGCGTCTCGCAACCGACCGTGTCTCGCGCCATCGCCGGTTCGCCGGCGGTCAAGGAAGCGACGCGACAACGCATCCTGCAGATTGCCGAACAGCTGGATTACCACGTCGATCTGCGCGCCAGCCGGTTGCGCACCATGCAGACCGGCACGCTGACCTTGTTGATGTTTGCCGACTCGGTCGACCAACGCGCAACGCTGAATCCGTTTTTTCTGTCGATGATCGGCGCCATCACCCGCGCCACCGCGCGCCGGCAGTACGACTTGCTGGTGTCGTTTCAGCAGTTCTCGTCGGACTGGTTCGCCGATTACGAAAAATGCCGCAAATCGGATGGTCTGATTCTGCTCGGCTATGGTGACTTTCAGGAACTGGAGCGACGCACCGCCGACTTGCAACGGACCGACACCCACTTTATCCGTTGGGGCGCGCACCATCCGCTGCAAAGCGGTGTCGCTGTTGGCTGTGACAATGTCGGCGGTGGCCGGCGTGTCACCGAACATCTGCTGACACTGGGCCGCCGTCGCATTGCATTTGTCGGCGACATCAGCACGCGCAGCCCGGAGTTTCGTGACCGCTACCTCGGCTATGTTGCCGCCCTGCAAGCCGCCGGCCTGGCTGCTGATCCCGCGTTGCGCGTCGATGCCGGCATCAGCGATGCACTGTCCGGTTGCCAAGCCGCGGCATCCTTGCTGAAAAAGCAGCGCCGCTTTGACGCCATTGTCGCAGCCAGCGATCAGATCGCCATCGCTGCCCAGCGCGCGCTGCATGCCGCCGGCTTGCGGGTGCCCGACGATGTCGCCGTCGTCGGTTTCGATGACATTCCGCTAGCCGATCTGATGACGCCGGCGCTGACGACCATGCGCCAGGATACCGACCGCGCCGGCGAGCTGCTGGTGGCCAATCTGCTCAGACTGATCAACGGTCAAGCCGTCGAGTCCGTCACGCTCGATGCCGAGCTGATAGTGCGCGAATCCTGCGGCGCCAGACGCAGCAAACCAGACCAAACCAGCCCAACATCCGTTGCGGCAACACCTCTCGCATGACAGATTGCGGGCGCTGACGCCACGCGCGGCCTACCCGAATACCGAGAAATTTCGCAAACAAAAAGCCGCCGTGACCAGCGGCTTTTTGTTTGCGCATCGCTTTGCTCGCGCCTCGTTGCACCGACCTCCCGAACCGCCGAGATGCTGACGGCCCGGGAGCGGTGGTGCGTCTCACTCAGTAGGTATAACGCACACCAAGAATGTAGCGTGGGCCGTACTGGCGAGCGAACAGGAACTGCTCCTCGAACCGGCCATAACCACGCTCGGTTTCGTTGTTGACGTTGATGCCTTCCAGGAACGCGGTGAACTTGTCGTAGAAGTCGTAGCTGATGCTGACATCCCACTGGCCGTAGGACGCAACCTGGGTCGCCGGGTTGTCGGACGAGCCTTGCGACTGTCCCATGCCGGCAACGTAATCGGTGCGGTAGGCATAGGTCAGTTTCACCGACAAACCATCCTGCTCGTAGAAGCCCTGCAGGTTGGCCGAGTCGCTGATGCCGACCAGCGGGTTCTGCGGTTCGAGATTGTACGGATCGTATTCGACATCGCCATCGACCAGCGTCGCATTGAAGCCGACACCGAAACCGCTTTCACCGAACACATGCTGCAACGCCACCTCGACGCCTTCGACGGTTTTCTCGTCACTGAGGTTAAGCGGCTTGGTCACACGCCAGACGATCAGCGGGTCGGTATCCAGCGGCTCAATCTGGCCGTCGGCATTGCCGTAACCGTTGTCGATCAACCAATTGAAAATGGCGGTGTCCGTTGCCTGTATGCCATCGGCTTCCAATGCGGCGACTGCGGTGTTCCAGCGATCACTTTGATAGACGTCGTGCAGGCCGTCATAGGTCTGGTTGACGGCCTGGTAATCGACATAGTTCTTGACCTTCTTCTGGAACAGGCCGATCGCGGCATAGCTGCGGTCACCGTAGTAATACTCCAGCGACAGATCGAGGTTGGTCGATTCATACGGCAGCAGGGCGGTGTTGCCTTCCGAGACCGTACGCGAACCGAGTTTCGGGCTGCCACTGAACGAGCGCCCCCCCTGCAACAGGCCGATTGGCGCGCGGGTGATCGACTTGCCCCAGGAGAAGCGGGCAACGAGATCCTCCATCAGCTCCGTCTTGATATCGAGCATCGGCAGCAAAACATCGTACTTGCCGGTGAAATCCTGCTGCTGCAAGCCGGGCTCAAACTCGGTGATCCACTCCGACGCGGCCACCCAGACCACTCGTGTCGGCACCCGCACCATTGCCGTGCTCGGCACCGTGGTTTCTTCGTAACGGACACCGGCATTGACGTTGAACGTATAGTCCGCCCAGTCAAACTGCCATGCCGACTGGACATAGACCGACTCGGTGTTCTCCTCGACCCGACTGACCGACGGCATGCCGTTGAAGAACGGATCGATGGAGTATTGGTTGTCGCCCATCACCTCTTCCGTGAGGTAGTACAGCTGACGGGCAATCGCTTCATCAAAATCGAAGGTGTAGTAATAGCCGGGCTGCAAGGCCGAACCGCCGCCGCTGAACGCATCGAGCATGCCGCCGGTACTGCGCCGGATGAACATGCTGTCCGGGAAAATATGCGTGAACGATGGGCTGAAGCCCGGACCACCGCGCAAACCACTCCAGGCGTTGTAACCACTCAAGACCTGATCGGTTTTGGCGACGCCGAACTTGACGTTGAGCAACGGACTGTCGGCATCACCGTTCATCCATTTGGCATCGATTTGCAGCTGCTGGATCTCTGACTCGCCCGGTGAACGAATGAACTGGCTGAAGTTCGAGTCCATTTCGCTCGGCAACAGTTCGTAGCTGCCGTTGTCCCAGTTGACGTAGTAATGCGGGATCTCGCCACTGCGGAAGTCGTAGATTTTGCTGCCGAGCAGATTGGAACCCAGGATGATCTGACCGGCGCTGCCAAGGCCATCATCCTCGCCGTTGTCGATGGCATTGCTGGAGTCGTGATAGTCCAGTGCCAGTTGCCACCCATCATTGATCTGCCAATCGACATTGAAACCGATCGACCGCGCCTCGACTCCGGTGGTCGAGCGGCTGGCCGTGAAAGAGCCATCGTCGCCGCTGATGTCGGCGTAGACCGCAGTACCGTTCTCGTCCAGCTCGTAGGCATTGATGTTGTTGCCGAAGTTGTTCCAGATACCCCAACCGAAGGAATTCACCCCGGTAGTCGCATCCGTGGCCGTGTAGTCGAGCGTGGTCGTGACGTCCTCGTGCGGGGCAAACTGCAGCGTCAGCTGACCGTTGGTGCGCTCACGCTCGACATCGGTGATGCTGAAGTTCATGTCTTTCGGAAAGAACGCCGCGTTGGTGATGCGACTGCGGTTGTCGATGACTTGCGACGGATCCAAATCCGGCAGCTGCTCGTTGGTCTGCAGCACCCAGCCCTGGATGTTGGCCTCCTCGCGGCGGAAATCACGTTCCTGATGCGAGAACGACACACCGATGCCGAATCGATCATCGGCGAAGGTATTGCTGTAAATACCGGCAAATTCTGGCGTAATGTCATCGCCTTCGACATTCGATGTGTCATTGATGCCTTTGGCGGAGAACGACATCTGTTGACCCGGCTTTTGCAGCGGCCGGGCCGTGACGATATTCACGGTCGCGCCGAGACCACCGCTCGGTTTGTCGGCACGGGCAGTCTTGTACAGCTCCAGCCGTGACACGCCTTCTGCCGACAAATCTTCCAGATTGTACGAGCGGGTGAAACCGGTGCCCGGCATTTGCCGACCGTTCAGCGTCACCAGGTTGAACTCCGGACCGAAGCCGCGCACAGTGATCTGGCTGCCTTCGCCGTTGGAACGGCTGATGGTCACACCGCTGATGCGTTGCAGCGCTTCGGCCAGGTTCGTATCGGGGAACTTGCCCAGATCTTCCGCCGAAATCGCATCAACCACACCAGACTCGTCCCGTTTCAGTTGCATGGAACGTTGCAAGCTGCCGCGGATACCGCGTACCTCGATGACTTCCGGATTTTCTGCAACCTGATTTTCGGTAGCTGGCACTTGCGCCGCACCGGTTTCGGCCGCTGCGGTTTCAGTGGCTACGGCTGCCGGTTCGGTTACCGGTTCGGAACCGGATTCGGAAACCGCTGCACCCGTCGGCGCTGCCGCCTTGGCGGCTTCCGCTTCGACCGGTGCGACGCTCGCTGGCGCTGCAGCGTCAGCGTTGCTTTCCTCTGCGGCAAAAACCGGCGCGACAACGCCGCTGCCGAGCGCGATTGCCAGCGCAATCGCCAGCGGTGTTTGCGTGAATGTCGTTGTTTTCATGGTGGCCTGCTATTTGTTGTATCCGTTGCCTGTGCCGGGGACATGGTCCCCGGCGTTTCGCTTGCCAGCTATTCGCCTGCCTGCTATTCGCTTGCCTACTACAGGAGAACGATGGCGATTCAGAATGGCGCCAGTTCCATGTTGTCGATGCGATAGGTCGCGCCCTCGCCCTGCCCCCAGGCCGGGAACACCATCACCACATCGATCGCCGTGACATCGAGGCCAGCGGCAGCGAGATCGGCGACATTGAAGGTGTAGGTCTGCCAGACACCGGCAACCGGGTCGACACCTTCCCGACTTGTGTTCAGATTCACTTCAACCGCCGTGGCCGCACCATCGGATTCGATTTTCAGCAGCCACGGAGCCGCGGCATTGTTCGGCGCACTGACCAGTTTCATGTCGAAGCGCAGCACACCGCTGTCGACCAGCGCGGTGGCATCGATGGGTTGATCACCGCCACCGTTGGCCGTGCGGGTGATCAAGCCGAGCACCGTTGGCGTGGCACCGACGCTGAACTCGGCGACTTGTCCGTGCGCCACATCATCGGCCACCGAAACCGGCGCCGAGCCAGCACAACAATCCCACAGCACCCAGCCGGTACGCGGCGCTTCGTCGTACAACGTGATAGTTGGTGCGGCTTCGTAGATGGCGGCATTGTCGATGCGATACGTCGCACCTTCGCCCTGCCCCCAGGCCGGGAACACCATCACCACATCAATTGCTGAAACATCCAGACCAGCCGCCGCCAGGTCAGCAAGCTTGAACGTGTAGGTCTGCCAGACACCGGCCGCCGGATTCTGGCCTTCGAGGCTGGTGTTCAGGTTCACTTCCACAGCGCTCGCAGCGTTGTTGGCCTCCACCTTCAGCAGCCACGGTGCATTGGCGGTATTCGGCAAGCTGACCACGCGCATGTCGAACTGCAGCACACCGTTTTCGACAATGCTGCTGGCATCGAACGGCGCGTCTCCACCACCGACACCGGGCCGGGTGTTGAAACCCATGACGGTCGGGCTGGCACCGATCGAGAATTCGGCAGTGGCACCGTGTTCGACATCATCGGTCACGACTTGTGGCGTCGAACCGCCACAGCAATCCCACATCGGCCAAGCCGGATTCTCGGCATCCTTGAACAGATCCAGGCGCGGCGAGGCTTGCGAGATCTCGACATTGTTCATCCGGTAGACGGCACCATTGCCGGTGCCCCAGGCCGGGAAAATCATCACAACGTCAATCGACGACACATCCAGTCCAGCATCGGCAAGCATCTGCAGCGGAAACTCGTAATGTTCCCACTGGCCAACGGCCGGGCTCGGATCGGATGAACCGACATAACCGTCGACCAGATTCAACTCAACTGCGGTATCGCCGCCGCTGCTTTCGACTTTGAACTTCCACACCGAGGCCGGATCGCTCGGCGCACTGACGACTTTCAGATCAAAACGAATGGCGCCTTTTTCCAGCATGCCGCTGGCGTCAAACGGTGTCGGCACGCCGGCCGGATCGGTGATGAATGCAGAACGGGTGATGAAACCGTTGACAGTCGGCGCCGCGCCGACTGTGAACTCGACCGATGGGCCGAGCTCCGCGTCTTCCACTACCACCGGCGTCGAACCACCACAGCAATCCCAGGCCGGCCAGTTCGGGTTCAAGGTGCCGGCGAAGATGGTCAGGTTTTCGCCGGTCGGCGGCGGCGCAGGAATCGGCGCCGCACCGATCACCAAGGCATCATCCGGGTCTTCATAGCCGGGGCGAATCGTCTCGCAACCTTTGCCGGTCAACGGGTCGGCCGCGCACTCGTACACGCGCACGTAATCGACTTGCAGCGTCTGGCCATTGGCAAACGCCTCGGCATCGATACCGGTTTCGTTGACGTTGCTGGGCCAGTTGCCACCGACCGCGAGATTCAGGATCAGATAGAAATGTTGATCAAACGGCGAATTGTCCCAGTGCGTGGTCAGCTCGCCGCTGCCTTGATCGTAGTACTGCGTGTACCAACCTTGATGCACGAGGCCAACCGCTGCACCCTGGCTGTTGTAACGCACTTCCGATTTGCGCTGGGTGGCATAGAGGTAGCCATCCATGTACCAGCGGATTTCACCTTCCTGCCACTCGATGGCATAGGTATGGAAGTCATCGGCGGGGTTGCTGCCATCCGTTTTTTTGTAGGATTTGCCGGTGAATTTATGACCCGCCTCATCCGCACCGGAACCGTAATGCAGGGTGCCATGGATGCGATTTTCCGGTTCGTCCTGGTCAGGTGCATCCGCTTTCAGGTTAACGGCCTCCATGATGTCGATCTCACCGGAACGCGGCCAGCCGCCGTATTCGCTGTCGGTCGGCATCATCCAGAACGCCGGCCAGCTGCCCTGACCAAACGGCAGCTTGGCGCGCATTTCGAAACGGCCATATTTGAAATCGGCTTTGTACTGGGTGTTGAGCCGGGCCGAGGTATAGGGCTTGGCGGCGCCCGCCGCGGCCGGACGTGCCACGATGTTCAACACACCATTGGCGACAAAGGAGTTTTCGGCGGCGTCGGTATAGCACTGCTGCTCGTTGTTGCCACCACCATCGCAGTTGACCTCGTGGGTCCACTTGCGGCTGTCGATGCTGCTGCCGTCAAACTCGTCGTTCCAGACCAGCTTCCAGTCACTGACCGGCTGGGACGGGTCGACACTGTCGAGGTTCGTTTCCGTGGTGGCACTGTCGCTGCAGCCGAACAACAGGGCTGCCAGCACGACTGCCAGCAGTCGGGGTAGGTATGCGTTTAGAATTTTCATTATGTCTCCACTCGCCTCCGGGGGATGCCGACTGCCGAACTCGTGGCCCTGCAGTGGTCCCGACGGCCATTTCCTTGCTCGCCGTTTTGCGTTTCGCCGTTTCGCGCTCGAATCCGCGAGCTACTCCTATACCAAAGGCCAAGGCAAGTACGCGTTCAACGTTGCGGTAAGCACCAAACTTGAACGGTTTGAGTTTGCGTTTCACGCTAGCGAGACGTTCAAGATTGCGCAAAATCGCGCAGCCGTACCCAAACTGGTGCATCAGTAACCGTTTTTCCGCCGGTTCCGCTGCTTTTACGACTGCACCAGGACGGCGATCCTGCACCACGCCAAAATGGCGCGTGCAATACAAGCCGTTCGGCTTTGGTCAGAAAACGAGCGGTCGCGGCAACCCAAAGATGCTTCCGCGCACGCTAATAAGAGGAAGCGCCGACCCGATTGCCGGTAATGGACCAGAAGACGAGCCAGTGCATGATCGTTTTGCTGCATCGCAACATGACTAACAGCCTGACAAAACTGCGCGGGGATTTACCGTTCACCGGGCTTGGCCGGCACGCAACCAACCACCGCTCACGCGACTCCCGTCGCCACAAGTGCGCGCCCGACATGACTGGATTCAGCGCGCAGCCAATCAACCCGGGCGGCCACACCAGCGGTCGCGCACCGCGTCAGGACAAGCTTGCATTCTGTTGCTCAACCGATAAGCTCTGGCGCACTGGATGCGTACGGTAGCAGCGGATGAAAGCCATTCTGTTCAACCTGCATGATGTCATGCAGTTCATCACCATTTATCAATGTGTGCTGTTCGCGCTGTTTCTGTGGCTGTTCCGCAGCAAGCGGCGTGGCAACATCCTGCTGGCGCTGTTTCTGCTCGCCCACGCCGCCATTCCACTCGACAACCTGATCATGTACGGCACGGCGTTCCGGCAATGGGCCATCGACTTTTCACCGAATATTTTCTATGTGTTCGGCCACGCCTACTGGCTCGAAGCACCGCTGTTGCTGCTGTATGTCCGGGCCATGATTTACCGTGACTACCGGATCAAGCGCAGCGACTGGTTGTTGTTCCTGCCGTTTGTTGCCTACGCCTTGTTTGAAGTCGTCAATTACTACCGGCTCGATTACGCCACCAAGGTCGCGATTCTGCAGGGCTACGATACCTTTGCCCCGCCCAAGCTCACCCTGTCTGTCGGCTTTCTGCGCGAGCTGTTCCGCATTTTCTGCGGCATCCTCGCGCTGATTGAACTGCTCCGCTACCAGAAGCGCATCAAGGACGAGTTCGCCGACATTGAAAAAATCGATCTGACCTGGCTGAAAATCCTGGTGCTCGGCTTTCTGGCCGTGCGTGCCGACTCCATGTTCATCAGCACGGCGCTGATCTCCTCGCTCGAGCAGCACTACGCCCTCGATCTCGACTTCTGGGGACTGGCGGCCGACTACACGGTCATGCTGCTGATCAGCGCACTGATCTTCTTCAGCATGGGTCACAGCCGGGTGTTCGCCGGCTTCGTCCAGCCCGAGCCCAAGGAGGCCGAGAAGCCGGAAGAGAAACCGGCGATCTCGCCCGAACAGATTGCCCAGCTCGAAAGCTATATGAAGGACAAGAAGCCGTACCTGAACTGCCTGCTGAACCTGGAGAACCTGTCCGGTCAGCTGCAAATGTCACCGCGCAACCTGTCGCAGGTGATCAACCGCCACTACCAGCAGAACTTCTTCGACTTCATCAACACCTACCGCATCGAGGAATGCAAACGGCTGCTGTCCGACCCGGCCAACCGCCAGCAAACCATGCTGGACATCATGGAAAGCGCCGGTTTCAACTCGAAAGCGACTTTCAACACCTTCTTCAAGAAAAAGGTCGGCATGACCCCGAGCGAGTTCCGCGAAAAGCTGAACCAGACCGCGAGCTGATGTCGTACTGACGGCGCGCAATTGGCGCGCCATTTCTGCGTTCCCTGCCGCCAGCTCCAGCCAACCGCATGCCTGCATCAAGGCCGACGGGTCCGACCTGCTGCTGGCACGCTTACACCTACCTTGCCATCTCAGGCAAAGCGATGCCCGCCTGCGCCAAGACAGCCAACCGGCGGCACCGACAGCACCGACAGCACCGACAGCACCGACAGCACCGACAGCGACGAGGTCCGGTTCCATTGCCCTGCTTTGCGCAAAGTTGAACGTTCAACTTTGCGAATCAGCCGATTTCAGGACGAGTGGAAACCCTCCCTGCCTTACTGTCATGGCGTCGACAAAGATCGGGACGGACCTGCGGCCTCGCGCCGCGCCGTCGCTGCAGGAGAACTACATGCAACTGTCAGGACTGGACATGGCGATTATCGCGATTTATGCCATCGGCATCTTTGCCCTGGCCCAATGGGTGTCGCGCGAGAAAGGTGAACACAAGAAAAGCGCCCAGGACTATTTCCTGGCCAGCCGTTCGCTGCCGTGGTGGGCCATCGGCACCTCGCTGATTGCCGCCAACATCTCGGCCGAGCAAATCATCGGCATGTCCGGTTCCGGCTACGTCATCGGCCTCGGCATTGCCTCCTATGAATGGATGGCCGCGCTGACCCTGCTGATCGTCGGCAAATACTTCCTGCCGATCTTCCTGAAAAACGGCATCTACACCATGCCGGAGTTTCTGGAGAAACGGTACAGCCCGTCGGTACGTACCGTCATGGCGCTGTTCTGGCTCGGCGTCTACATCTTCGTCAACCTGACTTCGATCCTCTGGCTCGGCGCTACCGCCGTCCACACCGTCACCGGCATGGATACCGATCTGGCGCTGCTGCTGATCGGCTTGTTCGCTGGCGGCTACGCCCTGTATGGCGGCCTGAAAGCGGTGGCGCTGACCGACATCGTGCAGGTCACGCTGCTGATCTGCGGCGGCCTGCTGATCAGTTACATCGCGCTCGACAAGGTCGGCGATGGCAGCATCACTGCCGGTTTCCTGCGGCTGACGACCGAGTTTCCGGAGAAATTCGACATGGTGCTGTCACCGGACAGCCCGCACTACAAAGATCTGCCCGGCCTCAGCGTGCTGTTCGGCGGCATGTGGGTCATGAACATCTCGTATTGGGGTTTCAATCAATACATCATCCAGCGCGGCCTCGCCGCCAAAGACATTCGCGAAGCCCAGAAAGGCATTGTGCTCGCGGCTTTTCTGAAACTGTTGATGCCGGTCATCATCGTGCTGCCCGGCATTGCCGCGCTGGTGCTGGCACCGAATCTCGATCGGCCGGACGAAGCCTACCCGCACCTGATGGCGCTGCTGCCGAGCGGCATTCTCGGTCTCGTGTTCGCCGCGCTGATCGCCGCCATCATCGCCTCGCTCGGCTCGAAAATTAATTCAGTCTCGACCATTTTCACCATGGACTTGTACCGCGCCATGCGGCCGCAAGCGAACGAGCGACACTTGGTGCGCACCGGCCGTATCGCGGCCGTCATTGCGCTGCTGGTGGCCGTGCTGTCGGCGCGGCCCTTGCTCGGCAACTTTGATCAAGCGTTTCAATACATTCAGGAATTCACCGGTTTCTTCACGCCCGGCATCTGCGTGATCTTCGTGCTCGGCATGTTCTGGCAGCGCACCACGGCCAATGCCGCGCTGGTCGCCGCCATCAGCTCGGCGGTGTTGTCACTGGCACTGAAACTGTGGTGGCCGAGCCTGCCATTCATGGACCGGGTCGGTGTGGTCTTCGTCGCCTGCTTTGCCATCGCCATCGTGCTGTCGCTGCTGCAACCGGCCGCCGACGCCAGGCTCGATGTCGAGCTGAAAAACATCGATTACTCGACCAGCACCGGCTTCAATGTGGCATCGCTGATCGTCATCGCGATCCTCTGCCTGTTGTACGGCTACTGGTGGTAAGCGCACAGGCATTACGCCCGTCGCAGCTGTTACTACAGTGCTGCCGATCGCAGAACGCGAAAGCGGTTTTGTTTGGTGTACGTCAGCTGGACCTGATGACGGTTCGCGTCATGACAGATTTTGCCAAGCGCAGACCTCTGCCACGCTGTTTTCTTCCTGCTTAGATAGCAGTCTCCGTTGGGCGCACACGATGCGCCCATTCCTCCGGCATGGTGGTGTTTCCTTTCCACAAGGAGAGCGCCACCATGGCGATGAATCGCGTTCAATTCCAGCCAGGCATGTCACTAGCCGACTTCCTCAAGGACTACGGCTCTGAATCCCAGTGCCAAGAGGCGTTGGCTCGGCATCGCTCTGTATGGCGTTGACTGAGGTTGCTACCTAGTCAGTTTCCGCTTCAGGCGGACCAAAGACGCGGCATAGCGCGCGGATTAACGGCAATGGAATAAAAGGGGCACACCTTAGCCGACCGTGGCAACCGAGACGAGTCAGTTTTCACCCGACCGTCTGGCGACCGGGGTGGTTACTCCGAACGAAATGCGCTTCGTTTTCGCGGTCACGGTATTGCCTGTCGTTAATGTCAGCGTACAAGCCGCACCAGAACACCAACTGGCTACCGAAAAGCACTTGCTTAACTGCCTGCCAATTTCAGCTAGTTGTAATGGTTGCCGACGAAATCACCCGTCAGCTGGTGGCTACTGGCCGCAAGTAAGCGCCCCGTCCTCCGCAAAAGCCGGCCTTGCGCCGGCTTTTTTCATTCTGCTGGAATGCCTGCCTGCACGCAGCAGCAGCATCAGGCCCGCACACTGGGCTTTCCGGCAAAGCCGGCTATAGTGAAAATAACGCAGCGACCACTCACCGGAAGAACGCGTCAAGGCCATGGAGACGACCTCGACATTGTTGACCGTCATTTGCCTCATCGCGGCAACCGCCTCGATCGCCTGGTTTGTCGTGGCTTTGCCGCTGCGGATCGCGCCAAGCGCGTCGCTGCATTTCGGTGTTGCCAACGCCCTGTTCACGATCAGCATCGTGCTCACCCTGCAACGCACCGAGGCGGCCAACTGGTGGTACTGGTCACTGGCCGATTTGCTCGGACTGCTGTCGGTGGTCGGCATGCACCTCGGCACGCGCGCACTGTTCAAACTGCCCAGTCTGCTGTTGGCCCACGCGATCGGATTCGGCGTGGTCATGCTGGTTTACCTGACTGCCCGGCCCAGCCCCGAATCCAGCCTGCGTTTCGGGATCACCTATTCCGTCGTGGCAGGGTTTGTCATGGCGTTGATCGCTTTCGACAGTTTTCGCGCCGCTCGCAAGGAATTTACCATCGGCGCCGGTATCGCGGTCGCCTGGCCGTTCGCTACCATTGCCGTGGCGATGCTCGCCCGCGGCATGCAGATCGCCAGCCAACACAACGGTCGGATCGCACTCGCCAACCAACGAGGCAGTGTGGATGACGGCTTTACGATGTGGTTGTACACCTTTCTGGTGTTGCTGCTGAACATCAGCCTGTTCGCCAGTGTGTTGACCCGGCTGGTGATGAAGGTGCGCAATTACGCCGAGCGAGACTTTCTCACCGAGCTACTGAACCGGCGCGCGTTCGATGCCCGTTTGGCGCTGGAACGCAGCCGCCATGAACGCAACGGTGGCAGCTTCTGTCTGGTGGTGTTGGACATCGATCACTTCAAGCACATCAATGATCGGCACGGCCATGCGGTGGGCGATCTGGCCTTGCGTCATGTCGCGGCCCTGTTGACCCAGTCGCTGCGACCGGTCGATGCGGTGGCCCGGTTCGGCGGCGAAGAGTTTCTGATTCTGCTGCCAGACACCACGCTGGAAACGGCAGCCGCCGTTGCCGAGCGGCTGCGCCAGACGCTGGTCGAAAACCCGCTCTACCATCATGGCCATTTGTTGCCGGTGCAGGCGAGCTTTGGCTTTGTTTCCAGTCACGCCGGTGACAACAGCGCCTTGCTGGATCTGGCCGATCAGGCGATGTATCGCGCCAAAACCGAGGGCCGCAATCGCGTCTGTGGCGTGCACAGCGTCGGCTGATGCGCTTCGCATTCGCGCGTTGCCAACATGTGTATCATGCGACCAGCAAGCGTCTTCAAGCGGTCAGCCGGCAAACCTGGCTTTGAGTTTGGCGAGGATATCGGCGCGACGCGGATGGGTCAGGGTTTCGCGTGAACCAAATTCCAGCGGCCGCAACTGTGCCTCGGTCGGAAACATGATGACGTTGCCACGCAGCATTTCCGGCAACAACGGCAATACCCGCTGGTCAATCGGCGGAAAGCCGTGTGCGATCACTTCCCGGGCGTTATGCGCTGGCGTCAGCAGGAAATCGATAAACGCCTCGGCTTCACTGACCTGCTTGCACTCACGGGTAATGCAGAAATAATCGGCCCAGATCTCGCCGCCCTCTTCGGCAATCACATAGTGCCAGTTCGGATTTTCCCGATTGAGCAACACGCCATCGCCTGACCAGGCCATGCTGAGCCAGGCACCGGCGCGGATCTGGTCGTACGCCAGACTGCTGATGGCCTTCAGATGCGGCAAGGCCGACAGCAGCAATTGCTCGGCCGCATCCAGCTCTGCCGGCTTGACCGAATTGAAGGAATAACCGAAATACTTCAGCGCGTTGCCAATCGTGGTCAGTTGGTAATCGTGAATGACGGTGTGCCGACTGGCTTTGCCACGCGCCTGATCCCAGAACTGGCGCCAGCTGCCCAGCGGTTCAGCAAACTGCCGGCGATCGTAAACAAAACCGGTCGTGCCCCAGTTTTTGGGCAAACCAAAATAGCGCCGCTCACTGCTGACCACGGCAAGAAAACGCGCTTGCTGGCTGGCTTCGTCCCAACTGGGGAAATGCGCGGTACGCAGCGGCCGTAGCAGGCCCATACGGCCGTAAGCGTTGACCGCGTAATTGGTCGCCACCACGATATCGAAGCCGCTACGCCCGGTCAGCAGATGCGCCATCATCTCTTCGTTGGAACCGAAGATGCGCAGCTCGATGGCGATACCGGTCTGCTCGGTGAACTGTTTGAGGTTTTCGGTGCTGTGATAATTCGGCCAGGTCGCGACCACGAGTTTCTGCCCGGGTTTGCCGGGTCGCAGGATTTTCGGGCTGGCTTGCACCGCGCTGGCGGCAAGGACGCCGCTCGAAAGCAGCGACGCGGCAAGAAATCGGCGGCGCGTGATGGCCACGACGGCAATGCTCCATACAGGCGGTGTGACGAGATTTTCAGTGTAGCAGGCCGTTGGGGCAGCGCTGCCGGGTCAGCTTCCGGACAGACGCGCGGTCAGGAAGTCCCGGCAGCTGGCGCGGTCACCACGGAACAGGATCTGGCGCGGGTGCGAGTCGAATGAATGGCGATAGCGCGGATCGTAGTATTCGGCGAGCAGCGGCACGATCCAGCGGCCATGGCGATCCTGATCCGCCGGCTCCCGCATTGCATCGGCCAAGCGTTCCGACAGCTGCTGGTGGCGCAACGCCCCCAAGCGCTTCTGGATGCGATCCAGTCCAGCCTGCAGCTGCTGTTGCACCGCGGCCACCGACAGCCCCTGTCGCAACGGCTGCAACACGTATTCGTCATGGGTCAGCGCCACCCGTTCTGCCATGCTCAATTCGAGCAGCACGGCCGGCGCGGCATACATCCGGGTTTTCAAGGTCAGCGGCAACTGGTTGACCCCAATCAGCCGGCTCTCATCCTCGACCAGATATTCATGATGGCCCGCCAGTAGCGCCATGCCGATGCGGTTCTCGAAGGTTTGTTGCGAAGGCTGGCGACCGAGCCCGCCAAACGCACTGCCACGGTGATTCGCTGCCGCCTCCAGATCGATTTTCGGCACGGCCAGTTCACGCAGCAGCCGGGTCTTGCCGGTACCGGTCGGCCCCGAGAGCACCAGCAGCGCCGGCAGCTGCTCCAATTGCTCGCGCAGCACCGCCCGCATCGACTTGTAGCCACCGCGCACCCGCAAGGTGTCGGTGCCGGCTTCGGTCAACCAGTCACAGGCCAGGCGCGAGCGGGCGCCGCCGCGCCAGCAGCACACCAGCATGGTCGTTGCTGACGTCGCCGCCCACTGCTGCCAGCGTTGGACCCGCTCCGCCTTGTACGGAGCGGTCAATTGATAGCCGAGCGCAAACGCGGCGTCCTGGCCCTGCTGTTTGTAGCACGTCCCAACGAGATGGCGCTCGGCATTGGTCAGGATGGGATCGTTGTGAAAACCGGGAATGGCGCCGTCCGCCCATTCCCCTTCCGAGCGCACATCCAGGCAAGCCGGTGGCGTCGCTTGCAACAACTGCTGCAACGCCTCGTGCGGGGAAACAATGTCGGAACTGGCCATACGCTCTCTCATCAGCGACGCGGCATTATGGCAAATATGCCGATACCGCGGCAGCAGGAGGGCAGACAGGAAAACCGCCAAGAAAAAAGCGACCCGTAGGTCGCTTTTTTCTTGGTTTCCCGGTTCAGGCCGCGGCCGGTACCGCCGTCCACTGTTCTGCCGTCCAGGCTTCGACCACCAGCCGCAGCAGGAACAACGGCAT
>JBKBHF010000038.1:0-42086 GCA_046297695.1 Permianibacter sp. | reverse complement strand
GGATGATCGCGGCGTATGTTCGTCTGCATCAGCATGGCGTAGCGCACAGTGTCGAAGTGTGGGCCGACGATATGCTCATCGGGGGCATTTACGGCATTGCCATCGGCCGCGTGTTTTTAGGCGCGTGAAAGGTCAGCCGGCGCAGCCAAGCCGCCAAGGTGGCGCGGTTAGCATTGGCACGCCACCAGCGTCAGCATGACTACCTCATGCTGGATTCACAGGTGCCGAACCCGCATACGCTCGCGCTCGGCGCCAGGCCAATGCCGCGCACGCAGTTTCTGGCATTGCTACGCCGCCACATCGACGAACCACCGCTGGGACAGCCTTGGCAGGGCGGCTATCTGCCCGAGGCCTGCACGCTGGCCTGACCGGCCGTCCATGGGCATCCGTTTGCCACGGTCTATACTTCGGCTTATCAGGTGTCATGCTTCGGACTGGCTATGACCGATGGCAACACCAGGTCAACGCGACACCGCTCTCTTTGCCAAAGGACAAAGCGCAATGTCCGATGTCCCGATGCGATGGGGTCTGCCCGCCGCCAGTCTGTTGCTCGCCAGCGGCCTTGTCATTGCCGACGAGTCCCCCGACGTCCGATTCTCCGGCTTTGCCACATTGGCTGTCGTGCACAACAGCAGCGATCGCCTTGGCTATCGCAGCAATAGCGGCCAGGATCTTTACGCCATCGATGGCGATTACGAAACACGCACCGACAGTCGACTCGGCCTGCAATGGAACCTGCAGTGGAACCCACAGTTTGACGCGGCCGTGCAGCTGGTGCTGGATCAGAGTGCTCGGGATCACCACAGCGATGCACTCGATTGGGCATTTGTCCGCTGGCGGCCTCAGGACGGCGATGAGTTTCGCGTCGGTCGCCTCGGCTTTGATGTGTTCATGCTGTCAGATTACCGACAGATTGCTTACACCTATCCGTGGACTCGTCCCCCGCTCGATTTCTACAGTCTGATCGCCCTGCACAGCATTGACGGTGTGGATTACCAGCATCGTTTCGATGGCGAGAACGGCACACTGTTTGCGAAGGTTTTTGCCGGAACATCGCACTATCACGCCCCGCTCCGCAGTGGTGACTTCAGTGTCGATCTGGCGCCGGTAATCGGTTTCACGCTGCTGTTTGAACGGGACGCGTGGAAAGCGCGCCTCAGTCGAACTCAGCTGCGATTCGCCAGTGAAGCCCAGACCCGCCCCCTGGTCGAAGCACTGCAGGATGCCGCCCTGCTCTGGCCCGATGCCAACGCCTTGGCAAATGAGCTGTACATTGAAGACAGTGACTATCGTTACCGTGCGCTGGGCGTGAGTTACGACGACAACACCTGGTTGCTGCAAGCCGAGCTTGCGGAGCTGGAAGGTGAACGCGATCTGGTGCCCAGTGGCAAACAAGCTTACCTGTCACTGGCTCGCCGCTTCGATACGCTGACCCCGTATCTGCTGTTTGGTTGGGCAAGACCCGAACATAGCGCCGTGAGCGCTGATCTGCCGGAAACGCTGCCGCCTGGGTTACTGCCAGCCTTTTCCCTGCTGCGCGACCAAACCGTCGAGCTGCTGAACCGCCCCCGTGTGGATCAGGACAGCATCGGCATCGGGCTGCGCTGGGATTTTCGCAGCCGGATGGCACTGAAGCTGCAATGCGACCGCTTCCGCGTGCACGACAACGGCAGCGGACTATGGCATCCGGATTACGCGGAACCTGACACCACCACGGTCGTCAGCGTCGCGCTGGACCTGTTGTTCTGACGGGGGCCGCGATGACACGGAACGGTCGCCAGTTCTGTCAGCTCCTGCTGCTGTGGCTGGCAGGCTTCAGCGCGCCGCTGGTTCATGCCGAATTGCATGTCGTTGTCCATGTCAGCAATCCGGTCAACCAGCTCAGCAAGAAACAGATTGTCGACATTTTCATGGGCCGGGTGACCGTGTTTCCCGATCAAAGCGCCGTCACGGCACTGGATCTGACGCCGGGCGATCCGCTGCGGGCACGATTTTATCTGGCACTGACCGGAAAATCCGAAGCCCAGATCGACGCCTACTGGGCAACGCTGATCTTTGCCGGCCGGATGTCACCGCCGACACAGCTGGAGGACCAGGCACAACTGATTGAGCGGATCAGACAAAACCGACATGCCATCGGCTACGTCGAAAGTACACGGCTGCCGCCCCATCTGAAGAGTGTGCTCACCCTGCCATGATGACCGTGAACTGGCGCAGCCTCCATTTCAAGCTGGCCATCACCGTGGCGACGGCGGCGTTGGTCGTCGTCGCGCTGTCCGGCTACCTGTTTTATCAGCGGACTTACAAGGGCGCCATTGCCGATCATGAGCAGGCGGTCGAGCAGCTGCTCGCTACCGTCGAAATGACGGCGGCGATCGCCGCCTACGTCGGTAATGCCCAACTGGCCAATGACGTCGTCAGCGGCCTGATCAAGAACGACAGCGTCAGCATCGCCGAGATCCAGCATGACAAAGGTACCTTGGCACGCCGCAGTTCCGGCCCCCGTGCCGATAATGGTCATTGGAAAACCCTGCCCCTGATCGCGCCGTTCTCCGAAGCCGACGTGACCGGTCGTTTGCGGGTGCAACTCAACACCGACTGGATGCGAGAGCGGGCACAACGCGCCGCACTGGCCAACACCTCGTTGTTGATTGGTCAGATGTTGGCCGTGGCCGCGCTGATCGTGTTGACCGTTTACTGGATGCTGAGCCGGCCGTTGATGGTGCTGTCGCACCGGCTGCACAAGATTGAACCCGGCAGCCAGGAACGATTGAAGGCCGTGCGGGGGCACCGGCACGATGAGATCGGCATGCTGGTGCAGGACATCAACGGCCTGCTCGGCACGGTGGAGTCGATGCTGCGCGAGGAGCGCGAGCTACGCCAGCAGGTGGAAGCACTGGAACATCGTTTTCGCGGCATTTTCGAAGACAGCAGTGCCGGTATCTTTTTGCTCAACCCGTATGGCAATTTGCTGACCGCCAACCCGGCCTTTTTTCGTCTGACCGGTCATTCGGCGCAAGAACAGGCCGAACTGGAGCGACGCGATTGTATCCCCGAGGTATTTCTCGATGCCGATCAGGTGCGTGGTTTGATCAC
Organism: Permianibacter sp.; assembly: GCA_046297695.1. Lineage (GTDB taxonomy): Bacteria > Pseudomonadota > Gammaproteobacteria > Enterobacterales > Permianibacteraceae > Permianibacter. The sequence continues at coordinate 38,990 of JBKBHF010000038.1, read as the reverse complement.
GCAAGCGCAAACCAGCAAACGGCCCTGCTCGGCCGATCTGCGTCTGGCCCAGCATACCGATGCCGAGCCCAAGTGGGTGCATTGTCTGTTTTCGCCGCGCAACGATGACAGCGAAGAGCCGACCGTCGAAGGCGTACTCTACGACATCACGGCGCGCAAGCTGGCAGAAGCCGCCACCCGAGAACAAGCCGAGCGCGATGCCCTGACCGGCCTGTTCAATCGTCAGGCCGTGGACAGCCTCGGCGAGCGGCTGCGGCAAGAAGCGGATCAGCAGCAGTCCGGATTGATTGTCATGATGGTGGATCTGGATCGGTTCAAGTTCATCAATGACACCTACGGCCACGACGCCGGCGATGTGGTCTTGAAAACGGTGGCGGATCGGCTGCGCCGCACGGTCCGGGACAGCGACATCGTCGCCCGGCTCGGTGGTGATGAATTCTTGCTGTTGCTGCCGCACACCCTGCAACTCGACGCCGCGCAGCGTATCGCCGGCCAGTTGGTCCGCATCATCGGTGAGCCGATTGCCCTACCGGATGGTCTGGCCGAACGAATAGGCGTCAGCATCGGTATTGCCGCCTATCCACGCCACGGCAGCGATCTGCATCTGGTGCGCAAACACGCAGATGCCGCGTTGTACGAAGTGAAGCGACAAGGCCGTAACGGTTATGCCATGCGCAGCGATGATGGCAGCCTCACGCTGCAGCTGTTCGGCGACACCGTACAATAGGCCGGCCACACCTGGAGCCATTGCCCACGCATAATGACCGCCGCCGCCGATCTGCGCATACCGCTGTTCCTGACGCCCGAGCTGCCCTGCAATTACCTGCCGGGCCGGCTTGCGCGGACAGCTTTTGTCGGCAGCACGGTACCGATGACCGCCAGTCTGTATGCCGCGCTGATGCGCCAGGGTTTCCGGCGCAGCGGCCAGCACGTCTACCGGCCGCACTGTAAGGGCTGCCAGGCCTGCATCCCGGTCCGGATCCCGGTGGCGAGGTTCCAGCCGTCCCGCAGCCAGCGCCGCAATCGCCAGCGCAACAGCGACCTGACCGTCGGCTGGGAAGCCCCGCTCCTCACCGACCGGCATTTTGAGCTGTACGACCGTTACATCAGCAGCCGGCATCAGGACGGCGAAATGTATCCCCCGGACCGCCGCCAGGCCGCGCAATTCCTGCTGGCGGACTGGTCAGCCACCCGCTTGCTGACGCTGAGCCAGGCCGACCGGCTGTTGGCCGTGCTGGTCGCCGATCTGGCCGATGACGGCCTTTCCGCGGTCTATTCGTTCTTCGACCCCGACGAAAGCCGGCGCGGTCTGGGCGTTTATGCCATCCAGGCCCTGATCGACAAAGCGGGTAGCGTCGGCCTGCCCTATGTCTACCTGGGCTACTACGTCGCCGACTGTCGCAAGATGAACTACAAGGCCGAGTACCAACCGTTGGAACAGTTTGTCGCCGGCCGCTGGCTTCCGTTTCCGGGCTGAACTGGCGGTTTTACAAGCAGACCGCTTTCGGGCATCATAGCGCCCCTCTGAAAGCTGCCCAGATTGAGCATGGCTCGCGAAGACTCTATTGAAATGCAGGGTGTGGTACTGGAAACCCTGCCAAACACGATGTTCCGCGTGAAGCTGGAAAACGGCCACGTGATCACCGCCCATATCTCCGGCAAGATGCGCAAGAACTACATCCGCATTCTGACCGGCGACGACGTCACTGTTGAAATGACGCCGTACGACCTGACCAAAGGCCGCATTATCTTCCGCGCTCGCTGAGTGCTACGCCGGAAACACAAAGGGAAGTCTGCGCTTCCCTTTTTTATTTCTGCAATGCCTATGTCAGTGCAAAGCCCTCAAAAACTCGTCAGGCTCATCACAATCCGACTCCAGGATATCTCCCTCAATCCCAGCCAGAAGGGAAATCACCTCTTCTGGCGGAACAATTTTTAGCTGAGGGTATTGATCAGAAATCTGGCGACTACTGCTCGCAACAACCCAACGCCAAACACTCCCCGCACCATAGTCATAAACAACAAGGTGTTTCGTCTTTTTCAAAGATTTGCGCCCACTTTAGCGTCTCCAGCATAGAGACCACAAACAAAAAGGGCAAAACACTTCGCCCTTTTTGTTTCATTTCTCAGGTCATGTCGCCTTGGCCTGTTCCAGCGCTGGTGCGGCTTTCTCGACGATGTCGAAGCTGAGCTTGTCATCTTCGAGCAACACATGCACTTCGCCGCCGCGTGACAGCTTGCCGAACAGCAACTCATCGGCCAACGGCTTGCGCAGCTGATCGCGAATGATGCGCGCCATCGGCCGTGCGCCCATGGCGCGGTCGTAGCCCTTTTCGGCGAGCCAGGCTCGTGCTTCCGAGCTGACTTCCAGGCTGACGCCTTTGGCGTCGAGTTGGGCCTGCAGTTCGACAATGAACTTGTCGACCACCGACAGAATCACTTCGGGTGCCAGCGCCTTGAACTGGACAATCGCATCGAGCCGGTTGCGGAACTCGGGGCTGAACAGACGCTTGATGGCATCCAGGCTGTCGAGGCTGTGATCGTTGAGCGTGAAACCGATCGAGCTCTTCGACATTTCTTCGGCACCGGCGTTGGTGGTCATGATGATGATGACGTTGCGAAAGTCCGCCTTGCGACCGTTGTTGTCGGTCAGCGTGCCGTGATCCATGACCTGCAGCAGCAGGTTGAACACATCCGGATGCGCTTTTTCGATTTCATCGAGCAGCAGCACCGAATGCGGGTTCTTGCAGACGGCCTCGGTCAGCAAACCGCCCTGGTCGTAGCCGACGTAACCGGGAGGCGCACCGATCAAACGTGAAACGGTATGGCGCTCCATATATTCCGACATGTCAAAGCGCAGCAATTGCAGCCCGAGAATGCGCGCCAGCTGCTTGGTGACTTCGGTTTTGCCAACCCCAGTCGGACCGGCGAACAGGAACGAACCGACCGGCTTGTCTTCGGTACCGAGGCCCGAGCGCGCCAGCTTGATGGCATCGGCGAGCTGCATGATCGCTTCGTCCTGACCGAACACCACGCCTTTCAGCGACTGGCCGAGATTGCGCAAAGCTTCCCGATCCGACGTGGATACGGTCTTGGTCGGAATGCGGGCGATTTTTGAGACGATGTCTTCAATCTCGTGTACGCCGATCACCTTCTTGCGCTTGCTCGGGGCGAGCAGACGCTGGCTGGCACCGGCTTCATCGATGACGTCAATCGCTTTGTCCGGCAATTGCCGATCGTTGATGTACTTGGCCGACAACTCGGCAGCCGCCTGCAGCGCCGCCGGCGTGTAACGCACGCTGTGGTGCTTCTCGTAATGGGTCTTCAGGCCCTTGAGAATTTCGTAGGTCTCGTCGATTGACGGTTCGAGCACGTCGATCTTCTGGAAGCGGCGTGCGAGCGCCCGATCTTTCTCGAAGATGCCACGGTATTCCTGGAACGTGGTCGAGCCGATGCACTTGATCTCGCCCGATGCCAGCATCGGCTTGACCAGATTCGATGCATCCATGACACCACCGCTGGCGGCGCCAGCACCGATGATGGTGTGAATCTCATCGATGAACAGAATCGCGTGCGGTTTTTCCTTCAGCTCTTTCAACACCGCCTTCAGGCGCTTCTCGAAATCACCGCGGTATTTGGTGCCGGCCAGCAAGCCGCCCAGATCGAGCGCGTAGACCACGCCATCTTTCATCACCTCCGGCACATCGCCGTCAACGATGCGCCGCGCCAGTCCTTCCGCAATCGCGGTTTTACCGACACCGGCTTCGCCGACCAGCAGCGGGTTGTTCTTGCGACGACGGCACAAGACCTGAATGGTGCGCTCCAGCTCATGATGACGGCCAATCAACGGATCGATCTTGCCTTGCTTGGCCAGCTCATTGAGGTTGGAAGCAAAACTCTCCAGCGGTGATTTGCCGGCCTCGGTGCCGCCCTCCTCGTCACTTTCGGCCTGCGGCTGCGGCGTATCGCGCTCGCTGCCCGCCACTTTGGAGATGCCATGGGAAATGTAGTTGACGACATCCAGCCGCGACACCTGCTCCTGGTGCAGCAAGTACACCGCCTGCGATTCCTGCTCGCTGAAAATCGCGACCAGCACGTTGGCGCCAGTCACTTCCTTCTTGCCGGCAGACTGGACATGGAATACCGCCCGCTGCAGGACACGCTGGAAACCAAGGGTCGGCTGGGTATCACGGCTCTCGTCATCGGTTGGCAGCAACGGCGTCGTTTCATCGACAAAATGCGCCAGCTCGCGCCGCAGCCGATCGACATTCGCGCCGCAGGCGCGCAGCACATTGACCGCCACCGCGTTGTCGAGCAAGGCCAGCAGCAAATGCTCGACCGTCATGAATTCATGGCGCTTCTCGCGCGCCTGCTTGAACGCCTGGTTCAGCGTCAGTTCCAAATCTTTGCTCAGCATACGACCACCTCAGGCCTTGTACGACAGACAACAGGCAAAAAGACCATTTCTGCACTGCACGCGTTCGTTCATCCACTGACCATCAATTTCTCAATCAGTTCGCTTCCACCGTGCACTGCAGCGGGTGCTGGTTCGCCTTGGCGTACTCCACCACCTGCATCGCCTTGGTTTCGGCAATTTCGAACCGGTACACGCCGCAGACGGCGCGACCATCGTAATGCACTTGCAACATCACTTTGACCGCTTGTTCCTGGTTCATGCTGAAAAACTTGTGCAGCACCTCGACGACGAAATCCATCGGCGTGAAGTCGTCATTCAGCATGACCACCTTATACATACGCGGCGGTTTGACTTGCGGTTCCGCCGGCGCGACCTCGACGGTCTGCTGTTCAATTGGCAGCGGCGTCGTACTCATGATGTAAGCGTAGTCCACTGTGGACACTTCGGATTTGGTTTAGGAAATTGGGCGCAATCTAACATATTCAAGAGCCGTGCCCGGATGTAGCGTTTTGTAAGCCCGAAACCGTCTTGACAAAGTGTTGAACAGATGTCCACTATTCGTCTGCCCTGCCCAGTCGTCCGGGACGGATGAACCAGTATTTGCCGCGCAGTTGCCAGAATGTGAAGTCGCCGTCGGTATGCCGCGCGTCGAAGAGGGAAAGTCGCCCGAGGAGCAGCCAGCATCTCCTGTTAGCAGATGAGAAGGAAGTCAGGTATGGCTTACGGCACGGTGAAGTGGTTCAACAATGCAAAGGGCTACGGCTTCATTCGTCCTACCGAGGGCGGTGATGACGTGTTTGTGCATTACTCAACCATCGACATGGATGGCTACAAGAGCCTGAAGGCCGGCCAGGAAGTGTCTTTTGAAGTCACGCAAGGCCCGAAAGGACTGCATGCCACCAATATCGAACCCGGCAGCAGCAAGTCAGAAAAGAAAGGTGCTTGAGCCTTTCACATAACACTGCACACAAATCTGAAAAAGGGCGCCAACTCGGCGCCCTTTTCTTTCCGCCCAAAATCAACGTGTTAAGCTGTTCAGCACTACGCATCAAACTGGTCTGATGAGCAAGAACAGTGATATTTCATGGCAGCCGGCGACAATGCGGCCCCGCCGTCACCGCGTCAGAACGCCAGCGAAACGAAAGACAAGCCCGGATCGCCCTTGTGCCCAAGCTCATCCTGTTCAACAAACCCTATGGCGTCCTGTGCCAGTTCAGTGCAGACGGCTCCGGCAAGCCGACCCTGAAGGATTACATTCCGGTGCCGGCGGTCTACCCGGCCGGCCGGCTTGATACCGACAGCGAAGGACTGTTGCTGCTGACGGACGACGGCCTGTTGCAGGCCCGGATCAGCTCGCCGAAATTCAAGCTGAGCAAGACCTACTGGGCCCAGGTCGACGGCGAACTCACCGAAATGGCGCTGGCACAGCTGCGCAAAGGCGTCATGCTCAATGACGGCCCTACCCGTCCGGCCCTGGCCGAACGTATCGCCGAGCCGGCGCTATGGCCACGTGACCCACCGGTACGGTTTCGCAAGGCCATCCCCACCAGCTGGCTCAGCCTGACCATCAGCGAGGGGCGCAACCGGCAAGTCCGCCGGATGACGGCCGCGGTCGGCTTTCCGACCCTGCGCCTCGTCCGGGTTCGGATCGGCGACTGGTCGATTGATGGGCTGGCGCCCGGCGAATGGCGCGAGCTGCCGGCACCGCTGGCCTGACACCGAGGCAGACGCCTCCCGCCAGCGCGTAGCCAAAGGCTATGGCTGCAATGGCCACAATCCATTGGTTGTGGCGCTGTCGCGGCGTGAAAGTGGCGTCATGGCTGCATTCAGGAGATCAGTGCCATGGCCAAAACCGCGAGCTTTGCTGCTGTGCATTTCACCGTCGCGTTCAGCATCGGTTATCTGGTGACCGGCAGCGTCATTGCCGGCGGCACATTGGCGTTGGTCGAACCGCTGTGCAACACCGTCGCCTACCACTTTCACGAGAAAATCTGGGCGCGTCGACAGGCGAATCAACAGCAGAGACTGCTTGGCACCGCGCCGGCTAGCGCGCCCGGATGCACAACCGGCTGACGTCGCCATCACAATTCCCCGACGATGGCGCGCTGACAGAGCGCGCTGTACTGCGCCGCGGTAAAGGCAATCGGGTTGGTTGCTGCGGAAGGGTCGGCCACCGCCATCTGACCAATCCGGGTTGACGCGGCGGCATCGATACCGAGCGCGGCAAGGCTGTGCGGAATGCCAAGCTGCTCGCGCAGCGCCAGCACGCCATCGAGAAAGCCAGCAAACGACGGTTTCGCCAGATTCAGGTAACGCGCCAGCGCCGCAATACGCTCGGCAATGACCGCTTCATTGGCTTTCAGTACATATGGCATCAACACGGCATTGAGCATGCCATGGTGAGCGTCAAATACCGCACCCAAAGGATGCGCCAGCGCGTGCATCGCGCCCAGCCCGCGTTGGAAGGCCGTCGCACCCATCATGGATGCCACCAGCATTTGCCGGCGCGCCTCGATATTGCTGCCGTCTTGGACTGCGCTTGGCAACCACTGCCAGACCAGATGCATGCCCTCGATGGCAACGCCAACCGCCAGTGGATGGAAAAACGGCGAACAATACGCTTCCAGCGAATGCGACAATGCATCCATGCCGGTGGCCGCGGTCAGTTTCGGTGGCAAGGCCAACGTCAGCTCCGGATCAAGAATGACCAGCGGCGGCATTACCTTGGGATGAAAAATCAATCGCTTGATCTGCGCGGCCTCATCCGTGATGACAGCCACGCGCCCCACTTCCGAACCCGTGCCGGCCGTGGTCGGTATCGCGATCACCGGCGCCATGCCGGCAACATTCACCCGGGTCCAGTTGTCGCCGACATCTTCAAAATCCCACAACGGTCGCTGCTGGCCAACCATCAGCGCAATCGCCTTGCCGGCATCGAGCGCGCTGCCGCCACCGATGGCGATCACACCATCATGCTGACCTTGCTTGTATGCCAGCACACCGTCTTCGACGTTCTTGCCAGTCGGATTGCTCTTGATCCGACTGAACACTGCCACCCGCAAACCGGCAGTTTTCAACAACTCGACGCAGGCTGCGATCATCGGCAACGCCGCCAGTCCCGGATCGGTCACCAGCAGCGGCGATGTCATCGCCAGTCCCTGGCAATGCAACGGCAACTCGCGGATCCGACCAACGCCCACCTTGATCGCCGTCGGATAATGCCAGTTGACCCATTCGGCTTGGCTCATAGCCACCTCTATTTCGCAGGCAATTTCAGATGAAACGATTTCGGCCGGGTCAGGTATTCATAACCAAGCTGTGACAAGCTGCCGCCGCGACCACTGTGTTTGACGCCGGTCCACGTCAACGCCGGATCAAGATAATCACAGCGGTTCATGAACACGGTGCCGGTGTCGAGTGCATTGCCCAGCCGTTCGGCCAGTGCCACATCGGTGGTGAAAACGGCTGCGGTAAGGCCATAGACCGAATCATTCATCAACGCCAGCGCCTGCTGTTCATCGTGGACTTTCATGATGCCGGCGACCGGACCAAAGCACTCCTCGCGCATCAAATCCATGCGGTGATCGACGCCGGCAAAGAGTTGTGGCGCGACGTACGCCGTGCCGGCGGCAGCAGCCGGAAACAGCTCCTCATCGATCAACGGCTCGCCACCCTGACGCCGGGTTTCGGCAATCACGCGCCGGATCTCATCCGCCGCCCTGACTCGAACGACCGGACCGAGTGTCGTTTCCGGCAAGCGCGGATCACCCAGCTGGTATGGGCGCGTCCGCGCCGCCGCCCGTTCAACAAAGGCCGGGTAAACGTCGGCATGAACATAGATGCGCTGAATGCCACAACAGGATTGGCCGGAGTTGAACATGGCACCGTCAACGAGGGTTTCAACGGCATGGCCAAGATCGGCATCGGCATGCACATAGGCGGGATCACAACCGCCGAGTTCCAGACCGACACCGATGAAGCGCCCCGCGGCCGCTTGCTCCACCGCCGCACCACCCGCTACCGAACCCGTGAACGCGACAAACCGGATTCGCTCATCACCGATCACTCGCTGGGTATCCTGATGCGACAAGTGCAGGAACTGAATCAGCCCGACCGGCGCGCCGGCGCTGACAAACGCCTGCACCATTCGTTCGGCACACAGCGGTGTCTGGGCGGAATGTTTGATCAGAACGGTGTTGCCTGCCATCAGCGCTGGCACCACGACATTCACCGCTGTCAGCAACGGGTAATTCCACGGCGCTATCACCAGCACCACGCCGAGCGGTTCGCGTTTGATGTAGCGACGGAATCCGGCCAGCGGCGCCGGCTCGACAGGTGCCAATGCGGTTTCCGCAATCGCAATCATGTGCCGGGCGCGTGCGGCAAACCCATCGACCTCGTTCGGGCTGTAACGAATCGGCCGGCCCATCTGCATCGTGATCTCGTGCGCGATCGCTGGCTTTTCCGCCACCAGGGCATCGACCGCCTTGCTGCACAACAAGGCGCGTTCGGCCACGGAAAGCGAACGCCAGGCAAGCTGTGCATGCTGGGCCTGCTGGATGCAGGTTTCGATCTGCGCCGGACTGGCCAGCTCACGGCGCACAAAGATGCTGCCATCGACAGGACTGATAGTCAGTTGCTCGGTCATCGTGATGACCCTCGGCCGTTCGGTGCGAGCTCAGGACTTCGCACCCGGAACGTGAAATTGACTCAGATGATTTCGAAATACCGCGCCAATTCCCAATCGGTAATGTGCCGACGGAACTCGCGCTCTTCCCATTCCTTGACTGCCGCATAGTGTTCGACAAAGGTATCGCCAAACATGGCACGCGCCGCCGCCGAGCCGCGGAATCGCTGCGCGGCCTCCCACAAGGTTCGTGGCAATTGCAGCGCCGGCGGAAACTGCATGGTGTAGGCGTTGCCCTGGACAATCGGCTCCGGTTCCCAGCCCTGCTCAATGCCATGCAGGCCGGCACCGAGCGCAGCGGCCAAGGCAATGTACGGGTTGGCATCGGCCGAACCGATGCGCACTTCGAGGCGCTGTGACTTGTCCGAACCCGGAATCACCCGCAACGCAGTGGTCCGATTCTCAATGCCCCAGGTCGCATCCGTTGGCGCCCAAAAGCCGGGGATCAGCCGCGAATAACTGTTGATGGTCTGCGCATAGAGCGCGAGCCACTCCGGCAACAGCCGTTGCACACCAGCAAGAAACTGGCGAGCGATACGGCTTTGACCGTGTTCCGCCGCCGGGTCGTGAAATGCCGATTTTCCGTTGTGCTTGTCGCGCAGACTGACATGGATATGACCGCTCTGGCCCGGGTACTGATTCGACCATTTCGCCATGAAGGTCGCCATCAGACCATGCCGCTGCGCCAGCACTTTGCAGAAGGTCTTGAACAGGGCCGCCTTGTCGCCGGCCCGCTCGGCGCTGTCAACCTGCAATGCCGCTTCCAGCACGCCGGGACCGGTTTCGGTGTGCAAGCCTTCTATCGGAATATCCATCTGCTGAAACAGGTGCAGCAGCTCGTGGTAGAACTCGGCATTCACCGAACTGCGCAGCACCGAATAGCCAAAAAAGCCCGGCGTCCACGGCTGCAGATTGCGATACCCCTTTTCCCGTATCGACTGTGGCGTTTCATCGAAGACGAAGAACTCGTACTCCAGCGCGGCCAGTGCCTCAAAGCCCATTGCTTCGGCCTTGGCCAGCACCTTGCGCAGCTGCGCCCGCGGGCAAATGGCCTCCGCCTTGCCGTCGAACTCGCAGAGAAAAAACACCGTGTCCTCGAACGGCAGCTCCCGGCAGGTATGCGGCAGAATCCGCACGATGGCATCCGGATAAGCCGTATGCCAGCCGGTGAACTGAACATTGTCGTAAAGCTGATCATTGCTGTCCCAGCCGAGCACGACATCGCAGAATCCAAAGCCGTGATCCAATGCCGAAACAAACTTGTCCTTGATCAGGTATTTGCCGCGCAGGATGCCATCCATGTCGACCACACCGACCTTGACATGGCTCAAGCCACGCGTCTCGATGAGCTGAATGGCGTCTGCCTTGGTTTTGACGTCGCAGGCTTGCATGCTGGAATCGCCTCCCGGGTCAGTACTGTTCGTAGGTGGCCTTGCCACCGGAGATCGCAAACTTCTCTTCCGGTGACAACACCAGCCGATGCCGGCCGAACAACGCGAAGTAGCTGATGCCGAGCGCATACCAGATGGCAACGCCATAAACGCCCTTCTGATAAACCGGATCCCGCAGTTGGAAGTACACCGTCACGGCGGCAATCACGAAGGTCAGCACCGCACCAAACACACCGAGCGGGCTGCGATAGGGTCGTTCGATATGCGGAAATCGTCGGCGCAATTGAATGAATGACAGCGCCTGCATCATGTACGAGAACATGGCGCCAAACACCGCCATGTTCAGCAGCGTGCCGCCAATGAAAGCACCGCCAGCTTCGCCGGCAACCGCCCAGGTGACAAGCAGCACCGACAGGCCCATCAATGCCCCGGTGATCAGCGCGACATGCGGCGTTTTGCGGCGACCGTGGGTCAGCGACAGAAACTCCGGGAAATAGCCGGCACGCGACAGCGAATAGATCTGCCGACCAAAGGCAAAGATGATGGTGTGGAAACTGGCGATCAAACCAATCACGGCGAACAACGACAGCACCTTGGCGATATCGCTGCCATAGAGCGTCCGGAAGCCATCGAGCAAAGGCTCACCGGAAGTCGCCAGTCCGAACGCACCCGGCGCAACGCTGGCATTCAGGAACAGAATCATGAAGGCCGAGAAAATCAGCGTAAAAATGCCAAGGATCAACCCGCGCGGCATGTCTCGCTTGGGATCGACACTCTCTTCGGCCGCCAGAGGCAGCTGCTCAATCGCCAGGAACAACCAGACTGCGAACGGCAGACAGGCGAATGCCCCTGCGAGACCAAACGGCAGCCAATCACCACCGCCCTGCTCCAGCCACATTGCACTGCCATCCGGGGCAACACCGATATTGAGCGCCTGTGCGGAAAAATCGGCAGCAGGAATGGCACTGAACCAGAACAAGGCCAGCACAGCCAAAGCCAGCAGCGTAACGATCAGCGAGACGCGGAACGACAGCTCGACGGCGATCAAGTTCAGGCCGACAAAAATGACATAGCAGCCTATCCACCAGACCGGCTGGAAAGCCGCCGAGGTTTCAAAGATGCTGCCGAGGTAGGAGCCGATGAAAAACACGATGACCGCCGGCGTCAGGACGAATTCGATGTTCTCGGCCAGACCGGTAATGAAGCCGCCCCACGGTCCCATAGCCGTGCGGGCAAACGAGTACGCGCCACCGGTATGCGGCAAGGCCGGCGACATTTCCGCGATGCTGAAACACAAACCAAGGTACATCAGCATGATCACGACGGTGGCGATCAGCATGCCACCGAAGCCGCCGGCGCCAAGACCCAGGTTCCAGCCGGAGAAATGCCCCGAGATCACCGCACCAACGCCAAGCGCCCACAATGACCAGACCCCGGCATAGCGGCGCAGGCCGCGCTTCTCAAAATACGAGGAATCCTTGTGCCGGTAGCTGACGCTGCCGTGTTTGCTGTGCGCCGATTCCGCCATCACTGCCTCCGTACCGTTTCCAGTCGGATACCCGCCAGAAACAGGTGGCAGTCAGGCATCCGATCGCTTGTGTTTGTCACGACAACAGCGGGCAACCTGCTCGGCAGGCCGCCATTGACCACAAAACCACGATCGCACTGCGAGGCATTCGCCGGCAGGAGTATCCCTGAGCAAACTTGCCTCAGCGCCGCTTTCAACCCGATGAAGCTGCATGCGTTCGCCGCGCCGGATAGCGACGGCTGAATACGGAATCACTGAAACCGGTTCAAACATGGCACACGACCGGCAACCCTGCAAGAATTGCCCCGTCGTCATCATGGTTATAACGGGCGCGGCGACACTTGTCTCACGTGACAGCAAGCAAGAGGCACCGCGAAGATGACAGCTAACGATTGTCCAAGCGCTCTGGCCGTGCGGCAGAGGGGTTCCGGCAGGAAAGGACTGCCGAAGCGGGATTGCTGCAATGCCGCATCGAGTTTGGCCAGCATCAGGAGTTGGTGCGGCAGCCGTTCTGTACGAATGCACTTCTGCCGGTTCGCAACTCAGGCCTCGCGCACCAGCAGCGCCAGCGTCTCGTAATGCGCGGTATGCGGGAAAAGGTCAAACAGCTGCACGCGGCGCAGCTGGTAATCCGGCAGCATCGCCAGATCGCGTGCCAGCGATTCGGCATTGCAGCTGGAGTAGATCAGATACTGCGGCGCCGTCTGCTGCAACCACTCACAGATTGCCGCACCAATGCCGCGCCGCGGCGGATTGACCAGGACCAGATCCGGTGCCTGCGTTTCGCCGCCAACAAAACCGCTGGCGTCCAGCGCGGCAAAGCGGACATCGGTCAAGCCCATTTCGCGCGCCGACTGCTCGGCGCAGGCAATGGCCTCGGCCTCGCGTTCAATGCCGACCAGACTGACGCCGGCACGGGCACAGTGCAGGCCGAAACCACCGACGCCGCAAAAGAGATCCCACAGTGAACGAATGGCAAGTGCCGCCGCCCACTGCGCGGCCGTGCGATACAAGACCGCGGCAACGTCCGGATTGGTCTGAAAAAAACTTTTCGGCCGCAGATACAACGGCACCTGATTGAGTTGCTCGCGCAGCGCCTGCTGGGCAGTCAGCACAATCTCTTGCTCGCCCTCGAGCACCGCCATATGAACCGGTTGCAGATTGACGGACACCACTTTCAGTTCCGGTCGCTCGGCAAGGAGGCCCGGCAAGTGCTTGCGAATGGCGTCAAGCCGTGACTTCGAGCGCAGCACAAACCGCAGCATGACACCGCCGTCGTACTGACTGCGATTGATCAGCAGATACTTCAACTCGCCGCGACGCTGACCGATGTCATACGGCTCCAGTGCGGCGGTCCGGATAAAACGCTGAAGCGCGGCAAACAACGGCCGAAACGGTTCCGGGTACAACGGACACTGCTGCAAATCAACGCCGTCACCATCACTGTTGACGATGCCGAGCAGCGGTGACTCGATGCTGCCACTGACGACCATTTTTGCCCGGTTGCGAAAACCGCTCTGGTGACTGGCAACCGGCGACAACCATTCGGTCGCCGGTGAGCTCCGCGTCGCCAACAATGCCTGCAGTTGGGCGTTCTTGCTCGCCAGTTGCTCGGCATAAGGCCGTTCGAGCCAGCTGCACGATCGGCAGCGGCTTGCCTGGTAATCAGCACAGGGAATGGCGAGTGACATCGGCATAAGCAATGCAGGAGCAGATGGCAGCGCCATTACGATGGCTGATGCCAGGCGGCAACTGAGGCGTTGTCCGCGTCGGTCGGTTCCAGCCAGGTATCACCGGTCGGCCGATGCTCCTGTTTCCACAGGATCGCGCGGGTTTTCAGCTGATCCGCCAGATAGCTGCAGGCGGTCAGCGCTTCCCGGCGATGGCCGCTGGCGACACCGACGTAAACGATTTGCGCGCCCGGCTCCAGGCGCCCGACGCGATGGACAATCTCGATACCGAGCAAAGGCCAGCGCGCCGCCGCCTCGGCAGCCAACTGCTGCAAGCTGTGTTCGGTCAGGCCCGGATAGTGCTGGAGTGTCAGCGCCAACACCTGATCATCCGTGCGCACCAAACCGACAAAGGTCGCCACCGCGCCGACCGCGCCTGCCTGGGCGTACAAGCGCCGGGTCAGCGCGCCGACGTCAAAGTCGTCAAACTGGGCCGCTACCTGAATCGGACAATCGGTTGGCGACACGTTCATGATCAGCCTCCTGTCACCGGCGGCAGAAAGGCCAGCTCATCCTGATCGGCTATCGCGGCGCTGGCCGCGCCGATGCGTTGGTTGACCGCGATCAGCAAACCACGCCGCTTCGCAAGTGCCTGTGCGATCGCCGGATGCGAACTGTGCAGACTGGTCATGACATCCTGCACCGAGCGCCAACCGGGCTGCCAATCGAGCGCCAGCTCTGCCATGCCGACCTGCTCGGCCAGACTGCCAAAAAACAATACCCGCAACATGCCTGTGCTCCTCGGTCGGCCCGTCAACTGGCGGCAACAAAATCGCCGGAACGACCGCCGCGTTTCTCGACCACCCGAATGTCATCGATGCGCATCTGTTTGTCGATTGCCTTGCACATGTCGTAGATCGTCAGCGCCGCAACGCTGGCGGCGGTCAACGCTTCCATTTCGACGCCGGTATTGGCTTTGACACGCGCGCTGGCTCGGATGCGGACACAGCTGGCTTCATGATCAAGATTGAACGATATCTCCACGCCGGACAGCGGCAGACTGTGACAGAGCGGAATCAGCTCATCACAGCGCTTGGCAGCGAGCACACCAGCGACATGCGCCGTGGTCAGCACGTTGCCCTTGGGTAACTCGCCGGCCGCCAATGCCGCCAGGGTTGCCGCCTGCATATGCACCGTGGCGGTTGCCACCGCGAGCCGATCCGTCACCGGCTTGTCGGCAACATCGACCATGCGGATACGACCGTGATCGTCGAGATGGGAAAAACCGCTCATCGCATTCACCGTTCTGTGTTCGTGATTCGGTCGCTCGCTATGGCGTGAGCGTGATCCGATCGGCCCAACTGATCCGTTCATTGCGCTGCTCACATGCCACCACCAGATCAGCATAACGGCGCTCGATTTCGTGCCGGCGCAGCTTCATGGTAGGCGTCATCAACCCGTTGTCGGTCGTCCATTGCTCGAATAGTACGATGATTCGCGCCAGCTGTTCGTGACTTTCCAACGAGGCATTGATCTGTTGCAAAGCCGCGTGCAAACGCTGCTCGACATCACCGCGCGCCTCGTCGGCAAGCTCATGCCAGACCGCCAGCGCCACCGGTTGCGCCCGATCGGCGCCCAGCACGCAGAGTTGCTCGACACCCGCCAGCAATTCCAGCCGGGCCTCAATCGGTGCCGGCGCGACGTATTTGCCTTTCGCGGTCTTGAAGATTTCTTTCTTGCGACCGGTGAGGCGCAGCATGCCGGTCGCATCCTGCTCGCCCAGATCGCCGGTGTGCAACCATCCGTCCTGGATGACGTCGGCGGTCAGCGCCGGCGCCTTGTAATACCCGAGCATCAGGCAGGGATTGCGCAGCAGGATCTCGCCGTCCTCGGCGATCCGGCATTCGGCGTTCGGCAAACATTCGCCGACCGCGCCCTGCCGCCGCCGCGCCGGATGCGAGCCATGGGAATAGCCGAAGGTTTCGCTCATGCCATAGCCTTCGCAGATGCGAATGCCAAGCCGCTCATACCAGGCAATCAGCTCGGCGGACAGCGCAGCGGCGCCACTGATGGCGATCTGCACCTTGTGCAGACCAAGTCCCTTGCGCAGCAGCCGACCCATCATCGGTCCCAGGATCGGCAAGGCCAGCGCGCGGGCAAGTCGGGCCGCACCGATGCGCGCTTCGATACCCTGCTGAAACTTGAGCCAGATCCGTGGCACCGCCAGAAATATCGTTGGCGCCGCCCGGCGCAGATCGCGCGCGAACGTCTCCAGGGATTCGGCAAAGAAAATCCGGCTGCCGCTGTAAATGCCGATGCACTCGACTACCAAGCGTTCCGCGGCATGAGCCAGTGGCAGGTAGGAGAAGAAACGCTGGCTGCCGCTAACATTGGCCCACTGCAGCATGTTGCTGGCGGCATGGCGCATGATGCCAAAACTGATCATCACGCCTTTGGCCTCACCGGTGGTGCCGGAGGTATAAACAATCGTGGCCAGATCGTCAGCAGTCGGCAATTCCGGATTCAGCAGCGGCAATTCACGCCGAACGATCTCTTCCCAATCGAGCAGATCATCATGCGCTTGATGCATGGCGATCCGCTCCAGCGAATCGGGAATGGCGCTGGCCTTGTCGGCATAGTCATACAGCTTGCCGACGAACACGGCGACCGCATCGCTGTGCTCCAGCACCTGTCGAATCGCGTCGTGACCGGCGGTTGGGTACACCGGCACACTGACATGACCTGCGAGCCAGATGGCCAGATCGGCCAGAATCCAGTGGGCACAGTTCAGTGAGTAAATGGCGATATGACTGCCGCGCGGAAATTTGCGCAAATAAGTCGCCACCCGCGCCACTTCATGATGGGCCTGCCGCCAGCTGATGTCGCGGACACCATCGGCATAAGGTTGACTCAGAAAGATGCCGTCCGGATCGGCATAGACTTGTTCCAGAAACCGCTGCACCAACAACGGCGATTCCGTCAGCTGCTCACTGCCCGACATCGTCAGCACTCGGTCCGCTCCTGTTTGCATCACGCCCGGACGTTCATTCGCATCATCGTCAATCCAGCAAGGCCAACAACACCGTTGCCGGATCGGGTACCCGCTCGCCGGCCATGCGCTCGGTCTGCTCGCGGCAGGAAAAACCGGTCGCACAGACCAGCCCCTGCTGCCGTGCCTGTTTCAGTGAATCTGCCCAGCTTTGCTCGAACAACAGCGCCGACTCCACGGCATGTTCGCGTTCATGACCGTAACTGCCGGCCATGCCACAACAACCGGTTGCCACCGGTTTCAGTTCGAGACCGAGCCGACGGAACACCTGCTGCCATTGCGTGACCGACTCGCCGAGCTGGGTTTTCTCGGTGCAGTGCGAGAACAGGTGCACGGCCGGCCGCTGTGTCGCGGTAAATGACAACTCGGTACGCGCCAGATACTCGGCCAGCGTCAACACCGGCGGTGCACCGGTGCAGTCGGTCACGCTCGGGTATTCCTGCCGGAACAACAGCACCTGGGACGCTTCGATCCCGATGATCGGCAACTGCAGCGATGCCAGCTCGCGCAGCCGCTTCACTGCCGCTTCCGCGCGACGCTGGAAAGCCGGCAACATGCCTTTGACGTGTTCGGCCTTGCCAAGCGGCAAGAAAGGCAGAATGACCACGCGCTTGCCAAACCGCTCCAACAGCCGAACCGCGTTGGCGAGCGCATCGCTGTCAAAGAAGCTGGTGAACGGATCCTGCAACAACAAAACCGTATTGGCGCGCTGATCCGGCGCCAGCTTGGCCAAGGCCTCGGCATCAAACCGGCGTGCCTTGCGCGCCCGCAGCAAATCATAAACATTCGCGCGGGCAAAGGACGGCAAGGCTTGCAAGCCAAACAAGCGGCTTGCCAGCAGCGTGCTGAGTGGATTGAACAACAACGCATTACTGAGTCGTGGCAGCCGGGCCGCCACAGGCGCCCAGCGCTCCAGCGTGGTCAGCAGGTAATCGCGCAGCGGCCGCGGGTAACGGCGATGGTAATGGTGCAGAAACAGCGATTTCTGGCTCGGCACGTCGACCTTGATCGGACACTGGGTCGAACAGGCTTTGCAGGCAAGGCAACCGGCCATCGCCGCATTGACTTCATGGGAAAAATCGCTGCCGTTGCCGAGCAGTGGAATACGGCGCAATTCCCGCTGCAGTCTTTCACTGGCGCGCACCGGCAGCGGCGTCAGATTGACCCCGGCGGACGAGGCTTGCCGCAACCACTCGCGCATCAGACCGGAGCGACCTTTCGGTGAATGCAGGCGATTGCCAGTCGCCTTGTAGGAAGGACACATGACGCTGTCCATCCGGTAATCGAAACACTGACCGTTGCCGTTGCAATACAGCGCGCCCGGCGCAAGCGTCTCGGCCGTTTCGCTGATCTGCTTGTCTTGCTGGCCACGGGTATGCTGGAACGGATCGAGCAGCATCGTGGCATCGTCCAGCGGCGCGCAGATCTTGCCCGGACTGAGCTGATTGCGCGGATCAAACGCCGTTTTCACCTGCCGCATGCGGCGGTAGATCGCGTCGCCATGAAACTCCGGACCGTACCAGGCACGCATGCCCTTGCCGTGTTCCGACCACATCACGCCGCCATACTTCTTGCACAGGGCGTATACGGCGTCGGAAATCTGCCGGAATACGGCTTCATCGGCGTCGCTGCGCAGGTTCAGCGCCGGCCGGACATGCAGACAACCGACGTCGACGTGGCCGAACATGCCGTAGGTCAGGCCGTGGCCATCAAGCAGGGCGCGAAACTCACGGATGTAGGCGGCGAGATTTTCCGGCGGCACCGCCGTGTCCTCGACAAACGGAATCGGTCTTCGCTTACCTTTGGCGTTGCCAAGCAGGCCAACGCCTTTCTTGCGCAAATCCCACAGGGCAGCTTGCGCAGCTTTCTCGGTCGTGTAGTGAAAGCTGATCACGTCCGCCGCCGTTGGCAGTTCCGTTTTCAGCTGCTCGGCCCGCGCAGTAAACTCGCTGGCATCATCGCCGACGAACTCGACCAGATTGATGGCGTTGCCGGTGAAATCCTGCTGCTCGCCCAGATACGGCTTGACCTTCGGGAAGATGATGTCGTCCTTGGCCAGCGTGAGGATCTTGTCGTCGATGGTTTCGACCGCCGACGGCTGATGCTTGAGCAGCGCATGCGCCGCCGCCAGTGCGGCATCGAAGCTGCGATAACGGATGGCGAACAGCGCTTTGTGCTTGGGCAGCGGCGTCAGCTTGAGCGTGAGTTCGGTGATGACCGCGAGCGTGCCTTCGGAACCGCACAACACCGGATTCAGCGAGAAGCTGCCGGTCTTTTCGTCAATGACGTGCCAGAGGTTGTAGGCCGTGATGAACCGGCCCAGCCGGTCGGCATTCGGATGTTGTGGCGCATTCCGGCATGCCTCGTCAATCAAGCGGTAAATCTCGCCTTCCCGCCCCGGCTTGTGTTTGCGGGCAAAGAATTCGCTGGCTTCGAGCCGGCCGGTGTCAATCACCTCGCCGTTGTTCAACACCACCCGCAGCGCGATGACGTGATCACCCGTGCGACCATACAGCCGCGAACCTTTGCCGCAGGCATCGGTATTGGCCATGCCGCCGAGCGTCGCGCGATTGGATGGCGACAATTCCGGGGCAAAGAAAAAACCCTGTGGATTCACCACATCCTGCAACTGATCGAGAATCACGCCGGGCTGCACGCGCGCCCAGCGCTGCTCGGTATTCACTTCCAGAATCTGGTTCTGGAACCGCGACACATCAATGATGATGCCGGTAGTCAGCGACTGACCGTTGGTGCCGGTGCCGCCGCCGCGCGGTGACAGTTTGATGGCACGAAACGCGTCGCGGTGCGCCAGTGCGAAAATGCAGCTGACATCCGCTTCATGGCGCGGGAATAGCACCGCCTGCGGCAGCAATTGATAGACACTGTTATCGGTGGCATGCACCAGTCGAGTGGCGTAGTCGGTGGCGATTACGCCGGCAAAGCCGGCGCGACGCAGTTCGTCAACGAACTGCTGATACACAGCATCCAGCTGCGGTTGTTCAACCAGGGCAGGTACAGCGCTCATGTTAGCCATTGCAACTCATTCAGCAGTCAGGTCCGACGCCTGACCGAACATCCCATCCTGTGTCCGACCGCGCCGCAGCCGGACCGACGACGCGCACACAGCCATCAGGGCGATTCCGTCTGCTCATCAATCTGTTTATCAAGCTGTTCGGCAGCCTGCTGCGCTTGCTGTTGCACCGCTTGCGCCTGCTCCAGCTCTTCTTTCAGATCGCGACTGACCGCCTGCCCCAGCTCCTTGCCCGCTGCTTCAACCGCCGATGGCTCCGGCGGCTTTTCTTCGGCACAACCCGCCAGCAATACCACCAGCGACAACCACATCGGTAACAGCACAGATGCTTTCATCGTTGCACTCACTTTTTTGCTCCGGACACCGAGCGGTTTTACCATATTCAGGTCGTTCCGCCAGAGGCTTTGTCATCGGTGACCGCTGGCGGCGCGGCGGCTTTGGCATAGCGCATGGCACCGTAACTGGCGACCATTACCGACGCGACCGCGACGATCTGGTTCCCGGTCAATGCCTCACGCAGGATCAGCAAGCCCATCAAGGCCGCCACAGCCGGTTCCAGACTCATCAGAATGCCGAACACCCGGGTCGGGATACGGCGCAAGGCTTCCATTTCCAGCGTATACGGTACCACTGACGACAGCAGCGCAACGGCGACGGCGGCGAGCAACCATTCGGCGTCCGCCACCACCGGCGCGGCGGCAACGGCGCCAAACGGCGCGATCATCAATGCCGCCGCCGACATCGCCAGCGCCAAGCCTTGCTGGCCCGGCAATGCGCCGCTGAGCCGTTGGCCAAGAATGATGTACGCGCCCCAGCAGAAAGCCGCTGCCAGCGCATACGCCAAACCCAACGGGTCCAGCGCGCCGGAAAACGGATTCAACAACGCGATGCCGAAACCCGCCAGCAGCACCCAGACGAGATCCAGCAAACGACGGCTTTGCAGCAGCGCGACCGTCAGCGGCCCGAGGAATTCAATGGTGACGGCCAGTCCGAGCGGCAGTCGCTCCAGCGACAGGTAATAGGTGGCATTCATCCCGCCGAGCACCGCCGCAAACATCAGCGTGATGCGCCACTGCCGGCCCGACAGCTCGCGCCAGCGTGGCCGCACCCAGAGCCACAACACCAGCGCCGCAATGCCAACGCGCAGGAACACCGTGCCCAGCGGACCAAACGCGACAAACAAATGCTTGGCAAACGCCGCACCGGCCTGCACGCTGAAAATACCGATCAGCACCAGCACAATCGGATGAATCCGCTCAAGGACTTTCATTGTTATTATGATCCGTACCGTGCCTTCATCAGCACCGGTTTCGTTCGCGTTGCCAAGGCAGGGCCGCTGCCTCATTTCTGCCGGTGCAATACGCTGCCGCCGCACAAATTCTGTCACCGCAAAAACAACAAAGGCGGAATCCTGCATCCGCCTTTGTCGTCCTTGTCGACAGCCGGACCGAACGCCCGGCTGTCACGTCGTTGCCAGCACATCACTTCTGACCGGCGAGGAACAACCAGGTCTCCAGCACCGAGTCGGGGTTCAGCGACACCGAGTCGATACCCTGCTCCATCAGCCACTGCGCCAAGTCGGGGTGATCGGATGGGCCCTGGCCGCAGATGCCGATGTACTTGCCGTTGCGCTTGCAGGCCGAGATCGCCATCGCCAACAGTTTCTTGACCGCCGGATCGCGCTCATCGAACAGATGGGCGATGATGCCGGAATCGCGATCCAGACCGAGCGTCAGCTGGGTCAGGTCGTTCGAACCAATCGAGAAACCGTCGAAGTATTGCAGGAACTCGTCGGCCATCAAGGCGTTCGACGGCAGTTCACACATCATGATGACTTTCAGGCCGTTTTCGCCACGCTTCAGGCCATGTTCGGCCAGCAGTTCGGTGACGCGCTTGGCTTCGTCCAGCGTACGGACGAACGGGATCATCACTTCGACGTTGGTCAGGCCCATTTCGTCGCGGACTTTCTTGAACGCCTTGCACTCGAGCGCGAAACATTCGCGGAAGTCGGCCGAGATGTAGCGCGAGGCGCCGCGGAAGCCGATCATCGGGTTTTCTTCGTGCGGCTCGTACAGCTTGCCGCCGATGAGATTCGCGTATTCGTTCGACTTGAAGTCGGACATCCGGACAATCACCCGCTCCGGATAGAATGCCGCGCCAATGGTGGCAATGCCTTCGGCCAATTTCTCGACGAAGAAATCGGTCGGCGATTTGTAGCCGGCGATTCGGGCCGAAATGTTTTCCTTCAACGCTGCATCATGCAGACTGTCGAAATGGATCAGCGCCTTCGGGTGCACACCGATCACGCGGTTGATGATGAACTCGAGACGTGCCAGGCCAACACCGTGGTGCGGCAGCTGTGAGAAGGTAAACGCCTTGTCCGGGTCACCGACGTTCATCATGATCTTGAACTTCAGCTTCGGCATGTCGCTGACTTCGGCACGGTGAATGTCGAACTCATGCAGACCCTGATAAATGTAACCGGTATCGCCTTCGGCGCACGACACGGTGACGTTGTCACCTTCCTTGATGTGATCGGTGGCATCGCCACAACCGACCACGGCCGGAATGCCGAGTTCACGCGCGATGATCGCGGCATGGCAGGTACGACCGCCACGGTTGGTGACGATCGCCGCCGCTTTCTTCATGACCGGTTCCCAATCCGGATCGGTCATGTCGGTGACGAGCACATCACCCGGCTGGACGCGGGCAATTTGCGAAATGTCGGTAATGACGCGGGCCGGACCTTTGCCGATGCGCTGGCCAATGGCGCGTCCTTCGGCAACGACACGACCTTTGGTTTTCAGCATGTAGCGTTCCATTACGCGGCTGTCGTCGCGCGACTTGACCGTTTCCGGACGCGCCTGAACGATGTACAGCTTGCCGTCGGAACCGTCTTTGGCCCACTCGATGTCCATCGGCCGCTGGTAGTGCTTCTCGATGATCAACGCCTGACGTGCCAACTCTTCGACTTCGGCATCGGTGATCGAGAACGCACGGCGCTCGGCCATCGAGACATCAACCGTCTTGACGGTTTTGCCATGCTCGGTCTGGTTGGTGTAAATCATCTTGATGGCTTTGGCGCCGAGCGTACGACGCAGCACCGCCGGCTTGTTTGCCTTCAGCGTCGGCTTGTGCACGTAGAACTCGTCCGGGTTGACCGCGCCTTGCACCACGGTTTCGCCGAGGCCGTACGACGAGGTGATGAACACGACATCGTTGAAACCCGATTCGGTATCGAGCGTGAACATGACGCCCGACGCGCCGATATCCGAACGCGCCATGCGCTGGATACCGGCCGACAGCGCGACGCCAGCGTGTTCGTAACCTTTGTGCACGCGGTAGGCAATGGCGCGGTCATTGAACAGCGAGGCGAACACTTCTTTCACCGCCAACATCACGTTGGCCATGCCACGCACGTTCAGGAAGGTTTCCTGCTGACCGGCGAACGATGCATCCGGCATGTCTTCGGCAGTGGCCGACGAGCGCACGGCGACCGCGAATTCGTCACTGCTGTTGCCTTTCAATTTCAAGTAAGCCGCAGTGATGGCTTTTTCCAGCTCCGGCTGAAACGGGGTTTCGACGACCCAGCGGCGGATTTTCTTGCCGGTTTCCATCAGCGCCTGGACGTTGTCGACGTCCAGCGACTTCAGCTCGGCCTGGATGCGGGCATTGAGGCCCGACTGCTCAAGGAATTCACGAAAGGCTTCGGCCGTTGTTGCGAAGCCTCCCGGGACCCGGACCCCGGCACCGGCGAGGTGGCTGATCATCTCGCCCAGCGATGCGTTTTTGCCGCCAACCCGGTCTACATCATGCATTCCGAGGTTTTCATACCACAGCACGTACTCAGCCAATGTCGTCACTCCTATCGGGTGGCCCGAGAAACCGGGTGCTAGCCATTTCAGGTTAGAATCGCCGCGCCTAGAGAAATCGGACGCGGTCAAAAAAGGGCCGCTATTGTAACGGAACAACCCCAAAAAGAGCGCCCCGGCATGAAACGTAGCGTATTTTTTATTTCCGACCGGACCGGGATCACGGCCGAGATGTTGGGGCAGGCCTTGCTCAGCCAGTTTGACGGCATCGACTTCATCGAAACCACCCTGCCTTTCATCGACAACGAAGATACCGCCCGCGACGCGGTCGCCCGCATCAACGCCGCCGCCGACCACGATGGCGAGCCGCCACTGGTTTTCGACACCATGGTGCGGCCGGAACTGCGCGCCATCATCCGGGAAAGCCGCGGCGTGGTGCTGGACCTGTTCCAGACCTTCGTGCCGGCACTGGAAACCACCCTCGGCGTCAAATGCCAGTACCGGGTCGGTAAAGCCCACTCAGCCGAGAACATCAGCCAGTACGAAACCCGGATAGAGGCAGTCAACTACGCACTCAGTAACGATGACGGCGCCGTCACCAAATACTATGAGCAGGCCGACATCATCCTGGTTGGCGTCTCGCGCTCGGGCAAAACCCCGACCTCGCTCTATCTCGCCATGCAGTTCGGCATCCGGGCCGCCAACTACCCAATCACCGAAGAGGACATGGACAACCACGGCCTGCCGAAGCCGCTGCGCGCTTACAAGCACAAGCTGTTCGGCCTGACCATCCGGCCGGAACGGCTGCAGCAGATCCGCACCGAGCGCCGGGCAGGCAGCCGCTATGCCTCGCTCGATCAATGCCGGATGGAAGTTGAGACCGTTGAGCGGCTGTACCAGAGTGAAGGCATTCCGTGGCTCGATACCACCAGCCGCTCGGTCGAAGAAATCGCCACCAAGATCCTGGCCGCAACCGGCCTCAAACGCCACCAGTTCTGATTCCCGGCGCCGTCCGGACAAAACAAAAGGCCGGGATACCCCGGCCCTTTTTTTACGACCCCATTACGAGTTCATGAACCCCTTACTTTATAGCCTCACTATTTGCGTGGCTTGCGCAGCTCATCGTCACTCGGTAGCGGCTGCCCGGTGTAGGCATGAAGGAACGCCTCGCAGAGCAACTCCGAGTTGGTGGCATGACGCAGGTTGTTGACCTGACGGCGGGTCCGCTCGTCAGTCAGCAGCTTGAGCACATGCAGCGGAATCGAGACAGTGATCTTCTTCACCTTCTCCTTTTTCTTGCCGTGCTCGATATACGGGTCGACAAACTCTTCTTCAGGCTGTACAGACATCTTTCACTCCAGACGCCCCGAGGTCGGCGGCAAAGGTACTCAGCCACCCCGGTAACTGTCAAACCCATCACCATTCGTCATATGGGGCTTTTTTGGCCAAAAAACCTTGTATAGACATTTGGACGTCTATATTATCGCCGACACCTATACGTTTAGACGTCCAAACATGTCAGTACCGGCCCACCAAGTTTCCAGCATCGCCAGCCGCGTGCCGCTGTCGCCCGAGGTTCGCCTCTGGCGCGACCCGGCCGGCCTCGCGCTGGAAAGCGGCCAGACGCTGGCCCCGCTGGAGCTGGCCTGGCGCAGTTGGGGCAAGCTCAATGCCGCCGGTGACAATGCTGTCCTGGTCATCCACGCCCTGTCCGGCTCGGCCGATCTCGAACTCTGGTGGCCGGAACTGCTCGGCGCCGGCAAGCCGCTCGACCCGGCCCGCGATTTCATTGTCTGCATCAATCTGCTCGGTTCCTGTTACGGCAGCAGCGGCCCGTTGAGTTACAACCCGGCCGATGGCGCCAGCTTCCGGGCCAATTTTCCGCGCATCAGTGTCCGCGATCAGGTGCAGGCGCAAGTCACGCTGCTGCGCGCGCTCGGCATTCACAAACTGCGCAGTGTCATCGGCCCGTCACTCGGCGGCATGATCGCGCAGGAATTCGCGCTGCTGGAACCGGCGCTGGTGCAATCGCTGGTGCTGATCGGCACCACGGCAGCGCACTCGGCGCAGGCGATCGCCGCCAGCGAATGTCAGCGCGCAGCCATCCGTCTCGATCCGGATTTTCAGGATGGTTTCTATAGCGGCAAAGGGCCGGTGCGTGGCCTCGCACTGGCGCGCGAGCTGGCGTTCCTGACCTATCGCTGCGACAGCGAATTGCGGCAGCGCTTTGGTCGCGAACGCGGCGACAACAAAGCCTTTGCCGTACTCGACTACCTCGATTACCAGGGCGACAAATTCGTCCAGCGTTTTGACGCCAACAGCTACATCCGGCTGACCGAGTGCATGAACAGCCATGACATCGGTCGTGACCGTGGCGGCATCGCCGCCGCGCTCCAACAGATCCATCAACCGACACTGGTACTCAGCCTTGACAGCGACCAACTCTATCCGGTGGCCGAACAGCGCGAGATCGCGCGCCACCTACCGAATGCGCAGCATGTGATCGTGAACAGCCGCCACGGTCACGATGGTTTCCTCACCGAAACCGATGCCGTTGCGGCTGCCCTGACGCCGTTTCTGGCGGCGCAATACGACAGCGCCGCCGCGGCCTGCCATTCCGTCTGCTGAGTCAAAGGATTTCCTCATGAGCCATACCAAAAACCCGACCGCACCGATCGCCGTGCTGAAATTTGGCGGCAGCGTGCTGACCGACGCCAACGCGCTGCGCCGGGTCGCCAGCCATTTGCACTTTCGCCTGCAGCAGCAGCCGGTAATCGCCGTGGTTTCCGCCACTCGCGGCACCACCGACACGCTGCTGACACTCGGTTCGCTTGCGGCTGATCAAACCCAAACCGCCATCCTCGGCTTGCAGCAGCTGATCCAGCGCCATCTCGATCTCGGCAAGCAATTGTTGAGCGATACCGAGCAGCACAATCTGGTCGGCAGCTACCGGCAGTTGCAATTGCTCGGTGAAGAAGCGCTGCAGGTGCTCGCGCGTCAACCGGGTGATGGCCATGCCATTGCCGCGCTTGCCGCGCTCGGTGAAAAGCTGTCGGCACAGCTGCTGGCGGCGCTGCTGCGCAATGCCAACATCCGCAGCGACTGGTTTGCCGCCGAGCGGCTGATCCAGACCGACGACAACGCCCTCAGTGCCAGCGTCGACAACCACGCCACCGCCGCCAGATTCGCCGCGTTACCGGCCGAATTCTGGCGCAGCAGTCTGCAAGTCGTTACCGGTTTCTGCGGCGCCGATGCGCGCGGCCGCACCACCCTGCTCGGCCGCAATGCCAGCGACTACAGCGCGGCGCTGGTCGCCGCTCATGCAGGTGATGTGCTCGAAATCATCGGTGACACCGCCGGGATTTTGAGCGCCGATCCGGATTATGTGCCGAATGCCGACACCGTGCCGGTGCTGGCGCTCGATGATGCCAGCCTGCTCGCCCAGTGCGGAGCCGGCGTGCTGCACCCGCGCAGCCTGCAGCCGCTATTGGAACGCCGTTTGCCGCTGACCCTGCGCCGGTTGGAAAACGATCACGGCACCTGCATTGACCCGAGCCATCACGGCCGGCCGCAGGCGTTCATCGCCTGCTGGATCCCGCCCACTTCGATCACCTTGTCCAAGCAAACGCCACTGCCGCTGTCGCTGCATCGCTGGCATGCACAGACGCCGGAGCTTGCCGTGGTATCGGTGTTCGTTGCCGATCATCAGGCCTTGATCGCGGTGCTCGATCAGCTGCAACTGCGCGCGGCCCAGGCCGGTGTTGTGCTGCACGGCCACCGTGTGCTGGAGCGCGAGCGCGTGCTGGCGTTCACGCTCGCGATTGCCGATCTGGACGCCTTTGCCCGGCTCGCCCACGCCTGCCTGTATCCGGCCAACGACGAGATCGCCGTTGCCATCATCGGCGCCAGTGGTCGCATCGGCAGACAAACCCTGCAGTTGCTGCGCCAGCAGCAGGCCACGCTGAAAACCGATCTGGGCTTGCGCCACCATGCTGGCCTGCGTGTCATCGCCCTCTGCAACTCGCACCAGATCCACTGGTGCAGCCAGCATGAGAAAGATGCCGACGCCAGCCTGCAGGCACTTGCCAACGAACCGGATGTGATTGAACCAGCCTCACGACTGGTGCAGGAACTGCTCGCCCAGCAACTGCCACGCCTAATCGTCGTCGATGCCTCGGCGAGTGAGCACGTCGCCGCGCTGTACGAGCCGTTGCTGAAGGCCGGCATCGCCGTGGTGACACCCAACAAGATCGCCAATGCCGACAGCCTGCAGCGGTTCAGCCTGCTGCAACAGCTCTCGCGACACAACGCCGCACCGTATTTGTATGAAACCACGGTGGCAGCGGCACTGCCGGTGCTGCGTCCGCTGCTCGATCTGCAGCGCGCCGGCGATCGGCCGACTGAACTGAAAGCCATTCTGTCCGGCACCATCGGCTATGTGCTGGACCGTGTACAGCAGCAGATCCCGTTTGACGTTGCCGTTGCTGAGGCGGTCAGCCTCGGCTACGCCGAACCGAATCCGCTGCTCGATCTGGGCGGTGAAGACGTCGCCCGCAAACTGCTGATCCTGCTGCGCACCAGCGGCATTGCGCTAGAACGTGACAGCATCGATCTGCAGCCGCTGATTCCGGTCGATGCCGCATCGACCGCGCCGCTCGCCCGTTTCAACGACTACTGGAAACAGCAGGCCAGCGAAGCCGCCGCAGCCGGCAAGCGCCTAGCGTATGTCGCGGAATATTCGGACGGCAAGGCGCGCATCGGTTTGCAGCAGGTCGATGCCAGCTCGCCGTTCCATCGCCTGCGTGGCACCGAGAACGCGGTGATCTACCGCTCGCCGCTGTATCGCGACATCCCTTTGACCGTTTCCGGTCCGGGCGCTGGCGTTGCCGTGACCGCGGCCGGTGTGTTTGCCGATGTGCTGTCAGCGGCGCAAGCCTTGGCGGCCCGTGAACCGGTCAGCATCGCGCGCGATGCGGCACTTGCGGTTGCCGCCTGAAGATCGCCCAGGAACTGCACAGCAAACAGACCGAAAATCAGAATTCGAAAAGGAAACCCATCATGAGCAAGCGCTGTCGCCCCGCTACCCGCCTCGTCCGTGCCGGCATTGAATCCGATCGCCAGCACAATGCGGTGATCCCACCGATCTATCTTTCGACCAATTTTGCCTTCAGCGAATTCGGCAAAAAACCGCCGTACGACTACACCCGCTCCGGCAACCCGACCCGTGATCTGCTCGGTGAAGCCTTGGCTGATCTCGAAGGTGGCGCTGGTGGCGTCATCACCGCGACCGGCATGGCTGCGGTGACTTTAGTCCTGCAATTGCTGACACCGGATGATCTGGTCATTGCGCCGCATGACTGTTATGGCGGGACGTATCGGCTGCTGTTCCGGCTTCAGGAGCGCGGCGTCGTCAATGCCGAGTTTCACAACCAGACCGATGACAGCATTTATGCCGTCATCGCCGAACGCAAACCGAAACTGCTGTGGATCGAAACGCCGAGCAATCCGCTGCTGCGCATCGCCGACATCGAAAAGCTGGCCGCCGCGGCCCACGCCGTCGGTGCGTTGGTGGTGGTCGACAACACCTTCCTGTCACCGGCGCTGCAACAGCCCATCGCGCTCGGTGCCGACATCGTCGTGCATTCGACCACCAAGTACATCAACGGCCACAGTGACGTGGTCGGCGGTGCGGCAATCGCCAAAACGCCGGAGCTGCACGAAAAGCTGGTGTTCTGGGCCAACGCGCTGGGCCTGACTGCGTCGCCGTTCGATTCATATCTGGCGCTGCGCGGCCTGCGCACGCTGGAGGCGCGGCTGTCGGTGCACCTGGCCAACACGGAAGCGCTCATCGATGTGCTGACTGATCACAAAGCCGTCAAGAAAGTGTATTACCCCGGCTTGCCGAGCCATCCCGGCCATGCCGTTGCCAAACGTCAGCAAAGCGATTTTGGCGCCATGCTGAGCTTCGAGCTGCACGGCGGCGAGGCTGAAGTGCGCGCGCTGATCGACAACCTGAATCACTTCTCGCTGGCGGAATCACTCGGCGGCGTCGAGAGTCTGATCGCCCACCCGGCCAGCATGACCCACGCTGCGATGGACCCGGAAGCGCGGCGCCGCGCCGGCATCAGCGACACTTTGTTGCGAATTTCGGTCGGCATCGAAGACGGCGAGGATCTGTGCAATGCGCTCGAAGACGCGCTTGATGCCGTGCTGGAGCTGCAAGCCGAGCACCCGGCGTTGGAAGTGGTCAACGGCTGAACATCGGGTTAGCTGAAACCGTTATTTGTAGGATCGGCTTCAGCCGCGATAGCGTTGCCCGCAGCAACCCAATCGCGGCTGAAGCCGATCCCACCGTTCTGCAAACTTGAGTTCAACCCGATGAGCCAATTCACCAACGTCAGCGTCAACAAGGAAGCCAATGTCTACTTCGACGGCAAATGTGTCTCGCATACCGTGAGCTTTGCCGACGGCAGCCGCAAATCGGTCGGCGTGATCCTGCCATCGACGCTGACCTTCAATACCGGCGCACCGGAAGTGATGGAACTGCTCAAAGGCCGCTGCCGGGTCAAGCTCGCCGGCGCGACGCAAACAGCCGATTATGCTGGCGGCCAATCCTTCAGTGTGCCGGGCAACAGCAGCTTTGAAATCGAAACGCTGGAGCCGCTGCACTACGTCTGTCACTTTGGCTGAGCCGTTTGGCTCTCGGTCAAATCCTGATAGAGCTCCCAGGCGCTTCGCTCAGCCCAGCACATGGCGAGGCGTCCGTCACGCACTTGCCAAATCGCGACACCGGTGAACCGGATCGGCTGGCCGTCGGCGGGCAAGCCCAGCATGCCGTTGTTGCGGCCGGTGCAGATCCAGCGCGACACCACCCGATCGCCTGCCGCGTTGGCAAACACTTCCTGATTGATCGTGCGGGCATCCAGCAACACTTGCTGAAACTGCTGCACCCACCGTTTGAAGTTGTCCCGACCGGCGATGGTCTTGCCACCGGAAATGATGACGTAGTCTTCCGTCATCAATTCATCAATCGCATCCAGTTCATGCGCTGGTCCCCACACCCGCGCCAGAAACGTCAACGCCAGTTGTTCTGCTTTGGCGGCGGCCGATGGCTCAGACATGATTCACCCTCCTGAAAAGCAAAACGCCTCCCGAAGGAGGCGTTGTTATTAGGATGCGCTGACCTTGCGCCGCTGCCACAGGTGTTTGAGCACCGTGATGACGGCCGGAATGCCCGGAATCAGAATGAGCGCAATGACGACCAGCGAGAAATTTTCTTTCACGACTGGAATATTGCCGAAGAAATAGCCGGCGCCGACGCAGACGCCGACCCACAGCAGCGAACCAATCAGACTGAAGCCGATGTATTTCGGGTAGTACATTTCACCCATGCCGGCCACGAACGGCGCAAAGGTGCGCACGAATGGCAGGAAACGGGCAATGATCACGGTCGGTGCGCCGTACTTTTCATAATAGGCATGCGTTTTGTCGAGGTATTCCTTGCGGAAGAACTTCGAGTTCGGATCACTGAACAGCTTGTGACCGAAGAATCGCCCGATGAAGTAGTTGCTGTTGTCGCCGCAAAACGCGGCAACAATGATCACCGCCGCCACCAACAAGGGGTCAATCGCACCGATGGCGCCCATTGCGCCCAGCGCGAACAGCATCGAATCGCCCGGCAGGAATGGCGTCACCACCAGCCCGGTCTCGGCGAAGACAATCAGGAACAGAATGGCGTAGATCCAGACGCCGTAATTCCGCGCGAGCTCAATGAGATGAGCGTCGATATTGAGGATAAAGTCGATAATCGGCACGGTACGGCCCTGTCCGGTCGGAAAACGGCGGCCAGTTTACTGAACGGCCCAGCCGACCGCCAGCAGGACCGCACGGCTGGCGCGTACAGATCACCGCAGACGGGGCCGCAGGTAGCAACGACAGCGCTACCGTCCGCGCCCCAAGAGAAGGCGTCCGTTCAAAGATTGGCGACCTGGGCAAGCGCCGCCGGCTGACGATAGTCGCCCAGCCCCAGCGAATGGCAGACCGCGTAGGTCAGCTCAGCGCGGTTCAGCGTGTAGAAATGGAAATCGCGGAAGCCCTCCTTCACCAGCAACTTGACCTGCTCCAGCGCCACGCTGGCACCGATCAACTTGCGGGTATCCGGATCATCGTCCAGCCCTTCGTAGAGCCGGCCCAGCCAATCGGGAATGCCGGTGCCACAACCTTTGGCAAAGCGCTCAACCTGGCGGAAATTGCCAATCGGCAAGATGCCCGGCGTGATCGGCACATGGATACCGGCCGCCGCGCAGCGATCGCGGAAACGCAGGAACGCGACATTGTCAAAAAAGAACTGGGTCAGGATGTGGCTCGCACCGGCATCGACCTTGGCTTTCAGGTGTTCGAGATCGGCACGGGCACTGCGCGCTTCCGGATGCACTTCCGGGTAGGCAGCAACGCTGATGCCATCGATGCCCAGTTCGCGCAGATAACGGACCAGATCAATCGCATGGGCGAAATCGCCGCCTGGGTGACTTTGTCCCGCTGGCAGATCGCCACGCAGCGCGACGATCTGGTTGACGCCAAGTTTCTGGTAACGGCGGACGATCTCGGCGATCTCGTCACGGCGGGCGTCGATGCAGGTCAGGTGCGGCACCGGCGTCAGCGTCGTTTCGGCTTTCAGCCGCTCGATCACGGCATGGGTGCGATCACGGGTCGAAGCATTGGCGCCGTAGGTCACCGAAACGAACTGCGGCTTGAAGCGAGCAAGTTTCAGTACCGATTGCCAGAGCGTATCGGCCATCTCGGGTGTGTTCGGTGGAAAGAATTCGAACGACACCTGCAGATCGTTTTCCAGTTGCTGCCATTGCCGGTTCAGGTTTTCCAGTACACGGGCCGCGTGCAAAGACATGATGCGATCTCTTTTGGTCAGGATCAGGCGGCAACCGCGTTGCCGTGACGAATGCGCAGGTTGCGTGCCGCCTGCACCAGATTGGCCAATGCCGCTTCCGTTTCCGGCCACTGCCGGGTCTTCAAACCGCAATCCGGATTGATCCAGAGCCGCTCCTTCGGAATGAGCTGTGCCGCTTTTTCAATCAAGGCTTCGATCTGCGCCACGCTCGGCACGATCGGGCTGTGGATGTCGTAGACACCGGGTCCGATCTCGTTCGGGTAACTGAAGCGTTCGAATGCTTCCAGCAAATCCATGTTCGAACGCGAGGTCTCGATGGTGATGACATCGGCATCGAGCGCGGCGATCGAATCGATGATCTCGTTGAACTCCGAATAGCACATGTGGGTATGGATCTGGGTCCCATCGCTGACGCCGGCCGTCGCCAGTTTGAACGCCGTCACCGCCCAATCCAGATATGCCGGCTGTTCGGCCTTTCTCAGCGGCAGACCTTCCCGGATCGCCGGCTCATCTATCTGGATGATACGGATGCCGGCCCGTTCCAGATCCTTCACCTCGTCGCGCAGCGCCAGCGCAATTTGCTCGGCCTGCTCTTTGCGCGACAGATCATTGCGGGGGAACGACCAGCACAGAATCGTGATCGGCCCGGTCAGCATGCCTTTGAGCGGCTTGTCGGTCAGCGACTGGGCGTACGTGGTCCAATCGACCGTGATCGGTTTCGGCCGGGCGACATCGCCGTAAATGATGGGGGGTTTGACACAGCGTGAGCCATAGCTTTGCACCCAGCCATTTTCAGTGAAGGCAAAACCGTCGAGCTGCTCGCCAAAATACTCGACCATGTCGTTGCGCTCGGATTCCCCGTGCACCAGCACATCCAGTCCCAGCGATTCCTGACGTTTGACGTGATCGGCAATCTGCGCCCGAATGGCCTGGACGTAATCCTGTTCAGAGAGCTCGCCTTTCTTGACGCCGGCACGCAGGGCGCGGATCTCGGCGGTTTGCGGGAACGAGCCAATCGTTGTGGTCGGAAACAGCGGCAGCTTCAAGGTGCCGCGCTGTACCACGGCGCGGCTGGCATACGCTGATTTGCGCAGGCTGTCGCTCTTGCTGATGGCCGACAGCCGCTGCCGCACGGCCGGTTTGTGGATGCGCGGTGAACTGCGCCGGCTGGCAACGGCTTTGTCGCTCGCCTCCAGTTCAGCGCTGATCGCGGCCACACCATCATTCAGCGCGCGGGTCAGCAGCACCACTTCACTGACTTTTTGTTTGGCAAAAGCCAGCCAGCTGCGCAGCTCCGGGTCAAGTCTGGTTTCAGCATCGAGATCGACCGGACAGTGCAGCAACGAGCAACTGGTCGAGACCCAGAGTCGACCGTTGAACTTCTGCTGCGCCCGGCTGAGCTGCGCCAGCGCCGCGCGCAAATCGGTGCGCCAGATATTGCGGCCATCAACCACGCCAAGCGACAGCACCCGCTCCTTCGGCCACGCGTCGACGATCGCGTCGAGATCGGCCGCACCGCGGACTGCATCGACATGCAGGCCATCGACCGCCAGTTCTTTGATAAGGACAAGATTGTCCTTGATGCTGCCAAAGTAGGTCGCCAGCAGCAGCTGCAGGTTGTAGTCCTGCAAATTTTTGTAGGCGTAACGGAAAGCGTCTTGCCAGGCGGCATCCAGATCCAGCGCCAGCACCGGCTCATCCAGTTGCAGCCATTTGAGATCGAGCGCTTCGAGTTGCTGGATCAGTTTCTGGTATTGCAGCAAGAGCTTGGGCAACAACGCGAGCCGGTTGCCGCCATCGCGGCTTTTGCCCAGCCACAAAAAGCTGACCGGGCCAAGCAGCACCGGCTTGACGGTGTGACCGAGCGCCTGCGCTTCCTTTATTTGTTCAATCAGCGGTGCGCTGTTCAGCGTGAACGACTGATCTTTGCTGAATTCCGGCACGAGGTAGTGGTAGTTGCTGTCGAACCACTTGGTCATTTCACAGGCCGGCGCGTCGGCACCGGTCGGCGCCCGGCCGCGCGCGGCGCGGAAATACTGATCGAGATCGCAGGCGCCCTGCTCGGCATCCGCGGCGCTGCCGAATCGCTCCGGGATCACGCCGAACAGAAAGGCGGTGTCGAGCACATGGTCGTAATAAGAAAAGTCCCCGACCGGCAGCAGTTGAACCCCAGCGTCCGCCTGCAGCTGCCAATGTGCGGCCCGAAGTGCACGAGCGCAGGCGTCCAGATCGGCGCGCTTGAGTTCACCGCGCCAGTACTTTTCGAGGGCGGTCTTAAGCTCGCGCTTAAGGCCGATGCGAGGAAAACCGAGGGAATGGGCGACAGCCATGATGTGGCTCCTTTTGGCTATTTAGACGTCCAAACAGCAGATGGAGCCGACTTTAGATGTTTAGACTTCTATACGTCAAGAGATTTATCCCGCCAACAGCGTTATATTACGAACCAGAGAATGGACTGCACGACCGTGCAACCTAAAATAGACTCAGTGTAGAGGCGACTTCAGCTGCGGCCCGCTGGCGGTCATCCGACGCTCAACCGATGGCCGTCGTTCTTGCCCCCCCGCCAGCATGAAGCACGGCCGGCGCAGCCACTGCAGGGCCGAGCGCCGTTGTGATTGCTAGCATGTGGACCCGGCCGTCTCATTTGCCGTTGGGTTTGGCACGGATGGCTCGCACGCGCACCAGTCGAACTTCGTCGCTATGCCGCTCCCGCGCCCCTTCTGCCCCAGTGCGAGCGAAGGCTCTCCTCCTTTACCTGCACCGGCTTACGGCCAGCTCACCGTCGCGAGCTTGACCGCTCCGGGGGCGCGCCACATCAGATAGACACGGTCACCCGCCACAGCGACAGTCGCGGGCCCCTGCTCCTCGTCTTCACCCGCCGGACGTAACGATGCCCAAGTGGCGCCCCAATCACGCGACACCACCATGCCCAGCTTACGAGTGGAGGCCACGGCGTCGGCCTCATCCTTGGTCGGCCAGTCTCCCCAAACAGCCGCGATGAGTCCGCCGCCACAGGCCACCGAAACGAACTTGCCGCTATCGTCCAACGGCTGCGTGCCAGCCGTGTTTGTATCCAGGTCTAACTCGCTGCTCGTCCGAAAGTCATCGTCACTGCGCCGCAGGTGCGCGTCGTTGGTTCCAGTGTGGTATCCCACGTAGCTAAACCCGTCGTCGGCACAATGGCTCGGATCGAAGCCGGGCTTGACCACCAGCTGCTCGTCGAGCAGCTGCGATGCGCTGTTGAGAGTGGCGGCGTACAGCGCGACGTTGCTACCGGTGTTGCCGTCTCGGTGATCACGCCAGACAATCATGGGCTCGACATCATTGACGCATTGGAGCGCCGCCCCCGAACTGTCGACCGGGTTGCTTACCGGGGCCTGCCAACTCATACCATCGTGGCGCGCGACAACGAGCGGTCCTTGGCTCTGTGAGGGTTGGGCCGACCACGCCGCGACGCGGAGCAACTGCCCTCGTTGTCGGAACAGGCAGGCAGTAGGCAACGCCGGCCCCGTCGGCCGTATACCGAGCGAGACGGCCGGCTCCCAAGTACGGCCACCATCGGTGGACTGCCTCGCACGAATCTCATTGCTGGCAATATCGACATACACGGCGAGCAGATCACTTCCGTAGCCTGCAAGCGTCGCACCACTCGTCGGATACGCCAATTCGATCTTGTCCGGCGTGCTACCCCAGCGAGTGGCATACAGCACACCGTCTTCGCTGTGCAGCGTGACCGGCACATCGGCAACGTGCACACCTGAGCCATTGGTCAGCGGGACCACGAGACTGGTCGCCGACACCTGAAGTGTCTGCACCGTGACGGTTGGTGCTGTGGCAACTGGGTCGCCACCGGTACCTGAGCCTGAACCTCCGGAATCACCGCAACCCGACAGCATGCCCATCGCAGCGCTGCACAACAGCACAATCACCCTGCAAAACGGAGCCCGGATGGTTTTGCTCATGATCGCACTCCTTTTCGCCCCGACTCATACACCCAAGAATAGAACACCTCCCAACACGCCAAGGCTCAGCCAACGGTCAGAGGTGCCCCTGCTTGCTAGGTAAAGGTGTAGCCCCATTGACCCAGCGCTGCCGTACTTGAGCATCGATGCGCTCGGGCTGGGGTTTCCCGTCCACTTGGCGTAATTGGATCACGATTGTTCCCCCGCAGCACCACATGCAATGGCACACCAAGCGATACGAATCTTGGCTTTCTCGGCATCGCCGACTCTCCCTCCATTGAACTCGGCCAAGCTTACCCCACTTCCGCTCCAAAAGAAAAGGGCTCTGACCCCTTTAACGCAAAACACCACAGCCCGGCATCGCCGGGCTGTGGTGGGGCTTTTCTCAATACAACTTAATATCGGAACTCAGGACTAATCCGGCATGTAATGCCAGCCTTTTCGAGTACATCCCGAACCTCTACCACCTTCACTGCACGCCCTGCGAATACAACAGGCTCTAGCTCCTGCAGCAGCTTCTTGGCCGCCAAGAAATTAACGCCAGATATCGCCGCAACAGCCTTAACCTGCTGTTCATTGTGGGCATCGCCACCACTGATACGAACTTCGTACTTCGTCGCATCCTTTTTTATTTCCGGGATGAACGTCGTTACTACAGCCCAATCGCATTTGGTGCAGTAAATGCCTTGTGTGCTTCCTTCCTGGCGCAATTCAGCCTGAGCTCCGCACTTCTCACAAACAAAATTTGTGACCGGGTCCATTAGTTGTTGCCTCCTGGAGTGAACGTCCGGAATGTGCCTGGATTGGACAGATCAGGCCTGTAGAACTCAGGAACGCGCGGATTCAACGAAAGACGAGGTGCAACAACCATCTGTCCGTTTTGATAAGCCCAGACAAGATCAGTTGGTGCCTGAACCGGCACGTTAAGTTTGTTAGCAAGGTTCTGCGCGAAGCCGACATCACATGCGCCTGTTTCACACGATAGCAGTCGAATTGGCTGACCGTTATAGCCCGGCGCTTCCTGGATAAGTCGTGCCGCAGTGCGATGATCTACAGTCACCGGACCTTTCGCAGTCATGAACTCAATTGCATCTGGGCTGCCGTGAGCAACAACATCGAATTGACCGTTAGGATCGATATCTGCGCGACGAGATGAAAATTTGTAGAAGTTATCCGCATCGCCCATGAAGTTCACGGGCCCAGGCGCTACTCGGTTTGCACTGCTTGACCCAATGCGTCCCGCTTGTGGCGACAAACTCCCACCACCACTCAATCGCTCAATGAAATTGTCGCCGACATTGCGCAACCCATTCAGCAACGCACCGGACGCATCGCCCGCCAACTCAACGACATCTGCACCCAGTACCGGCAACTTCTTCAACACTTGGACGCCGGCTGCAAGCGGTTTCGCCGCTGCACCACCGGCCAACGTCATCGCCAGCTCCTGGCCATTGCCCGGCATGAACACGTCGGTCACGGTGTAGCCAATGCCCGACAGCACATGCTTGGTGTTGCCCCAGGCGCCGCCTTCCATCGAGCCGTTCGTGCCGGCTTCAACCAACCAGTCTTTGATACCGCCTTTCCATTCGCCCAGTGTGTCACCAATCGGATCGAACTTCGCGCGCAGCGCACGTCCAGTCGATTCGATAGCCAAGCGCTGTTGTTTGTTGAAGTCATTGGCTTGATTGATAATCTCCGTGGCTTTGTCGATACCACGTGTTCTGGCGTCCGCCCAGGCCGCTGCGCCACGCTCGTCGCGACCTTGCTTAGCCTGTTCGTATTGCTGACGCATCATCGCCGTCACGGCCGCTGTGGCATTCCATGCCTGCACGCCAGCCGTCAGTGCATCAAGGTTGTTACGCACCGGGCGCACGGCGATGACTTGCGCCTCACGATTCGGGTCGTAGTACTCGCCATCGGAGACCGTCAGGCCACTGCCATTTCGTCGCTGCTCACTGCGCTGCGCGTGCGCCATCGCCTCTTCGTGGCTGTAATCGAGTTCGCGGGCGTCAGCGTAATCTTGCTGCGATGCCGAACTTAATTTCTTCACGTCAGCAGCGTTTGCAGCATGCTTCTGTGATGCCACTAACGAGTTCCACAACGCATTGCCAAACACCATTGGCCACCGCTCATTTCTTGCGCGACGACGCGGTTTCCTCTTTGGTGTCAGTGGCTTAGCAAGCATCGGCGGCCAGATTTTCGTCGGATTCCGATCCGTCAGGGTCAGAGCCCTTTTCTTTTGGAGCGGAAGTAGGGTAAGCTTGGCCGAGTTCAATGGAGGGAGAGTCGGCGATGCCGAGAAAGCCAAGATTCGTATCGCTTGGTGTGCCATTGCATGTGGTGCTGCGGGGGAACAATCGTGATCCAATTACGCCAAGTGGACGGGAAACCCCAGCCCGAGCGCATCGATGCTCAAGTGATCTTGCCCCCAACATGTGGACACCGGCCTAAGCTACTAACCGCATAGCTTCAAACGCTTCAGGGGACAGATAATTCAGCGTCGAATGGCGCCGTTCCCGATTGTACCAGTAAATGTAT
>JBKBHF010000037.1:0-43446 GCA_046297695.1 Permianibacter sp. | reverse complement strand
ATTGTCGGCCAGGCTGGTGCTGGGATAGGTCAGCAGGTTCGGCCGACCTTCGCCATCGTAAGCCTGGTTGACGGTAAAGCTCTTGCTGGCTTCACCGCTCGCCGTCAGCGTGGTGATGGTTTGTTCGAGCAGACCTTCCAGCGTATAGGTGAAAGCTTTGCTGGTTTCCCCGACTTTTCTGCTGCTGCAGGGCAGGCCTTTTGCGGCAGCGCCATTGTTCAGACAAGGGCCGTCAAAGACTGACTGAGCGACCAGGGTTTTCGCGGTTGTGCTGTTTGGCGCTTCGTAACGCGCGGTCATGCGACCGAGCACATCGAAGTCCCAGTAGGAGTGCTGTTGTTTGGCATCCACTTGTTTGACGAGTTCACCCAGCACGTTATGGCTGAACGTCCAGGTACCGCGATCCGGATCAGTCATGCTGGTTTTGTGGCCCAGCGCGTTGTAACTTGCAGTGTTTTTGATTTCGCTGCCGCCGCTTGGCGTGCGCGAAATCAACACCGGATTGCCGAACGCGTCATAGCGGAAATGCGTGGTTAGTACGGCGCCATTGCCGTAGCCGCTTTCCGAACCTTGATCGGTGGTTTTCCACCACTGGCCGAGCGCATTCTGCACACGACTGACCTGATAGCTGCTGTTCGGCCCGACTTGAATGCCGGTTTGCGCACCGTTGTAGCTATAGGTGATGGTGAGCTGGCAACCGTTGTCATTGGGCAGCTTGCGTTGCGTCGGCCGGTTCGCCAGATCGAAGTCCAGATACTCGGTCCACTGACAGCTACTCAAGGTGTCCGTACTGAAGTACGGCACGCTTTGCTTGCTGAGATGACCATCGGCATCGTAAACGCTGTCTTGCCAGATCTTTTGGGTGGGATTGACCGGGTTATCCGTCTGGACGCGCAGCACACGATTGAAACCATCGAAATAGGTCACCACCGTTGGCCGGACACCGGGTTGGCTGGTAATGGTCTTGTATTGCGCCAGCGCTGGCTTGGCGCTGTCACCGGTGAAGTCAGCGCTGTACACCGTGGTGGTGGCGGTGCGCGCGGTCAACGCACCCAGCAGCTGCTGACTGATTGCGCGGGCAAAGGCGTCGTACGTCAGCTTGTTCTGGTTCCCGAGCGGGTCTTCACTTTCGGTCAGTTTGCCAATGGTACCGTCAT
Source organism: Permianibacter sp. (assembly GCA_046297695.1). Classification (GTDB taxonomy): domain Bacteria; phylum Pseudomonadota; class Gammaproteobacteria; order Enterobacterales; family Permianibacteraceae; genus Permianibacter. Next base: position 42,289 of record JBKBHF010000037.1, on the reverse strand, counting down.
ACAGCACATCGGTGACATGGTTCAGTGCGTTCAGCAGGTAATCCGGGAAGTAGCCTTCGCTGTCGTAGACGACGCTGTTGGCGCGCGCGTTCACCAGCGTCTCGCCACTGCCGCCACTGACGGTGGTTTTGCTGACGTTGCCGTAGCCGTCGTAATCAAAATCGGTTTCCAGTCTCAGTGCCGGATTGTCCGGCTCACGGGTGACCAGATCCGGTTGCCGCTCGCCGGTATAGGCGTACGCGGTAATTCGGGTTTGTGGCACATCGTGCGTGGCCGATCGCGGTGCGGTCTTTTCGTAGACCTTGGCGGTGACGGTGTCGCGATCACGTCGGTTGAGCCACCAGCTGGCGACACTAACCGTAAACGCGGATACCGTCCGCTGGGTGCGGGTCAGATAGGCGTCATCGACCGTGGTGATGCTGTCGGTGGTGTTGCCGTAATCATCCAGCGTGGTCAGTTCGGTGGTGGTTTTGCCTAGCCAGCTGCCGTTCAGATCCCAACGTTCGACCTCGCTTGTCTCGACGTAGGGCAAATAAGTCCTGTTATCCGGAAACGGCCGTGACAACGCCAAGGAATTGGTCGTTTGGCTCAACTTCTGGCCAGCATAGGTTTGCACGGTGACCGCCGTCACCTGACCGCTATACGGGAACAACTGCGAGAACGTAGAGCAACTGCGCAAGCCGCTTGTTGCTCTGTCTTCATCGGTGATGATTTCACGGAAGCCCTGAAAGCCGCGACCCCAGCCATCGAATACCGCGCCCCGATAGCGGTAGCGTGTGCTGTTCATGCCACCAACACCATTGCTCCGCTTCAACTCGGCAACGACATAGACACTGGATGCAAAGTGGAAATACTGACCCGGCGTGCTACCCGCCAAATAACCGAAATCGGTCTGGTACAGCGAAGGCATCGACGCACCGCCGTTGCAAACGCCACCGGCATAATCACCGGTTGATAAGGGTTTGAGCACCCATTCGGTCTGACGCCCCAAGCCCTCTTGCACTTTGGTCAGCGTGTCCACGGCACGATAAGCTTGGCCCGGTCCCGCCGAACCGCGGTTACGATTGATGTAAACACCAGGGCCGCTCAGACCCAAATCTTTCACTTCTTGGCTGAAGCTGCCCATGCTGCACAGCGTGCTGCCGCAGCCGACCGTCGTTACCAGATCCGGCAGGCCCTTACCGAACACATCGAGTGCCGCCGATTCGCCGATGCTACCGAGCAAACCGGAGGCCTGATTGCTGCTGGTGGGGTTGCCGGCGGTATCAAGCCCAAAGGAAATCGCGTCAAACTCGACGACCCCGGCGTCGCGGTTTGGCTGCGTGATCGGCTGGGGCAAACCGTAGAACGTTTGCTGGTAGGTGCCGTACAACGCGGCGTCACACTTGTCGACCCAAGCTCCGCTGCTGGGCGAGGTGGCTTCCAGGATCTGATAACACGCCGAGACCTTGCGCGTACCGGGCACCAGCAGCTCCATCTTGCCGTCGGCATTGATATCCATCTGACGCAGGTAACGATCGTAAGCCGGCCATTTCATGATGGCGATCTCGGAACCGTCCTCGTAGTAATAATTTTGTGTCTGCGTCAGCTTTAATCCCGCCGGTGCCTCGCCCAGCAAATGCCAGGACTTGAAGCGGCCACCGGTGTTGACGCGCACGTACAAATTGCCGCCTTGGATGCCCAGCCAATCGCTGAGCCCGTCACCGTTCACATCGATGAAGTAATTGAAATAGTGCTCGTAAGTAGAGAACGCTGGCGGTGTCGCGATATTGCCGAGGTACGGGGTTTCGCCCGGTGGTACCAAGCTCGCAAGCGTTTGTTCGTTGCCGGTGAGGTTGTGCGCCGCATCGGCATGCAGGAACACAATGCTCTTTGGCAAGCCGGCGGGAATGCTGGCGTTGACGCCATTTATGGTCTTGAACACTTGCGTGATGACGATATCGGGCAGGCCGTTGCCGTCAAAATCCTCAGCCAGAGTGGCTTCGATGGTGGGAACACGCTGAGCACCTGCTGCCACCCGTGCAAAATCCCAGTTATACAGGACCTTGCTGGCAGCGCTCGGATACGGCGCATTGGTATTGCCTGTGTGGTAATAGGCCACCAGTCGCGCACCACTGCTGGTGTTGTGATAGACGACCAGGTCCTTCCAACCATCACCATTCAGATCCGCCACCGCATGCAAATGATCCGATTGCCTTTCACCATCGATTGGCGTTGGCAATGCAATCCCGGTATTGAACTCGACACCAGCGGAACCGCCCGCCACGGTGTACGCGATACGCAGCGTGCCGTCATGGCGCCAGCTGTCGGTGAGGCCATCGTTATTGAAATCAGCCGAGAAACAACGCGTGCCGCGCAAGTGATAGTTGGTCGCACACTTCTGCACAGGGTTGGGGTTGGTACCGCGTTGTCGCCCTTCTGCGTCCAAGTAATAGCCGGGCAAATCCGGTACGCCGTCACCGTTACTGTCACCGCGCGGGAGCACATCTTCGATGTAGCGCTTGTTTTGTAAGATACCTGCGGCATTGACTTGACTGCCCAACTTCTCCAGCACGAAGCTCGGCTTGGCGTGATTCCAGGTAAACCGCGTTTCCGGCAAACAGCTGCGAGCACCATTCTTGAACGCACACTCCTGCACCCACTCCAGCAAGCTGCGACCGGTGGCGTCACTACTGATGTGACTCAGCGTGTATTCACGCACCTTTTCGGCGGTGGCGCCGGGCGCCCTCGGCGCGTAGGTTTGAATGCCGGTGAGCAGCATCGTTTGCCGGCTGAAGCCATTGGCGTAATAGCTGGCACTGGTATCACTGCGGGTCGCGTACTGGAAACGAACTTCGCGATTTCCCAGCGTGACGGGCGATTTCCGGCCGGTATAAATGATCTTGGTCAGCAACCACTCGGCATCGGCATAAAGGGTGTATTCGTACTTGATGGTGTTGCCGTAGGCATCCGCGCTTTCGGTCAACAACCAACTCGCGACAAAGCTGGATCCGGTTGGGGTCACTCGCTGTCCATAGGTACGTTTGCCACCATCGGTCAGCTCTACTGTAAACGTGGCGGTTGCCAAACTGCCGTTTTGGGTGACGCGAACAAAGGACTCCTGCTCAGTCCGGTATGTCGAACCGCTGTTGCCATAAGTGCCACTGTATTGCAGCAAGCGTTGACCATCGAGGCAGAGTTGATCTTGCGCATCACCTTTGACCGGACGTGGGTAGCCGTCTTGGGCAACGGTGCGTGCACAGCGTTGAATGCTGGATTGCCCCGCATCGAGCGACCAACCCATCCCGGCGACGCCGTTGCCGGCGCGTGACGAATAAGACAGGGACACGGCGGGCTGCATACCGTGCCTGCCGGGCGGCACGGCGATCGGAATCGTGTAGCTGGCGGCGCCGCCGCTGACCCCTCCCTCACCGACAAGACTGCCAACGGCGTTGACGGTAGAGATGGTTTTACTGCTTGTTGTTGCACCTTCCAGTGCAGCGCCGGACGCATTTGTTGATGTCGCCTCGGTCACAATGGCGGATCGCGTCATCGCGCCAGGTACAATTGCCCCGGTCTGCGTATCGATGACCGCCGCATCAGTGCCGTCATGGCCGGTCGGCGATGTTCCGTGCAAGACCTGCAGCGATTGATTGGCACGCAAGAGACTCAGTCGCCGGAGTGCTTGATCAAGACGCTGGCGGCGGCTCTCATCCGCCAACAATAGCAGCGGAGCATGGTCGGGGTTGGTATACAGCAATACCAGATCATCAATGCCATCGGCATCAAAATCGCCAACCAATATTTGGCGTAGCTGATCCAAATGCGGGATATCGCGGAGCTCCCGCTCAATTCGAACGAAGCCTTCAGTATCCGATGGCACCAATGCACTTAGCAGTTCAGCGCGAGCCGCCAGCAGGAACACGTCATCACGACCATCGCCGGTGAAATCCCCCACCACCAACCGGTGCGCGCTGGCATGCCAATCCAGGCCGAGGAGGTCGGCGGGCATCGGCATTGCGGTATCAAGCAATGCCTCGCCGCTTGTCACACGATACAGTGCATCACCATGATGAGGCTGCAAAAGCAACTCGCTTGCACCATTGCCATCGAAGTCACCGGCAACCAACTGATGTTGACCGGCTACCCAATCGATATTCAGATGTGTGTTATCAAAATCGAGTGCCAACGCCTCGAAGGTGCCGGCAGCAGCACTGAGTGCCACCGCATGACGATAATCGTTCTGTCGCCCTTGCAAAAATACGTCGTCGCGGCTGTCGCCGTTGAAATCGCCGACCACCAACGTGTGATGCAGAGCATCCCAGCGCAAACCCAGATGATAATCACCAAGGGTTTGGCGCGAGGTTTCGAGCTGCCCGTCCTCAGAGCTGAGTATCACTTCGGACACGCTAGCGGGGGTCGTAGCCTGTATCAGGATATCGCTGCTGGCATTGCCGTCAAAATCGCCGACGACCAGCTGGGTATCGTGCCGGTTCCAGGTCAGCCCGAGAAAACCGTCGCGCCAGCGCTGCACGCTTGCGTTCGTCACGCCACTGAGCACCTGCGCATGCTCATCTTCAGGTCGGCCCTGCAAGAGCAGATCTGCCGCGCCATCGCCGTTATAATCGCCAATTATCAAGCGATGGGCTTGGTTGGCGATCATGCTGTCCAATGTAGAGGCATGACTGATGCTTGCGACCAATCCAGCGGCAATCAATACCGGCAGGATATGCAGACGTGTGGCGAACGTTCTGACGGACTTCATTGTTGTTCTCGTTCCTGAGTTCTTCGCTGGTACGCCGATCATGGCGCGCAATCTGCAGATTGCAGGCAGTTGCCGTTTACTTGCTGCAGGCTGCTGACCGTACAGAATCGGCTGTCGACACACATCTGGGTTTGTTTGCCGGTTTGCACATCGCATTGGCCAACGTTATTCCAGATTTGCGCCACAGGTACGACAGTCACCGCCAGGGACTCCGTGGAGGAGCCACCCGGTCCGGCGCATTGCATCGTGAACGTTTTGCTAGTCGCGAGAATACCGGTACCGGAACTACCGTTGATTGCCACCTCAACGCCATCGAGTGTGCAGGAAGTGGCATTGCTGCTGGTCCACCGCAGTTTGGTGCTGGTGTTCTCAACGAGCGGATTCTGATCGGCGGTCAGCGTGATGATCGGACTGCTCACCGGTGTAACGGTCACCGCCGTACTGTTGTTGCCACCCAGACCTGAACAGGCGAACGTGAATAGCTTGCTGGTGGCCAAGGCTCCTGTGCTTTGTGAGCCGCTGGTCACGACGGCTGCACCGTTCAACGTGCAGCTGATGGCATTGACACTGCTCCAACGCAGCGTGGTACTGCCGTTGATGGGAACCTGATCGGCATCTGCCGATAACGTGACTGTCGGCACAGGAATCACTGTAATCGTCACACTGCGCGGTGTTGCACCGCCAAGATTCGTGCATGACAAGCTGTAAGTTTTGCTGGCCGTGAGCGCGCCGGTCGACTGAGATCCGTTAACGACGATGCTGGCTCCATCAAGCGTGCAACCGTCAGTGGCATTGCTGCTGGTCCAGCGTAATGTGGTGCTTTGGTTGATACCAATGGTGGTCGCATCTGCCGTGAAGGTCACCGTCGGCGGCTGAACAACAGTAATACTGACGCTGCGTGCAGTGGTGCCGCCGACACCTGAGCACGATAAGTTGTAGGTTTTGTTGCTGGTGAGCGCGCCGGTTGATTGGGCATTATTCACCGGCACGCTGACCCCATCGAGGCTGCAGGTGCTGGCATCGCTGGTGGTCCAGCGCAACATCGTGCTTTGGTTGTAACCGATGGACGTGGCATCGGCGGAGAACGTGACCGTGGGTGGCGGCGCGACAATAATCGTCACTGAGGCCGGCGTACTAAAGCTGGTGTTACTGCAGCTCATGTTGTAGCTGCGGCTGAGGCTCAAGGGGCCAGTACCCTGGCTGCCGGTCAACGCAACCGCGGCACCGTCCAACGTACAGGCTGCGGCATTGACGGAGCTCCAATTCAAGGTGCTGCTTTGCCCTGCGGCAATCGTTGCGGGGGTTGCAGTGAACATGACCGTAGGGGCGACCACAGTGACCGTGGTGAGCGGGCCCTGTTGGTAGGCGCCGCATAAACCGTCCAAACAGGCCTTCACCCGATAGCTGTAGCTGCCGCTGGTTCGATTGGTGACCGTATATTGTTCTTTGATCAGATGGGATGCCACCGTGACCCACGCGCCGGAACCTTTCTTTTCCTGTAGCGTATAGCCATCGGCCAAAACGTTACCCCAAGTCACCAAATAGGTGCCGGAGCCGTTCGTGGCGGGGTTGTCCACGTATGGTGGCGCAGGCGGCGCGGTAACCGCCATCGGGGTAATTTCAAGAAGGGGATCGAGATCTGTCGCCGGTGAGTCGGCGTTAACCACATCACCGGACTCAACAACTGGCGGCTCGGAGGCCACTACTATTGCGCTCAACAAAAAGCCGGCCAATAGCCAGCCCGCAAAGCGACAACGGCTTGCGCCCATGCTCGACTCACTCAATCGGATTTAGTTACCGCAGGGAAATCGAGCAGATTGAGAGTCCGCTGAGTCGCATCCATGCGCTTTTCTGTGTTCGGCAGAGCTTAGCGGACTTGATAGCGACGGGTCAACCGGCACGGAGACCGTGCGCTCCAAGATCGAACCCATAAACCTAGAAATCGCAGTTACCCTTGCCCAAAGCACAGAAACGCCGGGAAATTACCGTCTGAAATTCAACCTTGGGAGCTCACCCAATGGGTGACCAAAAAAGCGAGCTGGCAGCGGCCATCGAAGACGCCCTGAGCGTTGACACCTTTGGCGGGCGGATCCGGGTGCGCTGGCAAACCGGTGCGCCGGCGACGCCGTTCGGGCAACTGGCGTTTTTCATCGAATTCTTGCGCACCGCTGGCCTGTACGAAGACTGGCAGGTGGGCGCGCCCCTGCGCTACGAGAGCGGCAATGCGCCGGCCGTGGCGGACGTGCTGGGCACCTGGTTCCTGTCGGCCTTGGCTGGGCACCGGCGCTATGCGCACATCGGTGCGATCCGCCATGACGGCGTCAGTCCCGGTTTGCTCGGCAAGAGCAAAGTGATCAGCGAAGACGCCTTGAGCCGGGCGCTGAAGAAAATGGAAGCCGGCGCGGGTGCACGCTGGCAACAAAGCGCCTTGCTGCGCGCCGTGCAACCGTTGCTGAGCCGTGGCTGGGTGTTGGATGTCGATACCACGGTAAAGCCGCTATACGGCCATCAGGAAGGCGCCGTGGTGGGATTCAATCCGCACAAACCGGACCGCCCTTCCCACAGTTATCACAGCTATCTGATGGCCGGAACCCGCTTGGCGTTGGACGTGGACGTGCAGCCCGGCAACAAAACGGCGAGCAAATACAGCGCACCGGGACTGCATGCGCTATTGGCACGATTACCAGCCGCGCAATGGCCGCGCCTGGTGCGCGGCGATGCCGGCTTTGGCAACGACGCGATGATCGCCGGACTGGAAGAAAAAGGCCTGCCGTACCTGTTCAAACTGCGGGAAAGTGGCAAAGTCAAAAAATACATCGAACGCTGCTTGTGGCGTCGGCAATGGAGCGAGGCCGGGCAGGGCTGGGAAGGCGTCGACGGCGAATTGAAGTTGATGGGCTGGAAAAAAGCGCGACGGGTGGTGTTGCTGCGGCGAAAATTACAGAGCCGAGTCGCGCTGGAAAAAGTCGATGCCACGGGCAATTTGCAGCTTGCCTTTGTCGACGCCAACGACCCGTACAACCGTTACGAGTACGCGGTATTGGTCACCGATCTGAACCACGACATCGCCGGCATTGCCCAGCTCTATCGGGGCCGCGCCGATTGCGAAAACAATTTTGACGAACTGAAAAATCAGTGGGGCTGGGGCGGCTTCACCACCCACGATCTGCATCGTTGCCAACTCTCGGCTCGACACGTTGCGCTGGTGTACAACTGGTGGAGCCTGTTCACCCTACGCGCCGACCCCAAGCAGCGACGCGAAGCCATCACCAGTCGGCCGCTGTTGCTGCACGGTATCGGCTGGCGCACGCAGCATGCCGGCCAAACCACCTTGACGTTAGCCACCACTCACGCGGAGCAAAGCGACGTGCGGGGCTGGATAGGCTAGATCCATGCACGTTTACACCCTGTGAAACGCACTGCGGCGCAGTTGAGTCGCGCCGAACGCAGGGAGCGGTTGGCGGCCTGCCTCATCGCGCGATTGCATGCCGCCAAGCGCTTTGTTTTACCTCCCTGGCCGCCTCGGCTTGAACCCGCGGCGACGGGGTAACTGCGGAATTTAGGTTCAGCGGTTTGCTGTAGATTATTGATTTTGTTAGCGTGCAAATTCAGGCTATTGAGCAGTAAGACAACAGGTATCGTCGTGACGACAACAGAAGCCCGGCCTAAGCGGGGCTTTTCTTGGACGAAACCGGCGACGTTTGAGCATTCTTGTCTTTTCCTTGATCGGCTTCAGCTGGCGGCGGATCGCCCATGGGTACCACCCGGTGGTTTTCAAAATATCGTGTATCGGTATCAAGCGGCAAAAAGAACGGGGCCTTGCGGCCCCGGTATGGTGATGGCGATGTCATTCAGTCGAATTGGTAGTCCGGCGCGGCGGCGGCTGGTTTCTTGTCCTCCGGCGCGTCGGTGACCATGGCTTCCGTAGTCAGCATCAAGCCGGCGACCGACGCGGCGTTTTGCAGCGCCGTTCGGGCAACCTTGGTTGGATCGATGATGCCCATCTCAAGCATGTCGCCGTAGCTTTCGGTCTGGGCGTTGTAGCCGTGGTTGACGCTGGCATGCTGACGCACCTTGTCGAGGATCACACTCGGTTCGGCACCGGCATTGGCGACAATCTGCCGGAACGGTTCTTCCATCGCACGCAGCGCGATGCGGATGCCGGCACGCTGATCTTCGTTGGCCGCTTGCGGTTCGGCCTTGCGCACCGCATCAGCGGCACGCACCAGGGCGATGCCACCGCCGGGAACAATCCCTTCTTCCACCGCAGCGCGGGTGGCGTGCAGGGCGTCGTCAACCAGATCTTTCTTCTCCTTCATCTCCACTTCGGTGGCGGCGCCAACCTTGATCACGGCAACACCACCTGACAGTTTGGCGATGCGCTCCTGCAGTTTCTCGCGATCGTAATCGGAACTGGTCTCCTCGATCTCCTTGCGGATGAGTTTGACCCGCGCCTCGATGTCAGCCTTTTTGCCAGCACCATCGACGAGAGTGGTGTTTTCCTTGCTGATGATCGCCCGCTTGGCGCTGCCGAGCTGGGCCAGTTCCGTTTTTTCCAGACTCAGGCCCACTTCTTCGGCAATGACCTGGCCGCCGGTCAGGATGGCGATGTCCTGCAGCATGGCCTTGCGCCGATCGCCAAAGCCCGGCGCCTTCACCGCTGCCGCTTTCAGAATGCCGCGCAGATTGTTGACCACCAGCGTCGCCAACGCCTCGCCCTCGATGTCCTCGGCGATCAGCAGCAATGGCCGGCCGGCCTTGGCGACCGCTTCCAGCACCGGCAGCAGTTCGCGGATATTGCTGATCTTCTTGTCGCAGAGCAGGACATAAGGGTTGTCGAGCTCGACCTGCATTTTCTCGCGGTTGGTGATGAAGTATGGCGACAGGTAACCGCGATCGAACTGCATGCCTTCCACCACATCCAGTTCATTGACCAGCGACTTGCCCTCCTCCACCGTGATGACACCGTCGCGGCCGACTTTGGCCATGGCCTTGGCGAGAATGTCGCCGATGTCGGTATTCCAGTTGGCAGAAACGGTAGCCACCTGGCCGATCGCCTTGTTGTCGGTGCAGGGCTTGGACAGTTTCTGCAATTCGGCCACGGCAGCGGTGACAGCGAGATCGATACCGCGCTTGAGATCCATCGGGTTCATGCCGGAGGCCACCGCCTTGTGACCTTCCTGCACAATGGACCGGGCCAGCACGGTGGCGGTGGTGGTGCCGTCACCGGCAAGATCGGCGGTTTTCGATGCCACTTCCTTGACCATCTGGGCGCCCATGTTTTCGAACTTGTCTTTCAGCTCGATCTCCTTGGCCACCGATACGCCATCCTTGGTCACCCGCGGCGCACCAAAACTCTTGTCGAGAATGACGTTGCGGCCTTTCGGACCCATGGTCACCTTGACCGCATCGGCGAGAATGTTGACGCCACGGAGCATGCGTTCACGCGCATCCTGAGAGAACGAAATCACTTTTGCACTCATGCTGCTTTCTCCTGCACTGCGGCCGTGTCAACGACGGCCAGAATGTCGGTTTCCTTGATGACCAGATAAGTCGTGCCGTCCAGTTTCACCTCGGTGCCGGCGTACTGGGCAAACAGCACCCGGTCGCCGACCTGCACCGACAGTGGCTGGCGCTGGCCATTGTCGAGGCGCAGTCCTTCGCCAACGGCAATCACCTCGCCTTGGCTGGATTTTTCGGCTGCCTGATCGGGAATGACGATACCGCCTTTGGTGGTGGTTTCCGCCGCCAGGCGACGGATGACCACACGGTCATGGAGCGGTTTGATATGCATTGAGAATTCCTCCCAGATGAATTCATTCACACATAAAAAAACGCTGGAAACGCGGGAGCCCTTGCCGCTGCCGGCCGGCCTCCGGGCAGCAAAGTAGGGACGGCTCAGCCGGTTTCAAGAGGGCCGACTGGCCCGACGTTCGGTACCGGCGCGGCGACCGGCGGGGCGCGGCGAAGGCTTGCATAGCACCGCTGGCGCGTTATCTTTTTCTGGCAGCGCTTTTGCTGGCGGGAGGTGTGGCGTGGCGGCACAGACGAAGCAGTTGTTCGAAGGCAAACTGGCCGAGTATTTCCGGACCCGGCTCGACGCCTGCGCGGAAGCGCTGGCGCCACCACCACAGCACGACACCCTGTGGTACATCGCCACCTTGCTGGCCCGGCTGGGTGACAGCAGCCACTTGTTCAGTTACGAAGAAGGCCGTCAGCAACTACGGCCGCTGGCACTGCTCTACAAAGATGCGCACGAGGCCGGCCCCGGCCAGGCGCGTTGTCTCATCCTGCGTCAGCTTGGCGACCAGGCACTGTTCGTCGGCGCACTGTTTCCGGAGCGTTACGCCCGGCGCGGCCTGCGTCAGGCGTATTTCGTCGGCATGGGTGGCGGCGCCTACGACTATCTGGCCGAACACGCCGACAGCCATCGCTCGATGTTCGCCGAGCTGGCAAGCCGCTTTGCCGAGTTTATCGACTTGCTGGCCGAGGCCTGTACCTGCGAATCGGCGCACGATGCCAGCGACGTCATGGCCTTGTACCAGCGCTGGCACCAAACCGGCTGCGTCCGCAGCGCGCAGCGCTTGCGTCGCATCGGCATCCATCTCGACGATGTGGATGGCGTCCATTGAGCGTTGCTGACAAAAACGCTTAGGAACGAGTAACGCAGCGTAATCGTGCGCCTGCAACTCGCATTCGTGCGACTTGCAGGCGCGGATCCGCTGCCTTCGTGAACTTGCCGACGGTAGCAGCGAATTTCCGCATCGACTCAAGTCGCGTTGCCAAGCGCAGCCAGTGAGCGCTTCGCTTCTTCATCCTCCGGATTCAGCTTCAATGCCTGTTCATAACATTGGCGAGCCTCGGTCAACTTGCCGAGCAATTCATGGGCGTTGCCTTTGCGCCACCAGGCAGCGCTAACCGGCGGGCTGGCGCCGGCACCGGCCAGAGCGATGTAGCGCTCGAGTGCGGCAATGGCTTGTTCAAGTTCGGTCTTGCCAAGGATGCGCAGCCTTGCACTCATGTACAGCGATGGCACATGCGGCTTCGCGCCTGCAACCAACTGATCAAAAAGTGCCAGCGCCGCAGCGGCTTTGCCGGCGTGCATGAAATGTTGGGCCAGCGCGTAATCGGCCTCCACTCGGGTCGGCAACCGATAAGGCAGACCGAACAACAGCCTCTCGATGGCTTCGGTCAGGGGCGCCGCGCCCAAATCGTAATTGGACAGCACGATCAGGGTGTAACCGTCATCCAGATAGCGGCGGAATTCGGCGCTGACGCCCGGAGCGCCACCACCGTGACCTACCATCCGATGACCGTCGACTTCAGCGACAAACCAGCCGCTTGCCATGAACGGAACCGGCCCAACCGGCGTGAACATTTGCTGGCGGCTCGCGGCATTGAGCAGCTTGTCACCGTACAGCGCCTGATCAAAACGCAGCAGGTCCGACACCGTGGTACGCAAGCCACCGTCTGACGAGGCTGGCATCACGGTACGGACGTTGGCCTGAAGACCACCGCCTGCAGTCGGCGAATAGCCTATCGAACGGTTTGGCAGCACATCGTGTTCCTGCGCCAGAACCGTTTCCGTCAGGCCTGCCGGCGCAAGAATATGTCGCTGCAGATACTCGGGGTAACTCAGCCCACTGACCTTTTCGATGATGGCGCCGGCCAGCACCATCGCGGAATTGGAGTATTCGAAGCGCTCGCCAGCGTTGAACAGCGGTTTCTCGCTGTAGATCAGCGGCAGGATATCGGCGATAGCGGTGATGCTCGCCATCTTGGCCGGATAGTCCGGATGCCCCATGTAATCGCCAAGACCGGACGAATGGTTCAGCAAGTGCTGTACGGTAATGCTGGCTTTTTCGGCGTGCGGAAAGTCCGGCAGATACTTGCCGATGGGATCGCCCAGTTTGAGTTTGCCAGCCTGCACCAGCTGCATGATCGCCGTGGCGGTAAAGGTCTTGCCAATCGAACCGATGTTGTAGCGCGTGTTCAACCGGTTCGGAATGCCATAATCCCTGTTGGCGTCACCGTAAGCGCCCGAATACACGGTCTTTCCTGCTTTTGCAACCAGCACGGTGCCGGTAAACAGGTTCAACTCAGCATGGCGCGTGACCAGCGCATCAATGGCTTTCGGGTCGGGAGTTGAGCTGGCCAGGCCCAGGCTGGGTAGCAGCAGCAGGGCCGCAGCGGCAATCGCAAATGGTTTCATGTTCCACCTTTTTATCCGGGCTATGACAGTGAGCCACACCATGTGACCGTTCATTCCCTTCGCTGATTGAGACGAGGCAGCAGGTAATCCGGTTTTGCTGGGGAAAAATTTGTGCCATCATTTGCCGGCGAACGATAAATTGACAGGTCAAGTACAACTTGTCAGTGCGTATCGCATTGAGGTGCGCTTTACCGGTAGCAACAATTAATGGCGAAGCTTGCGCGCATCAGAGCCACCCGCCATGGTCAGATCCTGCGCTCTCACATCGAAAAGCAGACATGCCCCGGAAGCTATGTGCAAGCGGAAGCGCAATACATCGGATCATTGGGAATGCATCGCCTCCCAGACGCACTGAACCAAGCAGAGTATCGCCAGATGAATGTTGACGAAAGCGGCTTCTCGGAAGAAGAAGCAACGGAAATGGAAACCCTGATGGCGACCTTCGCCACTCTGGCCGTACGTGGCGTGGAGGCAGAGGAGTTTTGTAACCACGCCCCATTGTTGATTCGGCATGTTGCGCCGTCGATGGTGCCGCCAGCGATTCCAAGAGATGAGCAGGAGCGTGGCTTGCATCTGATGGCGCGGCAATTCTGGAACCAGATGCCGTTGCCCCAGAATGGCTTCCGGCCGGCCCCCTTGCCCGAACCGGAACGCAATGGGCCTTGTATCTGCGGTTCAGGGCAGAAATACAAACATTGCTGCATGGAAGTTGAGCGAGCCATGCACAAGCACTGGCAAAGCATGCCGTTGCTGAGCTACGTGTTGTCGGCCCTGCCCAAGAAGGCGCTCGCGGAGGTTCCGGTACTGCGGCTGCCGACGGAACAAGTGCAAATAACCGTGGACGGATGGATGCACGAATCGCCCGACTGCGTAGTAAAACTGCTGGAGCCTGTCTTCAACGATCTCAGCCATCTGCAGGACAAACATGCCTGGATGTATGGCGCGCTGTGCGCTGCCTACGATGCGTTGGGCAAACCACGTAAGAAACAACAGTTGCAAAAACGCGTTCTGACCGCACCCAGCCGGCAGCTGCGTTCCGATGCGCTGCAGCATCAGGCCACACAGCTCAGTGATCAGGGTGATTTCTCGGGCGCATGGCAAGCCTTCCAATTGGCCATGCGGGCAACTCCGGATGACCCACATCTTTCGCATCTGGAGGTGCTGCTGCTGCAGAGCGAAGGCAAACCCGAGCTGGCTCGTGAGCGAGCACTGCATTGGATCCAACGCTTGAAACGCGACAAGCAATACGATCACTCGCATCTCATCGAGGCACTGGAAGCACTCAGCACCGATCCGGCCGCGCTGCACTATGACATTGCGACCCAGCACATTCCAGAACTCATGGCCTGGGCCAAGCTCATGACCGAGCGGCCGCAACCCGAGCGGCACTACACGCTCGAAGGTGACGACGCCATGGCTCAACTCAAGCCGGACGCCGCCCTGCGTAAAATCGAAGCCAAATGGGCGTCGATCTTCCCGCAGCAAAAGCCGTCACTGACGTACATGGAGGTGATGGACCACGCCGGGCTCGAGCAGCTGGACAAATGGCCACAATGGCTTGCCAAGCACCCGCTGGCCTGGCAAAGCTTCACCATTCTCGACGACATTTACCTGCTGCTGAAGGCCTTGCCTGTGCCCACGCAGGCCATTCAACGCACCTTGCTGGAGCCAGTGCTCCAGCATGCTTTGGCACTTTGGCAATCGCTACTGGCCAACAAACCCACCAGCCAAACCGTGCCGTGGGGGTTTCTGGACAACCGCCCGGCGCTACGTCTATTGGCACAGAAAGCCTTGATGCATTTCCACGCCAAACAGGAGCAAGAACATATCAGCACACTTGAGCTGATGCTGGCGCTCAACCCGAACGATAACCACGGCTTTCGTGATGAACTTTCGGACCAATACCTCCACCATGCACAGCTCGACAAAGCCCTGGCACTGCATGCCCGATACGAAAACGACGGCGCTCACCTCAGCTTCAACCAGACATTGACACTGTATGCTCAGGGTGACAAAGCCACCGCGGCGAAATTGGCTAAGCAAGCCAAACAGAAATTCCCGGAAGTGTTCAAAATGCTGCTGGCCAAACAGCCAAAACCGCCCAAGTTGACACCAGGTATCATTCAGTTGGGTGGCAAAGATGAAGCATGGTACTACCGCAGCGCCATGTATTCGGTGTGGCAGAATTACGGCGCGATCGAGTGGCTGCGGACCCTATGAGTGTACGTGGGAACAGCGGGTCAACTATTGCCTGGGACGGCGTTGCTACCCGCTCCCCGCTGTACCAGCCAAAGCACGGTGCAGGTGCAGCTCCCCGTGTTGAGAAACATGCAGGTGACGGCTACGTTGAGCGCCGCCTTTCTGAAAAGAGCGGCGACCGGCAATGCCGTTTTCGCCGTTGGCGAGATAACCGAGTGCCACCAGTTCGGTTTGCCGATCAGCTACCGCCGCCAGTGACGACGCGGCAACGAGTATGTCGATGATGGGTTTGGCGGCCAGGCCCGGCACCACAGCGCTGCCGATCTGAAAGGTCTCGAGGGCGACGTCCTCCAGCACGGAGCTTAGGGCACGACGCTGATCGTTCGTGCCGACATCGCCCTGCCCTCTCATGCCTGCCACCATACGGCAACACAAAAGGCGACGCCTGCGTCACCTTTCTTATTGTCCGGTTCAGAGATAGAACGCCTCGACCGTGCCTTTGAGTGTAACCAGCAACGGCATGCCGTAGCGATCCAGCGCCTTGCCGGCCGGCACCTTCACCCAACCTTCGCTGATGCAGTATTCCTCGACATCAGTGCGCTCCTTGCCGTTGAGGCGGATGCCGATATCGTGCGCCAGCACGGCCGCGTTGTGGTACGGGCTGCGGGGACGAACAGAAAGGCGGTCGGGCAGTGCCGGGCGCGAAGCGGTGTCAGTCATGATCCATCTCGGGGTAAAAGAAGTGCTCGCCATTTTCCGTTAGCACCGGCCGGGATTCAAGCGAACCCATCCGGCCGCAGTGCAACCGGATGGAAGGGAAGTGCGCTGGACGACAGCCTGGCGCTACGCCAATTCGTCGACCCTCACAGCGTCAACGACCCGGTTCCGGACGCAACCACCATCCTGAAATTCCGCCGCTTGCCGGAACCCCATGCGCTGCACGAGCAGCGGTTCCAGGACGTCAACATCAAGCTGGCGCAACACGGATTGCGGGTGCGCCGCGGCACGATCGTTGATGCCACACGGTTCGCCGCGCCGCCGTCAAGCCAAAACGAAAAGCGCGAGTCTGACCCGGAAATGCGTCAGACCAAGAAGGGTCGCCAATACCCTTTCGGCATGAAAATCCAGGTCGGCACCGCTGCCCGCGACGGCCTGGTGCACAGCGTTGTCGGCACGCCGTTGCCCGAACAGCAAAGAAAAGCGAACAGCACCTTGAGCAATATTCGGGCGAAAGGCGAACACGCGTTCGCTGTGGTCAAATACCTGTGTGGCCAACGCAAAGGCCATTACCGCGGATTGAGAAGAATACAGCGCGCCACCTGATGTGCCTCACGCTTTGCAACCGCTACATGATGACGCGAGAAATGCTGCGGACACAGGCGAGGTAGATCTGGCAAGCAGGGAAATCCCCGGGTATCGCCCACAACGGGGCATGTGACCGAAGCCGGTGAGAAAAACTCGAAACTTGGCAATTTTTACCCGCAACGACGACGAATGCGAAGCATCGCGTAATACTTCGGGACTTAATCGGGGTTTCCCTATCAGGACAACAGATTGCAGATACAGGACAGCGGCTGTGGTATTGACGCGGACGTGAAAGCGCGCCTCGGCGAACCACTGTGCAAAGGTGAACAGAGCAGCGGCTTCGGCATTGGCTTGTCCTTGGTGTCGCGGCTGTGCGAGCACTACGGCATCACGTTGCGCATCGCCGATGTCGCAACCGGTGGCACCTGCGTCAGCTTGCACTGGCCTGCATCCGCTATCTGATACGGATTGACGAGCTCGAGACTGTTGCGGGGCTGTTGCGGCGCTGCCGCAACAGTGCGCCGGGTCACAAATTTGCCCCAGTTGCTGTGTTACCGTCGGTCCACATCTGCCTGTCGCGTCGGTCCTTTTTTATCAGCCGCGCGAAATCAGGCGCTCTCACCGGCCCTGCTCGGACAGGTCTGCCCTCACCGCTGCAACACGGTGAGCACCCTGGCAACTCCGGAGGCAATTGCGATATGCCGTACATCCAGCATCAATTCAACGGCGCGACGCTGTGCCATTACGAACTCGGCGAGCAGCTGACCATCGGCCGCCATGCCGACAATGATCTGGTGATCGACGATCCGACGGTCAGCGGCCACCATGCGGTGATCGAAAAAATGCCATATGGCTACCAGATCCGCGATCTCAACAGCACCAACGGTATCCGCATCGACGGCAAGAAAACCGCGCTGAGTGCACTGGAACCGGGGCAAGCGGTGGTGATCGGCACCCATACCGTGCGCCTGGTCGAGCAGCTGCCGAATAGCCTGCAACACACCCTGAAAATCAAGAAAAGCTGGATCCCCGGCGTGTATTACACCGCTGATTGATCCGACCGGATGCGCGCATTTGCCCTGCTGCTGTGGCGGCCCCTTCATGCTTCTGTTGCGCTGCTGCTGCGCGGCCTGCGCCGCGTACACTTGCCAACGGATTGGCGGTTGCTGATCCTGCTCGCTGCCATCGGCTTATTGTTCAGCAGCTTGCGGCCGGCGTGGCTCGGTTGGCTTGATCAACAGTTATTCCGGGGTGGCGCAGCACTCAGCAGCGCCAACACCACGCCCGCACCGCTTGACGTGTTGCGACTGAGCCGCAGCGAAATGCAGCTGCTGCTGCGCGATCCGCTGAATCATCCCCAGACTGCCGCGCTGCAATACACCTTGATGGCACGGACCGGCCCGGTTGCGATCCTGCTGCCGGAATTGCCGCGTCAGCAGCCGAGCAGCGCCGAACAGTTGTTGCAAGCAAGTGCCGCGCAATCGCCAGCGCATCAAGCCTGGCAAGCACGTCTACAATTGCAGCAACGCTTTTGGCAGTGGCTGGCTTCGCCGCAGGTCTATCTCGCCAGCGAGCAGCTGCCGCCGTATTTGAGCACAGCGGCACGCATCGCCAGCGCGCCGGACAACACCGCCGCAATCGGGCAAGACCGCTCGCTGTTGCAGCGGCTCGGCAGCGCCGAACTGGCATCGCATCCGACGCTGGCCGTGGCCGCCGGCGATGGCGCATTCCGGCTGTGGCCGCTGGCGCCGGGACCCGACGCCATGACGCAGACGCTGCTTTGGCGACATGCCGATGCCATCTACCCCGGTCTGCTGCTCGCCCTGCTCGACGCCAACCAGGGCCGCCAGGGCTTCCAGTGGCAGCCGCCACACCAGCTCATTCAATTGGCCAACGAACGCCGCTACCGGCTCAACAGCGATGGCAGCTTTTATCCCGCCTACCACCGTCAGCACAGACCGGCGCCGGGCGTCAGCGAATACACACTGGCCGCGTTCCTGCGGCAACCGGCCACACCGTCGTTGCTGCTGATCGGCAGCACTGACGAGCCGATGCTCGATGCGATCATCGACAGCGTGCAGAGCCTGCGCGCCGGTCACAGCGCCTACGCGCCGTGGTGGAGCGAACTGCTGCTGCAAGCGCTGGTACTGATCCTGCTCGCCTATGCGATCTGGTTGATGCCGCGACTGAGCAGCGGCGTCCGGCTGTTGCTCAGCCTGATCCTGGTGATGACGTTGCTGGCCTGCCAGTTGGGCTTGCAGATCACCCGTGGCCAATGGCTGCCGCTTGGCGTCGCCATGCAATACCTGCTGCTGTGCACACTGCTGGTGGGTTTGTGGCGACGCCAGCAGCAGCCGTTCGAAGCGCTGCAGCAACAGCATCTTGCGATCGCCGTGCCATGGGCGCGCCATTTGCTGCAGCAGAGCCAACTGGAGCAAGCCGTGGCGGCACTGGCGCGCTGCCCATCGAACAACGACGTGCTTGAGCTGCTGTATGAAATCGGCGGCCAGCACGAACGCAAACGCCGGCCAACCGAAGCCGCTGCGGTTTACCGGCAGCTGCTGCAGCGCAAGCGTCGCTTCCGCGACGTCAGCAAACGGCTGAAGCTGCTGGAGCAACCACAGGCATTGGCAAAAACCACGCTGATCCCGAGCCTGAGCAAGACGGTGGTCATCACCGACAGCCACAGCGCGCCGCAGTTTGGCCGCTATCAAGTGGAGAGCGAGCTCGGCCGTGGCGCCATGGGTGTGGTCTATCTCGGCTTTGACCCAAAAATTGGCCGTCGCGTCGCCATCAAGACGCTGGATTACTCACGCTACGAAGGCGACGAGCTCGCCGCGGTCAAGATGCGCTTCTTCCGGGAAGCAGAAGCGGCCGGTCGCTTGCGGCACCCGAACATCGTCAGCGTGCATGATGTCGGCGAAGATCACGATCTGGCTTACATCGCGATGGATTATATCGAAGGCCAACCGCTCAGCGATTTCACCAGCAAGAAGTCGCTGTTGCCGGCCAATGAAGTGTTGACCATCTGCGCCGAGGTGGCCGATGCCCTGCATTACGCCCACAAAGAGGGCATCGTCCACCGCGACATCAAGCCGAGCAATATTCTCTACGACCGCGGCCAGCGCAAAGTCACGGTGACCGATTTCGGCATCGCCCGCATCGTCGGCGAGCACAGCACCCAGACCGGCGAAATCCTCGGCAGCCCGCTGTACATGTCGCCGGAGCAGATCGTCGGCAAGAAAGTGGAGCGCGGCAGCGATATTTTCAGCCTCGGCGTCACGCTGTATCAACTGCTCAGCGGCGAGCTGCCGTTCAAAGGCGACAACATTGCCGAACTGAGCCGCCACATCCTGCAAAGCAAGCCGGCCAATATTCGTGATCTGTGCCCCGGTTTGTCGGCTGCGGTGCGCCGTATCATCAACAAGACGCTGCAAAAAGAACCTGGCGATCGCTACCGCGACGCTGCTGAACTGGCCAGCGCCCTGCGACAGGCACAATAAGCTGCCGCAGCCGTTTGGCCGCCCACGAGGCAGGAGAAAACACCATGGCCACGCTGACCCAACTGGTTGACGACGTTGTCGCCAACAAATTCGAACTCCGGCACGGCACGCTGACAATCGGCCGGCATCCCGACAACGGCGTCCAGATCGATGATTCGGCCGTCAGCGGTCATCACGCGCAGATCGAAGGCCTGCCGAATGAGCATTTCCCGCAGTTCAGCGAGTATTACCTGACCGATCTCGGCAGCACAAACGGCACCTTCGTCAACAACCTGAAGTTGAACAAGCGTCAGCGCCTGCGTCACAACGACGTCATTCGGATTGGCTGGAACAGCTTCAAGTTTGTCGACAACCAGGAACACGAACTGGAAAAAACCTCGCACATGTTGTCGACCAATTCCTGACCCACCTTCGCCGGTGGCCGGCAGCGCCCGGTCACCGGAGCCTTGTCGGCGCCGGCCTTTTTCACTGCCGCCATTGCATCGCGGCACGACTCGCCTACACTCCCGTTCGAAACCGCGCGCTTGCCGCGCCCTTTTGCTTCGGGGATATCACACCATGAATCGCATGACCTGGATCAAGCGCACAGCCCGCTGCGGCCGCATGCTGCTGTGCAGTCTGGCCATTGCTGGCAGCGGCGTAGTCAGCAGCGCCGATAACGCTGCCATCACCAATCCGTTGTACGACCCGGTGCTGGCGCAAAAAGCCGGCGGCAATGATCAGGGCATGCGGGCCTATGTGCTGGTGGTACTGAAATCCGGTCCGAATCCGGTACCAAAAGGTCCGGAACGGGACGAGATGTTCAAAGGCCATTTCGCCAACATGACCCGGCTCGCTGACGCCGGCGTACTGGCCTATGCCGGTCCGCTGGATGGCGTCGATGGTTGGCGTGGCCTGTTCATTCTGGCAGTCGACACCATCGAAGACGCACAGAAGCATGTGGCCACCGACCCCGTCATCATCAAAGGCGAAATGGTCGCGGAATACCATAAACATTACGGCTCGGCGGCCCTGATGCTGCTCAACGAGCAACACAAGAAACTCGGCAGAACGACCGGGCCCTGAATGGCCTTTTAGTGTCGGCCTGCCGCTGTGAGCCATCGCAGCGGCGACCGCACGAAAGCGAAGGCCGCGGCCTTGCCCCATCGCTGCACGGCGACGCCCGCCGCCGTTTGTAGCGCCGCGATTACAAAGTTGCGGTTGCTCCCCTGTGCCGTCGCCGTTATCGTCTGCGGCAGGAGGGGCGCCCTATGCGATTCGAACAACTACAGCCCGAACTGCAGCAGTGGATTCGGGAAACCGTACAGTATGGTCATCCGCTCGATGCCATCGTCCAGTCGCTGGTGAGTGCCGGCCATGCCGCCGATATCGCGGAGGCCGTGCAGGAACATTACGCCACGGTCATCGCCAGCGGTCAGACCATTCGTCCGCACAGCAGCGCCGTCGTTGCCAAGGTCTCGGCGACCCAGCGCACGACCGATCGCGACGTGCATATCCTGCTTACCCTGAACGCACCGCGCGTCGTTCTGTTCGGCAATCTGCTGTCCGATGCCGAATGCGATGCCTTGATCGCGCTGTCGCGTGACCGGTTGAAGCCATCGACCGTGGTCAACGCCGCCAGCGGCAGCTACGACCGCCACGCAGCCCGCACCAGCTACGGCGCCTCGTTCCGACGCGGCGAAAACGAAATGCTGCGACGCATCGAAACGCGCATCAGCAGTCTGCTCAGCATTCCGGTCAGTCACGGCGAGCCCATTCAGGTATTGAATTACGCGCCGGGCGCCGAATACAAACCGCATTTCGATTACTTTGACCCGAAAGAGCCCGGCAACGAACGTATCCTGCAAATGGGCGGCCAACGCTTCGCCACCCTGGTGATGTATTTGAACGATGTCGAAGCGGGTGGCTCGACTGTCTTCCCCGAAATCGGCCTCGATGTGCTGCCACGCAAGGGCAACGCGATTTTCTTTTCCTACGCCAACCCCGCCGGCGACCTGGACAAACTGAGCCTGCACGGCGGCAGTCCGGTGGCCGCCGGCGAGAAATGGATCGCCACCAAGTGGCTGCGGCTCGGTGAATACACCGGGCCGGATGCCTGACGGTCAGCTTCATCAAGGCGGCGAGTTGGCAGCCAATTGCCCGGCTTTAGCGGCTCGTGTAATCTGCCCGGGCCTGCCTGCGGCCTACCGCGCCGCTCATAAAACCCATGGATCGTTCGGACGCTGGCATGAGCCGAATTGGGGAATCGCAATTGACTAGCTCTCTGTTTTTGTCTTGTCTTCGTTTGCTTGCACTGGTTTTCTCT
The DNA here is from genome assembly GCA_046297695.1 of Permianibacter sp. Classification (GTDB taxonomy): domain Bacteria; phylum Pseudomonadota; class Gammaproteobacteria; order Enterobacterales; family Permianibacteraceae; genus Permianibacter. Next base: position 20,021 of record JBKBHF010000037.1, on the reverse strand, counting down.
TTGCCCCTGGTTGCAGCTGAACAAGCGCCCACTGTGTTGTATCAACCCGCACCACCTTGGGTGCTGCCGACAGAGACACCAGTTGCTCCGGCGCAGTCGGAGCAAGAAAGTGACTACCTGTTGTTTGACAGCCAGTTTATGTTGCGACAGCGGCAAACTGCTCGGTATTTTCGTTTCTTGTCGCGACCCAATACGCCTTCAGCGATCTCGCAGCTCGCAGAAATCAGCATCATTTTTGACCCCAATTATGAAACGTTGGTCCTGCACGAAGTGGCCATTGTCAGAAATGGTCAGCGCTTGCCACGGCTACAACCCGAAAAGGTCAAGCTTATCCAGCAAGAAACCGAGCTTGGCCGGTCCATCTACAACGGTAGCTGGACCGCACTTTTTGTGACCGATGATCTTCGGCTTGGCGACCTGCTCGATTACAGCTACAGCATTGTTGGGCACAACCCGGTTTTTGGCGACAAATACATTGGCGTGACACAGTTGACCTGGCGCTTACCTGTGCAAAAGCGCAGTGTCCGCTTGATCACTGACCCCGATGTCAAACTAAACATAAGAAGCCAGCGCAGCACAGCACAACTGCGCAAGACCCGCCAGGACGGCCTGAATGTTTATTCGCTGGAACTCAGCAATCAAAAAGCGGATTCGCCGGAAGATCGCATCCCACAGCATGAAATGCCTTACGACTACCTCGAATACAGTGAATTCGAAGACTGGCGTGACGTGCTTGCCTGGGCGCTACCCCTGTACGACTTTTCCGATCGTTACCGTGCGTTGGACGAGCTATTGCAGACACGATTCGACGCAGCGAAGACCCTGGAGGAAAAGGTCGAATCAGCCATACGCTTTGTGCAGGACGATATCCGCTATTTTGGCATCGAGTTTGGCAGCAACTCGCATAGACCAAGCGAACCGATAGAGACGTTCAAACGCCGGTACGGCGACTGCAAGGACAAGGCCGCCCTGCTAGTTTATGCCCTGAGAAACTTGGGCATCAAAGCTCACCCCGCGTTGGTATCAGCAAGCAGTCATTCACACGTTAGTGCGCGCCTGCCTTCACCCTTGGCTTTCGATCATGTGATTGTCAACTATACAGTGCAAGGTCGCAGCTATTGGGTCGACCCCACGTATACCGAACAAGGTGGCAATCAAACGTATCGTGCCCTCCCCAACTTCAAGAATGCGCTGTTGATTCGCAAAGGCGAGTCCGGTTTGGTCGACATAAAACCAGCCCATGCTGAGCAAATACAAAGTTCGGCGGTTATCCGCGAAAAGCTCACGTTTCCCGATTCGGATGGCCAGGCTATGGACATTCAACTGGAAATTGAAGTCAGCGGCTGGCGCGCAGATGAGTTACGTGCAGAGTTGCGTCAAAGTGGCGTCGTCGATTTCGAAAAAGGTATTAAGGAATACTATCAGAAGCTGTTTCGGCAAACCGACTCCCAAGCTCCTATGAGCAAGCAGGATGACAACGCCCGTAATCAGCTGAGACTGAACTTCGCATTCCGGGCAAAATCACCACACACTGACGCCGCCGCAAGAGCAGAGTATGAATTTTACGCCAGCTTACTGCGCGACTACATCCTCCGACCGAGCGTGTTGGACCGCAAGTATCCTTTTATGCCGCTTCCGGCCATGCATCTAGAGCACCACACGGAAGTCGTTTTCCCGGCGAACAGAAAGATCATCTGGTTTTCGACTGATCGCGATCGCAAACAGGAAACCGCGTACTTTTCCCTGCATAAGCGCATTCAACAAACCGACCAGAAACTGAGCCTGTCGCTACTAATGGAAACCAAGGGCGATCCAATAACGCCAGATGCCATTAGCGACTACGTGCAGCTGACCAATACTGCTATAGAGAGTATTGGCATGAAAGTCTGGACTGATCGCTCCAATGCCGGCACCTCCAGCAATAAAAGTGAACAAGTCCGAAGCTTGATTGAGAATCTGAAGAGCAGGAAGTGATGATGCGCTTTTTATTCATTTTTGTCGTCGCAGCGTTACTGAGCGCCTGTGCGACCAAGCCCAAACCGACATTTGCGGACGCGCTCTTTGACAGCCATGTTGACCGTATTCTTTCGGGGGACCGGCCGCCTAGCTATCAAGCAGCACTGAATGCATACCTGCAATCAAGCCAGGTCCAGAATACCGGTCCAAAATACCAGGAATATGAACATCTCAACTCGCTGGTTGAAGCGGGTAAGTTAGCCTGTACCGATGTAGATTGGTCGACACTGACATCTCGTAATTTTTGGTCGCTGAAACCGCATATCAGTGCTGCCGCCTGTTATGAGAGCAGCGGCAATAGCGCGATGGCGGAACGGCACAATCGCGCCATCGACTTTCTATTAACCGGCATCATGGCAAGCGGCGACGGCGAAGCCTACTATTCCGCGTATGAGATCATGTCGCTTGGCGATGCCAATGATGTGATTGAGCTGATGGGGTACGAAGTCATCGACTTCTATGGCGAACTGATGTCGTCTCGTCGTGCTTTCTACTATGTAGTCGTAGCCAATGACCCCAAAACTGGCAAACAGCATGAAATCTATTTTGACAATCAACGCTTTGTGCATGCCGTCATGGGCGAAGTGTATCCATTTATTGGTTTAGATGATGGCTGGAAGACCCGCGTGCTGCCTGCAATCGCCGGCTTCGACCGCGCCATCAAGGTGCCACTGGCAAGCGCGGAAGCCGCTGATGGCAACCTTGATCAAGCCTATCAGCTTTATATGGAGGCCATAGCTGATGGTTCCCTGCGTGCACGCTATCGTTTAGCGCTACTGGCTATCGACAAGAAATTGCCACAAGTGAGTTCCCCACAGGCGGTTCAGCTGCTAATGGAGGCGGCAGAGCAACAGTACGTACCAGCCATTGTTGTGTTGGCCTATTTGTATGACAAGGGTATTGCCGTCGAGCAGGACAAAATCCTGGCATCTGAACTGCTGGAGTCTGTCGGAACCCGAAAATCGCCTGGCTATGCACATTATTTGCTCGCCAATCACTTCAAGTACGGGCTGCTGGCAAGTGCCGATGAAAACGCTGCCGAGCATTACTTTGCACTTGCTGAAAGTGCTGGCAGTGTTGATGCAAAGCTGGCACGGTTTCTGAGTGCTGTGGACAAAGACAATTTCCGCGACAATGCGGCATTGTCAGAGCTGAAAACCTTGGCTGAACAGGGTGCAAAGTGGGCGAATTATCTGGTTGGCGAATGGCTTCTGATCGATGCGAAAAGCGGCAGCAACGAGGCCAAGGAAGCAGAACAATGGCTAAAGAAAGCCGCCGCTTTCGGCATACCAGATGCCCATTATCGGCTCGGCCGCGGCTATCAGCGCGGGACATTTGGTAGCAAGGACGAAGTCAAAGCGCTCAGCCACTACTCGGAAGGTGCAATGCGCTTCCACTCCGACTCCATGCTCAACGTTGGGTATTACAACGATATGGGCATTGCGGTCTATGTCAACAAGCGACTTGCCGCGCGTTGGTACATGCTGTGCTCGATGATTGGCAATATCCAATGCACCTACAACACCGGGCACATGTTTGAAGCGGGCGAAGGCGTTCGCCAGGACTACCAAGCTGCACGAGTTTTTTTCGAGGCTGCCAGCAAGGAGAATCATAGCGGCGCATTCAACTCCCTCGGATTGTTATACCTGGACGGAAAGGGTTTGGAGAAGAATCCCGTACGCGCCATGGAACTGTTTCAAAAGGCAGCCGACCTCGGCTACCACTACGGCGATTACAATCTTGGGCGAATATACTTTGAGGGGCAAATAGTGCCGCGCGACCTCGTCAAGGCCCGCGCGCATTTTGTCAGGGCAGCAGCCAAGAATCATGAAATCGCCAAGGCCAAAATCGAAGAGATTGATGCATTGCTGAAGGGCTCAACCAGCCACTGAAATTGCAGTGTTCCGCCCTGCTTCAATCAACAAAAGGATTGTCTCGAACAGGGTAAGCGAATCGGCGAGGGAGTGTGACCAATGAAGGATGTTCGAAGCCGCCTGCTTTACTTGGGTGCAGCAGCACTGCTCTTGGTTACCGTTTTGCTGTTGGTCGCAATGGTCAACACTGTTCTGACGCCATCTCGGCAGCTGCACGTACCGACCATCGACAGCACAACCCTGACTACCGCCACGCAGCTGACGCAAGCGGCAGCACGGCTTGCGTCGGCCATCAACAAGCCGACGGTCAGCAGTCAAACCGCGCCGCACCAGAACCGCGAACACTTCTTGGCGCTGCATGCCCAGCTGGAGCAGGACTACCCGCTGCTGCACCAGCACTTGCAGCGGGAAATCATCGGCGATTATTCGCTGCTGTATCGCTGGCCCGGGCAGGATGCCGACGCGCCGGCCATTGTGTTGATGGCGCATCTGGACGTCGTGCCCATCGCGTCGGGTACGGAATCGCAATGGCAGGTGCCACCATTCGCAGGCGTCGTCCGTGACGGCTTTGTCTGGGGCCGCGGTGCCTGGGATGACAAAGGCAATCTGATCGCCCAGATGGAAGCGGTTGAAGCGTTGCTTGCCACCGGTTTTGCGCCGAAGCGGACGGTGTATCTGGTTTATGGTGCCGACGAAGAAGTGGGTGGCGATCGCGGTGCCAAGGCAATTGCCACGCTGCTGCAACAGCGCGGCGTACGCGCGGAATTTGTTCTCGATGAAGGCCTGCTGATCACCGACGGCATGATTGCCGGCCTGAGCGCACCAGCCGCGCTGATCGGCGTGGCGGAAAAGGGTTACCTGTCGGTGAGTCTCCAGCTGCGCGCCACACCTGGGCACTCGTCGATGCCACCGACCGACGGCTCCGTCGCGATCGAACAGCTACTGAACGTGTTGCGCGGTTTGATGCAGCAGCCGTTTCCGGCCCGCATCGATGGCGTCGCCAGACAAATGTTCGAAACGCTGGGACCGGAGATGCGCGGCCTGAGCCGGTTGGCGCTGACCAATCTGTGGCTGTTCGAGCCGCTGGTGAAAGCGCAGTTGGCGCAGGCGCCCGGCACCAACGCGATGCTGCGTACCACCACCGCATTCACGGTCATCCATGCTGGCGACAAGGACAATGTCCTGCCCGGCGAAGCCAGTGCCACCATCAATTTCCGGCTGCTGCCGGGCACCCGCCATGACGACGTGCTCGAACACATCAAGCAGCAAGCCGATGCACAGATTGACCCGCAGAGGTACACACTGACGGCCCTGCCACATGGCAGCGAACCGTCGCCGGTTTCACCCACTGACGGCAGCGGCTACCAGCTGATAGCCCGCAGTCTGCGCGAACTGCAGCCGGAGCTGCTGGTCGCGCCGGGACTGATGCTAGGCGCCAGCGACTCGCGCCATTTCAGTGCCATCAGCGACCAGATTTTCCGGTTCTCGCCCATCCGGGCCAAACCGGAAGACCTGTCGCGCTTTCATGGCAGCAACGAGCGACTCTCGCTCGCCGATCTGGAGCTCATGCTGCGGTTTTACCGTCGGTTGCTGGAGCAGGCCGTCGGGCCGTGACCGTACAAACAACCGGGCAGTTACAGCGCGCGGCTATGACCAATTGGCTATAAAAAACGGCGCTGGCAGCGCCGGCCTCTATGCTGACCCTCCCCCTTGTTCCGGAGTTCAGCCATGGCCCACAAAGAACAGCACCACAATCGCCGCGACCAGAAAAAGCCGAAGAAAACCCGGCCGACCGACCATGTCGGCAATCAGCGGGCGTCATTTGTCGATCACATCAACGCCAACGAAAGTCCACAGGTCAAACCGTGACGCCGGCCAGCGCTGCGTCATACCGCGTCACTCGTCGTCACAACGGTTTTCGGCAGAACGGTTTGCGTCAGAACGGGACAACGCGCGCCGTTCAGCTGGCCGGAACCGGTTTGACCTTGCCACCCTGCACAGCCGCATCAATGCGCTGCAGGGTGAACCGGTGTGCATCATCCGCCAGCGTTTCAATCTGCTGACCGAGCGATTCCATCTGCTCGCTGATTGGCTCGATTTGTTCGTGCAGCGCCTGCATCTTTTCGTGCAGCTGTTCGGTCTGTTGATGGTCGATCTGTTGATGATCGCTGCTACCCGCCCACTGCCCGGCCGCTTCTTCCAGTTCATCGGCGTGCGCTTCCAGCTGTTCGGTGTACGGCTGCAGCTGCTGTTCCAACGCGGCCATCTGCTGCTCCGGCGCTTTCAAGGTTTGCCAGCGCTGCAACAGTTCGGCCACGGCGGTCGCATCCTCCATCAAGTATTCGCTATCCCCTTGCCGTAGCCACAAAAACGCACCCGCGTGTTGTTTCTGCAGACGATGCACCCGGCGCAGTTCGCGACTGGCGCCGACAAACACCGCCGTATCGTGCTCGCGGGTCAAGGCATAGCTGACCGCTGGCCGATGGTTGACGCTCATCTGGATATGCAGACTGGATGCGCGCGCATCAGACGCCACGGCGTCTTGCGTGCTATCGGGCCGGCTATCACCCGCCAAAACCACCGAGCAAACACCGATGCCAAGCAAGAACCGGCGTAATGACACAAGCAGGGTTCTGTTGGTAAGAAATTGCTGACGAAAACGGTTCATGCTTCACTCCCTGCCATGGGGCACATGGTGCCAACGGTGAGTGCCGGCCAAACGCGGCCGGCGCTTCCTTGCCGACATCGGTGCGCCAGCAAGTTCAGATAGGAATGACGAAAGCAAAAAGAAAATAGTTTGGCGGTGTTGCCATATCTCTGCAGGCAAAGCCATTGTCGTGAATCGCAATGACGGAAATGTGAGGAGAGCGTTGCACCTGCTAGATCGCTATCAGAAAATGGCGGGAAATGGCGCCAAGGCAAGACGATGTCAGGACCGGCGCGCCACCAATCCCGCTTCGCGTCAGTATTGGCGGCGCCGATCGACCAGACCGGAAGGCGTTTGGCCGGCAGCAAGCGCCCGCAGATTGGTAACGATTTGCGCCACCGCCTCGGGTAACAGCGTTTGTGCCGCAACATGTGGCGTCAGGTGGATGCGCGGATGCTGCCAGAACGGATGCGACGGCGGCAGCGGCTCGATCTGAAACACATCCAACTGGGCATGACTGAGCTGACCACGATCCAGTGCCGCCAGCAGCGCCGCATCGTCAATCAGATCACCGCGACCGGCGTTGATGAGACTTGCCCCGGCCGGCAACCACGCCAGCCGCTCGGCATTCAACAAGCCACGAGTTTCCGCAGTAGAAGGCAACAGCGCGATCAAAATGTCCGTGTGGGCGAACACGCGTGGCAGCACATCCCAGCCGCAGACATTGGCGATACCCGGCATGGCTTTCGGCTGTCGCGACCACACCGTCACGGCATGGCCACGTGCCGCCAAACCGCGCGCGACATAGCCACCAATGGCGCCCGCACCAAGCACCGTGCAGCGCAATTCCGTCGCCGCACGGCTGCGCCGCGGCTGCCAGCGCGCCAGTGCTTGCTGCCGGGCGTAATCGGCAAAATGGTATTGCACCGCGAGCACGCCGTAGAGCACATAGTCCAGCATTTGCGCCGCCATGCCGGCATCCAGCAGGCGACAAATCTGCACCGCGGCCGGCAGATCCGGCCGGGCCACCAATCTGTCGACGCCAGCGCCGAGTGCAAACACCGTCTGCACGGCCGGGTACCCGGCAAAAAAGCCCGGTGGCACGCCCCAGCAAACAATTTGCTTCACCGCCGCTGGCGCCGTGCAACCGGCGTGATCGGTAAATCGGAATTCCGGCGCGGCGGCGCGAAACGCCTGCAGGTACTGCCGGGTTTCCTCCGGCGTCGGGCAATACACCACGGTTTCCGCTTCAGGCTCGCGGTTCTGCTTCACGCTGTTTGGCTTCACGCTGTTCTGACTCACGCAGTTCTGACTCGAAATTTGCTGGATTTGCTGTCGCATCGGTTTGTGGCTTGGCTGGCAGTTGCCGAGGTTGTTGCGGTCGCATCAGTCCGGTGTGTATCACCAGCATCGCTATTGTCGCCAGTGCGACAACGGTCAGCACCAGTTTGACACCAAGCGGCAAGACGGTGCCGAACCAGACCGGCTGCCACCACAGCAGCAACAGCGTCACACTCCAGCGCAACTGTTCGGCACGAACGGCCCAGCGGTGGCGTTCCAGCAGCCAGCCCTGTGTCAGCGTTGCGAGCACAATGAACGCACCGTACAGCAGCTGTTGCGGCCATGACAGCTGCGCGACCAGCAACAGAAAATGGCTGACATACAGCACCAGCAAGGCATAGTTGAACAGCGCATACACGCGCACGGCGACACTCGGTTGCGGATCAAAGCGCCGACACTGCACCGGGTCCAGTGGCGTCAGCGCCGCGCCAGCACCGGGCGGTCCAAACAGCGCAGCCAGTCGCGCCCGCCAGGTCGTCGCGCGGCGCCAGCATCGCAGCACTTCCGCGTAGACATTGCAGTTGCCCCACACCGGATTGAAACTCGCCAGCGGTTTGCGAATACCGTAAATCACCGGCTCGCGATCGCGCTCTTCGACAAAGGAGCCAAACAACCGGTCCCAAACAATCAGGATGCCACCGTAATTCTTGTCAATGCAGTAATCGTTCTGGCCGTGATGGACCCGATGATTCGACGGCGAGACAAAGACCCGATCAAACCAACCCAGCTTGCCGACCAGTTCGGTATGCACCCAGTACTGATACAGCAGATCGATCAAGGCGACACCGACGAACACTTCCGGCGGAACACCGAGCAAGGCCATCGGCAAATAGAACGGCCAGCTCCAGAACACCGTCGTCGCGCTCTGGCGCAGCGCGGTACTGAGGTTGAAATACTCGGACGAGTGATGCACCTGATGCGCGGCCCACATCACATTCACTTCATGGCCGAACCGGTGCACCCAGTAATACAGAAAATCGTACAGCAGCAGCGCCGCCAACCAGACCCAGACACGGTCCGTCGGCAATGACAGCCAGTGCCATGACTGATACAGCCACGCATACACACCAAAGCTGAGCAACCGGGTGAACGCGGCACTGACTTGACTCAGCACACCAAAATGCAGGCTGGTGATGGCATCGGCAACATCATAGACCACGCGGCCACGACGCCATGCCAACCATGCCTCAAACACAATGGTTGCCATGAAAACCGGAATCGCGAACAGGATCGGATTCATTGATGGGCGCTCGTCAGACGGGTACAGGGACTGGCGCTCCCCAGCGCCGCCCGGATCAGTGTGCCGCTTCTTGCCGATCTGTGGAAGCGCAGTCCTGTGGAAGCAGAGACGGTGGAAGTGCCGACCTGTGGAGGCGCGATCCTGTGGAAGCGAAACCCCGGAAACGGTATCGCACCGCCGGCGTTTGTATTACCCTGCCGGCCATCGTTGCTCTGTACTGCTCACCCCGCCGTCGCCATGCGCTCCTCCGCTTCGTTTGATGTCATCGTCCTCGGTGCCGGTGCGGCCGGCATGTTTGCCGCCTTCACGGCCGGCCAGCGCGGCCGCCGGGTGTTGCTGCTCGACCACAGCAACAAGATTGGCGAGAAAATCCGCATCTCCGGTGGTGGTCGCTGCAATTTCACCAACGTGAACGCCGGCCCGGCCAATTACCTGTCGCAGAATCCGCATTTCTGCCGCTCGGCGCTGGCCCGATACACCGCCCAGGACTTCATCAAGCTGGTGCGCAAGCATGGCATCGGCTTTCACGAGAAAACCCTCGGCCAATTATTCTGCGATGACAGCGCCCAGCAGATCATCGACCTGTTGATCGACGAGTGCCGTGACGGTCAGGTCGAGTGGGCCACCGGCACCACGGTCAGTCAGATAGAAAAACCGGCCGAACGCTTTCGCCTGAGCACCAGCCGTGGCCTCTACGATTGCGAATCGCTGATCATCGCAACCGGTGGCTTGTCGATACCGCAGATCGGTGCCACCGGTTTTGGCTATGACATTGCCCGGCAATTTGGTCTGAACGTGATCGACACCAGCCCGGCGCTGGTGCCGCTAACCTTCCCCAGCGCCGAATGGCAGCCGTTTGCCGATCTGTCCGGGGTGGCATTTGATGCCGATGTCAGCTGCGGCAAAACCACCTTTCGCGAAGCGATCCTGATCACCCACCGCGGCGTCAGCGGTCCGGCCATTCTGCAGATTTCCTCGTACTGGAAACCGGGTCAGACGCTGACCATCGATCTGGCGCCGCATGACGATCTCGTTTCGCGCTTTCAGGAACGCGCGCAAAGCGAGCAACTGCTTGGCAATGCGCTCGCTGACTGGTTACCCAAACGGCTGGCCCAGCTCTGGTGTGAGCAGCGCGATGTTCACAAACCGATGAAACAGCTCGGCAGCAAGACGCTGCAGAAGCTCGCCGAAGAATTGCACCATTGGACAGTGCGTCCGGCTGGCACGGTGGGCTACAAGAAAGCGGAAGTAACGCTCGGTGGCGTCGACACCCGCGATCTCTCCTCGAAAACCATGATGGCCAATGCGGTGCCGGGGTTGTTCTTCATTGGCGAAGTGGTCGACGTCACCGGCTGGCTCGGCGGCTACAACTTTCAGTGGGCCTGGTCGTCCGCACATGCCGCCGGCTCGGTGGCCTGAGCCAACGCTTGCAGCCGGCGGAGCCTCGGTGCTTGCGCATTTATGGCTGCGGAATCGCGACCCTTACGCTCGCCGGGTCATGCTCCCATTCGCAGGCTTGCAGCGCTGCACTGTCTTTGTCGAACACCAGCACCGCGACGCCGCTTGGTGTGCGTAGCACCACATCCAGCAGAATCTGATTGTTCTGGCGAAACTCATCACCGATGAACAGTTCGGCCGGCTCGGTCAGGTCTGGCCATTGCACCGCCAGAGCGATCGGCCCGCGGCGCGCCAGCAACTGCGGCCACAATGCCGGAATGCTGTCGGCCAATGAAGCGCTGGCCGCCGCCCCGCCTGTTGTCGTCATCATTGCAATCTCCTTCGTAGCCACCGGGCTGCGCACCAGCAACGGTGCGCTGCTTGCCTCCAGTTGCGGGCCAGTGTAAAACCTCAAGTTATGTTGAGGTCAAGACCGGACAAGCAGCAATCGCATGGTAAAACTCACAGCCGCAACGGCCGACCGCGCCCTGTCGGTCGGCGAAGTGGCCGAGCGCAGCGGCGTCGCCGTGTCGGCGGTGCACTTCTACGAAAGCAAGGGCCTGATCCAGAGCCAGCGCAATGCCGGCAATCAGCGCCGCTACAGCCGCGACGTGCTGCGCCGGATTGCCATCATCAAAGTGGGCCAGCGTTTGGGCATTCCGCTGGCCGAGATCCAGCAGGCATTTGCTGCACTGCCGGAGCAACGGACACCGACTGCCAGCGACTGGCAGAAACTGTCGGCACGATGGCGTGCGGATCTGGATGACCGCATCGCCCGCCTGACTTTGTTGCGCGATCAGATGAGCAGCTGCATCGGTTGCGGCTGTGTTTCCTTGCGTGATTGTCCGCTGCGCAATCCATGGGATGAATTGTCGGAACGTGGCCCCGGCGCGCACTTGCTGGAACCGAACAGCCGCCGCAAGCGAACGACCAAGCCGAGCCAATCCGGTTGAGCCGGAATCAGGTCGTCCCGTCGGCCATCCGCTCGCCGGTTGTCACCGGCACAGTCATTTACTTTGATTGCAACAAGCGGGATGATCGCGTCGCGGCGTTGCCGGCGGACGGTGTTCGGTCTGATCGCAAACAACCGCCTCTCACGCGCCAGCCACTTTCACTTCAGGAACTGCAACATGATGCTGTATCTGCTCGGCATGCTCGGCACCGCTGTTTTCGCCATCACCGGCGTGCTGGCGATCCGCCGGCAAGGGGTCGACGTGTTTGGCGCGCTGGTGCTCGGCGTGGTCACCGCACTCGGTGGCGGTACCGTGCGCGATCTGCTGCTCGACGTGCCGGTATTCTGGCTCCGTGATTTCAATTATGTCTGGGTCGCCGGCGCGGCGGCGCTGCTGACATTTTTCGTCTCGCGGCCGCTGCACCGCAATCGGCAACTCTTGCTGTATCTCGACGGTTTTGGCGCCGCGCTGTTTGGTGTGCTCGCCGCCGAAAAAGTGCTCGGGCTTGGCCATGGTGCCGCGCTCGCCGTCATGCTCGGCGTCTGGACCAGCATTGGTGGTGGCATCGCCCGTGATGTGCTGGCGGCCCGCACCAATTTGCTGATGTCGCCGGAAATCTATGCGACGCCCATTCTGCTTGGCTGCAGCCTGTACGTGTTGTTGAAAGCGCACATCGACCCGTCTCTGCTTGGCGTCAGCTGCGTGCTGATCACGTTTGGCTTCCGCACCCTGGCCATTCACAAACAGTGGAAAATGCCGCGTCATTTGTCGACGCATCGGGAATCGCGCTAGCTCGACGCCCGCCAACGCGGCGCGCAGGAAAAGCCTACTGCCAGCTCAGCGGGTCCAGCTGGTAGTAGCGGCTGAACTCGGCATACAGCGCCGGGTGCTGCTCGGCCAGCGCCCGCGGTTGTTCGAAAAACACTTCCGACACCACGGCAAAGAACTCGGCCGGGTTGGTTGCGCCATACGGATCGAGCAGGCAGCGAAAGCCGCGCGCGGTCAGCCCCTGCAGCTGGTTGAATTCGTGTTGCAGCGTGGCTGCCCAGCTTTGGTAATGCTCACTGCGCGCCAGAATCGGTGCGCCATTGGCCGGGCCGTTTTCCTGATCCAGTTGATGGGCGAATTCGTGGATGACCACGTTGCGACCGTCATCATGCACCTCGGCACCGGCCACCGTGTCCTGCCAGGACAGGATCACCTGGCCCTGTTGCCAGGATTCGCCGGACAACACCTGACGCTGTTCGGTCACGAGGCCGACACCGTCGTGCTGCGTCTTGTCGACAACGAACGCCGACGGATAAATCAGGATCTGGCTCAGCTGCGGGTAGTAATCGGTTTTCCGGTTCAGCAGCAGCAGGCAGGCCTGTGCTGCGATGGTCACGCGCATCTCGTCCGTCACCTGCAGACCATCGCAGCCAACAAACACTTTCTCGGCCAGAAACACCTGAATGTGCTTTTTCAGTTGCAGCTGCAGATCGGCCGGCATGTGCCGAAAGTACGGCATGCGCCGTTTCAGGATCTGACGCCAGGCCTCGGGAAATGGCTGCGCCCGCAGCCGTTGGCGGCGGCGGTGTTTCCGGTACGGCGTGCTGAACATCCAGATGCTGAGCGCAATGCCCAGCGCAACAATGACAAGCAGGGTGACCATGCCGGCCCCAACGATGGCGACAGGGAATTTTAGGTGGGCCTCGCGCGCATGGTTTTCAAGCCCTCGGTAAAAGCCCTTGGCCTGACCAGGGTTAAACGCCCGCCCTAACCGTTAAGATTCATTTATTTTGCATCTTAATGAAAAGCGGCTTACACTGTGGTCATGATTTTGGTCTTTGGCCACTCTGTTGGAGCCCGTCATGCACGATTGCAGCCTGCCCATCCTCGGTCAGAACATCCACGTTTTTGATGCCCGCGGCATCGCCCGCCGGTTTCGCCATGCCGCGATTTTCGGCGCCTTTGACAGCCTGCAGAGCGGCGAAGTGATGCGCTTTGTCAACGATCACGATCCGCTGCCGTTGTTGGCGCAGTTGAATGCGCGTTACGGTGACGCCATCGACATTCAATATCAGCAGCGCGAAGCCGGTCAGATCGTGATCGATTTCCTGCGCACTGCGGCCTGATCCGACAACGCGCTACCGCCATGCTTCGCCACCCGGCTCTGCACCGTTTGTCACGCGAACACAGCCCGGCATTGACCCTCGCGCGCCGGCTGCTGATGGCCAATGACACGGCCAGCGCCGCCGTGGCACAGCGGACGCTGGTCACCTGGTTGCCGGCCTTGCTCGCGCATTTCCGCGCCGAAGAGCAGATCCTGCTGCCGCGCATGCGCGCGGCCGGCCTGACCGACGCCGTCACCCGCCTGCTCGCCGAGCATCACGCCCTGCGCGAACAATTAGCAGCCATCCCGCACGCCGACATCCCGACAGATCACGCTGAATCGCTGACACGCTGGCAGCAAGCCGGCGCATTGCTGCGTGCCCATGTCCAGTTTGAAGAGCGGGAATTGTTCCCGCAGCTCGAACAGCGACTCGACGCGAACGCCATGGCCGTCATCGCCGATGCACTCGCTGCAGCCGAACCGGCGCTGGCGAGCAGTGCCAAGGCGGTCTGAATCATGGCAACCTGAATCATGGCGGTCTAAATCATGGCAACCAAACGCCTGCAATCCGGCCAATGCATCACACTGCTTGCTGCTGCGCCGGATCTTTCCCCACAAACGCACACGCTGATTCGCAGTGCTGCGTTTGAGTTGGCAATACTCGGTTTGACCGCTGGCCGCCACATCGCCAGTCATCACATCGCCGGCGAACTGACCTTGCAATGCCTGCACGGTGAAATCAGCGTGCAACTCGATCAGGACACGATCACGCTCACCGACGGCATGCTGCTGTATCTGGCCGGTGGGGTGCCGCACGCCTTGCTCGCGGCGCGCGACAGCCAGCTGCTGCTGACCATGACCCGGCCGAGCCAACCGCCGCGTTAGCCAGCGCATCTCGCCAGATGCGCTGATGCAGGTGTCGGCCCGCTCGCACCGTTCCGCGCAAGCCCGTATGATCGCCGTCCCTGTCGCCGCACGATGCAAAGCGCCCCGGATGATTTCCCGCGTCAGAAAATACACCTTGATGACCCTCGGCATTGTCGCGCTGCTGCTTGGCCTGGTCGGCATTGTGCTGCCGATCCTGCCGACCACGCCGTGGGTCATCGTCGCGGCCTACTGCTTCGCCAAAGCCGAACCGAAATGGGAACGCTGGCTGGTCGAGCATCCGAAATTTGGCCACTACATCATCGCCTGGCGGGATCGGCAGGCGATTCCGCGTGGCGCCAAATGGGCGGCCGGCGTCATGCTCGGCGCCAGCGCCTTGATCGGCTGGTTTCGCTTGCCGGTGGAATGGGCCTGGCTGCCGTCGGTGGTTGCGATTCTGGTCGGCGCCTGGATCTGGTCACGGCCTGATCAATAAAACAGCGCCCGTTGTAGTGGAATTCAGCACATGGACAGTAACGACATGAGTGATTCAGTAAACCCGCAAACCGATGTCGGCCCCGACTACGGCAAGTACAGCCTGGAACAGTTGCAGCGGGCGCGACGCAACATTGATGCCGAACGGTTCCCGGAACGAACCCTGCGACTGGAAGACTTGATCAGTGAGCGCATCGCACGCGGTGAGAATAGGATGACGCAAGTCGAGCCGCATGTGCGCCCGCTCGCTTACAGCCAATTGCGCGGCAGTGCGTGGCTGCGACGCTCTCTGGCAGTGATCAGCATTTGGGGTGGCTTTTCGGGCGCGCTGTCATTACTGCTTGGGCTGACCCAAATCACCGATTTGTTTAGCAGCATCGTCACGCTTGTTCTGGTTGGGTTCTACGGTTGGCTGTGTTGGGCCGGCGTTCTGCTGATGGAAGATCGACCCGGCGCCGTGCACCACAACCAGATGCTTTGGGGGTTGCAGATCCCGATATTGCTTTCGCCATGGTTGTCCTATGTGCAGGCCAATGGCGCGATAGCCGCCCTCTGGATACAGCTCAAGGCTTTCAGTTTCGGGTTCAATCTCAATCTCGGCACCCAGTCACGTCTGCTGTTTGATACCGCGGAGACCGGCATCACCATCGGCGTCAACTTCTTCGCCATCGCGATGATCGGACTGCTGGTTGCGCTCGAGGACAGGAGCGACGCACAACCCGCGGCGCCGACAGTCGTACAGCCGGACGCGGTAAGCGAAACCTGAAAAAACGCGGCGCCAAAGCGCCGCGTTTTTTTTGCCTGTCGTGTTGCCGATTGCGTCAACGCCGATCGCTGCGGTCGAATTGCCGGCTGACACCGCGCCACTGCTTTTCCGACAAGGTCAGCGCCTGCGCCTGCTTGTGCAGAATGGCCAGTCGCGATTGGTCCGTCAGCTGCAGCTCCTGGATATAGAGCGGGCCAGTGACACCGGCATCGTTCAGCAGCTGTTTGTCGAGTTGCAGCGTCACCGCTTTCTGGCCGGAATCAATCCATTCGGCCGTGGCCGCAAATGCGATCGGGCGCACCATGCCGGCGGCGTCTTTGCCGCTGACCACGGCCCGCACTTCATAGCGTCCCGGGCTTGCCACCGTGACCGGCACACTCAGGCGCAGCTCATTGGCGGTTTTGCTGAACTGTAGCGACCGCTCCAGCCGCGCACTCGCTGCGGCAAACGCAAATGCACTGCGCACTTGCCGCTCGATCGCCATGCCGTTGTGCTCGGCCTTCATGGTCCATTCCACTTCCCACAGACCGGGCACATCGCCGCTCGGCAAATCCAGCGCCTGCGCGATCTGCCAACTGCCGTTTTTGCCGCGCCGCACATCGAGCGGCAAACGCCGGCCATCCGGCGTCAGCAACGCGGCGGTCGCCGTTTTGGCAGCGATGGCAGCACCGTCGCGCAGCATCACGCCATCAACAGTCAACGTATTGCCGGCCAGCACATTGTGGGCACGATGCTTGGATTGCAGCCGATACGGGCTGTCCGGTTCGAACACCTGAATCAGGTATTCGGTGTCGGCCGCGACCGCCGTTTTGGCTTTCAGCTGGAATATGCCGGCACCGAGATCGGCATCCAGTTTCGCCGCCACGCCGCCGCGCAGCACCGGCAACACCGCCGGTTCATCCTTGGCGGCCTGATACAGCGAATTGGCCGATGCCGACAGCGACTGTTCACGGCCCTGCGGGCTGCGCAGCAACAAACCTTCCGGTTCGATCAACACGGCGTTTTTCTGCGCCTGACCGAACGCCGACTGGGCACTGACCCGCAGCATCGCGCCAGGTGCAGTCGTCGGCAAATCGACGCCGCGATTCAGTTCGGCGCCAGAAACTTTGCGCCAGTATTCGCGGCTTTCGATCGGTTCCGGTTTGGCATTCAGCGCCAGCGGCGCGTCCATGTCGAGCGCATAACTCACCGCGACCCGGTCACGGCTGTCGTTCTGCCACGGCGCCGTAACGGCTGGGCGTAACTGTGCGGCTTGCAGATCGCCTGCTTTGCTGGCTTGCAGGCGCAAGGTTTCGGCCTGTGCCGAACCGGCAATGGCCGCCAGCGCGAGCGCAACGAGCGGCAGGATGAAGGTGTTTTTCATGGTCGGTTCCTCACAGGTCGTTACGCAGAATCACATCCAGACCAAAGCATTTTTTCCGGCTTTGGTTGTGGCTGAGCGGCTCGCTGCCGTTGGTGCGACTTTTGTCGTTGAACCAGAGCGTGCCGGCGCCACGTTGTGAGGAACAATTGAGGAAACCATCGGAGCAGCTGTCGAGCCAGTTCTGGGTCGTTTCCAGACCCAGGTTGAGCGTGTAGCCACCGCAATAGCTGTCGCTGTCCCAAATGGCGGAATCGACATCGGTGCCGACCACGTTCCAGAAGCCTTTCGGCAGTGCCGGCCGGCCGCTGGTGCCGTAGAGATTATTGGCGTTGTAGGTCGCCATCCACGACACCTGCTGCTGACGCACGGCATCGGATTTGTAGCCGAGCAACCAGCCGAGCGATTGTTCGAACACGTTGCCATTCATCACTGCATCGGCGAGCGGCGTGCCGAGGCTGCTTGGCGCCAGCGCGTTGACCCAGCGGATTTTGCTGATGATGTTCGGGTAACGGCTGTCCCAGGTCGGGTTCGACAAAATCCAGCGCACGACATTGCCACCGTTCGAGTGGGTAATGATCACCATGTCGGTAATGCCGTGATTGCTGATGAACGTGGTCAACTGACCGGCCAGACAACCGGCGGCGCCCGAGGTCCACATGTACTGGCTGAAGTCGCAATTGACGACCACATACTTGCTTTGATCCGGCAATCCCTGCCGCACCGAGTTGATGAAATCGCCGCCCCAGTAATCCCAGGCATCGCTACGGTGATCGCCGGTGCCGTGAACAAACGCGACACCAGTGGCGGCATTCGCCGGCAACGCCAGCGCAGCCAACCAAACAGCAGACAACACTGCAAACAGAACACGCATGTAAAGCCCTCCTCGATGAATCGAAACGAAAAGGGCCTTGCTTCTGAACGGCAGAATCCACGCCGGTGCATGGCGACACCGGTAGATGGCGGACGGAATACTTGGCTCGTCAGCAGGTCATGGCAGAAGCCATGCCCGTCTTGTTCTCAGGCGCAAGGCAGTCACCGGTTCCTCCGCAAGCCAAGCGCTGATCAGAGACTGATCGGTGCTCGGTGCTCCGATGACCGATCAGATTTTTAGCACGCATCTGCCAGTGTGCAAGCGCTTCGGCTTCGGCGCTGATCAATGCTGATTTTGCTACGCTGCAACATGAATTGGCCGTTTCATGCTGCTAAGCAACAATCAACAGCTTAGCAACAGATGGAAGACGCTCGCCCAAACCACTCGCCCTGAGCGCATGGAGGGCTTGCGAGACTGAAGCCGCCAACTGATGAACCACTGCCACCTGAGGCGAAAAAATAGATCCGCATTTTTCTCCAATTGCCGGGCTGCTTCGCGCTTCGCCATCTGGTACATCAGCCTGTGTTTCATCAGCCAGGCGCTGCGGTAGCTGATACCCAACTGACGACGCAAGGCCAACGCCGATATCCCCGTTTTGGTTTGGGTCAGCAGGGACTTGGCCAGAAACCATGTGCTCAGCGGCAGCTTGGTATGCTCGAACAGGGTGCCTGCGCTCAGACTGGTCTGGGGTAATGGCAGCGCAAGCACTCCCAATAGGGCAGCGTGCCGCGTTTGAACCAAGTGAACGCCCGGCTTGTGCTGTGAGGGCAGGCAAACCCGTTCGGCCAGCGATGCCGAGCCAATGCCTCCTGTGGCACTGGGATTCAGCGCCGTAGTCCTTGAGGAAGTCGGCTAGCGACAAGCCTGGCGGGAATGGAATGCGATTCATCGTCATGGTGGCGCTCTCCTTGCAGGAAGGGAACACCGCCATGCCGGAGGAACGGGCGCATCGGGTGCACCCAACTGAGGCTGCTACCGAATCCGGATAAAGAAAGCCAAAGGGGCTGCAATTATCCAGTGAAGGCCGATCCCATCTTCAAGGCCAGCCATGACAGCGGCTAGCTGGAAAAGGCCAAGAATCATGTATGCGATGAAGACGAGCGCTTGCATTGTGTTCTCCCTTGTTGAGCACCTAACGCCCTGGTTAGGCGGCGCCGCAAGGAGCGCAGCGACTGAAGGGCACCAACATGGGCCAAGAAAATGGCGAAGTCTCGGCCCATGTTGGCGCCCGCTTGAACGCCCAGTTAGGCGCAGCTGCGCTGAAAGACGCTTGCAGCGTTGATGACAAGACGCTAGCATGTGTATGGCTTTACGTTTTGGTACACATTATGCGCACAAACATTGAGATTGACGACAAGTTGATGAGCGATGCCCTTCGCTTGACTGGCCTGAAGACCAAGAAAGAAGCTGTGGAGCTGGGGCTGCGCACGCTGTTGAGGCTGCGCCAGCAAGAAGAGCTGCGGCGCTTCCGCGGCAAGCTGCAGTGGGAGGGTGACCTGAACGCCATGAGGACCGACAAGTGATTGTTGTGGACTCTAGCGTTTGGATCGATTTCTTCCGCGGGGTGGTGACGCCGCAGACCGAGCGGCTCGATTCGCTGCTGAGTACCGAGCCGCTTGCGGTTGGGGATTTGATCCTGGCCGAAGTGTTCCAGGGTTTTAGCACTGAGAAAGACTTCAACCAAGCCAGAAGGCTGATGACATCCCTGGATGTGATCATGCTGGGCGGGCAAGAGATCGCGCTGCAGGCTGCCCGGAACTACCGCGCACTGAGAGCGCAAGGAGTGACGATACGCAAAACCATTGACACGATCATCGCGACGAGATGCATCGAGGACGACCTGCCTTTGCTTTATAGCGACCGGGATTTTGATCCGTTCGTTGAGCATCTGGGTTTGCGTTCTGTAATGGTGGAAAGCTGAGCGCTGATATTTGATCTTGCCCCCTAAATAGCCGTTCCGAAATCCCGATCACTTTGAATTGAACTCAGGCAAGGTCGCTTGATCAAACAGGCGCAAACCACATCCGCTCAAGGACCTGCCTGAGATGTTTGATGATATCCG
>JBKBHF010000036.1:0-44314 GCA_046297695.1 Permianibacter sp. | reverse complement strand
ACATTTACTGGTACAATCGGGAACGGCGCCATTCGACGCTGAATTATCTATCCCCTGAAGCGTTTGAAGCTATGCGGTTAGTAGCTTAGGCCGGTGTCCACATGTTGGGGGCAAGATCAGGATACCAAAACGGGAGGTCAATATGGCCACAGCCCAACTGAAACCACGGGAAATGGCGAAAGCCTTTTACGATCAGAATGCCGACTACGACGGCCTGTTCTTCGTCGGCGTCAAAACCACCGGCATCTTCTGCCGACCGTCCTGTTCCGCCCGCCGGCCGAAGCCGGAAAACGTCGAATACTTTCGCGATGCCGCCAGCGCCCAGCACGCCGGTTTCCGCGCCTGCAAACGCTGCCATCCGCTGCAGGCCGACGGCAGCCACCCGGCCTGGGTCAACACGCTGCTGAAAGCACTCGATGCCTCCGCCGACGGCCGTCTGCCGGACGAACAGATGCGCGAACTCGGCGTCGATCCGGCGCGTGCCCGCCGTTACTTTCGCCAGCATCATGGCATGACCTTCCAAAGCTGGGCCCGCGCCCGCCGGCTCAACGCCGCCCGCGATGCGATCCGCAGTGGCGAACAAGCCAGCAAAGCCATACGCGGCTACAGCTCGGAAAGCGGCTTCCGCGAAGCGTTTGATCGCGCCTTCGGCCACACGCCGGGTGCCAGTGCCAAGCAAGCAACGCTGATCACCACGCAAATCGAATCGCCCATCGGCCCGATGCTTGCCGGCGTCACCGATGACGGCATCTGCCTGCTCGAATTCATCGGCCAGCGCCGGCATATCCGCCAGCAGGAAGCCATCTGCAAATGGCTGCAATGCAAAGCGGTGCCCGGTGAACACAAATGGCTGAACGTGCTGCGCAAGCAACTGAACGAATATTTTTCTGGCAAGCGGCACGAATTTGATTTGCCGCTGGTCTATCCCGGCACCTCATTCCAGCAGAAAGTCTGGCAACAACTGCTGAAAATTCCGTACGGCGAAACCATTTCCTATCAGGAACTCGCCCGCCGCGTCGGTGATGAAAACGCCAGCCGCGCCGTTGGCACCGCAAATGGTTGCAATCGGCTGGCAGTGATTATTCCGTGTCATCGGGTGGTAAACAAATCCGGCAATCTGGGTGGCTATGGCGGTGGTTTGCACAGAAAGAGTTGGTTGTTGAAGTTGGAGCGGGGGGAGGTTTGAAACCTCGTGCAAGGGCTGACAAATGGATTTGTTTAGCCTGTTAAAGTTCGGTCGTTATCACTCGGAGCGGCAATTACCCCCTCCTAGCCTCCCCCTTCACAGGGGGAGGAGCGGTGATGCCCCCTCCCCTGTGAAGGGGGGACGGGGTGGGGTAATTTCCGCTCCACATTATGGACAAATCACCAAGCGAAGGAATCGCGCCGATGGGCCACATCTTCAACCGCAAAGCCAGCGCCGAATTTCGTCGCACACTGCGCAACAATCCCACCACACCCGAACAGAAGCTGTGGCAAGCGCTGCGCGGAGAACAGCTCGGCGTCAAATTTCGCCGCCAGCACAATATCGGTAGCTATGTGGTGGATTTCTACGCCGCAGATGCCAAGCTCGTGATTGAAGTGGATGGTGATAGTCATTATGCCGATAGCACCGCTCGTCAATACGATAGCGACCGAGACGCATATCTGAAAAAACTTGGTTTGCAGGTTGTGCGAGTGACGAATCGGGATGTGATGGAGAATCTGGAAGGGGTTTTGCAGTGTATTGCGGCAAAGTTGCATCGTACGGAATTCTGAATGCAAAGCGGCAACTACCCCCTCCTAACCTCCCCCTTCACAGGGGGAGGAACTGGATAGCTCCCTCCCCTGTCAAGGGGAGGGCGGGGGTGGGGTAGTTGCCGCCCCATCGCGGAATACATCGAGCCAACAGCTACACCAACGTCACCAAACCTCACACGCCGCGCTCACCACTCCCATAGTCCCCGCCACCGATCTGCGCTACTGTACTGCCCGACTCCAGCCGGCAACTCACACGCGGCTGCACAATAACAGTCAGGTAAAGACAATCGGGGGACATAACGTGAATCTCGCATGGCCGCGTATCGCGCTTTGGATCGTGCTGGGCCTGGTGGCGACCGGTGGTTTGGCCACGATGGCGCTGCATCAGGGTGAAACCATCAACGCGCTGTGGCTGGTCGTTACCGCCATCAGCGTGTATCTGATTGGTTATCGCTTTTACGCGCTGTTTATTGCCAACAAAGTGCTCGGCATCTCCGATGGCCGGATGACGCCGGCGCACGCCTTCAATGACGGCAAGGACTATGTGCCGACCCACAAGGCGGTGTTGTTTGGTCACCACTTTGCCGCGATAGCCGGTGCCGGTCCGCTCATTGGTCCGGTGCTCGCCGCGCAGATGGGTTATCTGCCCGGCACGATCTGGCTGGTGGTCGGCGTCGTGTTTGCCGGTGCGGTACAGGACATGGTGATCCTGTTCGCCTCGACCCGGCGCAACGGCAAGTCGCTTGGCGACATGATCAACGAGGAAGTCGGTTCGTTTGCTGGCAAGCTCGCCGGCTTCGGCATTCTGGCGATCATGATCATCTTGCTGGCGGTGCTGGCGCTGGTCGTTGTCAAGGCGCTGATCGGCAGCCCGTGGGGCGTCAGCACGCTGGTGCTGACGGTGCCGATCGCGTTCTTCATGGGCATCTATCTGCGTTACTTGCGGCCGGGCCGGGTCGGTGAAGTGTCAGTCATCGGCATTGTCTTGCTGATTCTGTCGATTTATGCCGGACAGTGGATCGCCAACACGCCGGCACTCGCGCAGTGGTTTGATCTGAAAGGCACGACGCTGGCGTGGGGCTTGATCATTTACGGCTTCATTGCCTCGGTGTTGCCGGTGTGGCTGTTGCTGGCGCCGCGCGACTACCTCAGCACCTTTTTGAAAATCGGCACCATCGTCGGCCTTGCCATCGGCATTGCGGTAACGCTGCCGGAATTGCATATGCCGGCGCTGACCCAGTTCACCGATGGCAGTGGCCCGGTATTCGGCGGCAGCTTGTTCCCGTTCCTGTTCATCACCATCGCCTGCGGCACGGTTTCCGGCTTCCACTCGCTGGTCGCGTCTGGCACCACGCCGAAACTGATCGAACGCGAGTCGCATATCCGGCCGATTGGTTACGGCGCGATGCTGATGGAATCGTTCGTCGCGGTGATGGCGATGGTTGCCGCCTGTGTGCTGACGCCGGGCGTGTATTTTGCAATGAACAGTCCGGCGGCCTTGATCGGCACTACGCCGGAACAGGCCGCCGCCGTAATCAACAGCTGGGGTTTTGTGATCACGCCAGAAGTGCTGACCCAAACCGCGCAGGACATCGGCGAAGGCACCATCTTGTCGCGCGCCGGTGGTGCGCCGACGCTGGCGGTCGGCATGGCGCAGATTTTCAGCGAGGTGTTCGGCGGACCCGGCATGATGGCGTTCTGGTATCACTTCGCCATCCTGTTTGAAGCGCTGTTCATTCTGACCACACTCGATGCCGGCACCCGCGTCGGCCGCTTCATGATCCAGGATCTGCTCGGTCAGTTTTCACCCAAGCTCGGTCACACCCATTCGCTCGGCGCCAATCTGCTCGCGACTTCGTTGTGCGTTGCCGGCTGGGGCTACTTCCTCTATCAGGGCGTGGTCGATCCGCTCGGCGGCATCAACACGCTTTGGCCTTTGTTCGGCATTGCCAACCAGATGCTGGCGGCGATGGCGCTGATGTTCGGCACCGTCATGCTGGTGAAAATGCAGCGCGACAAACTGGCGTTGGTCACTGCCGTGCCGACCGTCTGGCTGCTGATCGTCACGCTGACCGCCAGCTGGCAGAAACTGTTCCATGAGGATGTGCGCATCGGCTTCCTGTCGCATGCCGACAAGTTCCGCGCGGCGCTGGAACGCGGCGAGATCCTCGCTCCAGCCAAATCGCTGAACGATATGTCGCGCATCATCAGCAACGATTACATCAACGCCGGCCTGTGTGCGTTGTTTGCGTCCATCGTCATCGCGATGGCGGTGGTCGTGCTGCGCGTCTGCATCCGGATCTGGCGCGGTGAACAACCGCAATTGAAAGAAGCGCCGTTCCGGGCGGCGGTGTTGGAGGGATGAGGGCTGCGTGCGTGGCGACACCACAGCCGCTGAGATAATTTGACGCGTGGAGCGGCAACTACCCAAACCTCCCCTTGACAGCGGAGGGAACCAACCCCCCTCCCCTTGTGAAGAGGGAGGCCGGGAGGGGGTAGTTGCCGCCCCCGTCGCCCAAATCAAACCAGGAGCCGATTCATGCCCCACATCCGCAAAATCGGAAACCAGATAAACCACTGGCGCGAAGCCCTCGATCGCCTGCTGGGTTTGCCGAACTACGAGCGCTACCTCGCCCACATGCAGCATGCGCATCCAGCGCAGACGCCGCTGTCGCGGCGGGCGTTTTACGACGAAGCGCAGCGCGCGCGTTATGAAGGTGGCGCCGCCCGGCCGCGTTGTTGCTAGGACACGCTGCCAGACAGGGCCATACATCCACGCCCTAGGACTGGGCCAGTCACTGCGATTGCTGTACCGTAATGCCGCCTGATTGGGCGGATTGCATGTAGCGGTCTTGCTCGTTGCAATTGCCCCCGCCGCGGCCAGCCCGCAGAATGCAGCCCACCTGGCGCGTCCGTCACAAAGCGCCCAACCGACGCAGCACCGCCATCTCGGCCCCCTGATTCGGATCACAACAACAAGGCCCGCCGCCAATGGACTTCAACAACCCGACTACCGTCACTTTCATCGTCTACATCGTCGCCATGATCAGCATCGGCTTTGCCGCCTGGCGTTACACCAACAACCTGTCCGACTACATTCTCGGCGGCCGCAGCCTCGGTTCGTTTGTCACCGCGATGAGCGCCGGCGCCTCGGACATGAGCGGCTGGTTGCTGATGGGTTTGCCCGGCGCCATTTTCGCCGCCGGCTTGTCGGAAAGCTGGATTGCGATTGGCCTCGTCATCGGCGCCTGGTTCAACTGGTATATGGTCGCCGGCCGGCTGCGCGTGTACACCGAGCTCACCCACAACGCGCTGACCCTACCCGATTACTTCAGCCACCGCTTTGAAGACCACAGCAAGATCCTGCGCGTGCTCGCGGCGGTGGTGATTCTGGTGTTCTTCACCATTTACTGCGCCTCCGGCATGGTTGCCGGCGCTCGGCTGTTTCAGGAGACCTTTGGTCTGTCCTACGGCGTCTCGCTGTGGGCCGGTGCCGCCGCCACCATCATTTACGTGTTCATCGGCGGTTTTCTCGCCGTCAGCTGGACCGACACCGTACAAGCCACGCTGATGATCTTCGCGCTGCTGCTGGCGCCGATCATGGTGCTGGTCAATCTCGGCGGTTTTGATCAAGCCATCAGCACCATCCAGGCGGTCGATGTGAATTACACCGACTGGTTCCGCGGCACCACCTTCATCGGCATTGTCTCGCTGATGGCTTGGGGCCTTGGCTACATGGGCCAGCCGCACATCCTCGCCCGCTTCATGGCCGCGGAAAATTACGCCACCATGAAAAACGCCCGCCGCATCGGCATGACCTGGATGATCGTCTGCCTGTTCGGCGCCATGGCGGTCGGCTTCTTCGGCATCGCCTACTTTGCCGCGCATCCGGAACACGCTGCACCGGTCACCGCGAACCGCGAAACCGTATTCATCACACTCGCGCAAGTGCTGTTCGACCCGTGGATCGCCGGCATTCTCTTGAGCGCGATTCTCGCGGCGGTGATGAGCACGCTCTCCTGCCAGCTGCTGGTTTGCTCGTCGGCACTGACCGAAGATTTCTACAAAGCCTTCCTGCGCCCGAACGCCTCGCAAAAAGAGCTGGTCTGGTTCGGCCGGCTGATGGTGCTCGCCGTCGCGGTGCTGGCGATCGGCATTGCCTCGAATCCGGAAAGCCGCGTGCTCGGCCTGGTCGGCTACGCCTGGGCCGGCTTCGGCGCCGCCTTCGGCCCGGTCGTACTGTTCTCGCTGCTCTGGCCACGCATGACCCGCAACGGCGCGCTCGCCGGCATGTTGGTCGGCGCCGTCACCGTGATCGTTTGGCACAACGGCCAATGGTTTGGCTTGGCGCAAGGCGCAATCTTCGGCCTCTACGAAATGGTGCCGGGCTTTGCCTTGGCTTGTGTCGCGATTGTGATCGGCAGCAAGCTGGACAAAGAGCCGTCGGAGGCGATGAAGGCAGCGTTTGGAAAGATGCGGGCGATGGTGAACTAAGGTTCGTAGGTTGAGCTGATATTGGGATGTCCAACATTTTGCAGACTGCGCATTAGTGACCGGCTTGATGCCAAAACCTACCTTGCTTGTATTGCCTCGTTAAGTTCTTGCGGTGTCATTTCAAATGCACTTGCTGAATCAGGTAATGCTTGCGTCACTCGTGCTTGCTGCAGGCGTAGCAGTTACTGAGCAAAAGTTCCCACTGCATTCAGACCTCGTAGGTGCGAATCCGCGTAGCGGCTTCGCACGCATGTTGGCGCGGCCTTGGTAAGGGTTCGGACGCCATCACACCGCGTCGTTCTGCTGGCTCACCTTCTCCTCCGCTCTGCGCCCGGCCATTTGCAGTTCTGCCTCAGCCGTAAACGGGCTCCACCACCATCTCACTCCTGACCGAATTGGCGATAAAGCATTCCTCATGCGCTTGATGATGGAGTGCATCGAGTTCCGCATGGCTTGGCAGTTTGTCGCCGGAGAAGCGCACATCGGGCCGTAGTGTCACCCTCGTCATGGCGAGTTTGCCGTCGCCGTTCTTGGTCATGACGCCACTGGCGTTGTCGTGGTAACGGTCAACGCGGAAGCCCTGTTTGGCCGCAATGGAGAGAAACCACAGCATGTGGCAGCTGCTGAGTGCCGCGACGAACAGTTCTTCCGGATCGACGGCGGCAGCGTCCGAGTACGGCAACGGCACGACATGCGGCGATGCGGAACCTGGCAGTTCGACACCGCCATCAAAGCGCATCAGGTGATTGCGGCTGTAGCGGTTGTTGAGAAATGCTTGTTCGCCGCGTTGCCAGATGATCTCGGCGCTGTACTGTGCCATGTCGAACTCCCGAACGGATGCCTGCGGATACTGTAATCGCTGTACGGTATCCGGGCATGGTAATAATGCGATTTACCGCAAGCGCCATGCTAACCATGCTGTGCGGCGGATGGTGGAACCATTTCGGCGGGTTTTGCTGGAGCCACCCTGCAGTGGCGCATTCTATCTGGCGTTTTCAGACCTACCGTTGACGGAGAACTACTCAAATGAAGGGGATGGCGACCAGTCTGCTGATGGCATTGTTGGCATGGCTCAATCCGGCACACGCGGAGCTGCCGGCCGGCACACCGGTGACCATAGGCACGAGCTACACGCTGGAATCCGCACTGTTGCAGCAGCAGCGGCCGTTGCATGTGTATCTGCCACCGAGCTATGCCGACGGCAAGCAGCGTTATCCGGTGCTGTACCTGCTCGATGGCGGCATTGCGCAGGATTTTCTGCATGTGGCGGGCGTGGCTTCGCTGGCGGCGGATTACCGCAACATCCGTGAGTTCATCGTCATTGGCGTGGAAACGCTGGACCGCTATCACGAGTTGGTGCACCCGAGCACCGTGCCGCTGGAACGCGAGCGGCTGCCGACTGCCGGCGGCTCGCAGAAGTTCCGCCAGTTTCTGGCAACCGAACTGCTGCCCTACGTGCGCCAGCACTTTCGCGTCACCGACGAAAGCGTGCTGATGGGCGAATCGGCAGCGGGCTTGTTTGTGGTGGAAACGTTTCTGCAGCAGCCGGATCTGTTCCAGGGCTATGTCGCAATCAGCCCGTCGCTGTGGTGGAACAAGCAATCACTGGCGCTGACCGCGCCGGGATTCAGCAAACGTTTTGATTACCGCAACAAACGTTTGTATCTCAGCATTGCCGATGAAGGCGGCACCATGCAGGACGGCATGAACTCGCTGGTCAATGCCTTGAAAGCCGAAGCGCCCAAGAGCTTGCAGTGGCAGTACCGGCCGATGCCGCAAGAAAACCACGGCACGATTTATCACCCGGCGGTGCTGGACGCAGTGCGTAGCCTGTTTGCCATCAGCCCTGCATCCGCACATTGATTTGGCAGGCCGGCACTACAACCGGTTGGGTAAAGCAAGTTCGGCGGGACTGGTAAAGATCTGCCAGCGGGCATCGACGCCGGCAAAGGTCTGTTGATAGCGCGGAGCATCTGCCGCTTCACCGGTCACGTCGCGGATAAAGATGGCGGTGACTTGGCTCGGATAGGCGCGCGCGATCTCGGCATAGATTTCCGGATCGGCTTCGCCGGAATCACCGACCAGAATGAACTGCCGCTCTGGAAACTGCTGCAGCAATTGCTGCAGCGTGCCCAGCTTGTGCCGACGCGAGCTGTCGCCATTGCCGAACAACTCGTCAAACAGCTTGATGTGGCGCAGATGCACGCTGCCGATGGGGAACGCGCTGGCACGCAGGAACGCATCAAGCGCCGACCAGAGTTGGTGCGGACTGCTCGACAGGTAATGAAAGCGGGTGCTGTCGGCCGCGGCGGCATGGGCCTGATACCAGGCGGCCATGCCTGGCACCGGTTTGAACTCACGCAAGAACGTATTGCGGACGAGCTCGGCGCGATCACGGACCTGACTGGTTTTGATGGTGTCGTCGATGTCGGACACGATGGACAGACCGCGCGGCGGCATCAGCACCAGTTCGCCGGTGAATTGACGCGGGTCGTCCTGCTCCAGCTGCACGGCAAAGCGGATTAATGGCGGGGTGCCGTCGCTGTGTGCAAGCGGCAGTTGATCGACCGGGCCGAGCCGGACCCGGTCGCGGCTGATGCCATCACTGTCGGTTACCGGCAACACCCGGCTTTGCTGATCAGGCAGCAACAAGCGCAAGCGTTTTCCGCGCTCGGAGTCATAACGGAACAGCTGCGTGCGTTGCTCATAACGCGCTGCTTCTTCCGCGCTCAGGCTGGCCAGATCGATGCCGGTGAGTTTGGCAAACAGCGTTTGTGCGCCGGGCCGCTGCTCATGCTCATGCACCCAGGCCGCGATCTCCGCCTCTACGACGCCCTCTTCATTGAAGTAGGCAAGGCCACGGACGAATTGCACCCGTTCATCCGGTTTGATGGTTTGACTGAACAACGGCATGGCAACCTGGGCGGTAAGCAGCCAGCAGATATGACGCGTCATGACGGCAACTGGCGTAAAACGGCGCTAGTAGGTGCCGGCACTGTAGCGGCCGGCGCGAGTCGCCGCAACGCAATCACCGGGCAAAAGAAGCGGCCCGCGTTGGCAGGCCGCCCGGTGTTGTCAGCCAGCGTCAGCAGCCGCGCTGGCAATTGAAGCCCGCATAACCGCCCGTGGTATACCAGGTACGCGCAGTGCCACCACTGCCACTCCAGCTGCCGAGGTTGAAAGTGCCGGCGCCGGTACGCGAGCCGGCAATGGCATAGACGCTGACCGCCTGGCCGCCGTTGTTCCAGATCAGCGTGCTGCCGCTCTGGATGCGTTCCGGGTAGGTGTTCGGTTTCAGGAAATAGGCTTTGCCTTCGCCGTACACTTTGGCGTTGCCACTGCCATCGACCGCGACCAGTGTGCCTTCGTCGATGCCGATGGCGCGGGCATTGAGCGTGTTGCGATCGGCAACGCTGCGGACGAGAAAGCCGAGCACGCGGCCATGACGGGTTTCGGCTTTGCGACCGCTGCCAGTCAGCCGATTCAGGTGGCTGTCGGTGATCACATTGGCGAGCAGCGGGTGCAACAGGAAATCGTCGTGGTTAATGTCGCGGGTGTAATTGTGATACGGGTTGTCGAGGATCTCCTTGGACAGCACACCGGTGGACGCCGGCGCGTAGTAGGACTGGCCGAGGATGGCGAGCCCGGCACTGGTGCCGGCGATCGGTTTGCGCGCGACACTGACGTGATCATTCAGCGCTTTTTCCACTTCGGTGTCTTTCCAGTAATCCTCGTATTTGTTCTGGTCGCCGCCGGCGATGAAAATGATCTCGGCGTTGCGGATGCGCTGGGCAATCGTGGTGTTGTTGGCGTCGGTACGACTGTCGATGGACTGCTCGGCCGCCGAGCCGATGCTGCTGGCAAAGGTGTCGCAAACCCAGCCGGCCTGACTGCCGGTGCCGCCGACGCGCAGCACCAGGTAGTCACCACCGCGGGCATGGTCAAGCAGCCATTGGGTTGCTTCTTCTTCACCGGTGGCACCGGCTTCGGCGCCGCCGATCAGCAGCGTCGCCGGCGTGGTGCTGACACTGTTGTTGGCGTTGCCGCAGGCGACGCTGTAACTCGCCGCGTCGGCGGCATTACCAAGCAAACCGAGACTAACTATCAAACTTAGCGTTGCGATTGTTTTCATCAGATTCTCTCCGTTTCATCTTGCAGGACGCGGCAGCGACGGCAACCGGCGGGCCGGATCGGCTCGCTGCGCAGTTTGGGAACTGGCCCGCACAAAACGGGCTCAGTTGCGACCGAAGAACG
Organism: Permianibacter sp.; assembly: GCA_046297695.1. Lineage (GTDB taxonomy): Bacteria > Pseudomonadota > Gammaproteobacteria > Enterobacterales > Permianibacteraceae > Permianibacter. The sequence continues at coordinate 33,826 of JBKBHF010000036.1, read as the reverse complement.
GATCGGACTCCACCTCGCCATCGACATACCAGTACTCGCTGAGACCGCCGCTGCCGCTCCAGCTACCGAGATTGAAACTGCCGGAGCCGCCGTTGCTACCGGTGATGACGTAAGCCTTGACCGCCTGGCGTGAGCCCCACCAGTCGAGCGAGTAGCCGCTACGAATGCGTTCGATCGGTTTGTTGCCTTTCAAGAAGAACGCCTTGCCGGTGCCGAACACCTTGGCGATACCGCTGCTGTCATAGCAGGCAGCGGTGCCCTCGTCGGCGGCGATGGCCTTGATGTTGCTGTAGCTGACATCGCTCCAGTTGTAATCGGCGCGCGCCATGAAGCCGACGAGGCGACCGAAACGGTTGCGGGCACTGAAGTGGGTATCGGTGATGACGTTGGTCATGAACGGCGGATTGACCACGCTGCGATTCAGATCGACGAAGTAGCCGGTCGGGTCGTACATCACGTCGTCACTGTCGACCAGATCCTTGTCCGGGTCCGGTGAGTCGTAACGGGCGGTGAAGTCGATACCACCAAGCAGCGCCATGCCGGCGCTGGTGCCGCCGACAGGAGCTTTCTTGGTCAGCATCAGATATTCGACCGCGCTTTCGAGCCGGCTGCCGTTGAACCAGCTGATGTAGCGCCACTGATCGCCACCGGCAAAGAACACCAGCTCGGCATTGCGGATCGCGGTTTCGACATCGCTGCGATTGGCATCGGTGGCGCTTTCGATCACGATCGTCGTCACCGAATCGACCAGCGGAAAGCCGTGGTTGCCGTCGTCGTCGTAGATGAACGATTCGTAGCCGCCGCGACTGCCATCGGCACGGATCACGACGATGTCGCCGCCACCACTTTTGTTCAGCAGGTATTTCCAGCCACCGGCCCAGGCATCGTCGCTACCGCCACCAGCGAGACAGACGCCGAGACTGGTGCTCTTGTTGACGTTGGCGGTATTGCCAGTGGTATAGAACTTGACGGCCTCTGCCGGCAGCGCCAGCACCGACAGCAGCGCGGTCATGACGACCGTGAATGCGTTTTTCATGTTATTGCCTCCGTAATTGCTTGCAGGAACGAAATCCAGCGAATGGCTGGCTCGGCCGCTGACCAGCGGCATGCGCAGACGTACGGGCAACAACGGCGGCAGACGGCAGGCAAAGCGCAGCCGTTACCGGATTGGCGTGGTGGTGAGAACGTGAATTGGCGAGGGCGATGAAAACTTGCAGCGCATCAACCCGATGCACCGGTGGCGTGCCCCGCTACCGTTTCGCTGTGGTCACCCGGACCCGCACGCCTGCGCGGGTCCGTGGCTAATTATTGAACCACTCGCTGAGGTAGTAGGGGGTGTAGCGATAGGCGCCCAGGTTGTGCGCTTTCTTCAGCATGACCCCGTACCTTTGTGATGACGGGCATGATTATGCGCGTCACTGCCGAAACTAGACCTGCTGTCCATGGCTGTCAACGCTGATAACGCGGCCTCATAAGCCTGCTGCGTTGCATCAGTTTATTTATGCGCGCTTGCGCATGTTCAGGCATGCGACAGCAGCCGCTTATTTCGGTTGCTGGTCGATCACCGCCAACAATTGCGCAACACTCGGTCGCTGCTTGTAATCGAGCGCAGCGTGGGTCCAGCGGATACGCCCGTCGGCACCAATCAGAAACGCGGAAGCGACGGCGAATTTGTGATGCTCGCGACCCGACCATTCTTCGACATCAATACCGTAGGTTTTGTACAGCAGATGGCTTTTGTCATCGAGCTGCATGCTGACCTTGAAGGCATCGTGCGCGCGCAGATCCGGATCCGACAGCACCGGGAACGGAATTTCATAGTGGCGCTGGCTGAGCGCGCTGGCGTCCGTCTGATCGGCGCTGATCAACACCGGCAGCACCTTGCGTTGCTGGAATTGCGGCCAGGCATCGGTCAGTTGCCGAATCTGCAGATTGCAGTACGGGCACCAACCGCCACGGTAGAACACGATCAGCAACTGACCGCCGGCCGGCACTTGCTTCAGCAGCTCGGCGCTGCGGATCGGTTTGCCGTCGTGATGGCTGATGTGAAAATCCGGCAAGCGGTTGCCGGCCGCCAGACCGATGCCGGTTGGCAGCGTACCGAGTTGCGTTTCAGCCGGCGCGGTCAACGCGTCAGCCGCCGGCAGCGCCGGCAGTTTCAGGTCGGCGGCTTGGCTGAATGGGCTCAGTAGCAGCGTGATCAGCAAAAGCAACGTCGGGAAGCGAACAAGATTCATCGCGGTGGCTCAGGTTGGGCGGAGTGGTGCGGACTTGGAAACCTGCTGGCGCCGGTTGTTACAGCTACGGGCACGATGACGGCTCGGCGCTGCCAGCAAGCCAGACCCTCAACGGGTAAACGCCCGCACCTGAAACTCACCGCGGCTGCGGGCAACCACAACGCTGTGCCGGTCGGTCAGCTCGCCAGTCAGGACAAAGCCCGCCTTGCCTTGCACGGCCAGCTGTTGCTGCAACGCCGCCAGTTCGGTCTCCGGCAAGGCACAGCGTAGGTGCAGATCGCTGGTAGCCGGGCTCAGGAAATCCAGCGTCAGGTTTTTCAGGATGGGGAAATAGCGCTGGCGATCGAAGCTTGCCAGGATCAGCACGCCGCCGGTGATGTCGGCCAGCGTGAATTGGGCGCCGGCATACAGGGTGCCAACATGGTTTTCGTTACCGGCGAGCGGCATCCGGCACTCGGCGAACCCGGGACCACAATCAACTATCTGCAGGCCGGCTCGGTGAACGAAAGCGATGGACTGGTCGATCAGTTGTTGCAGTTGCATGCGGGCGCTCCGGTGCCGTGCCGCTGTTGTCGCTTGGCACAAGCTCAGCATGGCACATGAACGCGAACCTGCCCTGTCCAATCAGGATTCGGCAAACTCTTTCTCGTGCAGAAACGCGGCGTGTTTGAGCGTTTTCTTGCTGGCGGTCCAGGCCTCGAGCATTTCCGGCGCGAGCGCGCGCATCTTGGCCAGGGTTTCCGGTTTGGCGGTGTTGGCGGCGACTTCGATGCGGTGGCCGTTCGGGTCGAAGAAATAGATCGACTGGAACAGTTCGTGGTTGGTTGGCCCGAGCACGTCGATGCCGAGTGTCTGCAGGCGCTCCTTGATGGTCAGCAGCGCTTCCATGCTGTCGACCTTGAACGCAATGTGCTGGACCCAGACTGGCGTGTTCGGATCGCGGCCCATCTCGGGCGAGTTCGGCAGTTCGAAGAACGCCAGCACGTTGCCGTTGCCGGCATCGAGGAACAGGTGCATGTAGGGGTCCGGCTCTTTGGTCGATGGCACCCGATCTTCCGAGATCGCCAGAATGAAATCCATGCCGAGCGTGTCGCGGTAGAACTCGACGGTTTCCTTGGCGTCGCGGCAGCGATACGCCACGTGGTGGACGCCTTGCAGCGCGGTGTTGATGGTCATGGTGACTCCGTTGGAATGTGTGCCGTGGTGAGGTGCCGCTCGTATAGCGCCCCCTCACCCCTGCCCCTCTCCCTCGGGGGGAGAGGGGTTCGTTTTGCGTTTTGCTTTTTGCGATAAAGCAGCTGCGCGATAAGCCAGATGAGCGCGTGCGTTTCGTCATTCCGGCGCAAGCCGGAATCCATTTTTTGTTGCCGTTCAGATCACGCCGCGGCGTTCCTGATCTTTTTCCAGTGAGCGGAACAGCGCACCGAAATTGCCTTCGCCAAAGCTCAGGTTGTTTTCGCGCTGGATGATCTCGATGAAGATCGGGCCGATCAGGTTTTTGGTAAAGATCTGCAGCAGATAGCCCTGCTCGTCGCCGTCGACCAGCACCTGATGCTGCTCGATGCGCTGGTGATCTTCTTTCACGTTCGGCACCCGGTCGAAGACGTCGCGGTAGTAATCACGATCGATATCGAGCGTTTCGATGGCGGTTTTGTCGAGCTGATCGAGCGAGGCGAGAATGTCGCGGGTCAGGAAGGCAAGATGCTGTACACCGGGACCGCGGTATTCGCGCAGGTATTCGGCGATTTGATCCTTGTCGTCTTTCGGCTGGTTGATCGGAATGCAGAAGCTGCCGTCCGGTGAGCGTAGCGCGTAACTGGTGAGCCCGGTCTTGACGCCCTGAATGTCGAAGTAGCGCACTTCGGTGAAACCGAAAATGTCCTTGTAGAAACTCGCCCATTTTTGCTGCTCGCCGGGCGGCACGTTGTTGGTCAGGTGGTCGACGGTCAGGAAGCCTTTGTCGGACTGCACCAGTGGTTGATCGAGCGCGATGAAATCGCGCTGCCAGATGCTGTCCGGTTCGCCGTTGTTGGATCCAGCAAAGCCAGTTTCAACAAGACCCGTTTCAGCAAAGCGGTCGATGAAATAAATCAGGCTGTCGCCGATGCCGTAAATGGCCGGGTACGGATAAGTCTTGTCGTCGGCGCGGGCAGCGACGGCGCCACGGCTGACCGCAACCGCCAGCGCCTGTTCGGCGTTGTCGACCCGCCAGCCCATCGAACAGATGCTCGGGCCGTGGGCGGCGGCAAAGCGGGCCGAGAAGCCCTGCGCCTCGCGGTTGATCAGGAAGTGGATGTCGTTCTGGCGGTAGTAAGTCACGTCCTTGCGCGGATGCCGACGCAGCCGCGAGAAACCGAAGGCGAGGAACAATCGGTCGAGGTTGACCGCGCCGTCGCCACAGAACTCGGTGAATTCGATGCCGCGCAGGCCAATGGGATTGCTTGGGGATACCGCGGTCATGCTGTCCTCCTGAACCGGTGTGGCCGGCGCGCTGTCTGGCAGACGACCACGCAGGCAAGGAAATTCCCCGGTATTCAATGAGGTCTTGTCGGCAAATAAAAGAATAAATTTTCGCTCGCAACAATCACATAAATAGATGTATTGAGCGATTTTGATATTTTTTGGTGCAAATGCCTGTTTTTTGCATGGCCTTTTGACCGAGGTCAAAGTCAGACTCGGCGACGCTGCCCAGCATGCCCGGTTAGCTTCCCTGCCCTTGTTGGTCCGCCGATGAAAAGCTCGTCCTACGTTGCCCACCAGCCCGATGCCAACGGCCATGTCGCCTACAGCGCCGAGGAAAACAGCGTCTGGGCGTTTCTGTACCAGCGCCAGATGGCGCTGATCCAGCACCGGGCCAGCCAGGCCTTTCTGCACGGGTTGTCGGTGCTCAACTTGCCGAGCAACCGGGTGCCGCAGCTGGCCGAGGTCAATGCGCCGCTGAAGGCGGCGACGGGCTGGCAGGTCGAGGCCGTGCCGGCGCTGATCCCGTTCGGGACTTTTTTTGAGTTGCTGGCAAACCGGAAATTTCCGGCGGCGACCTTTATCCGCCGGCGCGAGCACATCGATTACCTGCAGGAACCGGACATCTTCCACGAGATTTTCGGCCACTGCCCGCTGCTGACCGATCCGGTCTTTGCGAACTTCGTCCATGAGTACGGCAAGCTCGGCCTTGCCGCCAGCAAACAAGAGCGCGTTTATCTGGCCCGGCTGTTCTGGCTGACGGTGGAGTTCGGCCTCATTCGCGAACCTGCCGGCTTGCGCATCTACGGCGCCGGCATCCTGTCGTCGAAAGGTGAAACCGAGTACGCGCTCGACAGCGCACTGCCGGAGCGGCTGCCGTTCACGGTCGAGGATGCGCTGCGCACGCCCTACCGCATCGACATCATGCAACCGCTGTACTACATCATTGATAACTTCGCGCAGATCTACGCGGTGATGAATGACAGCATTCTGCCGAAAATCCGCATCGCGATGGCACAGGGCGATTACCCGCCTCGCTTCCCGCCCAAGCCCAGCGCCAGCGATGACGCGGCCGCGCGCGATCCGGCCTGCTGCTGAACCGCCGGTATCTGCCGCAACGGCCGGTGGACAAGCCGGCCGGAGCCCGTACAATCCGGACCATCCCGAGTGCCACGACCCTGCCCGCTGCCGCGGGCGGGCCGAGACCATGCTGAAATCACTGCTTGCCCTGCCGTTGCTGTGCGCCTTGTTTTCGCCTTCGCTCGGCGCCGAACCGGTGCTGTTCGACAGCGATGCGTTTGATCGCCATTTCCGGCAGGTGCTGGACAGCAATCAATTGCCCGGCGGCGCCTATGCGATTGTCCGCGACGGCCAGATCGTGCGCGCCTCCGGCCACGGCGTGCGCACCATCGGCGGCAACGAACCGGTCACCGACACCACGGTGTTCCGGATTGCCTCGGTATCAAAAACCTTTGCGGCCGAACTGACCGCGCTGCTGGTCAAGGAAGGCAAGCTGCGCTGGGACGACAAGGTCAGCGCTTTTGTGCCGCAGCTGCAACTGAAATCGACAGCGCATCAGCAAGGTTTGCAGATACAGCACCTGCTCAGCCAGAGCACCGGTTTTGTCTCCAATGCCTACGACAACCTGCTCGATGCCAACGTCCCGCTGCCGAAAATCCTGCCGCGTTTTCGCGAGCTGAAGCCGCTGTGCAAACCGGGCCAGTGCTACAGCTACCAGAACATTCTGTTCAGCCTGATCGAGCCGGCCGTCGAACGCGTCACCAAGCAGCCGTATCCACAGTTGGTGCAGCAGCGCTTGTTCCAGCCGCTGAACATGCAGCAGGCTTCGATCGGCCTCGATGCCTTTCTTGCCACCGCCAATCGCGCCGAGCCGCACATCAAGAAGAAAGGTGTCTGGATCCCGACCAAGGTCCAGAGCGGTTATTACGAAGTGCCGCCAGCGGCCGGCGTCAACGCCAGCGCCGACGATCTCGGCAAATGGCTGATCGCGCAGATGGGTTACAACCCGGATGTGGTGCCGCCGGATGTGGTCGCGCAGCTGACCGAGAAGCGGGTGCGCACGGTGCGCGATATGCGGCGCAAAGGCTGGCGCGAACACCTGACCGACGCGCACTACGGGCTCGGCTGGCGCATCTATGAAGTCGGCAACGAAGAGATTTATCTGCACGCCGGCTGGGTCAAAGGCTACGTCGCCGAAGTGGCGTATTCGAAGCAGCGCGGCACCGGACTGGTGGTGCTGCTCAATGCCGAATCCAGCGCCATCAATGAGATCACCTCGGCGTTCTGGGCCGGCCAGCTCGGCAAGGACGTGACCCCCTCGCGGCAGTTGGCGGAATAGCCGCCGTCCACAATTTTCGCGACACGGCTGCCACCGTAACGCTCTGGCGGCCTTTCAGCACGCCGGTAATTTGCGCACTCGCGCCGCGGTATTAGTGCGCTGGCTGCAGGCACCCGATGCGGTTGTAATCGGCACCGTTTCGTTCGCGAGGGCCAGCCATGCGTCGCACCGCTTCACTACGGATGGTGTTCTTCATCACCGCTGCGCTGCTGAGCGCTTGTGCCCAGCGACCGACGGTTGAAGATGGCGCGGTCGAGGCTCCGGTCATCAATGCGCTCGACGCCGACAACGCGCGCTTGCAGGCACAAGTGCTGGCAGCCGAGCGTGCCTTCGCGGCCACCATGGCGGCGCGCGATCACGCGGCGTTCCGCGAGTTCCTGGCCGACGACGCGATCTTCCTGTCGCCACAAGGTGCGTTGCGCGGCAAGACCGCGGTCGCCGAAGGCTGGCAAGCATATTTCACTGGTGCGCAGGCACCGTTCTCGTGGCAGCCGGATCAGGTCGAGGTACAAGCCGGCGGCCAGCTGGCGCTCAGCACCGGGCCGGTTTACGACCCGAGCGGCAAACTGGTGGCGCGATTCACGTCGATTTGGCAGCAACAGGCGCCCGGTGTCTGGCGGATTGTGTTTGATCGCGGCAACCCGGTGTGCCCGCCTGCGCCGCAACCCTGACCGGTCTGTGTTCGGCACCGGCAACGCGGCGGCAAGCCAAAGCCACGCTGCTCGGTTATGCTGGCCGCTCTGCGTTGGCAACCCGAGTGGCGCATGGCCTTCAGCACCGAAACCTTTCGCTTTCTGAGCCAGCTGGCGCGCAACAACCAGCGCGACTGGTTTGACGCCCACAAAGCCGATTACGAGCAGCATGTGCGCGAACCGGCGCTGGCCTTCATCGCCAGCATGCAGGCGCCGATGGCCAGCCTGTCGCCGCAGTTTCTGGTCAGCGCCAAGAAGCTCGGCGGCTCGCTGATGCGGGTGTATCGTGATACCCGGTTCAGCCATGACAAAACGCCGTACAAAACCAATATCGGCATCCAGTTTCGTCACATCAGTGGCAAAGATGTGCACGCGCCCGGGTTTTATCTGCACCTGAGTCCGGACGAGTGTTTTCTCGCCGCCGGCCTCTGGCATCCGGAGCCGGCGGCGCTGAAGCAAATCCGCCATTACATCGCCGACAACCCGAATGCCTGGCAGCGGGCGAAATCGCAGCGCGCTTTCAAAACCTATTTCCAGCTCGCTGGCGACAGCCTGCAGCGGATGCCGCGCGGCTTCGCGGACGATCACCCGCACGCCGAGGATCTGAAACGCAAGGACTTCATCGCCGTACATGGGTTTGACCGCGCCGAAGCGCTGAAGCCCGGCTTTGGCAAGTACTGTCTGAGCCGTTACCGCGCCGCCGGCGAATTCATGCACACACTGTGCGATGCGGTCGACGTGGCCTGGGAGTAATGCTTGCGGCGAGCATTGTCGCCCGCTACCACACCGCATTCGATACAAAACGGAAACAGGGACAGGAAACACGCCGACATGAAAGTCGAACTGCACTCACGCAATCTGGAAGCCTTTGTTGCCGCCGCCAAGGCGCTGCATTTTGGCAAAGCCGCCGAGCAGCTGTGCATCACACCGTCGGCGCTGTCGCAGCGCATAGCCGCGCTCGAAAGCCAGCTCGAAACCCGCTTGTTCGAGCGCAGCAACAACACCGTGACGCTGACCGACACCGGTGAGCGGCTGCTGCGCTATGGCCAGCAGATGGATGCGCTGCAAGAAGAACTGCTCGGCGATTTGCTGAGCCAGCACCACCTGGCCGGGTCGCTGACCATTGCCGGTTTTTCCTCGGTGACCCGTTCGGTGTTGATGCCGGCGCTGCAGGCCTTGCAACTGGCGCATCCGGAATTGAACGTGCATTTCCGGGTCGCGCACATGTATGAATTGCCGGAGCTGATCGCGCGCGGCCAGGTTGACCTGATGGTGTCGCAGGATCGGATCCCGCGTTCGGGTTATGAGCATGTCCTGCTCGGTCACGAACACAATGTACTGGTCGAACGCAGCGAGCCGCCGCGTCAGGACGACATCTATCTCGACCACAACCAGGCCGATGATTTCACCGAGCGGTTCCTGCAGCAGCATGATGAGCGTGCACCGGCGCTGATCCGGCGCCGGTTCTGCGACGACATCTACGGCATCATCGATGCCGCCCGGCTTGGCCTCGGCCGCGGCGTGGTACCGGTGCACATGCTGACGCCGGATCTGGGTTTGCGTTTGGTGCCAGGCTACAACAAGGCCTGGGCAACGCCGGTGCTGTTGCAGTTTGCCCACCGCGATTATTACCCGGCGCCGCTGCGCGCGGTGCGCGACGCCCTGATCAACGAATCCCGGTACTGGCTGCAACAAAATCCCTGTGCCTGGCATTACCAGCTGTTCGAGTAAGCCGGTTCAGTTTTTCTGACGCCCTGTTCAGATCTTCGAAATTCCCCGATGGCGGTCCGACCATTAGGCTGGTACTGGGCCATCGTGATCGGCCCATTGTTGCCGCCTGCCGGCGGCAAACCGAACACAGGAGAGGGATATGTTCAGGGAAGAAACACCGCGCACCGGCGCGGTGCCGGCCAGCCTTTACCGTCCGGCACGGCAGTCATTGAAACAACTGGGCCGACTGGTCGTCGCGATGACACTGGTCAGCAGCGCCGCGCAAGCGGCGCTGGTCGAGGACAAGAAAAACCTCGGTTGGCAATTCAAGTACAACCTGACCAGCGCGCAATTCAGCAGCGAATTCACCAAGTACAACGACGCCGGTTATCTGCTCACCGACATCGACGCCTACCCGAGCGGCAGCAGCACGCTGTATTCGATGGTCTGGCGCAAGAATGACGGCCGTGGCTGGGCCGTGCGCCGCGATTTGACCAGCGCCGATTTCAGCACCTACTGGAATCAGTACACCAGCCAGGGCATGCGGCTGGTCGATGTCGAAGCCTACCCGCTCAACAGCCAGATCCGCTGGGCCGGCATCTGGGTACAAAACAAGGAAGACTATAACTGGTCGTCGCACCGCGGCCTGACCGCGAGCGAATACGCCGAACTGTTCGCCAGCAAGAAAAACGCCGGTTGGCGGCCGGTGGAGCTCGATGTCTACAACACCAGCGATGGCCTGCGCTACAACAGCATCTGGCAGCACAACAGCGACGGTCGCGGCTGGGCGGCGCTGCGCGACATGAGCCGCGAAAGTTACCAGACCGAAGTCGACAACCGCGGTGATGCCGGTTATCACGTGGTCGATTTCGAATCCTATGACACGCCGAACGGCCAGCGTTACGCAGCGATTTGGGAAAAGCACGGCAACCTCGCCCACGCCGTCCGCACCGATCGCGACCAGCAGACTTTCCTGAACTATTGGTATGACTACACCGATCAGGGTTACCGGCTGGTCGATTTCGAGCGCTACAACACCGATGACGGGGTTCGCTACGCCGGGGTCTGGCAGGAAAACGACAGCCGCTTCCGCAATGCCGACAAGACCGCGATCGACAACGCGATCACGTCCTATCGAACGCTGAACAATCTACCGGGCATCTCGGTGGTGGTGATGCAGAATGGCAGCACCATCTATCGCCGCGGTTTCGGCTTTGCTGATGTCAACGACAACAAGACCGCGCATGCCGCCACCGTGTACAACGCTGCGTCAGTCGCCAAAGTGTATGGCGGCACGCTGGCCGCCAAGCTCGAACAGAACCAGGCCCGGCACAACGGTACGCCGCTGCTGATGGATCTGGATCTGGACGATCAGACCTCCAGTTACCTGGACAACATGCCGGCCGCGCATCAGCACACGGTCGCCGAAACGCTGTCGCATCTCGGCTGTGTGCCGCACTACAACACCAACCCGAGCATTGGCGATCAGACCACGCATTACAGCAGCGCGATGGCGGCGGTGCAGAGCATCTGGAATGGCGGCGTCATCAATGGCTGCACGCCCGGCAACAACTGGAACTATTCCACCCATGCCTTCACCTTTGCCGGCGCCGTGCTGGAGCAGGTCAGCGGCCGCACGGTCAACCAATTGCTGCGCGATGAACTGTTCACGCCATACGGTCTCAGCAGCACGCGCGTGATGTATGACAGCAGCAATCTGCCGAGCAACCGCCTGCGCGCAACGCCGTATCGCGAGCGCGATGCCATCGGCACGCAGGGCACCGCCAACTTTGACCCGCCGCATCCGGTCAACAACCCGAACATCGAAAGCAGCTACACCAATTCGAGCTGGAAGATCCTCGGCGGCGGTATCGAGACCAACACCCTCGATCTGGCCAAGTTTGGTTGGAAAGTGCTGAACGCCGAAATCGTCGACGCCGATACCCGCGACAACCGGCTGTGGACCCGGGTCAACCCGAACCGCACGCATGGCCTCGGCTGGTCGGTTGGCAATTCGGTTGCAGGTCAGCGCATCGCCGAATGGAACGGCAGCTGGGACGGTTCGCGGACCTGGTTGCGCGTCTACCGCGATGATGGTCTGGTGATCGCCATCCAGTCGAACCGCCGCCGCCATGTCATGCAGGATCTGAACGGCTTGGCCGATACGATTGCCGGCATAGTGCTGGCGCCGTAAGCGCGGAAAATAAATGGAAAAGCCGGGGCATGCCCCGGCTTTTTTCTGGTCTGTTTTTCGGGCCCGATTTTTCCGGCTCAGTAGGTTTCCACTTCGACCTGTACTGGCACCGAGCGCGATACGGTGTCGTACACCGGCGAGTATTTTGCCAGCTCGCGCAGCGTTGCCGAATTCGCAGCGCTTTTTACTTTCATCCGCACGCGAATCTGCTGATAGCCCTTGCGCACGTCTTCCGACAGACCGAGGAAACCACGCAGATCCAGGTCGCCTTCCAGTGACGAATCAATCGCCTCGATGACGATGCCACGGGCGGCGGCGTGGTAGACCATGGTGGTGGTCAGGCAGCCGGCCAGCGCATTGAGAATGTATTCGACCGGATTGGCGCCGAGATCTTTGCCGAGCAGCACCGGCGGTTCGCCGCATTCCATTTCAAATGGCTGCAGGTGCAGCTGCTCTTGGCAGGCGCCATAGAAGCCCTCGATGCGGCTCAGGTTGCGGTCGCCACCGAGCCAGCGGTTCTGGGCCCGGAATTTGAACGCCGCGATCGCGGTGTCGGCCTTGACGGCATCGATGGTGGCGAACAGGGCATCGACATTGACGCCATTGCAGATCGTGGCGGCTTTGGCGGCGGTATTGCCGGCGATATGGGTGTTGCTCATGTGCAGCTCCTTGAAGAACGGGGGTCAGCGCGAACCGGGTCGGGCGACGCAGCGGTTGGCGTGCTGGCAACGATACGGAGCCGACTTGGGCCTGCTAATCTGTGTTTTCGTCAAAATCGGTCCTTTTGTGCCACGGAATGAAGGGCAGGCTTGGTTACCGGTACGGAGGTCTGGCAATGAGCGGGGAAACAGCCTTGGATGTGGCCATCGTCGCGTTACCGGAAACAGCCGGTTCGGCGCTTTACGGCATGGTCGATGTGCTATCGGCGGCCGGCAGCGTCTGGCAGACCCTGGCCCGGACCGATACGCCGCAGCGGTTGTTTCGGGTCCGCATTGTCGCGCCGACGGCCGCGCCGTTTCGCTGTGGTCACGGTATTCCGGTGCAGCCGGATCGGGCGGTGGCCGACACGCCCGCCCCCGCCATCCTGATCCTGCCGGAGATCTGGCTCGGTCCGGACGAAGACATCGGCGGCCGCTACCCCGAGCTGATCGCGTGGATTCGCACCTGCTATCAGGCCGGCAGCTGTCTCTATTCGGCCTGTTCCGGCGCGGTACTGCTGGCCGAAACCGGTCTGCTCGACGGCTGCCCGGCGACCTCGCACTGGGGCTATGAGGATTTATTCCGTCGGCGGTATCCCAAGGTACGTTTCGACCCGGGTCCGAATCTGGTCTTCGCCACCAGCAACGGCCGCATCGTCACGGCCGGCGGCACCACTTCCTGGCACGATCTGGCGCTGCACATCATTGCCCGCCACGGCAGCCCCGGCGAAGCCATGCGCATTGCCCAGGTCTATCTTTTGAAGTGGCATGGCGAGGGCCAGCTGCCCTATCGGCCGCTGGTGCGGCGACCGCCACACGGCGATGCGGTGGTGCGTCGCTGCCAAGACTGGCTGAGCCAGCATTTTCGCGCCGCCGACGCCCTCAATCAGACCGTGGCGCACAGCGGCGTGCCGGAACGGACCCTGAAGCGCCGGTTCAAGGCCGCGACCGGCGTCAGCCTGATCGAGTACCTGCAGAATCTGCGCATCGAACATGCCAAACGGCTGCTGGAGCAAAGCGCGCTGTCCGTCGATGACATCAGCAGCGAGGCCGGCTACGAAGACGCTTCGTTTTTCCGGCGCCTGTTCAAGCGGCTTACCGGTCTCGCGCCGAGTGACTACCGACGCCTGTTCGCACCGGTCGGGCAGGCGGCGCGCGCTCAACTAAACTCTTCAGTGTCCACAGTCTGAGGTCGTGGCCATGCCGCGGTGGGCGTCAGTGCGCCCCCCGCACCCGCTGCATCGGGGAGGAATGGGCAATGGCCGGAAAGGAACGAGGCGAGAGCCAGCGCGCGCTGCTGGCATTGGGTTACGCCATGCTGGTCGGGGCCGGCAGTCTGCCGCTGTATGCCTTGACCGGACTTGGCTGGCTCAGCGCGGTTGAATACCTCGCCGTTGGCCTGCTGCTGGCGGGCGCCGCGCTGTTGGCGGGCGGCATTCTCGGCTTCCTGTTCGGCATTCCCCGCACCCAGCAACAAGACGACAGCAACGCCGCGGTCGAGCCGGGCACGATCAGCAAAGACAACCGCCGCATCGATTACCGCGCCAACACCAATCTCGAACAGATCTCCGACTGGCTGACCAAGATCCTGGTCGGCGTCGGGCTGACCCAACTGAGCGAAATCGAGCAAGGGTTTGCCGCGCTGACCGCCGCCGCGGCCCGTGGCTTTGGCGGCGCCGCGCACAGCCAGATTTTCGCCGGTGCCTTGCTCGCCTACTTCACGATACTCGGGTTTTTGTTTGGTTATCTGTGGACGCGCTTGTTCATGGCCGGTGCGCTGCGCATGGCTGACCAAGCCGCCATCGGCGCGCTGATGCAACGCGTGCAACAAGCCACCGAAAAAGCCGAAGGCACGGAGCGCAAACTCGATGCGCTGCAGCAACAGGCGGCGCGCGATGCCGAAGCGCTGGCGCTGATGCACCGGCAACTCAACCCGAGTCCGGATCTGCCGGAGATTACCCAGACACAACTGGATCAAGCGGTGTTGCAGGCCTCGCGACCGGTGCGCGTGCAGATTTTCAATCAGGCCTGGCAGGTACGCAGCGAGAACTGGCGCGACCCCGCCAGCAAAGCCAAGATGGCGCGCACCATTCCACTGTTGCGCGCGCTGATCCACAGCGACAGCGAAAAGCGCTTCCACATGAATCACGGCCAACTCGGCTTTGCCCTGAAAGACAAGGAGCCGCCGGATTGGGCACAAGCGGAACAGGAGCTCAGCACCGCGATTGCAATACGCGGCCCGTGGCAGGAAAAGGGCTGGTTGTTCTATGAACTGAACCGGGCCATTTGCCGGATCATGCTTGATGCCGAGTTTCAACAAGGCCAGGCCAGCAGCGAACCAAACCGCGAGCGCATCCTTGCCGATCTGCGTGCCGCCAGCCATGCCAGCGATCTGCAGAAGATCATCATGGACGATCCGGTCATCCGGCAGTGGCGCAGTTACAACAAGATCAGCAGCAAGCAGCTGCGTGCAAGCGATAACCCCTGACCGGAGCAACCCATGGCAGATGACGCGGAACAAGGCTGGTGGCGCCGCTCACTGGTGCAGCTGCGACGCACCGTCACCGTGCTGGCGTTCGCCGCCGGTTTCACTATCGGTGCCGGCGCCATGCTGTACAGCAAGAGCGAAGATCTGCAGCATCAGCAGCAGCAGCAAAGTGCGCAGATTGAGCAACTGGAGGCGCGCGTACATACGCTGGAACAATTTGCCGGCGAAGGTCCGCCCGGCGTCTGCCGCTGCCAGAAAGCCGCAAACAACGGCGTTCTGCTGCAGCGCTTTTGCCTGGCCAAAAATGCCATCTGCGACGAGGAATCGGCGCGCATCTGCCAGGCCCAACTGCCCGGCTACCAATGCTGACCGCTACTCGCACCCGGTGATGCCATGCAAAGCGAAACCTTCGTTACCGCCAACTGCCCTTACTGCAATGCCGAGCTGGAATTGCACGTCGATTGCTGCGAGCTGGAACAGGAATACATCGAAGATTGTCGGTGCTGTTGCCAACCGATCATCGTGACCACACATGGCAATGCCCGCGGCGAGATTGAGGTATCGCTACGCACAGAGTCGCAATGAGCGGGTGCCACATCTGGCAGACAAACAGCCCGGGCAAAAGCCCAGGCTGTTCATTAGGTCACCTTTGACACTGCCGTCAACACGGTTTCAATAGCAAGCCGAAACCCGTCTGGCGAGCGCGGTTGCGGTTGACAAGGGGCTGCAGCCACTGTCATTACAAGCCTTCACTTTCAGATAGCGGGTGCCGCTGACATTGATGCTGGTGTCAGTGTTCGATCCGGCATAGATCCGCACTGCCGTGTTGAAGTTAGTTTGTGACGTTGAGCTGTACAGCTCGTACGAGGTCGCTCCTGTCGACGCAGTCCAGCTGACCATATTCCAGCCGTAGCACATTTCGCTCTGCGCAGTCAGCGTTGCCGGCGCAGTCGGAATGGTGCCGCCGCCCGGAGGCTCTCCGACACCGCAACTTGCACCGCCAGGAACGCCGACAGCGGCCCACGCCGCGCAAATGGCGCTTACCTCCGCACTCGGTGCAGCGATGCTTTGCGCATAGGCGACCATCTGTTCAGCAATGCCGGTGGCACCGATGAAGCCAGAGTTCGACAGCAAGCGGGTGCGCAACGTGTGGAAGAAATAGTTCTCGGCTTTTTGTCGACCGAGCGCCGGGACCACCACAGTGGTGCGACCGCGCGGATGACTGCCGCCCTGCGACAACAAGTAGAACGCCAAGTTGGAGATCCCGGAGTTGAAATGAACACCACCATTGTCGCCTGTACCTGTGTAGCGCTCCGGGTAGTAGTCACGTGAATAGAATTGCGGATCACTGTAGCGACCGGCATCAGCGGTTGGATTGTTCATGTATCGCAATGCATCGCCACCAACATTCGGTGTGTATGCCGCTTCACCAACCAACCAGGTGTTGCCGTTGATCGCCCCCCGGTAGCGTTGAGTTCTGCACTAACACCAAGAATGTCAGCGAAGGACTCGTTCAACGCCCCGGACTCACCGCTGTAAACCAAGCCTGCAGTTGTTTCAACCACGCCATGACCATACTCATGTCCAATGATGTCGGTCGCATTGGCAAAGTGACCCCAGTTGACGCCATCGCCGTCGCCCAACGTGATCTCACCGTTATACCAATAGGCGTTGTTGTAGTTTGCCCCGTTGATAACTCTGGCAATCATCTTGGCACCAGCGCCATTCCAGGAATCCCGTCCCAGCGCCAGCAAACTGTCGTAGGCGTTTTTGCTCTTGTGATAGGCGGAAGCAATCAAAGGGCTGGTCGGATTGTCTCCCTCCTTGGCCACCAGCCAAGTGTCCCAGTAAGAGGGCTCACACGGTGGGTTACCGGGGTAGTACGACATCGAGTAAACCTCGCGGTAAAGACCCGGGCGCACCAGTGGATTTCGTTGCAACAGCTCCCCGGTGTTGGCATCAAGCACAATTTGTTGAATCGGGATCTGACAATCGATGTCACCGATCAAACCTTTGACAGTCAACTCCCAAGCAAGATGTCCAGCACCGTCTGCCGCCCGGAAATACACTTGTCTGGCTGGTGTCATCGCACGGACTTTTGCATCATCACCACCAACGGCTTGGTAAGCCAGCAAGGCTTGCCGGGCACTCAGCTTACCCTGCTTGCTTAGACCACCACCCGGCAGGAAATGAGTCGTGATGCCAGTGACCCGTCCGTCTTTGCCGGTATGAAAGATTAACTCGCCCCCAATGACATCGAGCCCGTCAATCGTTTGTCGGTAGCGGTGGTGGGCGTTGCCAAGACCATCGGAGTCCGTGCGCTGGCTCTGCCAATCTTCGTTGCCCTGCATTTTCAGCAGGGGTGCCAACCGGGCTTTCAACGCCGTCAGATCGGCTTGGTGCAGGGCAGGATCGGCACGCAACAAGCCGAGGTTGGCTTCGAGACGAGTGGGAACGCCGGCCGGATCCAGCTGCAGCACGCGCAGCCCCTGCAGTTGTACGGCCGCGACCGACTGTTCATGGCTCAGTCGGTCGAGTTGCAGCCTCGGGTCGGCGGCGTCGGCAAACTGGCTGAATCCGGCAAGACTGATGGCGACAAAGCTCAAACGTAGGCCGATGAGTCGACGAGCACGACTCGCCGTGACGGTGGTTTTCATCGAATGATGCTCCCTGTTGATGGGTTACCGGCACCAGGGGCAGAACACAACCAGAACACCCCATAGCGTCTGCCGGAGTTCGTTCCTGCCGGTCCATCATCAACCGCGCGTCGACTGACGCATGCGATGCATCGGGACAGGTGGCGCCATAACTAGCAGGTCGCTTGTTGTGGTTCCGTCTCAGTTTGTACTTATGTACCTACTTATTGATACAGAGTGACCGGACGAACTCGTCTTCCGGTCCATTACCGAGTCAACGCATTACTAATAACCGCCGCGCATCCTGGCCCAGTTCGATCAGCGCGACGACACCAATGAACACCAGCACACCGTGCACCGCCTGGTTGATGTAACCGACGATTTTCGCCGGCTCCCCTTCGGCAGCGGCATTGGCAAGCACGACCAGTTCGTCTTGCTGGAACAGCGTATAGACCAGCACCAGACTGATGACATTGAGCAGCATGCGCAGCAGCAGCCGATCCCATTTCCAGTACGGGCGCAGCCAGTTGGCGGCGGCGAGTACGAGGTCCATGACCGCGAGCAGCAGAATGCCCCACCAGTACGGTTGCCAGGCGGCTGACAGTTTGAATGGCAGTGCAACGCCGTCGTGGAAGATCGCGGTCGGGAAACTGATCAAACCGACCCACCAGCTGATGAATACCGCACTGACCACCAGCTCGAAACCGCTTTCGCAGCGCGGGATCTGCAAGCTGTCCTTGACCGGCGCCAGCTTTTCCGGTTGCCAGTTGTTGAAGAGACAAAAGCGCACCTGCTGGCGTTCGAGCAGGGTGAAGATCAGCGTCAGGACGGCCGCGTAAATCAGCGCGGTGCCGGCGAATTCGAACAGGCCATGGAGGATGGCCTGGATCGGATTGCCGCTGGTGACCGCCGCGATCCCGACCAGCACGACGTGAACCATGGCGAGGATCATCAGCACCAGACGCAGACTGAACCACCAGTAGGGAAACACGGTCGGGCCGATCAGCTGCTGTTGCGGCAGGTACTGGCTGGCAACCAGCATCGGATGGCCATTGGCTTTGATCAGCGCGCGCAACTCGTCGTCAGTGAGCGCGCGGCCGTTGCAGTTTTCCTGCTCTTCGATTTTCGACAGCAGGCTGTCTTTCAGTTCGGCGGTGATGTCGGCCGCCTGCGCCTTCGGCAGGTAATTGCCGACCGCGTGCAGATAGCGTTCTACCAGTTCCATGATGTGCCTCCTTGTCCTGCTCAATTCGATGTGGCGATTTGCGCGGCATCGCGGTGGATGCGGTCCAGCGCGGCATCGAGCGCGCGCCATTCGGCCAGCAACTGGGCCAGCACCGGCCGGCCGTCATCGGCCAGCCGGTAGAAGCGTTTGTTGCGCTTGTCTTCTTCACGCCATTCGCTGACCAAGAGGCCCTGGGCCTCGAGCCGGCGCAGCAGCGGGTAGAGCGTGCCCTCGTCGATATCGAGGCCCTGCTCGGCCAGGGTTTTGCGCAGCGTGTAGCCGTAGTGCTCGTGCTGCAGCGCGACCAGCACGGCCAGCGTCAGGCTGCCGCGGCGCAGCTCCAGCCGGAGCTTTTCAAACAGATCGGGTTCCATGGGAATGGTCCTGTTCCGTGGGTTACTGCTGTGTCTCATACACTGTGCATCACACAGCATGTGAGAAATACTGTAGATCGCACAGTAGTCACTTGGCAAGCCCCTTTTTTCCAGCCCTGACGAATTGGGCAAACAGACAAACTGACCGTAATTCAGCCATTTCCCCGTTCAGGCGGCTAAAAATTGGTCAGTCCACAAGAATTTACACAGGGTGTATGTTCTTCTTTACAGCCCGAGCAACGCAGTTGTCGGATGTGCCGGTCAAGGAGCGGACATCCGGTATGGAGACGCGGCTACAGCGCCACTCACGAGCGCAAACAAGAACGATGGACAGAGGGAGTCGACATGCAACAAATCAACCGTATTGCGCTGGCGGTCACGCTGGCACTGGCAGCTACCCAGGTCGTCGCCGGTGAGCACACGGCCAAGGTGATGGCAGGCTTGAAAGCCGGCCGCGCCCACGTCGCCGACGAGCTGATCGTGCAATACAAGTACGGCGTCAGCGAAAGCCAGCGCGGTCGTGCGCTCGGCCGCGCCGGTGCCAGCGAAACCGAGGTGTTGATGCGTGGCCACCAGCGTCAGGACGGTCGCGGCGATCTGCACCTGGTGCAGGTACCGGTCGGCAAGTCATTGGCGCAGGCGATCAAGGAGCTGGAAGCGGATCCGGCGGTCGCATTCGCCGAGCCGAACTGGATTTACCAACACGCCGCCGTTGCCAACGACACTTATTACACCAACGGTTCGCTCTGGGGCATGTATGGCAACGCCACCAGCCCGGCCAATCAGTGGGGCTCGCAAGCCGGTGAAAAGTGGCTGAGCCAGACCGATTGCGGCAACGTCTACGTCGGCATCATCGACGAAGGCTACATGTACACACACGAAGATCTGGCCGCCAACGCCGCGACCAATCCGGGTGAAATCGCCGGCGATGGCATCGACAACGACGGCAACGGTTACGTCGATGATGTTTACGGCTGGGATTTCGACGGCAACAACAACAGCGTGTTCGACGGCGCAGGCGATGATCACGGCACCCACGTCGCCGGTACCATCGGCGCGGTCGGTGGCAACGGCAGGGGCGTTGCCGGCGTCTGCTGGAGCGTCAAGCTGATGAACGCCAAGTTCCTTGGCCGCCGTGGTGGCAGCACCGCCAATGCGATCAAGGCCGTTGATTACTTCACCGACATGAAGACCCGGCACAACCTGAATCTGGTTGCCACCAGCAACAGCTGGGGCGGTGGCGGTTATTCGCAAGCACTGGAAGAGGCCATCGAGCGCGCCAACAATGCCGGCATTCTGTTCATCGCCGCAGCCGGCAACGACGCTTACGACTGCGATTCCGGTTCGAGCTGCTACCCGGCCGAGTACCCGAATGACAATGTCATCGGCGTCGCGTCGATCACCAACACCGGCGCGATGAGCTCGTTCTCCAGCTACGGCGCCAGCACCGTCGATATCTGCGCGCCGGGCTCGGCGATCATGTCGACCGTGCCGAAGTCGTCGAAAGGCAAAGTCGTCTCGGGCTACGCCAGCTACAGCGGCACCTCGATGGCAACGCCGCATGTGTCCGGCGCCGCTGCACTGTACAAGGCGCTGCATCCGTCCGCGACTCACCTGCAGGTGAAGAACGCCATTCTCGGTAGCGCCGTGCCGACCGCATCGTGCAACGGCAAAGTCAGCAGCAATGGCCGACTGGATGTCAGCGGTTACTGAGCTGCCGCCATTTTCGGCAACAACAAAAAGCCCGGCATTGCCGGGCTTTTTGTTGAGCTGCAGGGGCAGCGCGGCTCAGGCCGCCACCGCGACTTTGCGCTTGCGGCGCTTGCGCTTCGGCTTGTCCACCGCCGCCATCGTCTTGGCCTCGAACTTGGCGAGTTCCTTTTCCTGCTTGGCCTTGAACTTGGCCAGCTGCTTGGCCTGTTTGGCCCTCATCGCTGCCAGCTTTTTCTTGGCCGCCGCCAGCCGCTTGGCACGGGCTTTTTCGGCACGCTGTTCGGGGGTCAGCTTGACCGCACGCCGGGTCTTCTTGGCGGCTTTTTTCTTCACTGCTTTTGCCATGGTCATGATCTCCATTCACAAACGTTTGTAGACACCGGGCGAGGCCGGCTGGGGCGAAATATAGCGCGAGTTTCCGCTGCATGCGAAACTGCGCTGCGGTGATCGCCGAGGACTGCCGTTGTTCATCCTGCCGCCGGAGTTTGCCTACAAGACCTCGTCGCGCGCCTGGCAACGTTTGTGCTGGTGATCCTGATGCTGCTGATCCACTGGCGGGTCGAGGTCAAAGCCGACAAGGTGACCGACGCCATCGGCCATTGCTGCGACACCGATCGCGGTATCGAATTCAGCAAAGCCTTGCAGCGCCAGACCCGCGATCCCGTTGGCGAAATCAACCCGCAGTGGCGCGGTTATCACGTGCTGCAGCTGACCGCCACGGCCCGTTTGACGAAAGCTCCGGCGTCAATGTGCTGGGCCATGCGGTCGGCGGCGTCACCGGTTTCGTGTTGGCCGCGCGCTTCCTGCAACCGCTGAAGCGGCAACTGACCATGCTGCTGGATCGGGCCCACGCCCAGGAGTGCGTCGACACGTTGATCAGAACCGGTCCCAGCGATACGGCGTCAATGCAATCGTTGGTGCCGTGCCGGTCATCCGCTGGGCAATCAAGGCACCGGTGATCGGCGCCTGGGTCAGGCCGAGATGGCCGTGGCCAAACGCGAGAAAAATCTGCGCATCCGGCAATTGATCGATGATCGGTAGCGAGTCTGGCGTGCATGGCCGGTAGCCGCTCCACTCGGCCTGATAATCGGCCGGCAAGCCCGGAAATCGTTTGCGCGCTTCCGGCAGCAGCCGGCGGATCAGGTGGTAATGTGGCTCGCCATCGAGCGCGGTCAATTCCTTGATGCTGGTCATCCGGATGCCATGCTGCATCGGTGTGATCACCATGTAGCGCTCGGCCCACAGCGTCGGTCGGTGCACGATCTCCGCGCCGGGCGCGAACATCAGGTGATAACCGCGCGCCGGGATCAACGGCAGGCGCACATCAAATGCACGCAGCAAACGATTGCTCCAGGCGCCGGCGGCGATCACCACGCGCGCGGCATGGATGCGGCCGTGGTCGGAATCGAGCCGATAGCCAGCGCCGACGCGGGTAATGGCCGTGACTGCCGCGCGCTGATACGCCACACCACGCTGCTGCAGATCCTGCGCCAGCCGCAAACAGAAATCGGCCGGGTCGCGCATGGCCAGCGCCTCGTGCTGAAACACCGCGCGGACAAAGCCGGCGCCGATCTGTGGCTCCAGCTCCCGCAACGCTTGCTGGTCCAACACCGAGAACGCGACGCCGCGCGCCTGCATCAACTCCCGCTCCCAGGCCGCGTCGGCAAAACTCGCCTCTTCGCTGTACACGTGCAGATAGCCGCTCTGCGCCAGCAGATCGTTGGCACCTATCGCCTCGGCAAGCTGTAACCAGCAGCTCCGGCTCGCGTGGTTGATGGCGTGCAGCGCATCGATGATCGGCAGGATTTGTTTCGGTCGACTGGCCAGCAGAAAACGCAGCAACCAACCGCTGTAACTCGGCAGGCGCGACCAATCGAGTTTCAGCGGCGCCAGTGGGTCGGCAAGCATGCGCAGCGCTTTGCCAACAATCCCTGGTGTCGCTTGCGGCATCAGATTGCCCACCGAGATCGAACCGGCATTGCCGAACGACGCGCCGGCGGCCGGGCCGTTGGCGTCGAGCACCAGCACCTGTTCACCTTGCTGTTGCAGATAATGCGCGCAGCACAGACCGACAATGCCGCTGCCAATCACGGCGATATCGGTTCGACGATCCATCAATACAGACATGGGCCAGATAGCTCGGGTGGGTTTGCAAAATGAATGACAGGCGGTGCTGGCACGAGCCCGTCAGCGCAGCGGGTTCTATCGTGGTGCACGGGTCTTGTCACGATGCCAGGAGCTTAATGCCGAGCCCCTTCCGTGCCTGTGCATTTCGGTGCTTGCGAAGCGGTGCTGCCGCGGCCATTGCGCATCAACGGCTCGCCTTTGCGCAAGCTGTCGCCTGACCGTTCGCGCGCACGGCTGTCTCCAGCTTGCCAGTGCCGCTCCGGCACCTGCCGCACGCCGGAGCGCTGATTATCGTTTTCAGTTTGCGCGTTCGCACGGCAACGAGTCCGCTGGCGACTGCCGCGACTGATTGTCGCGATGGCGTGCCGGCATGGCTTTGCGCAAACGCAAACGATGGGCCTGTCAGACGCATCGTCCAGTGCAGCAGCCCGAGCGGAACCAATCAGCATGACCCGACCCGGCAAGCGCGATCATGCTTCCGACATCACCATCCCAGGTGGCCGACCCGCGACCGGGAGCCGCTGCGCACGGAGGACAACCGGCCGCGACGACCCAGCGCATCGACACGCCTTTGGCCGACGACCGTTGTGCCCGACGCGGCCACAGCCTCTGGCAGCAGCCGCATCGATCGTTCGAAGCAACAACATGCAAACTTCGCTTGCGCCATGTAATGAGAATGATTATCATTAATGTGCTGGAACCACTCTCCTGCGGTTTTCACCACGCCGGCCATCCTCGTCTGAGCCGGCGTGGTTTTTTCTTTTCAGCTCGTGCCGCTGCGGTATTGGCGGCCAACTTGCCGCTAATTGCTTCGAAATAACGGTAAAGTGGCGATAAATTTGGAAAAAGGCCAGTCGTCACGTTGTTTCCGAAAACAAAAAAGCGCCCTGAAGGCGCTTTTTTGTTGGTTCCGCAAATCCAGATCGGTCTGATGACCATCCGACTCAGCGGCGGCTGCGACGGCTGGCCGCCAGCCCTACCAGACCCAGACCGAACAGGGCAACGGTGGCCGGCACCGGGACCGGGATCTGGACGATCAGGTCCTGGCGGTCGTACTTGTCGCCTTGGTTGTCGACCAGCACGGCGAGGTTGTAGGCGCGCGGGCCTGTGCCGTCGAGGCTCGCGAGCCAGCTGCTGGCCAGCGAGTACGCACCGGCGGTGCTGCTAAGCCGGAAAGCGCCAGCGCTCAGGCTGGTGCTGCTGGCCGATTCGAAGGCCAGTTCCCACAGGGCGATCTGGAATGCCGCAGCGCTCAGATCGTTGTTGATGCTGCCGTAGTAACGACCCCACAGCTCGCTGATGGCATCGGCGTCATAGCCGGCGGCCGACAGGCCGGTCACAGTGTAGGGGTTCGAGAAGCTCTGCAGATTGACGTCCGGCTCCAGGCAGAAGCTGTAGAACTGCTGCCAGGTCGTGGCGCCAGCACTCAGATCATGGGAATAGTCCATGACGTACTGACCGGCATAGACCGAGCGCGAGCTGCTGCCGACGACAATACCGGTGTTCAGATACCAACCATTGGCATCGCCGGCGACCGGGCTCGGCGTGAACACCGAACCTGACTGATTGCCCACTTGTACGACATCACCAAAGTTCAACAAGCCAGCCTGGGCCTGAGCGGCGACCAAAGCCAAGCCAGCGACAACAACTTTCGGGAAAGACATGACCCCATCCTGTTTGGGTAGTTAATGTGCAACTTGTACAAGCAATAGCCGGGCCATTGGTCGGTCCAGAAAATTCTTTAATTAAATCACTGTTTTAGGTGCTTCCTGGCGTCAGTTATTTTTCTTGTATGTAAATTTTTTTGACGACCACTGTAAAGGGTCGGCTTTAGCCGAGCTGCTGCAGCGCCCACTGCGCCAGCTCGCCGAGCCGGTCATGGCCAGTCAGCGCGGCAACCTCGGGCTTCAGCGCGACCAGCTTGCGGTTGCCGACAACGACCAAGGCATTGCGCTTCAGGCCGAAGCTGCCGGCCCGGGCCAGCGGGGTGCCGTGAAAGTCCTTTTCCAGCCGTTTGCCGGAGGCGGTCAGCAGGTAGCGCAGGTCGTCGATCAGGTCTTGCTGCTGACTTTCGTTCAGCGGCTGCTGCAAGGAAACATCGAGCGTGTGGTTGAACAGCTTCTGGTTCCACGGACAGACCGTCTGGCAGAGATCGCAGCCGAACAACCAGTCGCCGATGCCATCGCGCAGTTCCTCTGGCGCCAGCTTGCGCGACTCGATATTGAGGTAGGAAATGCAGCGGCGGGCATCGAGTTTGCGCGGCTCGATGATGGCTTGCGTGGGGCAGATATCGAGGCAGCGGGTGCAGCTGCCGCAATAGTCCGGCATCAATGTGTTGGTGATCGGTTGCGGATTCGGCTGCAGATTCAGTGAGCTGTAGATCTCGCCGAGAAAGAACAGGCTGCCTTTCTGCGGATGGATGATGCAGGTGTTTTTGCCGACCCAACCAATGCCGGCGCGGCGGGCCAGATCGCGTTCCAGCACCGGGCTCGAATCGGTGAAACAGAGAAATTCTTCCTGCGGAAACTGCTGCTGCAACAGTGCCGCGATTTCGCGCAGGCGGTCGCGAAACCAGAAATGGTAATCGACCCCTTGCGCGTACAGGCTGACCCGCGCCTGCTTCAGTGGCCAGCTTTCGAACGGCTCCGGATGCGGGTGATACGGCATCGCGAACACCAGCGCGCTGTGCACGCGCGGCCATTGCCGGCGCGGCTCTTCTTTGATCGGTGCGTGCTCGACCAGATACTGCATGTCGCCGTGGTAACCCGCGTCGAGCCAGTCGCGGTACAGATCGAAACTGAGCGGCCGGATCAGCGGCGTCAAACCAAAATGACTGAGCCCGCGTTTCGGCAGCTCGTCGGCGAGCAGTTCGCGCAATTGCTGTTCGATCACGACGGCTCCGATCTCGACTGTTGCGCCAGATAACCGAGCACGCCCTGGGCCGCGACCCGGCCACTGGCAAAACAAGCGGTCAGCAGATAACCGCCAGTTGGCGCTTCCCAGTCGAGCATTTCGCCAGCGCAAAACACGCCGGGCAGTTTGTTCAACATCAGCTGCTCGGTCATGGCATCGAAGCGGACACCGCCGGCGCTGCTGATCACTTCGGCGATCGGCCGTGGTGCTTTCAATTTTAGCGGCAGCGCTTTCAGGGTTTTGGCGACCAGCGCCATGTCATTCATCTGCTCTTTGCTGAGTACTTCGCGCAGCAGGCCGGCGCGCGCACCCGTAACACCGGCGCGACTTTGCAGATGCGCCGCCAGCGATTTGCTGCCGCGCGGTTTGTTCAGCTCGGCGAGCAGACGTTTTTCGTCACGCCCGGGCAACAGATCCAGCGTCAGCGTTGCGCTGCCGGTTTGCTCGATGGCATCGCGCAGCGGCGCCGAGATGGCGTAGATCAAACCGCCTTCGATGCCGGTGGCGGTGATCATCGCTTCGCCCTGCTTGTGCCAGTGCCGACCGCGCTGATCGGTGAAGTCGGCAATGACCGGTTTCAGCGGTTCGCCGGCAAATTTTTCGGCAAAGATCGACGACCAGCCGATATCGAAACCGCAGTTGGCCGGGCGCAGCGGCGCAATGGCAACGCCATGCGCCGCCAGCACGCTTTGCCAGCTGCCATCGCTGCCGAGCTTGGGCCAGCTGGCACCGCCAAGCGCCAGCACCACGGCGTCGCAATCGTGTTGCTGCTCGCCTTGCGGTGTCGCCAGTCGCAAGCGCAAATCGTGCTCGCCTCCGGTTTCCGTTTCGGCAAATCCGAGCCAGCGCTGGCGCGGCGCAAACTGCACGCCGAGCGTGCGCAAACGCTGCAGCCAGGCGCGCAGCAGCGGCGCCGCTTTCATGTCTTTCGGAAACACCCGGCCCGAGCTGCCGACAAAGGTTTCGATGCCAAGGCCGTGGATCCAGGCGCGCAGATCATCCGGCGAGAAGCGCTCGAGCCAGTCACCGACCTGACCGGCGGCGTCGCCGTAACGGGAAATGAAATCGGGCAGGTTTTCCGAGTGAGTGATGTTCATGCCGCCAATGCCGGCGAGCAGAAACTTGCGGCCGACCGACGGCATCGCGTCAAACACGGTCACCGCCAGACCGGCCTCAGCCAGCCGCTCGGCCGCCATCAGCCCGGCCGGACCGGCGCCGATGATGGCAACAGAACGAGGAGGCGGCGCTTGCATGTGCTGGGGATGCCGGGAAAGGGAAACGCCGGCATTTTCCCACAGCCGACCCGGATCAGACACCGGTTTGCAGCTGGCCGACTGCGCTGACAGCTCGCGATCCGATCACCGGCAGCGACTGCTGGCAATCTCGCATGGCGACCATCGGCATCGGCAACCGGTTGGCGACGGCCACGCATTTTATCCTGCTATCCGTGGTGTGACCGCATATTCATGCCCTTCGATATTCATTAGGCCACCGTTAGCCGCGCCCTTCGCAAATCAGAAAATGTATGAATGCAAGTCCCCGTGAACCCGAGCACGTTTCCAGTGCAGCGGGACCGGATCGGCAAATAAATGCTTCGCGAGCAGGCTCGTGCCTGAAAAAACGCTCTGCTGTTACCAGCGGCCACGCGGTCGGTACGGTTTCTCCGGCTGGCTTTCCGCTTGCGCTTTGGCCCGTTGCACGGCGATTTTCTGATTGGCGCCGAGCAGCAGGCGCCATTGCAGTAGCGTTTCGCGCGCGAGCACAGCGCGATCGCGCGGCGACCAGGCTTGATGGTAGAGCCGTTTGGCGGCAGCGACACTGTCCGGTGAGCGGGCGACAAAGCTGGCGGCGAGTGTCTGGGCGGCGGCGTACGGATCGTCGTTGATTGCAGTCAGCAGACCCAGCTGAAGCGCCTCGTTGCCGTTCAGCAGTTCTGCCGTGCTTGCGAGCCGCAAGGCCACATCCACCGGCAACAATTCGCGCAAAGCGAGCGTGCCGCCCATGTCCGGGATGATGCCCCACTTCGCTTCCATGATTGAAAGCGACGCGTCCGGCGTCGCGATACGGTAATCGGCACCGAGTGCGATCTGCAGGCCACCGCCCCAGCAGCGGCCGTGGATCGCGGCGATCACCGGCACCGGCAGCCGGCGCCAGCCGACCGACACCCGCTGGGCCAGATTGGCGTTGCCGGGCAGCCACTTCCACAACAGTTTGAGCCCGTGCAATGGATTGCCGAGTACTGACTTGATATCGAGGCCGGAGCAGAAATCCTCGCCCTCACCGCGCAGGATGATCGCACGTACGTGGCGGTCACGCTTGAGTTGGCGAATCACGCGGGCGATGGCTTGGAACATGGCCAGGTCGAGCGCATTGCGCTTGTCCGGCCGGTTCAGCGTGACGGTGGCGATACCATCGGTCACCTGGATGACAATGCGATCAGCAGTCATGATGAAACGGGTGAGTGGGCGATGCTCGCAGCCTAGCGCCAGTGATGGCACAAACACCAGCAGCAAATGGCGGCCGGCCTGTGCCCGTACCAACCGAAGTACAGACCGGCCGCCTCGATCCGGCGCGATGCTGTGCGCACCGCACCGGATCGAAGTCGTGCCGGATTAACGCATCCTGAACTGCTGACGGCGGCTGCCGATGCCATCGCCGAATTGCACATCGAGGGTTTTCGCGGCTGATGCCGGCAGTTCCAGGCGACCGTCGCGGGCAAAGCTCAGCACTTCGCCGGTGTCGGCATTGCGTACCAAAGCCACCGGGTAGGTTTGCGCGTCCCATTGCAGTACGCGTTTGCCCGCACTCTTGGTCAAGCTGGCTGGGCGCATGGTTTTGCTGGTGGTGAGCGCGACTTGGCTGCGCGCGCTGACGACCGGTGTGCCGTGTTGCAACACGCGCAACTCGCTGAACTCCGGCGCCACGCGGCCGGTTTTGCCTGCCGTGCGCGCCGGTTTGGGCAGTTGCATCCGGAAGGCAAAACCAGACTCGTTACCGTGATCGCTTTGATAAACCACAAACGCTTGCTGGGCCATGACCCGACCGTTTTGATCAAGCGCCTGCAGCTGGTAGTCGCTGTGCGCCGGTGCCGGCGTTGGCGCGCCCTTTACCCGGAAGGCCGGTTCCAGCACGACTCGGCCGTGTTCGATGCGGCCCCAGATCAGCAAACTGTCCTCCGTCGCGGCGGCGTAAGTTTTTTCTTCATCTGATGGCATTGGTTCACCGGACGCAGGCATGAGCCCGGGCTGATCGACCAGCTCCGATTCGGCAGCGGCCGACATCTTGTTGCCATTCAGCCAGTCATTGTTGTTGCGCCATTGCAGTGCACGCCGGTAGTGGTAATCGCTGATCCAGTCGTAGCCGCAGTAGCCCATCAGATCGGTCCAGAAATTGTTGTCGCCCGGATTGAATATGCGATTGCGGAACACGTCGAAACCGGTCACGCCGATACCACCGTTGTAATACGGAAAGTAAGGGTCGGCGCCGGCAGCACCACCGCAGGGCGCATGACGTAAACCGAGGTTGTGGCCTACCTCGTGCGCGTAAGTGCCGCTGCGCCAGGTAATGTTGCCATTGCCACCATTGACTGGGCTGGTCCAATCCACACCGACCGCCGACCAGCCACCGATCCACGCCATACCGGAACCGCCGCCGTTGTAATACGGCTTCAACACCGCGTAGTAATGCCGGGTCGGCTGGTTTTCGGCATAACGCAGCGCGTCCATTTCATTGAGCACACGGGTCCATTGGTAATCGTAATTTGGCCCCGGCGTGCCATTGAAGTAATACGGGCTACGCACGCGCACATCGAGCGCTTCCGGCACCGGCAACACCCGGCGCAGATAGTCGACATAGCTCTCGGTGTTGCTGGTGTTGACGTCGCCAACCAACCCGTTGCTGGTGTGCAGCGGCACCAACATCGCGCGATAGGTTGGCGCGGTCCAGACATTTTCCCGCTTCAGTTTGCTGACATCGATGGAGTAGTCGCTACGTCGGGCGCCCTGCGGCCAGACATCGTTCAGATAATCGCTTTGCGGATAAACGGTATCAGGGTCCACCTCAGCGTGTAATTGCAGACCAGGCCGGATATCGGCCGCGTCGAGAAAGTAGTCGTGCGAGTACGTGTAGTTGCGGCTGTCCACCACCGTCGGCACACCGTTAAAGCCATTGTCGGCATTGAGCCGGACGCTCTTGCTGTAAACGCCGTTGTAGTAGAGATCGAGCCGCACCTGCGGCGCGGCATTGTTTGCCTGATCTGCGCGCGTGAAAATGCGCACCAGACCGCGCCGCTGCGCCACGAGCGGAACGGATTTGTTGTAGGTTTGTGTGGCTTGGGTGACGTAGATGTTGTCAATCCACAGATCGAGTGCCTGACTGTCATTGCTGCCAAGCAAGAACGTGCCGGCGAGCGCCAGCATTTGCCATTTCATGTTTGCTTCTCCCTGCCTTCTGCAAAAAAGTGCGCCAGATTCTTACTCGCCGCGCACGTTGGTTCAGAATAATTGCATGCAATCATGTCGACGAAAACTGCCGCACACAGCAGGGTTTCTATGCCATTGCATCACATTCTGGTGACGATCATCGTTGCCGTTTGTACGGGTGCTGGCGATTGGGATTTTCGTGCTGTGCTGATGCAGAAATTTGCCAAGAATTTGTTGCGCGACTCTGGTTTGCGCTCCGATCGCGCCGGCACCACGAATGTTTCGTTTTGTGCACTGGCCAACAAAATGGCGGCGACGGATCGCGGCGCCAAGCGGGCCTGAACGACAACCTGGACGACGCTCGGCCCAGCCGCCTCGACCGGCTTGATGCGAACCCGGGCGCGGCCATGGTCCGTCAACAGGCACCGATGCGGCTACCGACACCGGTGGCCGGACGCCGGACACCAAGTACCGGCGCTATACTGGGCCACTCGCCGCCGCCACTCCGCTAGCCAAGGACCCCGCCCGGCATGGACATCCGCACCGAAAACCTGACGATCCTGTTCGTTGATATTGCCGGCTTTACCGCGACCACCAGCCGGCAATCGCGGCTGGAAAATGCCAACCTGCTGCAGACCTTCGAGAAGACCCTGTTGCCGCTGATCCGGCGCTTCAAGGGCAATGTCGTCAAAAGCATCGGTGATGCCCTGCTGATCACGTTCCGTTCGCCGACCGACGCCATGCTCTGTTCGATGGCGCTACAGGACGCCATGCATGCCCACAACCTGCACGCTGCCGACACCGAGAAGATCCATATCCGGGTGGCGGCGAATCTGGGCGAAGTGCGGGTGACCAAAAAGGATATTTTCGGTGAGCCGGTCAATGTCGCCTCGCGCATCGAAGGCGTGACCCCGGCCGACGAGATTTACCTGTCCGAAGCCGTCTACATGGCAATGAACAAGGCCGAAGTACCGGCGCAAGAAGTCGGCTTCCGTGAGCTTGCCGGCATTCCGCAGGCGGTGCGGCTGTACAGCATCCCGCGCTTTGCTACGCACCGCTTGGTGCCGCAAAACCAGCTGCCGCCCGAACAAGGTAATGAACTGCTGTTTCCTTACGGCGGCATGCACCAGCGGGTACCGGATCGAACCCACTCGTTCCGCCTGCCAAGCGACCGACCAGCCAGCCGCTATCTGCTGCTGGGGCTGGTGCTGATCGGCGGCGTCGCACTCGCCACCATCGCCGTGCGTTGGTACGGCAGCGACGCGCCAGCCCTTGTCGAGACGACCCCGGCATCCAGCGCCCCAGCGGCGGATGCCGGTTTAGTCAGTAATGAAAGTCCGGTTATCGAGATTCCCCGCGACAAGAACGTGTCGCATGCGGCGACCGACGCCAGCCCCAAGAATGCCGAAGTAGCAGCGTCTATCGAGCGGCCTTCTGCAGCGAAAAGCATTGAAAATGCTTATAACGTTGCCGAAAAGACCAAAGCAGAACCTGAACCCAAACCCAACAGCCAGGCATCGATCGGGTCCGCCATTGGCAACACAACGGCGACGAGCAAACCGCCAGCCACCGCCACCAGCGAGCCCGTCACCCAGAAACCGCCGGCACCGACAACTGTGAAACCGGCGCCAGCGCCGGTGTGGTCGGTCACCAGTGCCAAAGCGGCCTACCGAGCCGGCCAGATCGATAAGGCCGAATACCGGCGCATCGTCAACCAGCTGGAGCTGGACTATGAAGCGAAGATCCGGGACCTGAAACAGGCCTACCGCGCCGGCAAGATCTCGGAAACCGAATACGAAGAGAAAGTGCGGGAAGCCAAACGGGAGTATTCGGGTCGCTAGATTTTGGCCGCAATGATCCTAAATTCCGCAGTTACCCCGTCGCCGCGAGTTCGAGCTGAGGCGGCCAGGGAGGTAAAACAAAGCGCTTGGCGGCATGTAATCGCGCGATGAGGCAGGCCGCCAACCGCTCCCGGCGTTCGGCGCGACTCAACTGCGCCGCAGTGCGTTTCACGGTGTGTAAAAGTGCATGGATTTCGCCTATCCAGCCCCGCACGTCGCTTTGCTCCGCGTGAGTGGAGGCTAACGCCAAGGTGGTTTGGCCGGCATGCTGCGTGCGCCAGCCGATACAAGAGAAAAGGGCTCTGACCCCTTTAATCGCTCTGGCGTGTTGACTGCCACGCAGGCGAGCGGACGCAGTGTTAGCTGGGTAGCGCACAGTCAAGGCGGCATCATCTTCAGTGAAGCGGTTCGGGTGGCGGGCGGCAGCCTGTCCAACATGCGGGTGAGTTTCCATGCAGGTGGAAACAATCGCTGGGTCACGAACGGTATCTTGAGTCGCGCTGGGGTTGGCTTGATTGGCAGGGGGTATCACGATCATCCCTTTGATCCGGTGCCGAACATTGCCGGATTGAACACAGCCAATCCGTTCAAGATTGTTGGCTCTATTTTGGCTGTTCCCTTTGTTATCTGGGGCGGACCAGAACGCAGTCCCCACACTCTGCCGAACATGCAATAAGGAGAGGGCCATGAAACGGATTGCTGTCATTTTTCTTATGTGTGCGCTCCAGTTGGGCGCTGTTGGTGGTTTAGAAGCAATGGCCATGGATTTGAACATGACGAAGTCAATGACCTATGAGGTTATGCTGGACGACAAGATGTTTTCGATTACATCGCCAGTGGTGCCGGATCGGGAGTTTGCCCAGCATCATCCTGTTATTTCATTGCGCGACAATGAACTGTTCAAGAGCTCAGGAGTTGGCGTTACAGCGCTGAAGTTGAACTGGACATATAAGGACGGTTTGCTTTTCAAAAGTGTTTCCGGTGTTCTTGAAATGCGGGTGTTGGCCTTTGCTGCACGGAGCAGTGTCAGCACGCCTGAGCAATTGAAGCTGGGAATTCTCGACGGCTTCAAGAGCGACACTGTGCTTGCGAAGCTTGGCTATGCAGGTGGCGGTATCTCATTTGAAGAAATTGAGATCAATAAGCGCACATGGCTGACGTATGCAGCTCCTGTCACTGGGGAGCGTGAGTACGCTATAGCACTTTCAGATGATCGCTATCTTGTGGTGAGTTTTGGTTTGATCAATAACACGAGAGGTCAGCCGCTTGTGTGGCAGGAAAAAGCGCGGGCGCTGATGGCCCAGCTAGTAGCCTCCATGAAGCTTGATAAAAAGCCAAGCGCGGCAGGTACGGTTAGCGAAGCGTAACCGTACGAATGAAGATGGATTGAGTAGAAGAGAAAACCCCGCGCACCGCACCGATGCGCGGGGTTTTGTTTTTGCGGCGGGTCGAACGGTGAGCGTTAGCCCGCCAGCTTGAACAACTCGATATCGCGCTTGAGCACTTCGTTGACGTAAGCGGACAGCTCCATGCCTTTGGCGTTGGCGATCTCGGGTTAAAGGGGTCAGAACCTGAGGGCTCCCCACAAAATTCCGATCTAAATCAATAGCTTACAAAATCTAAATAACTGATCCGAAATCCCCTACAGTCTCGCCAGCGCCGGAGAGCTGCCGGGAAAGGGTTGGCAGTTTGCCAGGAAGCAACGAACATCCTCCATCAGTTGCCGAATGCTCGTCCG
>JBKBHF010000035.1:0-47404 GCA_046297695.1 Permianibacter sp. | reverse complement strand
TTGCGGATATCATCAAACATATCAGGCAGGTCCTTGAGCGGATGTGGTTTGCGCCTGTTTGATCAAGCGACCTTGCCTGAGTTCAATTCAAAGTGATCGGGATTTCGGAACGGCTATTTAGGACCCACACACCACGAATAATCCCACCGCCACCGCCACCGGTCAGTCGAGTGCCCCGAACTGTCCCGGCGTCCTCTGCACACGGATCATGCGCACTGTATGATGGTAAAGAGATTTTCTGACTGCTCTGCTCGTCTTGTTCCTCACAATCAGCAAAGACCGTATTACTAACCAGTACAAGAAGGCACAGCAACGCATGCCTTAGGTAACAACGCAAAGACATAATGCATTCCTTTTAATGCGTTTTCTTTTTTCCGACAAGGCTTTCTGTCAAGCCAACATCGATTTCGGCGCGTCCTTTTCCACGCCGATGCGAATACTACCAACTCTCAATTTGTTGGAATGTATCGCTTTGTATTGCCGCTGATTATTTGGGTGCCCGCTTAGGGCGAAACACCAAAACAGGTATTCCACCGCGTATGCGAATGCAGAAAATCGGGTAAGACAGTGGGAGGGAGGAGCTCTACCACCGATAACGGATGCTTCGTCCCAGCAAGCAGTGGCGCCGGCCACTGCTTGCCGGATGCTTACGTTCACTTGCGCGCTTTCTGGCGCGCCGCTTCGTCGTTGTAGGCCTGCTTGAAATCGTCCCAGATGCCGGTGCTGCCGGCTTTCATCATGCTGGCGGACAGTTCGGCGTGGCGGGCGCAGTAGTGATCCCACAAGGCGGCTTTGCGCAGCGCCGGCAGGAAGCCACCGGATACTTCTTTTTCCATCGTCTCGGGTGACAGGCGTTTGAGCGCGCCGTTGACCGCACCGTGCAGGCCGGCCAGCATCGCTTCTTCGTGGTGGCGAACGTCGGTCATGGCATCGCGCACGGCACCTACTGGGTCGACAATGCCGGCAGCGATCGCTTCCGAGGAGAACAGCAGCGTCAGCATTTCCTGACGGGTGGCACCGTGTTTGATCGGATTCTTGTCGGTGGCGACAACAATGGTACGGTTGGCCGGCACCAGTTCACTTTTCGATTCGGCGCGCTGCAGCATCAGGCGACGCAGGCCTTCGAGCGCTTCGGCGAGCATCTCGCCGTAGAGGCGCAGTTTTTCTTCAGCGTCGGCGGCACTGTTGGCACGCAGCGGAAAGCCGAGCCCTTGCGACAACAGTTGCAGCGCACGCTGGCTGTCAAGCATGGCGCTGTCGCCGGCCGGCGCGGCGGCTTCGCGTGCGGGTTCCGGTTTTGCCGCCACCGGCATCCGCACGCTGAGTTTCATCGCGAACGGGCCGATGGCGAGCTGATCGCCATCCTTGAGCTCGACACTGCTGCCCTGGCCATGCGGTTCGCCGTTGACGAGTACCGGATTGACCTGCGACAGCACTTCCAGCACAAACCGGTCGCCGCGCCGACGGATGCCGGCGTGCTGGCGCGATACGGTACGCTCGGGGTCGTCGAGCACCAGCTGGCATTCCGGTGAGCGGCCGATGATGCCACCACTGCTGTCAAAGCGCGCAACGGCGGCGCCTGCTGAAATGCCGTGGGCAAACGGCCCCTGCACTGCTTCAAAGACCAATTCCATCGCTTGTTGCCCCCCCATTGCCGACGGTCACCGGGTCGATGCCGCCTTGATTGTCGGTCGGCCACGGTTGCAAGCACCGTGGCGAGAACTGTGGATTGTTGCGCCGCATTGTGGCCGAGTCCGGCGATTCTGTCGCCGCGCCGTTGCGGGTTCAAGCGCTCGCCGCTATGGTTGCTGACAGCGTTCACAACAGGACGAAGCGCAGGTGGCAATGACACGACAGCCCGGCAACCGGACCGCATGGCAGGCATCATGGCCGTGATCCGCCTGCATGCGCTGACCGATGTCGGCCGTGTCCGCACCGGCAATGAAGACTGCGTCTATGCCGATCCGGGCGGCCGCTTTGCGCTGCTGGCCGATGGCATGGGCGGCGCCAACGCCGGCGAAGTGGCCAGCCACATGGCGGTCGACACCATCCGCGCCCGGTTGACGGCGGCCATGGCGCATGCCGAGCTGCCGATTGTCGATGAGTTACAAGAACAGCTGCTGATCGGCATTGAAGAAGCGCAGCGGCAGATCCGCACCCGCGCCCAGCGCGATGCCGCTTGCGTCGGTATGGGCACGACCGTGGTAGCGGTGGTGCTGGCGGCCGATCAGCTGATCGTCGCCCATGTTGGCGACTCGCGCCTGTACCGCTGGCGCGCTGGCGAGTTTCGCGCGCTGACCAAAGATCATTCCCTGGTGCAATTGCATGTCGATCAAGGCTTGCTGACTGCCGACGAGGCACGCAGCTCCAGCCAGAAAAATATCCTGCTGCAGGTGCTCGGCTCGGAACAGATGCCGGTGATCGCGACGGCGGTGCATGAACTGCAAGATGGCGATCGTTACCTGCTCTGCTCCGATGGCCTCAACGATCTGCTCAGTGATCAGGAAATCGGCACCTTGCTCGGCAACAGCTGGATGGGGCAGAAGGAACGCGCGCAGGCACTGGTCGATGCAGCCAACCAACTCGGCGGACGCGACAATGTCTCGGTGGTGCTGGTCGATGTCGGTGGCGATCAGACCGGCGGCTGGCGCGATAAACTGAAGCAGTGGTGGCGCTGACGTTGACGTTGATGCTGAAGTTGTAGCGCGGAAACACCGACAATCGCGTGCGGGTTGAGCGCATGCGCAACCACCACCCACCTCGCCAGCGATGGCGCAACGAGATGCAGCACGATGAAAAGCACGGTATTGGCTTCGGCCCTGTTCGCCAGCGTATCAGTGGCATGGTTTGCCAGCGTCGCATCGGCCGACACCTTGATCGTGCTGAACAAAGCCGAGGCGACCGCCTCGCTGATCGATCCGAACAGCGGTCAGGAACTGGCCCGGCTGCCTACCGGCATCGGTCCTCATGAAGTGGCGGTGGCGCCGGATGGCCGGCATGCCCTGGTCAGCAATTACGGCTTCAAGGAACCGGGCAACTCGCTGACACTGATCGATATCAGCCAGGCGCGCGCCGTACGCACGTTTTCCCTCGGCCAGTACCAGCGCCCGCATGGCATTTTGTGGCTGCAGCCGGATCTGGTCGCTGTCACCGCCGAAGCACAACAGAGTCTGCTGCTACTGACCGTCAGCACCGGTAATATCACCGCGATCGGCACCGGTCAGAACATCTCGCACATGGTGGCGGTGACACCGACCGGTGATCGCGCCTTTGTTGTCAATATCGGATCCGGTTCGGTCAGTGCTATTGATTTGCGCGAGCGCAAACTGCTGCGCAACATCGTCACCGGCAAAGGTGCCGAAGGCATTGCGGTGACCCCGGATGGCAAGGAAGTCTGGATCAGCAACCGCGAAGCGAACACCCTGACCGTGCTGGATGCCGCGACGTTGACCGTGCGCGCGACGCTGAGCTGCGGCAATTTTCCGATCCGGGTGCAGATCACGCCGGATGGCCGCTACGCCCTGATCAGCAATGCCAAATCCTCTGAACTCGCGGTGTTCGATGTCGCCCGCCGCAAGGAAGTGCGCCGCATCACCTTCACCGACGCCGCCGATGCCGATCAGCAAGGCCGCCTGCTCGGCAAGGCGTTCGCGGCCGGCAGCGTGCCGGTCGGCATTCTGATCCCGCCGGAAGGGCCGCTGGCATACGTGGCGCACACCAACGCCGACAAGATCTCTGTGGTCAATTACCTGACTGGCAGCGTGGTGAAATCACTGACCGCGGGCAAAGAACCGGATGGGCTTGGCTGGTCAATGTTGGTGGTGTCGAAGAAGCAGCCGGGCAAAACATTTGCCACGCCCTGAAGCGAAATGTGTGCAATCGTTTTCGCAGCAAAGACGGCTTCTGTATCTCACGATAAGACGCTGCACACTGCGATGTCGAATAACGGTTGTCACCCCGGAGAAAGCCCGCGGTCCGTTCAGGCCTGATGAAAATGGCTACCGGCGTATGCCGGTATGACAAAGCCGCCGCTGGTGCACCAACACGTCACCCCACTCGGGTGAAATCTCAACCGCCGTTGACCTGGGCGTCAAGCGCTTCCCAGCGCGCGTAGGCCTGTTGCAGCTCGGCATCGAGCGTGGCGAGGCGACTGCTGAGCGCAGCGGCTTCGGCGGCGCGCTCGCGGTACATCGCCGGATCGGCGAGTTGCTGTTGCAGGCTTTGTTGTTCGGCTTCCAGCTGTTCGATTTTTCCCGGCAGCAGATCGAGCTCGCGCTGATCCTTGTAGCTCAGTTTTTTCTTGCCCGCTTCCGGTTTGCTGGTCGCTGATACCGCCGCGGTTTTGCTGGTATCCGCTTTGTTGCCCTTGCCGGCCTTGCTGTCGTCCTTGCCGCTGTCTTTGCGCACCGGGCGCTGGCGCAGCCAATCCTGATAGCCGCCGACGTATTCGCGGACAACGCCATCGCCTTCGAATGCCAGCACCGAGGTCGCGACGTTGTCAACAAACTCGCGGTCGTGACTGATGATCAGCAGCGTGCCTTGGTAATCGATCAGCAACTCTTCGAGCAGCTCCAGCGTCTCGACATCGAGATCATTGGTGGGCTCGTCGAGCACCAGCATGTTGCAGGGTTTGGTAAACAGCTTGGCGAGCAGCAGGCGGTTGCGCTCGCCCCCGGACAACGCCTTGACCGGCGAACGCGCGCGCGCCGGCGGAAACAGAAAATCCTGCAAATAGCCAAGCACGTGCCGGCGTTCGCCGTTGATCTCGAGAAAATCGGCGCCGTCGGCGACATTGTCGATGACGGTTTTTTCTTCATCGAGCGCGTTGCGCAGTTGATCGAAGTAGGCAATCTCCAGCTTGGTGCCGATGTGGACTGTGCCGGAAGTCGGTTCCAGCTGACCGAGCAGCAAGCGCAGCAGAGTGGTCTTGCCAACACCGTTGTCACCGAGAATGGCGATCTTGTCGCCGCGTTCGATCAGCAGGTTCAGGTTGCTGACGATATTGACCGGCCAGCCGCCATCGGCACTGGCGTAGGCATAGCTCAGGTTCTCGGTTTCGATGACGATCTTGCCGGACTTGTCGGCTTGCTGGATCGCGAGTGAAACATTGCCCTTGCGTTCACGCCGCTCGGCGCGTTCGACCCGCAAGGCTTTCAGGGCTCGCACCCGTCCTTCGTTGCGGGTGCGCCGCGCCTTGATGCCCTGCCGGATCCAGACTTCTTCGGCGGCGAGTTTCTTGTCGAACTCGGCGTTGGCTTTTTCTTCGGCGTGCAGGATCTCCTGCTTGCGGCGCAGGTAGTTGCCGAAGTCACCGGGAAAATCGCGCAGCGTGCCACGGTCGAGTTCCCAGATCCGGGTCGCCAGCGCCTGCAGGAACGAGCGATCGTGGGTGATGAAAATGAGCGTGCCGTTCCAGTCGCGCAGGAATTGTTCGAGCCATTCGATCGAGCGGACATCGAGGTGGTTGGTCGGCTCGTCAAGCAACAGAATATCCGGCTCGGTCAGCAGCGCGCGCGCCAGCAACACCCGTCGCTTGAGGCCGCCGGAGAGCGCGGCAAAATCGCGTTCGGCGTCGAGTTCGAGCCGCGCGATCAGGCGGCGGGCGTTGGTTTCCAGCGCCCAGCCATTGCCGGCATCGATGCGCTCATGCAACCGGGAAAATTCCGCGCTCATCGGATCGGTGTGGTGGTAGCGGACCAAAAGCTCGGCGAGATCGCCGGCGCCGGTCAGCACCACGTCGAGCACCGAGCCTTGCAGTTCCTGCGGCACCTCCTGCGCCAGACTGGCAAGCCGGACACCGTCCTGCAGCTTGCATTCGCCGTCGTCCGGTTTCTGGCTGCCGGTGAGCACCCGCAGCAAGGTCGACTTGCCTTCACCGTTGCGGCCGATCAGCGCGATGCGGTCGCCTTTTTCGACGCTGGCATTGACCTTGTCCAACAGCGGCACGTGGCCATAGGCAAGGGACAGATCACGGAGCGTCAACAGCGGCATGGCGGGCGTCACAACAGGCGGGCAAACGGGGCGCAATTGTACGGGATTTGTGCAGCGCGAATTTCTTTTTTACCGGAAGCCGACTAGGCTCATGGCAGCGCGGACAGTAAGCCACGGCAAGGAGAGGACGTTGCGCAGCTGGCGGTCGTTGTTGTCGATCGGATGGACAAGATACTGGGCGTTCGGTTTTTGCCTGGGTATCGGCAGCGTGTGTGCCGGCAGTGTCCATGCCGAGGCCGTTACGGTACGGGTCGGCGGCTACCTGTTTCCGCCCTATGTCGATATCGCCGCCAACGGCGAGGCAACCGGGCTTGCGCCCGACCTGCTGGCGGCGCTGAACCGCAGCCAGGCGGAATTCCGCTTCCACTTTGTGCTGACTTCGCCGAACCGGCGTTTTCAGGATTTTGCCGCCGGCCGCTTCGACATGATGCTGTTCGAGGACCAGCGCTGGGGCTGGGCCAACACGGTGATGGAGCCGACCACGCCGTTTCTGCGCGATGGCGACGTCTTTGTCAGCCAGAGCCACCGCGACCAGTCGTACTTTGCCGAGCTAACCGGCAAGCGCATTTTCGCCGTCCGCGGTTACCACTACGCTTTCGCCAATTACAGCGCCGATCCCGAGCTGCTGAAGCAGCGTTTTGGCGTCGACCTGCTCGACCCGCGTGGGCCCAGCCTCGACCGCGGCCTGCAAGCCGTCGCCAACGGCCAGGCCGAACTGATGATGATCACGGAGTCGTACCTGCTCTACTACTTCCAGCAGCGGCCGGATCTGCGTGGGCGGCTGCTGATCGCGGCCGAACCGGATTCGGTTTACCGCCATGGCGCACTGGTGCGGCGGCAAGCGGCGTTCGACGCCGGCCGGTTCGATCGGCTGATGGCCTTGCTGCGCAGCAACGGTGAGCTGGACCAGCTCACCAACCGCTACGGCATCAGCCCTCTGCTGCTGACGCCGACCGCCCCCTGAGGCGGTCGTTCAAGGCATCCGGAATTTGCCGCCGGCGCCACCTAGACCCCCCATGCCGCCGAGACCACCGGGCTCCTGCCCCGGAATGACAATCGACGAGGCCTGCTGGCGGCGCATTTCCTGCAATTCTTCCATGGTCT
Source organism: Permianibacter sp. (assembly GCA_046297695.1). Lineage (GTDB taxonomy): Bacteria > Pseudomonadota > Gammaproteobacteria > Enterobacterales > Permianibacteraceae > Permianibacter. The sequence continues at coordinate 40,309 of JBKBHF010000035.1, read as the reverse complement.
GCTGCAGCGACTGCTTGGCGGCATCGGCGAATTTCTCGATGGCTTCGGCCAAGGTGCCGGCCTCGATCTCGAACGCCAGCGGCAGCGCGCCGGCCGGCGTCATCAGCTGGGTCTGGCCGGTGTAGAGCACGGCCCGGTTCATGTCGAAACTGCCGTCGGTATTGACCGGCGTCATCACCCGGATGCTGCCGACGCGGCCGTCGGTGTACACCTCTTCCTTGTACAGGCTGCTGGTATCAAGGCGCATATCGGGCAAACGGTCTTCGGGGATCATGGCATCGGGTCCTGTGAGGTGAGGCGGCGATTATCGCAGACTTGCCGGCCCTGCCCCAACCCGCCGGAGACCGCGCCGGTCAGCCGGCCACCGGCCGGTGATGACGGGCGAGCCAGGTATCGAGCGCATTGGCAAAACGCATCCGATCCTGCTGGCTGAACGCGGCCGGACCACCGGTGTGGGCGCCGCTGGCACGCATCGTTTCCATGAAGTCGCGGACAGTGAGCCGTTGCCGGACGTTTTCGCGGGTGTACAACTCGCCGCGCGGGTTCAGCGCCGCGATCCGTTTGGCCACCAGTTCGGCCGCCAGCGGGATGTCCTGGGTCACCACCAGATCGCCGGGTCTCGCCTGCTGGACGATGTAGTTGTCGGCCATGTCGAAACCGGCCTCGACCCGAATACAGCGGATCAACGGCGACGGCGGCTTGCTCAGGTGCTGGTTGGCCACCATCACCACCGGCAAGCGCAGGCGCGCCGAAACCCGGAAAATGATCGCCTTGATCACGTTCGGGCAGGCGTCGGCATCGATCCACAGCGTCTGCGCTGCGGGTGGGGTCTCAGCAGGGGCGGTCACAACAGGAGTTCCTCGACAGGCGCTATGGCGGCGCCGGTCATGATGACCGCCGCCGGCCGCCAAGCAAAGCCCGACTGGCACTCACCTGAATGTGCCGGGCCCCACCCCGATCCGCGTTACGCCGGTCTGGCAAAAAGCACCATTGCCGCCGAAGCGCTTGTCGTGATGCCGCGCTTGCGGCAGAGTGCCAACTGCCAACTCCGTCACACAGGATTGCCACCATGCCATTGTGGATTGCCGACAGCGGGCTTAGCGAAGCCCAGATCGTCGCCGGCATCGCCGCGGCCGAAAAAGTGCTCGCCGCCGCCGGCGTCAGTGCCGAAGCCGCCCACGCCGCCATGACCGCCATGCTCGAAGGCGAAGACGACTTCAACCGCGACGCGGCCGACGCCTGGGAAAACGCCGAAACCGCCGCGTTTCGGGTGATCTTTGCCGGGGTCGAACGCTGGCCGGAATCGGCGGCGCTGACCCTGCGCTGACGCGCAAAACACGCATGCCAAACGGGCCGTCATTGACGGCCCGTTTTTGTTTTGGGGTGGCGGCGCAGCCCCCAGCCCGTACCCGCCGTTCGTGTCGCATGAACCGCTCACAACCGTTCGTCTGCGAGCGCAGGCGACGCGCTTTTTCCGGCCCCGACTCCGACCTCAAGCAAAACCGACTTGCCCGACTATAGTCAGTGCACAGCCCTGCGGTTGCGCAGGCGAGGTCGCCGTTCCGCTGCGCGTTTCAGGCAGCCTGTCGGAGCGGCAGTGTGCGAAGGCAGGAGGTTAGCGGTGTCGGTGCAGACAGTTTGGCAGCACGCTGCCAGCAATGGTCGCAAAGCCTTGTTCAGTGCCCTGTTGTTGCTGCCCGCAGCACTCGCTTTTGTCGGCGACAGCCGCGCAAGCGATAGCCGAATCAGCGACGCACTGCCGAATCGGGTCAGTTTCGTCGGTGACATCTGGTGCCCGTACAACTGCGCGGAACAGGAAGCGGACAAGGGCGCACTGGTCGAGCTGTTGACCGAGATCCTGAAACGCCGCGGCATTGCGCTCGACTACCGGGTTCTGCCGTGGTCGCGCGCCTTGCAGGAAGTCAGCGAAGGCCGGATCGACGGCATCATTGGCGCTGGCGTGACTGATGCCAGGTTCGCCACGCTGACCCGCAAGTCCTGGCTCCATGCCGAGCTCGCCACGCTGACCCACCGTGACACCGGCTTCCGCTGGCAGGGCTTCGACAGCTTGACCGGCAAGAGCGTGGTGGTGATCGCCAATTACGAATATGCGCAACCACTGCCGACCTGGCTCGCCGCCAACCCACAGGCGGTGCATCAACTGTCCGGCGATAATGCCTTTCGGCAAGCGGTGCTGCTGATATTGCACAAACGCCAGCAGGTGTTTTTCAGCAGCTATCCGGCCTTGCGTCGCCACCTGCAAACGGCCGCATATGCCGGCGACCTCGCGATCGACAAAACCGGCCTGAAAACGCCGATCTTCATGGGCGTCACCAAGCCCAAGCCCTACAGCGCCGCCCTGCTCGCCGTGCTGAACGAAGGCTTCGATGCGCTGGTCGCCAGCGGCAAGGCGGACGCCATCATCGCCCGTTACGATCTCTGATCGCTGACGTCATGCTTTCGGCGCGATTTCGCCCGGAGCCGGTTCGGTTCCTCCCTGTGGCATTGGTCGATACTGGAACGCCCGTCACCGCATTGATCGGCCCCAATTCAGTCGCCATGGCGACGCCGGCAGACCCCGGCTTGTCGTCATTTATTGAGACCGCCGTCCATTTCAGATGCGTGTATTTGGACGTGGGTGCACATAAAAGCCCGCTGTTCGTAACATTGTGCAACACGGCGTATCACTTTGTATTTAAAGCGTTTTTTAGTTGTCATCAAAAATGCTCAGGAGTAAGGTCTGACCACCCAGCGAGGCCGGCAACGCCGGCTATCTGGCCGAGCATAAGGCCTCTTTCGGAAGTCGTTTCGTTGAAAAGGGCTTTGTCGTCGCTCTCCAAAAAATCATCTCAATCAGAAGATATGGAGAGAATCAAAATGAAGTTCGCGAAAACATCGCTGTTCCTGTTGTCGGTATTCGTCATTTCGCTGCTCAGCCGACAGGCCACGGCCGACGCCGTGGTGTCGGCGACAGTGCGCATTGGCAGCAGCAACTACTCGGGGGACTGGTATCTGCCGACGGCCACACCAAAGGGCTTGGTGTACCTGCAGCACGGTTTCCAGCGCAACAAAGGCCATCTGCGCGCACTCGGCAACAGCCTGATGGCTAGGGGCCTGATGGTGCTCAGCATCAACGCCAGCATGACCGGCGGCGCAGTCAATCTGGCGCCCCAGGTGGCGACGGCGTTCGCCAATCGCAGCCTGACGCCGCCCAATGGCCACGCCCTGCCGGAAAACTTTGTCCTGGCTGGCCACTCTGCCGGCGGCTTGCATGTGACGCTGGTCGGCGCCGAACTCGCCAACCGCAATGTCGCCGGTTTTCGTGGCGTGATCCTGTTTGACGCGGTCGATGCCAACAACCGGATGGCGGCCGCCATGCAGCGGATCGTCAACGGCAATCGCGCGGTCTACGCCATTCTGGCCAACGCCGGCAGCTGCAACAGCAGCAACAATGCCGAACCGCTGCTGAAAGCGCTGACCGGTACCGCGTTCGTCGGCCTCAAGCTGACCTCGCGCAGTGCCCATACCGATGCCGAAGGCAGCAGCAGCGACTTTTTCGGCCGGCTGTTCTGCGGCACCCCGCAGGCGCACAACAGTGCGTACCTGCAGCAGTTTGCCGGCGGCTGGGCCACCGATTTGCTCAGCAATACCGTGACGCCGGATTTCTATCCGGGCGGCGCCCTGCTGCAAAACATCATCGCAAGCGATCACGGCTATTTGCTGAAGACGCCCTGAAAAGCCATGTTGCAGTAGGCAGAACATCGCCAAAGCCGGCACCGATTTTCGGTGCCGGCACGGTGGCTGTTCATACGCGTTTCTGCGGCGACAGGTTTCTGCGACGACAGGCTTCTTGGCACGGTGTTGATCACGGCGCATGCTTGCCGGCGGCAGGCAGCGGTACGGCGGCAAGCATCGGCACCGGCTAGCAGACGCCAGATGACATGGCTATCATTCGCACGGCGCCATGTGGGCCATTTTTTTATCTCGACATCGTGTCGGAAACCATCTCTCCCTGTCAGGCTTGCGGCGCCTGTTGCGCCACCTTTCGGGTGTCTTTCTACTGGGCCGAAGCCGACCAGCGTCGGCTGCCAGTAGAGCTGATCGAACCGGTCAATCCCTGGTTGGCATGCCTGCGCGGCACCTGGGCCGCACAGCCGCGCTGCCAAGCCCTGCAAGGCGAAGTGGGCCGGCACGTCAGCTGCACTGTCTATGACGCGCGTCCGGACCCTTGCCGTGACGTGCAACCGGGCGACGAAAAGTGCCGGAAAGCCCGCGATAAACACGGATTGCCGCCACTGGCAGCATGAAGGCACCGAAGGTGAACTTGCCGAATCCGACGTGAGCGCGGGGTTCGCACCGGTTACGGCCAAACAGCGCGCGCGATGCCGACCGCCGCAGCATCAATTGGTCGCCAGTTGCACCGCTTCACACAGTTGCTGTTTGTCCTTCGCTTGTTTCCAGGCCGCGTGCGCCAGTGGCCGCGCCGTTTCCAGCGCGTCTTGAATTTCAGTGGCTTTGATCTGATACGTCAGCAGGCAGCCGGCATAGCCGTTCAGTGTTTGCTGTTTCAGTTGAACCAGCACCACTTCCGGCACGGCGCAGAGCCGCCCCATGGTCAAACGGTTGCCGAGCGTGCGCAGCGAAGCGAGCAGCACGCCGCGATTGCCAATGCTGGCCGGACAGCTGCCACTGGTCGCGCTTGCCGTCGCGACTTCGGCAGGCACCGAACAGGACATTGCCAACGCCAGCAAGACGGCACCCACCCCACCCAACCGGACCATGGCACGCCCTCCGCAGACGAGATAACGATCAGAATTTGCACCAGCCGTCCGCACGTGCGGACGGGCTGGTGCGCCAGGAAATTGCGCTGCCGCGCGAGCAGCTAACGCGTTCGGTGGCGGTTTGACAGCGGAGCGACCGGCCATAGCGGCCGGCAAACGCCGCGATGTCCTTCCGGCCAAACGAGCGAGCCTTCAGCAAAGACGCTGGTCGCTATTTGAGTTGTGATGCAGGTCTCAAGACGACAAAAACACTACGAATTTCGCCGCTCAGAAAAAAACGGTCTGATTCGCTGAATGTGACAGTTTGATGCCTTTTGCTTATCAGCAAGTGCACACCCTAGCCGCTTTTATGCCGGTTGGTTTGCAGTTGTATCGGCAGGTATCGGTAGCCAGCAGTTTGGTAGTTTTCGGCGAAATTTCGCTGACTGGCGGGTTTGCCGCTTCGGTGTTACACCCTGTTCTGCGGACAGCAATGGTTGTCTGCGTGCTGTGCTGCCTGTCCGGCAGCGCCAAACTGAGCGTGACGAGTGGAGGTGTATCGTGGCGTCGATCTTCAAGTTGTTCGGTGATTCCCCGGCGGCGACACCGGAGCGGGCAAGCGGTCCTGCACCGGCGGTGAAACCCTTACCGGTCACACAAGCCGCCGGATCGATTCAACACGATCCACGTTTGGTCGGTGAGCTGATGCAGGACCATGTCAACCTGGTCACCCACTTCACCAGTTTGATGCCGCTGCTGCGGCAAGGCGATGTCCGCGGCTTTCGCTCGCAGCTGGCCGCGTTCAAAACCGAATTCCAGGGCCACATCATCAAGGAGAACGTCAAGTTCTATGTCTACCTCGAACAGTCGCTGTCTGGCGACGAAACCAATATCGAATTGATGCGCGATTTCCGCCGCGAGATGAATGCGATCAGTCGCGCCGTGGTCAGCTTCTGCAACAAATACATGGACGCAGAAATGCATCCGGCGGCGATGCGCCAGTTCGAGCAGGAATCCGGTGAAGTCGCCGCGGCGCTGCTGGCCCGCATTGAGCGGGAAGAGCGCGATCTGTATTCGCTTTACCACTGAGCCGATCGCGAACAGGTTTCACGGCTTCCGATAGGCGTCAGGCGACGGGTCGATGCAGTTTGTCGTAGCCACCAACGTGGTTATCGGATGGCGCCTTGAACGCGACCATATGGCCGTTCCGGCGTGGGCGCAGCAAACGAGGACGGTTGCAGCGCCGACAACGCATCACCCCGATGCCAGTCGTGCGGGTGCAGCAACGGGTGTGTTTGCTGTGCTGCCGACAGCGCCCATTGGAAGCTTTTTCTTGTCCGCGCACTCTTGTCCGCGCCAGTCGAAAAAAAGATGCGGCTCGCCGTCGTCGTGCGCTCAGCCACCGATGGCAACGCGCACGACATTCAGACCAAGATGCACCAGCACCGCCGCCCAGATGCTTTGGCTGCGCTCGTAACTGAGGGCATAGCCAAAACCGGCCAGCGTGGCAAAACCGGCAAACAACCAGCCTCCTGCCAGATGCACCGCACCGAACAGCACGGACACCAACAGCAGACAGAACCAGCGCGGCAATCGCGGTTGCAGCGGCGCCTGTATCAAGCCGCGGAAAAAGGCTTCTTCGGCAAGGGTAGAGAACAGATTGGTGAAGGCAAAACCAAGCACCAGGCTGATCGGCAACGGCTGCCAGTGCAGGAAGTCCAGTGCAAACGCCAGCAGCAGCGTCAGCAGCGGAATGGCGAAGGCACCGAGCAGAAACGGGCGATCACGCCAGGGCCAGGCAAACCGCCAAGGCAGGTACAACATCAGCAGCACGCCAAGCAGCGCCTTGCCGGTGTTGACGCTGTAAACGCCGACGGCGAATCGCTGAAAGCCCGGCACCAGACCAAAGCCAAACGCCAACGCGGCCGGGATCAGCAGCAACAAGATCAGCGGCCAGCGCCGCCAGCTCTCCAGCAGCGCCAGCAACAGCAGACTGGCGAGCAAGGGCCATGGCCCGCTGGCACCGCCGCCACCGTAGCTGATGGCGATCGCCGAACCGGCGAAACCAAGGCGCAGGTAGAGAGAAGACAGAGCTGGGGTCGTCAGGGACATGAGGGAACGCACCACTTTTCTGACAAGCGTACCTGTTAAAGCCGGGATCTGGCCAGTCTCACGAACGAACGTTCCGGTATTCGTCGGATTTTATTTTGACATCTAAATATTCTCCGTGTTTTAATTTTGACCAAGGCTGCGGTGTTTCTGCCATTCATCGCGGCCTTTTTCTTGCTTGCTGACCCGAAACGCAGCGAGCCGAATGGCATGAATCATTAGATGTCTATCGGTATTCGTATGCTGGACAGTCAGGAAGTGTTGATTGCGATACGGCGTATCTTGCGGGCGACCGAGCAGCATTCCAGTCTGCTGCTCCGGCGTACCGGCTTGACCACCGCGCAATTCCACGTGCTGCGCCTGCTCGCCGAGCAATCCGGCTGCACGCTCGGGCAGTTGGCCCGAGCCGCCCGGATCAGCCAGGCGACGCTGACCGTATTGGTCGACCGGCTCGAACAACGCGAGCTGGTCCGGCGCGAACGCGACGCCACCGACAAGCGCAAGGTGCTGCTGCACCTGACTGATGCCGGTCGCGACACGCTGAGCACCGCCCCTTCCCTGTTACAGGAAGCCTTTCAGCAGCGCTTTCAGGCGCTGCCGGAATGGGAGCAGCACCTGATCCTCGCCGGCCTCGGCCGGATTGCCGAGTTGATGGATGCGGGCGAACTGGATTGCGCACCGATCCTGGCCGCACAGGAGCTGACCTAGCGGCATTCGGCCGCTTGCCCCTGTCCGCCGGACGCCACCTCGCGTGAACCCGCACCGATCATTTTGTTCGGCGCCCCGGACCGAGAGGAGTACACCAACCCGTGTGTGGCATAGCAGGGGAAATCCGTTTCGATGGCCAGCTCGCTGACAGCGCAGCGGTCGCCACCATCACCCGTCATCAGGCCCGGCGCGGCCCCGACAACGAAGGCCTGTATGCGCACGGTGCGCGCGCCTTCGGCCATCGTCGCTTGCGCATCATGGATCTGTCGGAAAAAGCCCATCAGCCGTTCTTCGACAGTGCGCTCGGCCTCGGCATCGTCTTCAACGGCGCCATCTACAACCATCACGAACTGCGTGCCGAACTGACTGATCGCGGTTATCAGTTCAGCTCCACGGGCGACACCGAAGTCATCATCAAGAGTTGGCATGCCTGGGGCGAACACGCGCTGCAGAAATTCCACGGCATGTTCGCCTTTGCGATCTGGGAGCGCGACAGCGGCCGGACCTGGCTGGTGCGCGACCGGCTCGGCATCAAGCCGCTGTATTACAGCGTTGACAGCAAGCGCTTGCGCTTTGCCTCGACGCTGCCGGCGCTGCTGGCCGGTGGCGGCATCGACACTCGCCTGAATCCGATCGCGCTGCATCATTACCTGAGTTTTCATGCGGTGGTACCCGCACCACATACCTTGCTGACCGGCGTGCAAAAATTGGCGCCCGGCATGCTGATGCGCATCGACGCTGATGGCAGTCGGCACGAACGTCGTTACTGGCAATTGAGCTTTCATCACAGCGTCGACGACGAGCGCTGCAGCTTCGACGACTGGCGCGAGCGCACGCTGCACGCGCTGCGCGCAGCCGTGCGCCGACGCCAGGTCGCCGATGTTCCGGTCGGCGTGCTGCTGTCCGGCGGACTCGACTCGTCGCTGATCACCGGCTTGCTGGCCGAACACGGCGGCGCCGGCCTGCGCACCTATTCCATTGGCTTTGAAACCGTCAACGGCGAAAGCGGCGACGAGTTTCAGTATTCCCGTCTGATCGCCCGTCATTACGGCACCGAGCACACCGAGTTGTTCATTCCGGCGCAAGGTTTGCTGCAACGCTTGCCGGAAGCGATCCAGGCCATGAGCGAACCGATGGTCAGCCACGACTGCATCGGTTTTTATCTGTTGTCGGAATCCGTGTCGCGGCACACCCGTGTGGTGCAAAGCGGCCAGGGTGCCGACGAAGTGTTTGCCGGCTACCACTGGTATCCACCGATGCTGGATTCCATCGACCCGGTGCGCGATTACTTGCGCGTATTCGCTGATCGCGATCACAGCGAGATGGCCAGCGTGCTGCGCAGTGACTGGCTGCAGGACGACTACAGCTTCGGTTTTGTCGCCGAACAGTTCGGCTTGCCGGTTGCGATCGAACCGGTCGACAAGGCGCTGCGGCTCGATACCACCGTGATGCTGGTCGAAGATCCGGTCAAACGCGTCGACAACATGACCATGGCATTCGGTCTGGAAGCACGGGTGCCGTTTCTCGATCACGAGCTGGTCGAACTGGCCGCACGCATTCCGGCCCGGCACAAAGTCAGGCAGGGCGGCAAACAGGTGTTGAAGGAAGCCGCGCGCCAAGTGATTCCGGCCGAAGTGATAGACCGGCCCAAAGGCTATTTTCCGGTGCCGGCGCTGAAATACCTGCAAGGCGATCTGCTGAGCCAGGCGCGCGACTGGCTCACCGATCCGGGTGCCTGCACCCGCGACGTGCTGCGGGCCGATTACGTGCAGAAATTATTGGCGGCACCGGACGCGCACATCACGCCACTGCGTGGCTCCAAACTGTGGCAGCTGGCACTGCTCGAAGCCTGGTTGCGCTGCCATGTCCGCTGATGTCATCGCCATGAACCAACGGAGTGCCGTCATGACTGCTGCCCAATCAACAACCGGATCGCAGCGCCGTCGCGACCGCGCCATCTTGCATTGCGGCTGGGGCCGGCTGCTGTTCGCGCAAACCTTTGACGAGCCGGCGGAACTCGCCGCCGCGCTTGCCAGTGAACAGGCCGGTCAGCGCGACATCGCGATCTATGTCAAACAGCCGCAGCTGGTGCTGGCACACGCACCGCAAGCCTTGTTTCTGGACCCGTCAATTCTGTTTCGGTTGCAACTCCATACCACCTTGCCGCGCCACGACAATGAGCTGCCGTTCAGCATCCGGCCGCTGCTGACCCGCAGCGACATCGGTGCGATGAACCGGCTGTATGCCGCGCGCGGCATGGTCAAGATGGACACCGCCAGCGCCTGGGCGGATCGCGACAATCCGGCGTTGCTGCATTTGCTCGCCGAAGACAAACACAGCGGCGACATCATCGGCTGCATACTCGGTGTCGACCACGTTGAAGCCTGGGGTGATCCGGACGGCGGCAGCAGCTTCTGGTGTCTGGCGGTCGATCCGCAATGTCCACATCCCGGTGTCGGCCAGGCGCTGGTGCTCGCCATTGCCGAGCAGTTTCAGCATCGCGAGCGACGTCATCTGGATCTGTCGGTGATGCATGACAATCACTCGGCGATCACGCTGTATGAAAAACTCGGCTTTGTCCGCACCAATGGTTTTGCCATCAAGCACAAGAACGCCATCAATGAGCCGTTGTTCTGCAGCGCCGAACGGTTCGACGGCCTGAATCCGTATGCCCGCATCATTGTCAACGAAGCCTTGCGCCGCGGCATCGCCGTCGAGTTGCTGGACATCGAACGCAATCTGTTCCAACTGAGTTGGGGCGGCCGCGAATTCTGGTGCCGGGAATCCCTGTCCGATTTGACCTCGGCGCTGACCTATCAGATCTGTCAGGACAAGGCGCTGACGCTGCGGCTGCTCAGTGAAGCCGGCCTGCGGGTGCCAGCGCAGACCATTGCTGGCGATGCCGCGCACAACCAGGCATTTCTGCGCCAGCATGATGTCATCGTGGTCAAGCCTCACGATGGCGAACAAGGCCGCGGCATCAGTGTCGGCATCCGCGATCCCGAATCGATGGCAGCGGCCATCAGCCGCGCGCGCGCGTTCAGCGACACCGTGCTGTTGGAGCAGTTTTGTCCCGGCGAGGATCTGCGCATCATCGTGATCGGCTATGCGGTGGTCGCCGCCGCCGTGCGCAAACCGGCACAGATCGTTGGCGATGGCCAACTGACCGTGCAGGTGTTTCTCCAAACCCACCGCCGGCGCCGGCTCGCTGCCACCGGTGGCGAAAGTCAGATCCCACTCGATGCGGAAACCGAACGCTGTCTGGCACTGCAAGGTCTGCGTTATGACAGCGTGTTGCCGCTCGGAGCCGCCGTCTCGGTGCGCAAGACCGCCAACCTGCATACCGGCGGCACCATTCACGATGTCACCGCCGAACTGCACCCGGCGCTGCGCGAAGCGGCGGTGCTGGCCGCTCGCACGCTGCGCATTCCGGTGGTCGGTTTCGATTTCCTGGTGCCACGTGTCGATGGCGCCGAGTACGTGATCATCGAGGCCAATGAGCGGCCGGGCCTCGCCAACCATGAACCGCAGCCGACGGCCGAGCGGTTTATCGATCTGCTGTTTCCCGCCACCGCCTGATCGCCGACCCGCGGAGAATGCCTGATGAAAAAGCTCGCCATCGATGCCGGCTTTCTGCAACAGACGTTGCTGGAGCTGCTGGCGATCCCGAGCCCCAGCGGCCTGACTGACGAAATTGTCCATTACACGGTCGGCAAGCTGACTGAACTCGGCGTGCCGTGTGAGCTGACGCGGCGCGGCACGATCCGCGGCACCCTGAAGGGCCGACTGGCGTCGCCGGATCGCGCCATCTGCGCGCACCTCGATACGCTCGGCGCGATGATCGCGGAGCTGAAAAACAATGGCCGCTGTGCGCTGACGCCGATCGGCACCTGGTCATCGCGGTTTGCCGAGGGCGCGCGGGTGTCACTGTTCACCGAAACCGGACGGCTGCGCGCCAGCATTCTGCCGCTGCTGTCATCCGGTCATGCCTTCAATGAAGCGGTCGATGCCCAACCGGTGCACTGGAATCAGCTCGAACTGCGCATCGATGCCGATGTCCACAGCCGCGACGATTTGCAGGCACTCGGCATTCAGGTCGGTGATTTCGTTGCCATCGATCCGCAGCCGGAATTGCTCGACAACGGTTACATCGTGTCGCGCCATCTCGACAACAAAGCCGGGGTCGCGGCGTTTCTGGCCGCGCTCAAAGCCGTGCAGGAAAGCGGCATCACGCTGCCGCTTGATTGCCATCCGGTGTTTACACTGACCGAAGAAGTCGGCTCCGGCGCCACCGCGGTGCTGCAGGAAGATGTCAGCGAAGTGGTCGGGGTCGATATTGCCCCGTCGGCGGCCGGCCAGGCCGCCCGCGAGCACGGCGTCACGATACCGATGAAAGATTCCGCCGGCCCGCACGACTACCACCTGACCCGGCATCTGTTGCAACTCTGTCAGCAACACGACATTCCGTATCAGCGCGATGTGTTCCGCTACTACCACAGCGATGCCGGTTCGGCAGTGATGGCCGGCCACGATGTCCGCACCGCCCTGCTCTGCTTCGGCACCGACTCCACCCACGGTTACGAACGCAGCCATATCCGAGTGTTGGTCAATCTCGCCGAAGCGCTGGCGCTGTACATGCAAAGCCCACCGGTGTTGAAGCGCGATGCCCACGCCCGCAGTGGCATCGAAGGCTTTTCGCATCAACTCGATGCCGAACAGTTGCAGGTGGTCGAACCGGAACCGCTGCCAAACCCGGCCGATTTGCTGGAGCGGCGCGACGAGCATTAGCCGGGATTGTCAGCGGAATTTACAGAACGCTTGTCGTAGCGAGCGTTTACTATCGTAATGATTCCATCGAAATTACATTGCGATACAAACGGAGCAGAACTTGCAGCTGGCTGCAGACCGCCCACTTCGAGGCGGGCAACGCTAAGCAAGGAGCTGTATCCATGAACAAACGCCTGGGAATGACCCTGCTCGCCCTCAGCATCGCCAGCGCCACGCAGGCCGCCGACTATGTGATCACCGCCGCGCAATGGGATGCCAGCCGACAAGCCGCCGTGGAAGCCGCTGGCGGCGCGGTGCGCTTCGCCCATGCCGGTGCCGGCATCGCCGTGGTCAGCAGTGAACGCGCCGATTTTCTCGATGCCATCCGCAAGCAACCCGGTATCAGCGGCGCCGCGCCGGATCGCGTCGTGCAATGGCAGCAGCCGACCGAAGTCGCGCTGTCCGACGCCGAACTCGAACAACAAACTGCCGGCAATCCGTTCACCAATCCGCTCTACGCGCTGCAATGGGCACCGGCTTCGGTTGAAGCGCCTGCCGCCTGGCAACTCGGTTACACCGGCAAAGGCGTGCGCGTTGCCGTGCTGGACGGCGGTCTGTTCGATGCCCATCCGGATCTCGCCGCCAATGTCGATGTTGCCGCATCACGTTCGTTTGTGCCGGGCCAGGCCTTCAACACCGATACCGGCACGTTCTGGCATGGCACCCATGTCGCCGGCATCGTCGCGGCGCGTGACAACAACACCGGCGTGGTCGGTATTGCGCCGGAAGCGACCATCATCGGTGTCAAGGTGCTGCATGCCGGCAGCGGCGCCTTTTCCTGGGTCATCGAAGGCCTGCTCTACGCGGCCGATGAAGGCAACGCCGACATCCTGAACCTGAGCCTCGGCGCCGATTTCAACCGCGGCGATCGCGACGCCGCCGAACTGGTATCGGCGCTGAATCGCGCCGTCAATTACGCCAGCCGGCACGGTGCGCTGGTGATCAGCGCCGCCGGCAACGATGGCTACGATCTCGATCACAGCGGCAACCTGATCACGGTGCCGGCGATGTCCGGCAACGGTGTCGCCATTTCCGCAACCGGTCCGATGGGCTGGGCCCTCGGCAACAACAACAGCCGCCGACCGAGCAGCTACACCAACTACGGCCAGTCGATGATCCACGTCGCCGGTCCCGGTGGGGATTTCGCTTACCCCGGCAGCGAAAACTGCAATGTCAGCGGCATCGTCCGGCCGTGCTGGGTGTTCGACATGGTGCTGTCGACCTCACGCGCCGGTTATTCCTGGGCTGCCGGCACCTCGATGGCCGCGCCGGCCGCCGCCGGCGTGGCCGCGCTGATCAAGCAGCGCTATCCGGACGCCGACGGCGCCCAACTGAAGAGCAAGCTGGCGCGAAGCGCCGATGACGAAGGCAAGACCGGCCACGATCCGTACTACGGCCGCGGCTTCGTCAACGCCCGCCGCGCGGTCAGTCAGTAACACTGCTACGTCGGGCTGAGCACGCTCGCCGAACGGGCGCCATCCGGCGCCCGTTTTGTTGTCCGGATAGATCGATGCAGCGACCACCGGCACGGCGCACCGGCGCGTAGCCAGCCGATTCGGTAAAAGCCTGCCGGCACCGCTACACTTGGCCACTACCCCTGCCGGTCGGTTCCTGCCAGTGTTTGATGTGTTTTTTCACCAGCACCACGCCGTGCTGCTGCTGATCGATCCGGCGACCGGCCGGATTGTCGATGCCAACCCGTCCGCCGCGCGCTTCTATGGTTACTCCCTTGAGCAGTTGCGGCAACTGCGCATCGCCGACATCAATACCCTGTCGCCGGCACAAATCGACGCCGAAATGCAGCGTGCCCGCACCGAACAGCGCAATACCTTCCTGTTTCCGCACCGGCTGGCGAGCGGCGAGATTCGCACGGTGGAAGTGCTGTCGAGCCCGCTGCAGCAAGACGACCGCACCCTGCTGGTCTCGATCATCCGCGACGTCACCCAGCAACAGCGCAACAATGCTGAACTGCAGCAGCATCGTGATCTGCTGCAGACCCTGGTCAACAGCAGCCCGGACTGGATCTTCGTCAAAGATCGCGAGTTCCGTTTTCTGCTGGTCAACGAGGCCATGGCGGCCGGACTCGGCCGCACGCCGGCTGACATGATCGGCCAGGTGGATGCCGTGTTTTATCCCACCCGCCTCATTGCCGGCGATCCGGCCACTGGCGAGCGTGGTTTCCGTGATGAAGACCATCGGGTGCTTGCTGGCGAGAGGCTGCAGTGCGATCGTCGCATCGAGCTGCCCGACGGCAGCTATCGCCTGTTCGATACCTGGAAAGTGCCGCTGCGCGATGAACACGGCAACGTCTACGCCATTCTCGGCATGGCCCGCGACATTACCGAACGCGCCCGTAACGAAGAATTGCAACGTGAGGCCGAAGCGATTCTGCAGGTGTTGACCGAAGGCGTGCTGATGGTGGCCAAAACCGGCCGCATTCTGCGCTGCAATCCGGCAGCCAACGCCATTCTCGGGCTCGGCTGGGACGAGCTGCAGCAGCAGCCAACCAGCGACCCCCGCTGGCATGTGGTCGATGAAAACGAACAGCTCATTCCGCCCGAGGAGTATTCCGATTCGATCGTGCTGCGCACCGGCAAGCCGCTGCATCAGCGGGTCGTCGGGCTGCGCGAGGAAACGGATCAACCAATCCGCTGGCTGCTGGTCAACTCGGAGCCGCTGAAAACGCCACACACCGGCGAAACCTACGCCGCCGTAACCTCGTTCGCCGACATTTCCCAAATCAAGGCCATGCAGCAGCAGACACTGCTCTATGCCAGCGTGTTCGAGCACAGCAACGACGCCATCATCATTTACGATCACAACACCCGTATCGTCGCAGTCAATCGCGCCTACACTACCACGACCGGCTACCGGCCCGAGGAAGTGATCGGCCGCGGTCCGGAGTTCATGCGCTCGGACCGGCACGAGCCGGCGTTTTATGCCGCGCAGCTGCAGGCGCTGGAACAGGATCGGGTGTGGCAGGGTGAAGTCTGGAAACGGCGCAAGGATGGCAGCGAGTACCCGGAATGGCTGACCATCAACCGGATCGTTGACGAGCACGGTCGCACGCGCCATTTCATCAGTATCTGCGCCGACATCAGCCACATCAAGGCGCAGCAGGCCAAACTCGATCACCTCGCCCATCACGATACCCTGACCGGACTGCCGAACCGCATGTTGCTGTTGGCCCGGTTGGAGCACAGCCTGCAGCGCGCCGAGCGGGAACAGCGCAAGCGCGCGCTGCTCTTCATCGATCTCGATCGGTTCAAAACCATCAATGACACGCTCGGCCATGGTATCGGCGACCAACTGCTGATCGCCGCAGCGCAACGGATGGCTCAACTGGTGCGCGCCGAAGACACGCTGGCCCGGCTCGGCGGCGACGAGTTTGTCGTACTGCTTGAAGATGCCGAGCATGAAAACCAGATCCAGACGATTGCCAACCGCTTGCTGGAAGCGCTGGCAGCGCCGTTCGAAATCGACGGCATGCAGCTGATCGTCACCTGCTCGATCGGCATCAGCCGTTATCCGGACGATGGCAACAATGATCAGGAATTGCTGCAGCATGCCGACACCGCGATGTACCGCGCCAAGGCCGCCGGTCGCAACAACAGCCAGTTCTATTTGCCGGCGCTGACGGCTGCCGTGCGCGAACGGATGCAGCTGGAACAGGCGCTGCGGGTGGCGCTGGCGCAGCAGCAGTTCGTGCTCGAATACCAGCCGCAAGTCGATTTGCTCAGTGGCGAGCTGCTCGGTGTTGAGGCCCTGTTGCGCTGGCAGCATCCGGTGCACGGCCTGATCTCGCCGGCGCGTTTTATTCCCATCGCCGAGGAGACCGGCTTGATCGAACCGATCGGCCGCTGGGTGCTGGAAACTGCCTGCCGGCAACTGCTGGCCTGGCAAGCCGAAGGTTTCACCTTGGCCCGGATGTCGGTCAACGTCGCCGTGCAACAGCTGGAGCGCGGCAATTTGCCGAGCGTCGTGCGCGAGATCCTGCAGCAATTGGCGTTGGCGCCGGAACGCTTGGAGCTGGAGTTGACCGAATCGACACTGATGCAGGCCGAGCACGCCCAGCAATGGCTGAACGCCTTGCGCGCACTGGGTGTGCGGCTCGCCATCGACGATTTCGGTACCGGCTTTTCATCGCTCGGCTATTTGCGCCGCTTGCCGATTCACCAGCTCAAGATCGATCGCTCGTTTGTCGCCGACGTGCCGGGCGATCACCACGACGAAGCGATCGTCCGTGCCGTCATCGCGCTCGCCGCCAGCCTTGGCCTCGACGTCATTGCCGAAGGCGTCGAAGACGAGAGCCAGGCCGGCTTTCTGTTGAAACACGGCTGCCGCGCCGCCCAGGGTTATCTGTTTGCCAAACCCATGACTGCCGACCGTCTGCAGGCGCAGTTTCGCGATGCCCGCCGCAGCCCGCTACCGACAGCGGGTGCCTGAGCACAAAACATCGGCGCATGGCGGACGCGCTGCTGCGAAAAACCGCGCAAGCTTAGCGAGCTTGTGCCGTCAGATCGGTCTTAACGTGCGCACCATGCTGTCGGCATTGCGGGTCGCATCGCCGCCACGGTATTGCGACTCCACAACGATGTCGCAGCGCATGCCCTTGCCGAACACACCATAAGCGCTGACATAGCGGTAGCCGGACGGCCCGATCTTTTCGGTCACCGGCCGCTCGGCGCGCGCAACCCAAACCGTTCCGGCTGCGGTCTGCCATTCCTCCCGTTCCGGCGGTACCTTGCTGCGCGTGCGATTGCGCGCCGCGTTCTCGGACCAGCTGGCAACCTGGCCGGCGGTGGTGTTTTCAACCGCGGTGCAATATACCGTCAGCTTGGCCCATTCCGGCTGTGGTGACTGAAAGGTGAGCGAGACGTCATCCGTGCGGATGCTGCTGTCCATTTCCTGCCACGGCGACAGCCGGGTGAGTCGATAGCGCTGACCGTTGATGGTGAAGTCGCGGGCGTTGTCCGGTGCACTGACCGTGGCCGGCGCGGTGCGCAGCAACTCATTGCGGCATTCGCGCAGCGCCTGTTTGCGCATGTTCTCGGCGCCCAAACCATACTGGTAGCCGATATCGACCGCGCGTTTGTAAAGCGGGTCGTTGGCCTCGCTGCCAAGCTCGGCGAGAATTTTGACTTTGCCGACGCCGCGGCTGTATTTCTGCGCGGTGTCATAGGCGATTTGACCTGCCCGCTCGCAACGGGCATCGCCCTCCAGTACCGCAGGCGCCCGGGTCACCGCCTTGCTGTTGCTGTCGCAAGGTTGGTCCGAGAAACGGACGCTGCCGTCGGCGCCGGTGCAACGATAGATGTCGGCCACTGACAGCGCCGGCGACAGCAGCACCACAACACTCACCATCCCTGCCCAACACCGTTGCATCCCGTTGTTTCCACGCCATTGATAGTGGCGGCGATCCTGCCACAGGACGGCCGGTAACTCGACCACATTTGCCAGCGGCGCTTGGGCACAGGTAAGGTTTCAGCCTGTCTCTTCGCTGGATGGCCTCTCGATGTCGCTCCGTTTTGCTGTTCTGCGCGCCGCTGCCGTCGCGCTGTACCTCGTTCTGCCCCTGTCGAGCCCGCACGCCGCGGCTGCCGAGACGGCGCCGCAGGCACGTTTCGAACTCGCCAATGTGTTTTCACCGGAGCTTGGCAAGCGCGGCATGGTGGTCAGCGAAGAAGAGCTGGCATCTCGGGTCGGCGCCGACATCCTCGCCCGCGGCGGCAACGCGGTCGATGCGGCTGTCGCGGTGGGTTTTGCGCTGGCGGTGGTGTTGCCGGAAGCCGGTAACATCGGCGGTGGCGGTTTCATGCTGGTGCATCTGGCCAAGGCCGACCAAACCATCGCCATTGATTACCGCGAGCTGGCGCCAGCCGCCGCGCACCGTGACATGTACCTGAAGGCGGATGGCAGCGTCGATCACAACGAACTCGGTTACGGTTACAAAGGCGTGGGCGTACCCGGTACGGTCGCTGGCTTGGCCCATGCGCTGGAAAAATACGGCACGCTGAAATGGAAAGACGTGATCGCGCCGGCGATCAAACTCGCGCGCGACGGCTTCATCCTGAAACCGGCGCATGAAGAATCGTTTGTCCGCGCCCGCGGCCGTTTTCTGCGCAACAAGGAATCGGCCCGCATTTTTCTGAAGCCGGACGGTAGCGATTACCAATTCGGTGACCGGCTGGTGCAAAAAGATCTGGCCTGGTCGCTTGAGCAAATCGCCAAGAAGGGCCCGCAGGCGTTCTACGGCGGCGAAGTCGGCCAGCGCCTGATCGCCGACATTCAGGCCAATGGCGGCATCATGACGCTGGATGATCTGAAAACCTATCAGGTCGCCGAGCGCATACCGGTGCGCGGTGCCTATCGCGGTTATGAAGTGGTGTCGATGCCGCCACCGTCATCCGGCGGCATCCACCTGATCCAGATCCTGAACGTGCTCGAAGGCTATCCCATCAAGGAGTGGGGTCTGAACAGCAGCAAGACCATGCACGTGATGATCGAAGCCGAACGCCGTGCCTATGCCGACCGCTCGCGTTACCTCGGCGATCCGGATTTCTACTCGGTGCCGGTCGCACAGCTGACCGACAAGCGTTACGCCGAAACCATTCGCGCGAAAATCGATCTGAACAAAGCGACCCCGTCGGCGCAGGTGGCACCGGGCGATTTGAGCGGTTACGAAAGCCCACAAACCACTCACTACAGCGTCACCGATCAATGGGGCAATGCCGTTGCCAACACCTACACGCTGAACTGGAGTTATGGCACCGGCATTACCGCGAAGGGCACCGGTATCCTGCTCAACAACGAGATGGATGATTTCTCGGCCAAACCTGGCGTCGCCAATGCCTACGGTCTGCTTGGCGAAGAAGCCAACGCCGTGGCACCACGCAAACGGCCGCTGTCGTCGATGACGCCGACGTTTGTCTTCAAGGACGGACAGATTCTGCTGGTGACCGGCTCGCCGGGTGGCAGCACCATCATCACCACGGTCTTGCAGATGGTGATGAACGTGGTCGATCACGGCCTCAATGTCGCTGCTGCAACCGCGGTGCCGCGCTTCCACCACCAATGGCAGCCGGATCGGGTCCGGCTGGAATTCGGCTTCTCGCAAGACACCATCGATGCACTGAAAGCCAAAGGCCACGACATCCGCATCGGCTCGCCACTCGGCACCACCGAATCGATTCAGTTTGACAACGGCTGGCACCAGGGCGCTGCGGATCCGCGTCGGGCTGGCGGCGCGGCGATTGGGTTGCAATGAAATCCATGAACAGGAAATTCCGATGATGAAAGGGACATTACGTGTTCTGCTCGCCAGCATGCTGGTCATGGCTTGCAACAACAGCTGGGCGGTTTCTGCGGAAGGTGACATCGCGGTTTCCGGCTTCGGTACCACACGCGATGGCGAGGAGCTGCTGCCAGAAAATCTGCGCGGTCAGGTCGTGCTGGCGACGTATTGGGTGTCATGGTGTGGCTACTGCCGAAAGGCAATGGCGGACTTCGCCAGCTTTCAACAGGTGGCAAAAGATCACGGTTTGAAAGTGGTCTTCATCAACCACAAGGAAGACCGCGATATCTTCCGCAACGCCGAGCGCAGCCTGCGCAAATATGATGTGCTGATGGCCCACGACCGCAAAGGCAATTATGGCGATGCGTACGGTGTGGACAGCTATCCGCATATCCTGCTGTTGGACAAGGATGGCACTGTGGTCCGTAGCAGCAGCGGTTATGGTGCCAACTCGAAGAACTTCTATGCCAAGGCGATCGCCAAGTTGCTGGAAGGCGAAGCGGCAACCACGTCGGGCGAGACAGCTGTTGAAGCCGTAATGCCCGCTCCGGCAACAAACGCCAACGCGGTCGAGCTGGATCGCTCGACACACATCGAAACGCCTGCCATTGAAACCGAAATGGATCTCACCGTTCCGGTACCGTGAGCAGTCCACATCCGGACCGCGCGGCGACTGACACCGCGAGGTCCGGTCACTCCTGTGTCACACCTGACCGCTGCGTTTACTCACCTATCAGCGCATGAAACGCGTCATGCAAGGCGCTGAATTCGGTCTCGATGTTGGCCGGTGCATTGGCGCATTGTTTCTGCAACAGCTCAGCCTTGGCTTTCAGCGCGCTGGCATCGGTGCTGCGGATGGCGTCGGCAAGTTTGACGAACTCCGGTGCGGCCTTGCAGGTGTTGGCGCTGCGTTCGGGGCTGGCCGGTGCGTGCCAGAGCGGTGACAGCACGCTGTGGAAGGCTTCGACATCTTTGGCGAAGTGATGCTTGTGCTGGCCGTCGGCATGAACCGCGCCGGTCAGCAGCAGCGCCGCGCAGGTCGCGGCCGTAATCCATCGTGTCATGACACATCCTTTGTTGTGGGTGAGCCCGCGCCGCGCGGGCAATCCGGCCCGCATCTTAGCAGCCGCAGCGGCCGCTGCCAGCCCGTTACAGCCAGCGGCCATTTCCATTCCGACCGGTGCTCGCTTACAACACAGCGGTGAACCGGCATCGCTGCCGGCGGAGTGTCGCCAATGTCACCTGTTGTCGCCATCATCGGCAGTGCCGGTGCCTACGGCCGCTGGCTCAGCGGCTTTTTTGCCGACGTCATGGCTTGTCGCGTCATTGGCAGCGATCCGGCCTTGCCGGCATCGCCGTCACCGGCGGAATTGCTGGCGCAAGCCGACGTGCTGGTGTTCAGTGCGCCGATTCGGCAGACGCCTGCGATCATTGCCGACTACGTGGCGGCCGCCGGTGCGCGCAGCAGCAAACAGCTGTGGCTCGACGTCACGTCGCTGAAGGCGCCAGCCGTTGATGCGATGCTGCAGAGCGACGCCGACGTGGTCGGCCTGCATCCGATGTGCGCCGCACCGAAGACGCGCACCTTGCGCGACCGGGTGCTGGTGGTATGCGAAGCCAGGCTGCGGCAGTGGCGGCCGTGGTTCCAGCAACTGCTGCAGGCGCTCGATGCGCAAACCGTGCACTGCTCACCAGTGCAGCATGATCAGGTGATGGCGCTCGTCCAAGGTCTGGTGCACGCCGGCCATCTGGCGCAGGGCGCGGTGATTGCGCAGCAGCCCGCTGGCTTGGCGACGCTGGCGGCGCTGTGGCCGTATCGCTCGCCGTCATTCGCGCTCGACATGACGGTGCTGGCGCGCATCCTGACCAGCAATCCGGCCATTTATGAAGACATCCAGTTTCTGAACCCGTATCTGCCGGCGGTGCTGAGCCAGCTCGTCGACGCCTTGCAGCAGATGGCGCAGCAAGTGAGCAGCGGCAGCGACGATTCCCGCGCGCAGTGGCGCCAGCAATGGCTCGAGCAACCACGCGCGCAATTGGGCACCGCCGCCTTGCAGCAGGGTCACGAACGCTTTGATCAGCTCGCCTATCTGCTCGCCGATCTCGATGAACCGAACGTGGTGGTGTTGCATCTGCCGCGCGATGAACCGGGACAGCTCGGTTTGCTGCTGGCGGCATTCGCTGACGCGGGCATCAATCTGCAATCGCTGCATTCTTCGCGCGATCAGCAAGGCAAGGTGCATTTCCGGCTCGGACTGGATCGCGCGGCCGACGCGCCGGCCGTGGTCGCGGTGTTACAAGCGCTGCAGGCCGCCGGCACGGCGCTGCCGGTGCCGACCCGCTAACGACCACGGCACTAACGGCCAAAACGCAGCGAATAAAACAGATCGAGCGCGTTGTCGGTGCCGGAGCGCGCTTCCAGACTCAGGCTGCGTGACAGCGCCCACGAGATCAGCATCACGCTCTCACCGGTGCCGAGCACCTGCTCGAAGCCGATGGTGAATTTGCTGGCAAAGGTCTTGGCAATGCTGGCGATCTCGGTGGCACTGGTGGCACTGCCGGCGTTGCTGTAATCGAGCAGACGGCTGCGCGATCCCATGCGACCGCCGCCGAGATGGCCGGTGCGTAAACCAACCGTGATGCCGAGCTGCTGCTGGATGCGCGCCAGCGTGCCACCGCCGCTGTCACCGAGCAAAGCAAGGCCCGCCGTCATCAGCAAACCGGGGTCGCCGGGGCCGACATCGCTGAGACCTTTGCCAAGCACCAGCCACGACAGTTTTTCCGCTTCCGGCAACTCCGGTTCCGACACCAGTTGCACGCGCGGCTGCAGTACCGTGCCGGTGACCGCAACACCGGCTGGCACCGGTTGATTGCGCCGCATCGCCAGCACATCGAGACCCGGGTTGTCGATGAGCCCGGCAAAATTGAGCCGGCCGCGCTCGATCGCCAGCCGCTGGCCATACGCATCGAACATGCCGTCGACGGTTTCGATGGTGCCGTTCGCGCGCAGCGGATTGCCGGGCACGGCGCTGAACCGCAGTTTGCCGATCAGTCGGGCATCAAGCCCGGAGCCGGAGAAATAGAACCGGTCGCCGAGATCGGCATCGAGCGCGACACTGATCGGCGCAGAGCGCTCGCGCGGTGTCTGACCAACGATCACCACATCGTCCGACAACGCTGGCCGGCCGATATCGGCCAGCGCCAGCGCGCCACCGTCGGCGCGCAAGCTGCCGGTGATACTGGCAGCGCGATTGCTGTAATGCGCTTGCGCGGTGCCGGACAAACGCATCCACTGATTCGGCAACTGCAACACACCAAGCCGCTCCAACTGCAATTGCACATCGGCACGCTGACTGAACCAATCCCATTGGCCGCTGCCGGTGAGACCACCGGGCGTAATGCGCGCCAGTTCCGATCGCGGTGGTGCCTGGCTGCTGCCGTCGCGGAATTGCAGTTGCTGCAACACCGCCTGCTGCTGCTGCAACTGGATGTGCATGCGACCATCGAGCAGCTGCAAACCGGTGCCAAGCGACGCAAACTGCAGCGCGTCACCAACCACGGTGCCGGACAACATCGGCAGACTGGCGGTGCCGCCGACATTGACATCGGCCTGTACGCGCCCGGCGGTGACAAAGCTCGGTGACAGCAACGGCCCGAGCCAGGCAATGTCCGGCAACTCCGCCAACAACACGCCACCGATCGGGGCACTGGTGTCGAGCGCCTGCAGCGCGACAGTGGGATAGGTCAGCGCCGCCTGGACACTGCCGAGCCGCTCGCCGCTCGCCACCGCAGTCAGGACAAAGTTGTTCTGGTCGCGATACAGCAAGGCTTGCAGCTGCTGCAAACCGAGCGCGATCTCGCTGCCATTGCGCCAGCGCAGATCGCCACGCTGACGAAACAGTTGAATGTTGCCGGTCAGTTCCGGCGTCGCTTGCACATTCCATTCGCCATCGAGCTGCAGATCGCTGTGCTGCATCGATTCCGGCAACCACGGCTGGATCGGCCAGTCGCGCAAACGGCCGCGGCTTTGCCAGCGTCCACGCCGGTGTTCCAGCGTTTCCAGCTGCAACTGGCCGCTGCCGGCGGCAAAGGTCGCGGGGCCGAACTGTTGCTGCTGCCAATCCCATTGCAACGGCGCCGGTGCGCTCAGTTCCAGCGGCCAGGTGCCCGGCCATGACAACGCCGTCAGCTCGCCCTGCCAGCGCGCACCGGCGCGTTGCCAGCCGCCCTGCAACTGCAGACGCGCCTGCTCGCCGGACTGTTCAGTGGTTAGCGTCAGCTGATGGCGGCCGCCACTGCCTTGCACCAACAGCTCGCTGTCGGCGATCAATTTTTCCCCGGCATGATTCAGTTCGGTCAAACGCAAGGCGATGTCGATTGGCGCTTCGGGTACGCTGCTGAACTGGGCTTCGCCGTGCAACGCCGTGATCAGCCAATCGCCACTGCGCAGCTGCGGCACGTGCAGGTTCATCCGCCCGGCCGGCTGTTGCCAGCCGCCGTGTACGCGCGCCGACAGCGCCGCGCTGCCCTGCAGGAACGGCAGCTGCAAATCACGGCCCTTGAAGTCGAGTTCCAGCACATCATCCGGCGCGCCAAACACGCCGTTCACGGTCAGTTGATTGCCGCCGAGCCGCAATTCGGCCGCTGCGGCAATGCGTTCAGGCGGCAACCAGTTGAGCTCGCCTTCGCCGGTCAAGGCCTGACCGGCAAAGCGGCTGTCATGCAGCACATAATTCACTCGCGCCTGCAGTGCGGGCGCCAGCGTTCCCTCTGCGTTCAGCTTGCTGTTCAGCACCGTTTCCGGCAGCTGCAGCAAATGATGCAAGTGCAGGTTGCGCGCATTGGCCTGCACGACGAAGCGCTGGCTGTCGGTCAGCGAAAGCTCACCCTTCAGATCCAGCTGACCGGCGTTGCCGCGCAGCTTGGCGCGCTTGATTGTCAGTTGCTGCGCACTCAGCTCGATAGCGGCGTCCAGCTGCAGCTCGCGGTTGGACACGTTCGCCTGCACGGTGTGGCGCTCCGGGGTCAGCCGTGCGGTCAGCTCGCCGGCAAGCCGGGTCGCTTGCACCCGGCTGTGCAGGCGCGACGGATCCAGATTTTGCAAGCGCAGCGTCAGATCCATTTGCGTTTGTGGCTGCCACTGCCAATGCAACGCGCCGGTGGCGCTGCCGCCATCCGCAATCTGCAGCTGCAAGGGCTCGGCCTGCAGCGCCTCGGCCGTCAAGGTGAACGGCGTCGTCAACTGGGTGATCGGCAATCGCTGCTGATCCCAGGGCCCCGCCTGTTCGTTTTGCAATTGCAACTCACCGCTGCCGGCGAGCGCCGCATCGACTGCGCCGCGCAGCTCACCGGTCAGTGCGGTGACTGGCGCATCACTGATGAAGTCGGCGAGATTCAGCCGGGTCAGTTTTAGCTGCCATTGTTCGATCGGTTGCGTTTGCCAGGGCGTGATGACGGCGTGCAGCTCTGCTTCCTGATCGCCGTTGCGCAGCTGTGCGTCCGTGCGCATCGCCAGCAGCGTGCCGTTCGTCTGGACAGCAAGTTGCGCCAGTCCTGCCGTGCTTGCCAGCCGCGCGGCTGCCGTCAGTTGCAAGGCAAAAGGCGAGTTGCCGTTCAACGCGGCTTGCACGTCGCCGTCGTGTTCACCGTGGCGCGCACTCAGTGTCAGCTGATGCTGCACGCCATCGCTGCTGGCGGTGCCACGCAGCTGCTCCAGCAGCACGCGGCCGGCATCGGAGAAATCGATCGCTTGATGTTGCTGGATCCGCAGCACCTGCAGCGCATCGAGTTGCAACGACAGCGGCAAGATCAATGCGGTCGGCGCGGTCGACGGCGTGGTGTCGGCTTCGCTCGCCAGTGCGACAGTCGCGATCTGCAGGCGCCGGATGTGCAGGTGCTTGCGCCACAACGCGGCCAGCGACCAATCCAGTTCGATTTGATTCAGTTGCAGATGATTGCCGTCCGCGTGCCAGTGCAACCGCTCGATCCGCAGCGGCCCGGCCAACGTGCCGTGCACACCGGTCAGCACCAGCCGATCGCCGAGCTGCGCTTGCAGCCAGGCCAGCCCCAACGCGGCACCGCGTTCACTGTGCAGCAACCAGGCAAGCGTGCCGGCACCTGCCAGCACCAGCACCAGCAAGGGCAGCAACAGCCAGTAACGCCAGCGTCGGGTTTGCATCAGAACGGCACCGCAATCATGAAATGGAACCGGATATCGGAATCGCGTTCGCCACGGGCAAAATCAAACGCCAGCGGCCCGGCTGGTGTCTGCCAGCGGGCACCGAGACCATAGCCGAGCAGCGGCGACAGATCCGCCATCGAATCGCGGGCATCACCGGCATCGACGAACACTGCCGCGCCCCAATCGTCATTGAACCAGTAGGTCAGCTCGGCGCTGGCAACGACCAGACGCTTGGCACCGACGATGGCACCGTCCAGTTCACGACCGATGCTGAGGTAATCATACCCACGCACCGTCTGCGAACCACCGGTACGGAACAGGTAGCTCTGCGGCACCGCATCGCTGTTGAAGGTGAAGGTTGCGCCGAGATCGGCGCGCAGGCCGAGCACCCATTGCGGCGTCAGCGAATGAAAGGATTCGCCATGCACCAGCACGTAACCAAAGCTGGCATCGGATGCCAGCTCCTCGGCCGCCGCCGCCAGATCGACCGACAGCACAGTGCCAGCGCGCGGTTTGCGGATGTCATCGACACGCCGCCAGATCCATTGCAGACCCGGCACCAGCGCCTGATAGCGAACGTCGTCCTGTTCGGCGGCCTGTTCGTCCGAGCGTTCGAGCGTCAGGCTGTAGCGCGTTTCGAAGGCGAGGCCGGGGTCGACCCGTTCCAGCCGCAACGCGCGACGATCGACCGTCAGGTTCTCGAATTCGGCGTGCTCGTATAGCAATGCCATGCCATCTTGATAGCCGCTTTCGCTGCGCGGAAAAAACAAATCGGTGAAGTACTGCTGCCGCTCCCGCTCCAGTCGAAAACCGGTGCCGAAATCCCAGGCCTGGCCGAACAGATCCGGAAAGCCGTAGTAACCCAGGATGCGCTCACCGGTGTTGGAGCTGGCACCAATACCAAAGGAGACATTGTGCGGTGAACGCTCCTGCACGTGCAGCTGGACCGGCGCGCTCACCTCGGTTTGCTCCGGCGTGGCCGGTGTCGCGATGGGGTCGACGATGAGCTGCACCGATTCAAAATACGATGTCGCCTGCAGCGCCTGCTGGACCGACAGCAAATCGCTGCGACGATAAACTAGACCGGGTTGCAGTGCGCCACTGTAGCGACGCACCAGATCCTCGGAATAGCGCGACAACCCGGTGATGGTGAGCGGCCCGTAGCGATGCAACGGACCGAGCGTGACCTGCACCTGCAACTGCGCCTGCCGGGTGCCCGGATCGACCCGTGCTTCACTGTGCTGCAATTGCGCGGCCGGATAAGCGTCCTCGTCGAGGTCGCGCAGCAATTCCTGTTTGGCTTTGTCCCAGTCCTGCTGCCGGAACGGCGCCCCCACCGGCAGCAACCAGCGGTCGCGCAGACGCTGCTGGCGTTCCGGTGCGAGCGCGCCGATGAACACGATATCGACACTGCTGATGCGCGTGATCGGGCCCGGCTTGACCCGGATGGTGTCGTCGTTTTCCCAGCTGAGTTCCGGCTGAAAATAGCCTTCGGTTGCTGAAAGGCTGGTGACCAGTTCCCGTGCGCGTTGCAGCACGGTGGCGCGGGCGGCGTGATCGGCACTGGCCGGCAACGCCAGTTCGGCGTGATCGTTGAGCAGCGTTTGCAGCGGCTCCGGCGCAAGAAAGCGCACCGTGTCGGCGGCTTCTGCGCTGAACACCAGCAGCAACAAGCCGACTCCCCACCAGCGGTTACCGCGCGCCAACGTCTGCCACCACTGCCACCGTCACAATGCGCGCCAGCATAGCATGCCGGCCCGGCGCGGCAGCAGCGCTCATCATGGTGGCGTCGCGCTGGTGCCAAGCGGCCTCGAACGCCGCGCAATTGTCGGCAGCAACTCACGGTGGCCGTTGCCCGATGACCCCGGTCGCCGGTAGGGCAGGCGTAAGCAAGGTCTGGCGGCCGCTTTGCGACTGCCGGCCGATTCAGGCCTCGACTCGCTCCAACTTGCGCAGCTGGTAGCTTTGCTCGGCTTCATCACTGACCAGCAGATAAATCGCTCCGTCCGGGCTGGTCTGGACATCGCGCAGGCGGCCGATGTTTTTTAGCAGCAGCTCGTCCTTGATCACCTTGTCGCCATCGAGGGTCAGCAAACGCAATTCCTGCGCCGATAAACTGGCAGCAAGCAGCTTGCCATCCCAGTTGGCGAACGGCTTGCCGCGGTAGATGTCGATGTTGCTGACGGCGATGGATGGCGTCCAGTAATGCTTGGGTTGTTCCATGCCGTCTTGATGGGTTTTGTCGCTGATCGGCGTGCCGTTGTAGTTCATGCCGTAGGTGATGACCGGCCAGCCGTAGTTCTTGCCTTTTTCAATCAGGTTGATCTCATCGCCGCCGCGCGGGCCGTGCTCGGCGGCCCATAGCCGTTTGCCGACGGCATCGTAAACGAGGCCCTGCGGGTTGCGGTTGCCCCAGGTCCAGATGCTGGGCCACGCGTCATTTTTGCTGACGCTGGAGTTGCTGACGAAAGGATTATCGACGGGAATGCTGCCATCGTCGCGGATGCGGTGCACCTTGCCGGCTGGCACGCTCAGGTCCTGGGCATTGTCCTGTCTGCCGGCGTCGCCGATGGTGAAGTACAGATCGTTACCGACGAACGCAAAACGGCTGCCGAAGTGATGGCCGCTGTGCTGGCGCTTGGCGGTCGGCACGCTGAACACGATTTTCTGATCCTGCAATTCACCGTCACGCAAGGTCGCCCGCAGCACCGTGGTCGAGGCATACGGATCGCGGCCGGTTTTGTCGGCGTAGGAGAGATACACCCAGCCGTTGCGGGCGTAGTCCGGATGCGCGATCACGTCGAGCAGACCGCCCTGCCCCTGATTGTGCACACTCGGCACCGCTTTGACTTCGCTGCGCTTGCCGTTCTGCCAATGCCAGAGCACGCCGTTTTTCTGGGTGATGAGGGCGCTGCCATCGGGCAGGAACGTCATGCCCCAGAGTTCGGCATCACCCGCCATCACCGGCGTAACCCGGAAGCGATAGCCGGCGGCGCTGAACACGTTATCGCCTTCGCGCTTAGCGGTGGACGTTTGCTTGGCCGCCAGATGCTTTTGCTCGCGGATCAGAATCACCAATGAACGGATCTGATCGGCACTGAACGTCTGGCCCCAGGCGATCATCTCGGTGCCGGCAATGCCGTTGCGGATGCTGTTGGTGATCGCCTCGTCGCTGCCGCCATGTTTCCAGACCTCATCGGTCAGCGCGCCCCCGCTGCCGCCTTCCATCTGCTTGCCATGACAGCCGGCGCAGAACTGTTCGTACAGCGACTGCGCGGCACCGGTGCCGATGCGCAGTTCGGCGTGGGCGCTGAGACTGGTCAGCACGCTGGCGCTGAGGACAAGTGCCGACAGGCGTGGCCGCTGGGATTTCATGGCGAGTCTCCTTTTTGGTGTTCGTGTTGTATTTCGTGAATGTTGTCTTGGCCGAACGAGCGGTCGATTAGAGCGGCATTTCAACACTGAGTTGCAACTGGCGCGGCGCTCCCGGCATGTAGCGATCGCCACTGGCGCCGGTGTAATCCGCGCGCCCGGCATAAGGCCGGTCGGTCAGGTTCTGCAGCGCCAGTGTCCAGGCCCAGCCGGTGTCGGTTTGCTGGCGCCAGCGCAGATCGAGCAGGCTGTGGCCGGGATAGTAGCGGCTGTTTTCGGCATCGGTGTAGTAGCCGTCGGTGTGGGTCGCGGCGAGCTCCAGCTGCGCGTTCGGCCGTGGTTGCCAACGCAGCGCGGCAAAGCCGAACCGATCCGGCGCGGTGTCGATGCGATTGCCGACAATGTCTTGCGCGCTGATGCCGGGGTTGTTGTCGTAACGGTGGCGCTGCCAGGTCGCGGTCAGCAGCAACTGCCAATCGGTGGCAAATGCCCAGTCGAGCTGCGCTTCAATGCCGCGATGCGTGGTGCGGGCATCGCTGACGGTGAAACTGTCGGTGTTGCGGACAATGACGTTGGCCTTGTCGTAACCGTACCACGCCAGTTCGGTGCGCAAATCCGCTGTCCACGCGGCGCGCCAGTTGAGTTCGAGGCCGCGCAGTTGTTCCGGGTCCAGATCGGCGACCGACTGCTCGCGTTGCAGCCGATACAGCTCGGTGGTCTGCGGCGGCCGGAAACCGTGTTGCAGCAGCAGGTTGAGGCGCTGACCGGCCAGCGGCTGCCAACTCAGGCCCGCTTTCGGTGACAGCAGCGTGAACTGATCGCTGCGGTCCGCCGGCCGGTTGAACCGGCAACCATCGAAACCACACAGGCTGCCATCGTCGCGGCTGCGGCCGCTCAGCATGCGGTTGTCATAGTCATACCACCAGCGCTCGGCGCGGGCACCGACAAACAATTGCCACGGTTCGGCAAACTGCCAGCGCCAGTGCACAAACGGCGCCACACCCTGCAGCGAGACGGTGTAGTCGTAGTGAAAGCCAACCGGAATGGTTTCCTGGAGAAACGCCGAGCCTTCGGTGATTTGCGTTTGCCATTCTTGCAGAAAGGTTTCGGCATACTCGATGTCGGTGCCGAGCAAGAGCTGCTGACTTTCGCTCTGCCACAGCGCTTGCTGCCATTGCAGGCCGGCGCTCCAGTGGCCGTTGCGTTCCAACGGCTGGCCGGGCAGGAAGTGCTGCAGAAAAGTCATCTCGGTGCGGCGCAAGTACGGCGTGACCGTCGTGCCGTCCTGCCAGCGCCAATGTTGCACGAAACGCACACTGTCGCTGTCGCGGAACGCTTCCGGATTGTCGTTCTGGCGCGCGCGATGAAGATCGCGATAGGCATTGCTGCCAGTCACGAAACCGGCGGTTTCCTGCATCAGCTTGCTGGCGGTGAAAAGCGTCTCGATTTGCACCGGTTCGCCAGCGCGGCTTGCCCGCTCGCCACGATGACGCCAACCGACCTTGTATTGCTCGATGCCGGCGTCATCGCGCCAGCTGGTTTCGTTGCGCGCGGACAGCGCGAACGATTGATCGTCATCCGCCAGTTGCAGCAGCAGATCGGCGCCGTTGGTGTCCGCGCGTTCTGTTTCCGTAAGCCGCAGTCGCACGCGGTTTTCGCCCGCAGCGGGCGTCAGCACATTGACCGCACCGTGCATGGCATTGGCGCCATAGAACGGCAAGGCCGGGCCGCGGATGACTTCCAGTTGTTCGGCGGCCTCGCTGAAGGCTTCCGACAACTCGTTGACATTGCAGAACGGTGCCGGCCGGATCGGCACATTGTTTTCCAGACTCAAGAAGGCGCCGCAGGAGCCGGCGCCGGTCAGCACCGGCGAGCGGATGGCGGCGAGGTATTCCTGGCCATCGTTGCGCTGGAATTGCACACCCGGCAGCCGGTTCAGCCAATACAGCACGTGCTCGGCTGGCTGCAGCGCGAGCGTGTCGGCGTCGATGACGGCCAGCGACAGCGGCGCGCTATCAGCGGCCTGCTGCGTGCGTTCAGCGGTGACGACCAGGCGGGTCACCTCGTCGGCAGCGCTGGCAGCGGAGGCGCTGAGCAAAACCAGAAATGGGCCCAGTGGCTGACGCAAGGCAAGCTCCGGCAATACGTATGGGTTGTCGCTATTACGCCAATTGGCCGCGATCCGGTCATTGGCGATCCGACCAATGAAAGACTACGGCAGCGTCGGCGGGCTGTAACTCAGGGTGCCGGCCAGCAACCACAGCAGGCCCAGCACCAGCGGAATATGGATGATGAGCTGCAAGGCCGTGAAGCCGACCACGTCGCGCGCCTTCAGGCCCACCACGCCGAGCAACGGCAACATCCAGAACGGATTGATGAGGTTCGGCAGCGCCTCGGCCGCGTTGTAGATTTGCACCGCCCAGCCGAGATGCACCTTGAGTTCGATCGCCGCCTGCATCACATAGGGCGCTTCGATCAGCCACTTGCCGCCGCCGGACGGAATGAAGAGGCCGAGCACCGCCGAATACACGCCCATCAGCAAGGGATAGGTCTCGGTCGTCGCCACCGTGACGAACCAGGTCGCGATCCGATCCGACAGTGTGATGCCATCGCTGCCGGCCGCGACCGTCAGCACCGTCGCCAGGCCGGCAAAGAACGGATACTGGATCAGCACACCACCGGTGGTCGGCACCGCTCGCGTCACTGCCGCGACAAACGCGCGCGGCCGGCCATGCAGCGCAATGCCGAGCATCAGGAACAGGAAGTTGTAGGTATTGAGGCCCGAGATCGCGAGCAGCGGATCTTTGGCCTGGAATTCCTGCACCAGCCAGCCAAGCCCGAGCAACACGACAAAACCGCTCA
The DNA here is from genome assembly GCA_046297695.1 of Permianibacter sp. Classification (GTDB taxonomy): domain Bacteria; phylum Pseudomonadota; class Gammaproteobacteria; order Enterobacterales; family Permianibacteraceae; genus Permianibacter. The sequence goes on along the minus strand of JBKBHF010000035.1, from coordinate 8,196 downwards.
GGATGGGCGAGTATTCCAGCCATTCGCCGGGACGCGTCGGTGTGGCTTGTTGCGACGCCGGATCGCTGACATCGATACCGAGCTTCTGCGCAGTTTGCGCGGCATCACCACTCGGTGCCGAATACCAGGCCACGGCGATCGACAGCAGAATCAGGATCAGCGTCAGCAGCAGCGACTGCCAGAGAAAGATCGTCTGCGAAAACGGGATGACGCCCGTTATCTCGAGCAGCGGTTTCGGCAGGCTCGCCGCGTTGGCCTGCAACTGCGCCGCGGACGATGACAGCCCCATCGCCCAGGTGGCGCCAAGGCCGAGATAGCCGGCGGCAGTGGCAGCGCGATAATCCATGTTGAGCTGCGCGCGGCGCGCCAGTGCCCGCACCAGCAAACCGCTGAAGATCAAACTGAGTGCCCAGTTCAGCAGCGAGCTGGTCATGCTGAGCGTAGCCACCAGCGCCACCGCACCGCGGCCGGTTTGCGGCAACAGCGCGACGCGGTCGATGAAGCGCATCACCGGCGGCGACACCGCCACGACGTAGCCGCTGATCGCGACCATCGCCATTTGCATGGTGAACGGAATCAGCGACCAGAAACCATCACCGAAGGCCTTGCTGATTGCCAGCGGCGCCGCGCCATTGCCGAGCGCGGCGAGCACGACGACCGCCAGTGCGATCAATGCAAAGACAAATGCATCTGGAAACCAGTGTTCGGCCCAGCGGGTGAACGACAGCGCGGTACGTTGCAGCAGTGAGTGCCTTGGCATGATTGCGGGTTCCGTGCGTTGTTTTGGTCAGCTTTTTCGGCTTCGTCGCGGTGAATGGAAATGGACGTGTTCATCGAGCCAGGAGCGACAATTACCCTCTCCCGGCCTCCCCCTTCACAGGGGGAGGAGTAAGTATGTTCCCTCCCCTGTGAAGGGGAGGGTTAGGGTGGGGTAGTTGTCGTCCTGCGCCTGCAGGACAAATGACTTCTGCAGTCAGCCCACACCGTAGCGGCGTGTCTGTCGAACGCCGACCTGCCTACTCCGCCAGCTTCGGCTGCACCGGATCGTTCCACACCGGTTGCAAACCAAAGCGGACAAAATAGGTCGAGACAAATTGCGGCTTGCCGAGCGCATCGGCGAACAGCGTCGGCTCGTAATTTTCCGCCAGCCAGTCCGTTGGATAACCCATCAGCTGCAATACGGTGCTCGGCACATTCCAGTGGCTGGTCTGATGCTGCCAGCGCTGCGCGCTCTGTTGCAAAGCGTGCAGCGTCGCCGGGTGCTCGGTGAGCCAGACCAGCGGCACGGTCCCTTCCGCAGCCGGCGCCGGGCCGGTGGTGCAGTGGGTCAGGAAACCGACCTCCTGGGTTTTGGTAAAGTTCTGGCCGTGATCGGAGGTGTACACGATCAGCGTGCGCTGCAGATCGAGACCGGGCAACAGACGATTGAAGAACTCGCCGGTATTCCAGGCCACCGCGTTTTTGTAGCTGTTGCGGAACGCTTCGTTGCCAAAACCATCGCCATATTGATTGCCTTCATTGAGGCCCTTGATGGTCCCGGTTTCCATGTGCGGCCGGAACAGCGCGGCTTCCGGTGGATATTTGCCTTCATACGGAAAGTGCACGCCGTTCTTGTTGACGTAGACGAACAGCCGCTCCGGCCGCGCCAGCAACTCGCGCAGGCTTTCGACCAGTACCATGTCCTTGTCGCGGGCAACGACGCTGTCATGGTGCTGGATCAGCTCATCGATTTCAGCGAGCTCCTGCGCGGTCATGAAGTTCTGCAACTCGCGATTGGTCCGCTGGCCATCGAGATAGACCGCACGATAACCGGCCGCTTTCGCGTACGACCACAGTGACGGCCGGGTCTTGGCGTCGAGCTGAAAACTGTCGCGGCGGGTGGCGTAACGGAAGCTCAGGTTCGAGGCGGCGCTGCAGTTGGCGTGCGATGCCGTGAGCCCGAAATTGGCCGCGTGATGGCTGTGCCCTATCAGGCCGGTCGGGATGCCGTTGGCGCTATTGATGTCGAGCCAGTCGCCACGCACGCTCTCGTCCATGATCACGACAATCTTGTCGAGCTCGCTGCGCGTCGGTTTCACCGCCACGCTCTGGCGCGGACCCGGGTCCGGCTTCAGCCATTCGTCACCGAGCAGCACGGCAACAAAACCGATGGGATTCAGATGCTGCGGAAAACCGTCGCTGTCACCACCACCATCGAAATAGACCACGCCGGCAATCGCGCTGACCGGCAGCAACGGCAGCCAGGCACCACGCCGTGCCCAGCGCGACCAGCGCAGCGGCAATACCGGCGCCGGCAGCAGTATGGCGACAGTCAGCAGCAGCATCACCAGAATGGCTTTGCCGATCAGCGGACCATAGAACTCGATGGTTTCGTCGAGAAAAGCGATGTCCTGAAACAGCCGCTCGACCTCGATGGCATTGAGCGGCGCACCGGTGATGTAGAGATAGGACAGCGCATTGCCGGCGGCATAACTCATCAGCACCGCCCAGAACACGCGCACCGCAATTTGCCGTGAAAACGCCACGGCCACCGTCGCGGCAAGGCCGGTCAGCCAGATGAAGGCAAACCAGAACGGCCCGCCGCTGAGCCGCTGCTGATCCTGTAACAGCGCCGGCAGCGACCAATGGGCCAGCAACAGGAACAGCAGCAGCAAGCCACTTTTCAAAGCGATTCTAAACATGGGGCCAACGTTGATCGTCAGATTGCCGTTTTGTGACAGGGCGCTACGGTAGCACGTTGGTCTGGCACAGTGGTCGGAGTCGCCGGCGACCACGGGTGATGCGGTGTAGCAAATCCGAGCCCGACGTTGACGTAGAAGTCAGCGGCAATCAGTCTTCGCTTCGGGCAAAGAGCGGCTGCACACCGATCAACATTTCCTTGTAAGCCCAGGCGCCGTTCGGCCGGTTGCAGACCTGAAAACCACTGCCGGCCTGGAATTGCCAGACAACACCATCATCACTGCGCAGCTGCAGTGGCTCTTTCCCCAATCGGCTGACGATCAGAGCCGCTTCATGGATGCCGGCACCGGCTTCCATGCGGGCTGCATCAGGTGCCACCAGCTTGTAGGTTCTGTCCTGATCGCAAATTGCCAGATCGACCGAGAAGCCGTGTTTGCTGAGCGTGGCGCGGTCACCGGCCAGCAGATAACTCACCCGATGCAATGCGGATTTTTCATCTCGCCGTGCCAACCAGACACCAGCCCGACCAATCACGCTGAGCTTGGCATGGTCCTCATGCTGCTGCACCACCAGCGCCGTGGTCTCGTCAACACCAATGGCGAACGGAAAACCGGTTTGCTGCAGCAGCGCGAGCAAGCGCCCCTGTCGGCCACGCTCGCTGAAATGGGTGTCGAGCACCGCAAAGCGGAACAAACCGGTGCCACCTTCGGCGCGATAGAACAGCGCGTCGGCATCGGCTTTGGTTTCGGCGTTGATATCGACAGGACAATCCTGCCGGAACTGACAGAACGGCAATGGCGGCGTTGCCGCTCGCGCCGGTTGCCGCAGTGCCTGCGCGGTGCTGCCACCGGCGATCATCGGCAGCTTCGTCGTGACATTGCCGGATTGCACCGCGGTTCCGGCGCTGGTGCCCATGACTGCCAGCTCGCCATCATCGAAGCGGCGACGAATCAGGGCGAGTTCCGGGGAATCGCTGCCATCGGCGCGCAGCAGGCTTTTCAGGTGCAGGCTTTGATCGCCGCCATTGAAAAACACACCGTCCAGCGATTCGAGTTGGCGACGCAGATCAGCGCGCGTGCAGTAGGCTTGCTGCAGGCTGGCATTGTGCTGGTAGCGCGGACTGATGCCGGTCTGCCGTTGCCGCTCTAGCAACAAGGCACCGCAGGCTTGCGCCGGCGAATCAAAAGGCTGGCCGGCATCACGCAACAGGCGACTGGCAGGGTCGAGCGGGATCCAGATGGGTTCGGCGCCGAGCAGTTTGAACCACTGCAGATAGAACGCCGCCGCCTCCTGCACATCGCGAGCGGCGGAGGTCAGGATACCGATACGCGGCGCACGCGTTTTTTCGCCACGACTGGCGGCGAGAAATGCCTCGAACACCGCTCGCACCGCCGGGTCGGTGGCCGCCAGATCCAGTTGCTCGGTGCGCAGCGTGCTGCCATCGGCGCGCAATGCCGGGACCAGCGTCAGGTCCAACAGCAGGCTTTGTTCGTCATCACGGAGCGCGAACCCGGCCTGTTCAAATGACCGTACCAACTCAGCCTTGCTATGTGGACGTGCCGGCAAACGCGTCAGCACTTGCTGCATCGCCTGCACCCGTTCGGCGGCCAATACTCGCAACTCCTGGGCGCTGGCCCGGGCAAAGCGGTCCGGCCGATAGTGCAGTTCAAACAACGCTTCCTGCTGCTGCCAGCGGCGCTGCAAGGCATCACGTTGATCCTCAGCACAGGCATCAAGATTCATGCTGCTGCATACCGGCAAATGGCCACCGGCCAGCACCAGCTCCCGCGGTTTTTCTGCCGCCGTTGCTGTACATACAACTGCGGCTGCGGCCACCAACAAAAAGGATTTGCGCATAGATATGCAAGACGCCCGAGGCAAGGGTCGGACACTGTAAGAAAATTTTCATCGGCAACGCAAATGCGCATTGACAGATAAAAATTCAGCGGGCAAATTCGCTTGCATGTCACCACGCGCCACCGGCGCACACAGGATAAGGAGGACGGGAGATGCTGAAGAAAGCCTTCAATCTCGGCAGCTATCGCTATACCCCGTACTACCTGTCCGAGTGGTTCAACAATTAGCCAGCCCCCCGCGCAACGCGGGGGGAGCCTGGCAGAAAATGCACGTCACGCTGACCGCTGATTCCTGTTCCGGTTTGCGTGCGTGACGCGAGTCGCAGCGGTGCGCTCGCCTCTCGCCTACTCCCCAAGATCACCCTTTTGCTCCGGGCGTCCGCTCGTCGTTGGCTGTTGCCCGCATGGCATGGGTGCCGTCGTAGCTAGCATCGGTATTGGCTCGCCGGTTTTCCGCGTTTGCGCTCCCCCACCGGTTCAGACCCGCCGCGAGATGCGGTAGATAAAACCCTAAGGAGTGCGTTATGCAAACCACCGACAAGAAGTACAAAAACCAGAAACAAAACAACACGAAGCACAAGCTGTACCAGGCCATCATGCTGTCGCTGCTCGGTACCGGCGCAGCTTACGCAGCGGACGAAGCCGCCCCGGCCGACGACAGCGCCGAGCGCGTCGAGGTTACCGGCTCGCGCCTCAAGGGCGTCGACCTCGAAGGTGCCAGCCCGGTTGTGGTTGTGACTGCCGAAGAGATCGAGAAGCGCGGTTACGACAGCATCTCCGATTTCCTGAAAGATCTGCCACAAACGGCAACCGCCGGCACTTTTTCCACTGCCGGCCAGACCGCCGGCGGTGTGGGCGTACCAGCTGGCAGCGCAGCAGTAAGTTTGCGCGGCCTCGGCTCGGATTCAACCCTGGTATTGGTCAATGGCCGGCGCATTGCAGTCAACGCGTTTGCCAGCGGCACCGAATCTTTTGTCGATGTCGATGCCATTCCGATGGCGGCAATCGAGCGTATCGAAGTGCTGACCGATGGCGCTTCTGCCGTTTACGGTTCCGATGCCATCGCTGGCGTGGTCAACTTCATCCTGCGCAAGGATTACACCGGCCAGCGCGTGTCAGTGATGTACGGCGACGACACCGACAAGACCGATGGCAGCAAGTACAACGCTTACTACGTTGGTGGTTTTGCTACCGACAACAGCAATACCATGCTGATGGTCGACTACTTTGGCCGTAACGCCATCTTCAACAGTGACCGCGATGTCGAGGTAACGTTCTGGGCGGAGAATTTCTATTACAATCTCGACTATCCGAACAATGATTTCGCGACGCCGAACTGTGCCTCGGGCACCATTGTGCCGACGCTCTATGGCGAAGGCTGTCGCTTCGATTATGTCTCCTATCGACCGATTCAGTCCGACAAGGAACAACTCGGCGTTACCCTGACCCACAATCACCAGCTCGGCAGCAGTACCGAGTTCTTCGCTGAGGCGATGTATCAGAATCGCACCGGTCATGCTTACCAATCACCGGCACGCCTGCGTTTCAACTTGCCGTGGGACTACGCTTTCAACCCGAGCTCGGTAATCGACAACCTGCTCGACGAGGGCGGCCTCGCCGGTGATCGTATTCGTCTCAATGAATACACCCCGGAGCGGCGCGTGATCGAGTACGACACCGTATCGACTCGCCTGTTGCTCGGCCTGCGCGGCACGGCCGGTGACTGGGACTGGGAAACCTCGCTCAGTCATGGCAAGGTCGAGAACGAAGATACTTACAAGGAAGGCTACTGGTCGCGCAATGCCGTTGGCGATGCCATTGCTGCCGAATCACTCAATCCATGGGATTGGGCCAGCAATGATGCTGCTGCACTGGCCGCCCTGCGCGGTAGCGCCAGCAGGGTCGGCGAATCGGAACTGACCACCTTTGATTTCCGCCTCAACGGCGATATCGGCGAACTCGACGGCGGCGCCATTGCTTCGGTTTTCGGTGTCGAATACCGTGACGAAACCGTTTCGGACCGGCCGAGCGACGCGCTGGTCAACAATGACTTGTTCGGCACCTCGATCACCTCATCAAACGGTGACCGCGACGCTTATGCCGTGTTTGCCGAAATGAATCTGCCATTCACCAGCCAGTTCGACATCACGCTGTCAGCACGTTTCGATGATTACGGCAAAGGCATTGGCGATACGTTCAATCCACGCGTTGCTGCCCGCTACAAAGCCACCGACAACCTGATCTTCCGCAGCTCGTGGGGTACCGCGTTCCGGGCGCCGTCGATCATCCAGGTCACTGCCGGTGAAACGGCGTATGAGGCTTACCTCGCCTGCTCGCCTTCGGATCCATACGTTAGCTTCTGCGGTGCCGATGGCCGAGCCCGTTCGGAATGGACCTTCCTGACCACCTACTCCGGCAACGAGAATCTGAAGCCGGAAGAGTCCGAGTCGTTCAACTTTGGGGTCAGCTGGAATGCCTCCAATGATCTGCAGTTTACGGTCGATTATTGGCGTTATGACTTCGAAAACGTCATCAACGAAGGCGACGCCTATACACTGGATCTATGCCTGCGTGGCGAATTGCCGATCGTCAATGACCCGGCAGAGCTGACCAACGGTTTCGGCTGCGTGGTCGATGGCGACCCGAACGATCCGGAAGACCGCTCGCTGGTGGATCTGTACAGCTCCATCTTCAACACCGCCGCCGAGCGCACCGACGGCATCGATCTGCGCACCAAGTGGCGTATGGCCGAGGACTGGCGCCTGAACTTTATCGCCACCCAAACCCTGTCCTACGAGCGCAAGGACTCGGCAACCCAGCCGTACCAGGACCTGCTCGGCTCGCTGGAAACAGCCCGCGAAATCGCCCGGCCGGAACTCGTTTACGACATCACCCTGACCTATCTCGGCAACAGCTGGGAAACCAGCCTGAGCGCCCATTACGTCGATGAGCTCAAGGACGGTGATTTCGCCAAGTTGCCCGGTGATGACGGTATCCGCGGTACCTATGACGATACGCCATGGCAGCGCACCATCGACTCCTGGCTGACCTGGGATCTGAGCGTCACCTATGACTTCAGTGACAACGCCTGGGTATCGCTGGCAGTCACTAATCTGACCGATGAAAAGCCGCCATTCGCTGCGTCGCCGACCAAGGGTTACGCATCGGACGTGCATGACTTCTTTGGTCGCGTTGCGTCGATTCGCTACACCCATTCGTTCTGATTGATTAACGTGAAGTAGATGGCCGGAGCGTCTGCGTCTGCAGGCGCTCCGGTAGGTCTCTCCTGGCTTCGTTCACGACTGCGGGTACCCCGGCAGAACCTGGACGATTGGCTCCCTGTGTTGGGGCCGGGAGGTATTGGCTGCGAGCGGCAGCCGGTGCCGCTGTTCCCGGTCTATTTTTTTTACCGTTGGCCAGCTGGCAAACGTGGAGTGAATGATGCAAAACCCGAACGCGGACGCCCCGAGCCCTGTGATCCCGAGCCAGACAAGCCCGAGCCCGGATTCCGCCTGGCGCATGCCCGACACACTGTTGATCGTGTTCGGCGTGTTGCTGATGGCGGCATTGCTGACCGTGTTGGTCCCGCGCGGCCAGTTTCAGGTGGCAGCCAGTGCGACCTCGAGCAAACCGGTGGTGGTGCCGGGCTCGTTTTCGTATG
>JBKBHF010000034.1:0-47792 GCA_046297695.1 Permianibacter sp. | reverse complement strand
CAACATCAAGATGGTCGTGACCCTGATCGCCCCGATCGCGATGGACGACGGTCTGCGCTTCGCGATCCGCGAAGGTGGCCGTACCGTTGGCGCCGGCGTGGTGGCCAAGGTCATCGAGTAATTTGTAAAACGCAAGTACCGGCTCCGCCCCGGCGGAGCCGATATGACCGAAATCCGGCCAGTTGCTCATTTTTTGCGTGACAAGGCCAAAAAGCGCCGCTATCATTCCGCGGCCTTTGAGAAGTGCTCTTTAGGTAGTTCCCCGGTAAGCCGTAGTCGCTGACCGGAGTTGGTGACGGTAGACCAGTACCTTGGCATCGCCGTCCCTGACAACGAGCTCAATTGCAGCTCGACGAACTTAAGGAATGCCGCCCCCAGACGAATGCGGAAGGGAGTGTGGCGTTCTTCGTTTTTTCGCTCTTTACACTGGAGTGCCATTGCGATGGCAAAGCAACGTATCCGTATTCGTCTGAAGGCTTTCGATCACCGCTTGATCGACCAGTCGACGATGGAGATTGTGAACACGGCCAAACGGACCGGCGCGCAAGTGCGTGGCCCGATCCCGCTGCCGACGAAGAATGAGCGCTACACCATCCTGACCTCGCCGCACGCGAACAAGGATGCACGCGACCAGTACGAAATTCGCACGCACAAGCGTCTGGTAGACATCATCGAGCCGACCGACAAGACCGTCGACGCGCTGATGAAGCTGGACCTGGCCGCTGGCGTGGATGTTCAGATCAGCCTCAGCTGATCTTAAGTCCCGCGAATCATCCTTGTAGAGGAAAACGTCATGGCAATCGGACTAGTGGGTCGCAAAGTCGGTATGACCCGCGTCTTCAATGACGACGGCGTGTCGGTTCCGGTGACCGTCATCGAGGTCGAGCCGAACCGCATCACCCAAGTCAAAACCGTCGAAACCGACGGTTATGTCGCTGTTCAGGTTACGACCGGCAGCAAAAAGGCGAGCCGCCTGAACAAGCCGGAAGCCGGCCACTTTGCCAAGAGCGGCGTTGCCGCCGGTCGGGGGCTGTGGGAATTCCGTGCCAATGCCGATCACGGCTTGGTTGTCGGTGGTGAGCTGAAAGTGGATCTGTTCCAAGCCGACCAGCTGGTCGACGTAACGGGCGTGACCAAGGGCCGTGGTTTCTCCGGCACCATCCGCCGCTGGAACTTCCGCGGTCAGGACAATACCCACGGTAACTCGGTGTCGCACCGGGTGCCGGGCTCGATCGGTCAGCGTCAGACCCCGGGTCGCGTGTTCAAAGGCATGAAAATGTACGGTCACTATGGCGTCGAGCAAGTCACCATCGAACGCCTGAAAGTCGTTCGTGTTGATGCCGAGCGCAACCTGCTGCTGGTCAAGGGTGCGGTCCCCGGTTTCGACGGTGCTGACGTTATCGTCAAGCCGGCGGCCAAGGCCTGAGCGTAGGAGCGTTAACGATGCAATTGACTCTGACAGGCGGCAACGGCGGCACGATCAACGTGTCGGAAGTTGCGTTCGGCCGCGAATTCAATGAAGCGCTGGTGCACCAGGTTGTCACTGCCTATCTGGCAGGCGGCCGTGCCGGTACCGTGCAGCAAAAGACCCGCGCCGAAGTTTCGGGCGGTGGCAAGAAGCCGTGGAAACAGAAGGGTACCGGTCGTGCTCGCGCTGGCTCCATCCGCTCGCCGCTGTGGCGTGGCGGTGGCAAGACGTTCGCTGCCCGTCCGCAAGACTGGTCGCAGAAAGTGAACAAGAAAATGTACCGCGGCGCGATCTGCGCGATTCTGTCGGAACTGGTGCGCCAGGGCCGCCTGATCGTGGTTGACAGCTTCGCTGTTGATGCCCCGAAAACCAAGCAGCTGGTTGCCAAACTCGCGGGCATGGGCGTGGCCGATGCGCTGATCGTCACCGATAACGTTGATGAAAACCTGTACCTCGCGGCGCGCAACCTGCACACCGTCGATGTGGTTGACCCGAATGCGGTCGACCCGGTCAGCCTGATCGCTTTCGACAAAGTGATCATGACTGTCGGTGCGGTCAAGCAGTTCGAGGAGATGCTGGCATGAACCAGGAACGTATGATGCGGGTGCTGCTGGCACCGCACGTCTCCGAAAAGGCCAACCTGTGCACCGAGCAGAACAACACCGTTGTTTTCAAGGTGCTGCGTGATGCCGAGAAACACGAAATCAAGACTGCCGTCGAAAAACTGTTCGACGTCAAGGTTGAGCGTGTGACAACGGTCAACGTCAAGGGCAAGGTCAAGGGCGCCGGTTTGCGTAAAGGCCGTCGTTCGGACTGGAAAAAAGCCTACATCAAACTGGCTGAAGGCAATGCCATCAGCGTGTTTGGCGAGCAGGCCTAAGGGGTAGCGACAATGGCACTGATCAAGATGAAGCCGACCTCCCCGGGTCGCCGTTTCGTAGTGAAAGTGAAGACCGATGGCCTGTACAAAGGCGGTCCGGTTGAAGCTCTCGTCGAACGCAAAAACAAGACCGGTGGCCGTAACAACAACGGTCACATCACCACCCGGCACATCGGTGGCGGTCATCGTCAGCATTACCGCTTGGTTGACTTCAAGCGCAACAAAGACGGTATCCCGGCGAAAGTGGAACGTCTGGAATACGACCCGAACCGCACCGCCCACATCGCGTTGCTGTGCTACGCCGATGGCGAGCGCCGTTACATCATTGCGCCGAAAGGTCTGCAAGTGGGGGAAGTGCTGCAGAACGGTGATGCCGCCCCGATCAAGGCCGGTAACGCCCTGCCGCTGCGCAACATTCCGGTCGGCTTGACCATACACTGCATTGAGCTGAAGCCGGGCAAGGGCGCGCAGTTGGCGCGTTCGGCCGGCGCCGCTGTGCAGTTGGTCGCCCGTGAGGGTGAGTACTGCACCGTTCGTCTGCGTTCGGGCGAGATGCGCAAGATTCACGCTGAATGCCGCGCCACTATCGGTGAAGTCGGCAACTCCGAGCACATGCTCGAGAGCTTCGGCAAGGCCGGTGCCAAACGCTGGCTGGGTATTCGCCCGACCGTTCGCGGTGTCGCGATGAACCCGATCGACCACCCGATGGGTGGTGGTGAAGGCCGCAGCTCCGGTGGTCGTCACCCGACCTCGCCGTGGGGTTGGAAGACCAAGGGCAAGAAGACGCGCAAGAACAAGCGCACCGACAAGTTCATCGTGCGCCGTCGCGGCAAGTAATGTGAGGGTATTCCTGTGCCACGTTCACTGAAAAAAGGCCCGTTCATCGACCTGCATCTGCTGAAGAAGGTCGAGACGGCGGTCGCCAAAGCCGACAAGCGCCCGATCAAGACCTGGTCGCGTCGCTCGATGATTAGTCCGGAAATGGTAGGCCTGACCATCGCGGTCCATAACGGCAAGCTGCACGTGCCGGTTTATGTGACCGACGAGATGGTTGGCCACAAGCTTGGCGAGTTCGCGCCGACCCGCACGTTCAAGGGTCATGCCGCGGACAAAAAAGCCGGCAAGAAGTAAGGGGTTGAGTGATGGAAACGCAAGCCATTCATCGCGGTGCCCGTAGCTCGGCGCAGAAAGTGCGTCTGGTTGCGGATCAGATCCGCGGCCTGCCGGTCGACAAGGCTCTTAACGTTCTCGCCTACAGCGAGCGCAAGGCCGCCGGTCTGGTCAAGAAAGTGCTGGAATCGGCCATTGCCAACGCCGAACACAATGATGGTGCTGACATCGACGCACTGCGCGTGTCGGCGGTGATGGTTGACGAAGGTCCGAGCTTCAAGCGGATGAGCCCGCGCGCCAAAGGCCGCGGCGATCGCATCGTCAAGCGCACCTGCCACATTCTGGTGAAGGTCTCGGATCGCCGGGGGAGCAAGTAATGGGTCAGAAAGTTAATCCGGTTGGTATCCGTCTTGGTATCACCCAACCGTGGCGCTCGACCTGGTTCGCCGAGCGGAAAGAGTTCGCCAAATACCTGTCGGCTGACCACCAGGTCCGTACTTGGTTGAACAAGGAATTGGCCCAGGCGCAGATTTCGCGTATCGATATCGAGCGTCCGGCCAAGACCATGAAGGTCACCATTCACACCGCTCGTCCGGGCATCGTGATTGGCAAGAAAGGCGAAGACATCGACAAGCTGCGCGCAAAAGTTGCATCGCTGTCGGGTATGCCGACCACACTGAACATCGAGCAAGTCCGCAAGCCGGAAATCGATGCCAAGCTGGTCGCTGACTCGGTTGCCCAGCAGCTCGAACGCCGTGTGATGTTCCGCCGCGCCATGAAGCGCGCGGTGCAGAACGCGCTGCGTGCCGGTGCCAAAGGTATCAAGATCATGCTGGCCGGTCGTCTCGGCGGCGCCGAAATCGCCCGCACCGAGTGGTACCGCGAAGGTCGCGTGCCGCTGCACACCCTGCGTGCCGACATCGACTACGCAACCGGTGAGGCACACACCACCTATGGCGTCATCGGCGTCAAAGTGTGGATCTTCAAGGGCGAAGTGCTTGGTGACGGCCGTCCGGCCGAAGTCGTGCCGGCCCGTGAGCGTGAAGAGCAGCCGAAGCGCAAAGCCGGCGAGCGTCGCCCGGGTGGCGAGCGCAAAGTCGGTGATCGCAAGCCTGCAGGTGATCGCAAGCCGTCGGCCCGCAAGCCGGCCGCCGACAAGGCCGACAAGAGCTGAGGAACGTAAGTCATGTTGCAACCGAAACGTACCAAGTTCCGCAAGCAGATGAAGGGCCGGAATACTGGCGTTGCTACCACCGGTAACAAAGTCAGCTTCGGCGAATTCGGTCTCAAGGCAACCAGCCGTGGCCGTCTCACTGCTCGCCAGATCGAAGCTGCTCGCCGTGCCATGGCCCGTGCCATGAAGCGTGCCGGCCGCATCTACATTCGGGTGTTCCCGGATAAGCCGATTACCGCGAAACCGCTGGAAGTGCGTATGGGTAGCGGTAAAGGTAGCGTCGAGTACTGGGTCGCCAATATCCAGCCAGGTAAGATGCTGTATGAAGTGGAAGGCATTCCGTTTGAAGTGGTGAAAGAAGCGTTTGAGTTGGCTGCCGCCAAGCTACCGCTGAAGACCACGATTGTGACGCGGACGGTGATGTGATGAACGCGAAAGAACTTTTGAACAAGAGCGAAGCCGAGCTCAACACCGAGCTGTCGTCGCTGCTGCGCGAGCAGTTCAACCTGCGTATGCAGGCAACGACTGGCCAGCTCAAGCAGTCGCATCTGCTTCAAGTCAACCGTCGCAACATTGCCCGGGTCAAAACCGTGCTGAAGCAGAAGGCAGGTGCCTAATGAGCGAAGCAATCAAGCGTACGCTGGTCGGCAAAGTCGTCAGCGACAAAATGGACAAGTCCATTACCGTGGCCGTTGAGCGCCAAGTGAAGCACGAAAAGTACGGCAAGTACTTGAAGCGCACCACCAAGCTGCACGTCCATGATGAAAAAAATGAATGCCGTGCCGGCGATGTCGTCCGCATTCAAGAGACCCGCCCGTTGTCCAAGACCAAGTCGTGGACGCTGGTGGAAATCGTTGAACGCGCAAGCTAAGGCGGAGACGTAAACCATGATCCAGATGCAAACCATCCTGGACGTCGCTGACAACAGCGGCGCCAAGAAAGTGATGTGCATCAAGGTACTGGGCGGCTCGAAACGCCGTTATGCCGGTATCGGTGATGTCATCAAGGTCTCGGTGAAGGAAGCGATTCCGCGCGCCAAGATCAAGAAAGGCGATGTTCTGAACGCCGTCGTCGTGCGCACCGCGCATGGTGTCCGTCGTCAGGACGGCTCGCTGATCCGTTTTGACAACAACGCGGCCGTGCTGCTGAACAACCAGATGCAGCCGATCGGCACGCGTATTTTCGGACCAGTGACCCGTGAGCTGCGCAGTGAGCAGTTCATGAAGATTGTGTCGCTGGCGCCGGAAGTGCTGTAAGGGTGACCACAATGGCAAAGATCAAATCTGGCGATGAAGTGATCGTCCTGACCGGCAAAGACAAGGGGGCGCGCGGCAAGGTCAGCGCGGTGCTCGGTGAGAAAGTTCGCGTCGAAGGTGTGAACCTGGTCAAGAAGCACCAGAAGCCGAATCCGTTGACTCAGGCGCCTGGTGGCATCGTGGAACGGGAAGCTCCGATCCATGTGTCGAACGTGGCGATTTTCAACCCGGCGACCGGCAAGGCCGATCGCGTTGGTTACAAGTTTGAAGGCGACAAGAAGGTGCGTGTGTTCAAGTCGAACGGCGCCCGGATTGACGTGTAATCGGTGAGAGAAATGGCGAAACTGCAAGGCTATTATCGTGACACCGTCGTCAAACAGCTCCAAGAGAAGTTTGGCTACCAGTCAGTCATGCAAGTCCCACGTATCACCAAAATCACCTTGAACATGGGTGTTGGTGACGCGGTCGGCGACAAGAAAATTTTGGATAACGCAGTGGCCGACATGACCGCTATTGCCGGCCAGAAACCGGTGGTCACCAAGGCCCGCAAGTCGATCGCGAACTTCAAACTTCGTGACGGCATGCCGATCGGCTGCAAGGTGACCTTGCGTGGCGAGCGCATGTGGGAATTCCTCGAGCGTCTGATTTCGATCGCGCTGCCGCGCGTTCGTGACTTTCGCGGCGTCAGCAGCAAGTCGTTCGACGGTCGTGGCAACTACTCGCTCGGTTTGAAGGAACAGATCATGTTCCCGGAAATCGATTACGACAAAGTCGACAAGGTTCGTGGTATGGACATCACCATCACCACTACGGCCCAGACCGACGAAGAAGGCCGTGCGCTGCTGGCTGCCTTCCAGTTTCCGTTCCGCAATTAAGGGGCTTTGACAAATGGCAAAAACCTCGATGATTGAGCGCGAGAAGCGTCGCGCTGCGCTGGTCAAGAAGTACGCGGCCAAGCGCGCGGAACTGAAGGCCAAGATCGCTCATCCGGCGACGTCCGATGAAGAGCGTTGGGCTGCCCTGGTAGCACTGCAGAAGTTGCCGCGTGATTCGGCCGCGATTCGTCAGAAAAATCGCTGCAGCATCACCGGTCGTCCGCACGGTTACCTGCGCAAATTTGGCCTCTCCCGTATCAAGCTGCGCGAAGCAGCGATGCGCGGTGAGATTCCTGGCCTCACCAAGGCCAGCTGGTAAGGTTGGCGCGGAGTTTTAGACGATGAGCATGCAAGATCCCATCGCCGATATGCTGACGCGCGTCCGTAATGCGCAGGCAGCCGGTAAAAAAGTGGTGACCATGCCGGGTTCCAAGCTCAAGCTTGCAATCGCGAAAGTGTTGCAGGACGAAGGCTATGTAGCCGGTGTGGAACAGGCCTCGATCGACGGCAAGAATGTGCTGACGATCAACCTGAAGTATTTCGAAGGCAAACCCGTGATTGTGCGCCTCGAGCGCGTTTCGCGTCCGGGTCTGCGTGTGTACAAGAGCCTCAGCGATCTGCCGAAAGTCATGGGCGGACTCGGTGTCGCCATCGTCTCCACCTCGAAAGGTGTGATGAGCGATCGCGCCGCCCGTGCCGCCGGTCACGGCGGTGAAGTGCTGGCCTACGTAGCCTAAGGAGCAGCGAAGATGTCGCGTGTCGGTAAGAAACCGATTGAGCTCCCGAAAGGCGTAGAGCTGTCGGTCAAAGACAAAGTGATCACGGTCAAAGGCGCGAAAGGCACTCTGAGCCATACGCTGCACGACGCCGTGGAAGTGAAAATCGAAGGCAATGTGGTGACGTTCGCGCCGCGCGCAGGCTTTGAAAAGGCCAACGTGCAAGCCGGTACTGCCCGTGCGCTGGTCAACAATTTGGTGACCGGTGTCAGCCAGGGCTTTACGCGCAAACTGAATCTGGTCGGCGTGGGTTTCCGCGCGGCCGTTCAAGGCAAGAACCTGAACCTGACCCTCGGGTTCTCGCACCCTGTGGTGTTCGAGATCCCGGAAGGTCTGACCGTGACCTGCCCGACCCAAACCGAAATTGTGGTTGCCGGTACGGACAAGCACGCGGTCGGTCAGGCTGCCGCCAACATCCGTGGTTTCCGGCCGCCGGAGCCGTATCAGGGCAAAGGCGTGCGCTACGACAACGAAGTCGTGGTGCTGAAAGAAGCCAAGAAGAAGTAAGGTGTAGATATGGACAAGAAACTGACTCGTCTCCGTCGCGCCGCTGCCACTCGCCGTCGCATTGCCGACCTGGGTGCCAACCGGCTGGTGGTGCATCGCACCCCGCGCCATATCTACGCACAACTGATCTCCGGCGAAACCGGTCAGGTCGTTTGCGCTGCTTCGACCGTCGAAGAAGCAGTGCGTGGCGCGGTCAAGTACACCGGCAATGTCGAAGCCGCAGCGAAGATTGGCGAGCTGATCGCCGAGCGCGCGCTGGCCAAGGGCGTCACCAACGTCGCCTTCGACCGTTCGGGCTTCCAGTATCACGGTCGCGTCAAGGCGCTGGCAGAAGCCGCTCGCGCCAAAGGCCTCCAGTTCTAAGGGTTTGAAGATGGCTATGAAAGAGCAGCAACAAACCAGCACCGACGGTATGGTCGAGAAACTGGTTGCCGTTAACCGCGTCGCCAAGGTCGTCAAAGGTGGTCGGATTTTCTCGTTCACCGCGTTGACCGTGGTCGGCGACGGCCAGGGCCGTATTGGCTATGGTCGCGGCAAGGCGCGCGAAGTCCCGGCGGCCATCGCCAAGGCGATGGAGCAGGCCAAGCGCAATATGGTCCGTGTGGAGCTGAAAGACGGCCACACGCTGCAGCACCCGGTCAAAGCCAATCATGGCGCCTCGACTGTGTTCATGCAGCCGGCCTCGCAGGGTACCGGTATCATCGCCGGTGGTGCGATGCGCGCCGTGTTCGAAGTGCTGGGCGTCAAGAACGTGCTGGCCAAGAGCTACGGTTCGACCAACGCCGTCAACGTCGTTCGCGCTACGGTCAAGGCGCTGACCGACATGTCGTCGGCCGAGGCGATCGCAGCCAAGCGCGGCAAGACCGTTGAACAGATTCTGGGTTAATCGCCATGGCTAAAACGATCAAAGTTACGCAAGTTCGTTCGCAATTCCACAGACAGCCGAAGCATCGTGCCACGATGGTCGGCCTGGGCCTGAAGCGGATGAATCAAACCGTTGAGCTGATCGACACGCCGGCTGTACGCGGCATGATCAATCAGGTCTATTACATGGTGAAGGTCGAGGAGTAATCCATGCGCCTGAACGAAATTTCCCCGGCTTTCGGCAGCAAGAAAAAGCCGAAACGTCTGGGTCGTGGTATCGGCTCGACCGACGGTAAAACCGCTGGCAAGGGGCACAAGGGGCAGCATGCTCGTAAGAGCCCGCAGCACATGATCGGCTTCGAAGGCGGTCAGATGCCGATGGCCCGTCGTTTGCCGAAGTTCGGTTTCACCTCGCTGAAGAAGCTCAAGCACGCCGAAGTGCGTCTTAGCGAATTGGCGCTGGTGCCGGGCGAGCTGATCGATCTGCTGACGCTGAAAGCGGCCAACGTTGTTGCCGCTGATGCCAACTCGGCCAAGATTGTGCTCTCCGGCACGATCTCGCGTGCTGTCACCGTCAAAGGTGTGCGCGTGACCGAAGGTGTTCGTAACGCCATTGTCGCTGCTGGCGGCAAGGTCGAAGACGCCGAGGAAGCCAAGTAATGGCGAACGTCGGCGGCATGGCTAACAAGCTCGGCGGCGGCCTGACCGAATTGCGTAAGCGCATCCTGTTCTTGGTGGGTGCGCTGATCGTATTCCGGATTGGCGCCTTCGTGCCGGTTCCTGGCGTCGACAGCAGTGTGCTTGCGCAGCTCATGGAGCAGCAGCAGGGCACGTTGCTGGCGCTGTTCAACGTGTTTTCCGGTGGTGCGCTTGAGCGCGCCTCGGTGTTCGCGCTCGGCATCATGCCGTACATCTCGGCCTCGATCATCATTCAGGTGATGGGCTTTGTGTACGAGCCGCTGAAGGCGCTCAAGAAAGAAGGTGAAGCCGGTCGGCGCAAGCTGATGCAGTACACCCGCTACGGCACGGTGTTGCTGGCGCTGTTCCAGGCTACCTCGATTGCGTTGAACTTCCCGAATTTTGCGCCGGGTCTGGTGCCGAATCCGGGTTTCGCATTCTATTTCGGCGCCGTGGTGTCGTTGGTGACCGGTACGATGTTCTTGATGTGGCTCGGTGAGCAGATCAACGAACGCGGTATCGGCAACGGTATCTCGATGCTGATTTTTGCCGGTATTGTCGCCGGCATGCCGACAGCGCTCGGTCAGACTTTTGAGAACGTTCGGCAGGGTGAGCTTTCGTTCATCTCGCTGATCATTCTGGTCGCGATCGTGGTGGTGGTGACGGCGGTGGTGATTTTCATCGAGCGCGGCCAACGCCGGCTGGTGGTGAATTACGCCAAGCGTCAGCAAGGTCGGAAAGTGTTTCAGGCTCAGCAGAGTCACCTGCCGCTGAAGATCAACATGGCGGGCGTGATCCCGGCGATTTTTGCGTCGTCGATCATTTTGTTCCCGGCCACGCTGGTGCAGTGGTTTGGTGGTCAGGGTGATGGGGTGGTGACCGGCTTCCTGCAGGATGTCTCGGCCACGTTGAGCCCCGGTCAGCCGCTGTATCTGCTGTTGTACGCGGCCGGCATTGTGTTCTTCAGCTTCTTCTATACCGCGATCGTGTTTAACCCGCGCGACATCGCCGAGAACTTGAAGAAGAGTGGTGCGTTCCTGCCGGCTATTCGCCCGGGCGAGCAAACCGCCAAGTACATCGACAAGGTGGTGACCCGGTTGACCCTGGTTGGCGCCTTGTACATGACGGCAGTGTGTCTGTTGCCGGAAGCGATGATTCAGATTTGGAACGTGCCGTTCTATTTCGGTGGCACCTCCTTGCTGATTATTGTGGTCGTGGTCATGGACTTCATGGCCCAGGTGCAGGCGCACCTGATGTCTCAGCAGTATGAGTCGCTGCTGAAGAAAGCCAATTTCCGCGGTATCGGTCCGGCTGGCCAGTTGCGCCAGAACTGATACCAAGGTACAAGCCGGAAGGCCGGCGAAGACAGAGTTCGAGGAGTGCCAAGATGAAAGTTCGTGCATCGGTAAAGGCTATCTGCCGCAAATGCAAGATCGTCCGCCGTGATGGCGTGGTCCGGGTGGTCTGCGAGACTGCCAAGCACAAGCAGCGTCAGGGCTAAGCCTTCGATTTGGTTAGAAAAGTTGCAATCTGGCAGGAGCGCGGCTAAAATCTCGCGCCCTTCTGCCAGCCAACTCAGGTTAGGAGTTTTATTCCATGGCTCGTATTGCCGGCGTCAACATCCCGGTCAACAAGCACACGGTGATCGCGCTGACCGCCATTTATGGCATCGGTCGCACCCGTGCGCAAAGCATCTGTGCCTCGGCTGGCATCGCTCCCACCATCAAGGTGAAAGAGCTGAATGAAGCCCAGGTCGAATCGCTGCGTACCGAAGTGGCCAAGTTCACGGTCGAGGGTGACCTGCGCCGGGAAGTGTCCATGAGCATCAAGCGACTGATGGATCTCGGTTGCTACCGCGGTATTCGTCACCGCAAGGGTCTGCCAGTTCGCGGTCAGCGCTCCAAGACCAACGCACGCACCCGCAAGGGCCCGCGCAAGCCGATCAAAGTCTAAGTTTGATATCCCGGGATTAATACGATGGGCAAATCTCCTGCCGCTGCGCGTACCACGCGCAAGCGTGTAAAAAAGCACGTTGTTGATGGCATGGCGCACATCCACGCCTCGTTCAACAACACGATCGTGACCATTACTGACCGTCAGGGCAACACCCTGAGCTGGGCCACCGCTGGTGGTTCGGGCTTTCGTGGCTCGCGTAAAAGCACTCCGTTTGCTGCCCAGGTTGCTGCCGAGAAAGCCGGCACCGCTGCCAAGGAATACGGCCTGAAGAACCTCGAAGTGTTCGTCAAGGGTCCCGGCCCGGGTCGTGAATCCGCCGTGCGCGCGCTGAACGCAGTGGGTTACAAGATCACCAACATCACTGACGTCACCCCGATTCCGCACAACGGCTGCCGTCCGCCGAAAAAGCGTCGCGTCTAACCTTTTTCGGACAGAATCTCGGAGTAAAGCATCATGGCTCGTTATATCGGCCCGAAAGTCAAACTGTCGCGTCGCGAGGGCACCGATCTTGGTCTCAAGAGCGGCGTTCGCGCGATCGAGAGCAAGTGCCGCGATCGTCTGAACAAAAAACCTGGTCAGCACGGAGACAAGGCCCAGCGCCTGTCCGACTACGGCGTTCAGCTGCGCGAGAAGCAAAAAGTTCGCCGCATTTACGGCATCCTTGAGCGTCAGTTCAGCAACTACTACAAGCAAGCCTCGTCGGGTAAAGGCAACACCGGTGAAGCCCTGCTGCAACTGCTGGAAAGCCGCTTGGACAACGTCGTGTACCGTGCCGGTTTCGGTGCCACCCGCGCCGAAGCCCGTCAGCTGGTGTCGCACCGGTCCATCGCCGTGAACGGCCGTGTCGTCAACTTCCCGAGCTACCAGATTCAGCCGGGCGACGTCGTCGAAGTGCGCGAAAAGGCCAAAGGCCAGCTGCGTATCAAAGCCGCGCTCGAATTGGCGGCGCAGCGCGAAAAAGCGCATTGGGTTGAAGTCGACGAGAGCAAGATGGTTGCCACCTTCAAGGCGGTGCCGGAGCGTTCAGATCTGTCGGCCGAGATCAACGAAGCGCTGATCGTCGAACTGTACTCCAAGTAATCCTTGTCCCGGTTGACCAGGCGGTCAGCCGGGGCGATTCCAGTCTTAGGAGACGCCTGAACCATGCACGGCAACGTGACCGAATTGCTGAGACCGCGCCAGATCAAGATCGAGAGCCAGGGCAGCGCGAGCGCCCGTATCGTCCTCGAGCCGTTCGAGCGTGGCTTCGGCCACACGCTGGGCAATGCGCTGCGTCGCATTCTGCTCTCGTCGATGCCGGGTTGTGCCGCGGTCGAAGCCGAGATCGACGGCGTCCTGCACGAGTACTCCACGCTGGAAGGCGTGCAGGAAGATGTCATTGAAATCCTGCTGAACCTGAAAGGTTTGGCCGTTGTGTTGGAAGATCGCGACGAAGCCACCGTCACGCTGCAGAAGAGCGGTGAAGGCGTGGTCAAGGCGTCTGATCTGCAGCTGATCAATGGCGTCAAGATCCTGAATCCTGACCATGTCATCGCCCACCTGACCAAAGGTGGCCGCTTGAACATGACCATCAAGCTGGCGCGCGGCATGGGCTATCAGCCGGCCAGCAACCGCCGTCTGGTGGAAGAAAACGAGCGTCCGATCGGCCGCCTGCTGCTCGATGCGTCGTTCAGCCCGGTCCGCCGTGTCGCTTACGTGGTCGAAGCGGCTCGTGTCGAGCAGCGTACCGACCTCGACAAGCTGATCATCGATCTGGAAACCAACGGTACGATCCAGCCGGAAGAGGCGATCCGTCGCGCTGCCACCATTCTGCAGCAGCAACTGGCCGCCTTCGTCGAGCTGAAAGATGAGCGTACGGTTGAGACCAAGAAAGCAGAGCCGGCCTTTGATCCGATTCTGCTGCGTCCGGTCGACGATCTGGAGCTGACGGTCCGTTCGGCCAACTGCCTGAAGACCGAGAATATTCACTACATCGGTGATCTGGTTCAGCGCACCGAAGTGGAACTGCTCAAGACGCCAAACCTGGGCAAGAAGTCGCTTACCGAAATCAAGGACGTGCTGGCTGCGCACGGCTTGTCGCTCGGTATGCGTCTGGAAAACTGGCCGCCGGCCAGCCTGCTCAGCGAGCAAAACTGAGATTGAACTGGTGGCCGACAGGCCAGCGAGATTAGAAGGAAAGTCCCATGCGTCACCTTTGCAGCGGTCGCGCGTTTTCGCGCACCAGCGCTCACCGCAGCGCCATGTTCCGCAACATGGCTAACTCGCTGGTTGAGCACGAAGTTATTCGTACCACCCTGCCGAAAGCCAAAGAGCTGCGTCGCGTTATCGAGCCGCTGATCACCTTGGCCAAGCAGGACAACCACGCCAACCGCCGTCTGGCTTTCGATCGTACCCGTTCGAAAGAAGCCGTGCAGAAGCTGTTCGGTGAGCTCGGCAAGCGTTACGAAGGTCGCCCGGGCGGCTACCTGCGCATCCTGCACGCCGGTTTCCGTACTGGCGACAAAGCCGAGATGGCGATTGTCGAGCTGGTTGATCGTCCGCAAGTGGATGTCGAGCCGGTAGACGTCGAAGCCAAGGCCGAGTAATCCCGCGCCATCGTCGCGATGGTGCAATGACAGAACCGCCGTTATGGCGGTTTTGCTTTTTTGGAAAAAGCACTGGCTCTCATCGCAGGCAAGGGCCGCTGTGGCGTGTTGCCCGAGAGGTGGTGCATCGGATGCTGCGGCGTGATGCGGGTACCGTGATCGCTGCGCTTCGACTGTGCTGTAAGGCATGTGTCGTGTAAGGGCGGTTTCAGACTGGGCGATTGAGAATGGACAAGCACATGCGCACGCTGTGGTTTTGGCGCTTGGCATTTGTGTTCAGCGCGATTGCGGTCGGTTACGGCTCGCTGGTGCCGGGCGATACCCTGCCGCCAATCGCCAGTAACGACAAGCTGCTGCATCTGCTCGGGCACGGCGGTATTGCCTTCTGCGCAGCCATGGCTTTCCCGACCCGCTGGCGTGTGCTGTTGGTGCTGTTGCCGCTCTACGGTGCCGGTTTGGAAGTGCTGCAGCGCTGGGTGCCGAACCGCAGTTTCGATTGGCAGGACATGCTGGCCAATGTCAGCGGCGTACTGCTGGCATTCGCGCTGGTCTGGGTTTGGCTCCGCTATCGTCGCCGCTGATCAGCGCGGCGCCAGGTTTCAGCGTTCGCGTTGCTGGCTGTGTCAGCAACGGTGCTTTGACCGTCGGCGTTGGTACAACGTGCCGCAATCAATAAAAACCAAAAGGCCGGTTAACCCGGCCTTTTTGCTTTGCCCGCGCGACTATTTGTTTTTGGCGTGTGCCTTTTCCAGAATCGGTTTCAGGAACCGGGCCGTGTGCGAGCTTGTGCTCTTGGCGACCTGCTCCGGGGTACCTGCCGCGATGATCTGGCCGCCGCCGTTGCCGCCTTCCGGGCCCAGATCAACGATCCAGTCCGCCGTTTTGATCACGTCGAGGTTGTGTTCGATGACGACAATGGTGTTGCCGTGATCGCGCAGCTCATGCAGCACTTTCAGTAGCTGCTTCACATCATGGAAGTGCAGACCCGTCGTCGGCTCGTCCAGGATGTATAGCGTGTTGCCGGTGTCGCGCCGCGACAATTCTTTAGCCAGCTTGACCCGCTGCGCCTCGCCGCCGGACAGCGTCGTGGCCGACTGACCGAGCGTGATGTAACTCAAGCCGACATCGACCAAGGTCTGCAGTTTCTTGGCAATCGCCGGCACCGCATCGAAGAAGGCACGGGCATCTTCGACGGTCATCGCCAGCACGTCGGAAATATTCTTGCCCTTGTACTGCACGCCCAGCGTTTCGCGGTTGTAGCGCTGGCCTTTACAGACGTCGCAGGGGACGTAGATATCCGGAAGGAAGTGCATCTCGACCCGCAACACCCCATCGCCTTCGCAAGCCTCGCAGCGGCCGCCTTTGACGTTGAACGAGAACCGACCCGGACCATAGCCACGGGCTCGCGCTTCCTTGGTTTCGGCAAACAGTTCGCGAATTGGTGTGAACAGGCCGGTATAGGTGGCCGGGTTGGAACGCGGCGTGCGACCGATCGGGCTCTGATCGATGTCGACGACTTTGTCGAATAACTCCAGTCCTTCGATGCTGTCATACGGCGCCGGCTGATCGGCCTCGGCGCCGTTCAACTCGATGGCGGCGATCCGATACAGCGTGTCGTTGATCAGGGTCGATTTGCCGGAGCCGGAAACTCCGGTCACGCAGGTGAACAGTCCGACTGGAATTTCCAGATTGACATTTTTCAGGTTGTTGCCGCTGGCGCCGCGCAGCATCAGCATGCGGTCCTTGTCGACCGGTGTGCGCGCTTTCGGCACGGCTATTTCGAGCTTGCCGGACAGGTATTTGCCGGTCAGCGAATCCTTGGCGCTGCAGATCTTGTCGTAGTTGCCGGCGGCGACAACGGTGCCGCCGTGCACGCCGGCGCCGGGGCCGATGTCGACGATGAAATCCGCCGAGCGGATCGCGTCCTCGTCGTGCTCGACCACGATCACGGTGTTGCCGAGATCGCGCAGATAGTTGAGGGTGTGCAGGAGCCGTTCGTTGTCGCGCTGGTGCAGGCCGATCGACGGTTCATCGAGAATGTACATGACCCCGACCAAGCCGGCGCCGATCTGCGAGGCGAGCCGGATACGCTGTGCTTCGCCACCCGACAGGGTTTCGGCGCTGCGATCCAGCGTCAGGTATTCCAGGCCGACGTTGACCAGAAAGCCGAGCCGGGCGGAAATTTCCTGCAGGATTTTGCTGGCGATCTTGCCGCGCTGGCCGGTCAGCTTCAGGTTGTCGTAAAACTCCTTGCACTGCGCGACCGACAACGCGGTGGCTTCCGGCAGGCTCAGTTTCTTGATTTTGACGTTGCGGGCTCCCTCATTCAGGCGCGAGCCGCCGCAGTCCGGGCAGGGCCGGGTGGTCATGAACCGCGACAGTTCATCGCGGATCTGCTGCGATTCGGTTTCCCGGTAGCGGCGCTCGAAGTTGGCAACGATGCCTTCGAACGGATGCCGGCGCACGACGGTGTCGCCGCGATCATTGAAATAATGGAAATCGATGATCTCGCGGCCGCTGCCATACAGCACCACGTCCTGGGCTTTCTTGGTCAACTTTTTGAACGGCGTATCGAGCTCGAATTTGTAATGCTTGGCGAGGCTGCGCAGCATGTGGAAATAGAACACATTACGCTTGTCCCAGCCACGGATGGCGCCGTCTTCCAGTGATTTGTCCGGATCGGAGACGATGCGCTTCGGATCGAAGAACGAATCCATGCCGAGGCCGTCGCAGGTCTGGCAGGCGCCGGCCGGGCTGTTGAATGAAAAAATTTTCGGTTCCAGTTCGGTCAGCGCAAAGCCGCACTGCGGGCAGGCGTGTTTGGCCGAGAACAGCAACTCCTCGCGTTTTTCCTTTGGCGAGGCCGGCTCGTCCATGAACGCGACTTTGACGATGCCGTCAGCGAGCTTCAATCCGGTTTCGATTGACTCGGCGAGACGCTGGGCCTGATCGGCGCGGACTTTGAACCGGTCGATGACCACTTCGATGGTGTGTTTGCTGCGGGCATCGAGCTTCGGTGCGTCAGCGAGCTCGACCACCTGGCCGTTGATACGGGCGCGAACAAAGCCTTTGCCGCGCAACTCCACCATCAGGCCCAGATGCTCACCTTTGCGATCCTGTATGACCGGCGCCAGCAACATCAGCTTGCTGTCTTCCGGCAATTCCAGAATGCGGTCGACCATCTGCGACACGGTTTGCGCATCGAGCTTGATGCCATGGGTCGGGCAGTGCGGCTCGCCAACGCGGGCGTACAGCAGGCGCAGGTAATCGTAGATTTCGGTGACCGTGCCGACCGTCGAACGCGGGTTGTGCGAGGTCGATTTCTGCTCAATCGAAATCGCCGGGCTCAGGCCTTCGATGTGATCGACATCCGGCTTTTCCATCAGACTCAGGAACTGGCGGGCGTAGGCCGACAGCGACTCGACGTAGCGGCGCTGGCCTTCGGCATACAGCGTGTCGAACGCCAGCGAGGACTTGCCGGAGCCCGACAAGCCGGTGATGACGATCAGTTTGTCGCGCGGCAACTCCAGATCAATGTTCTTCAGGTTGTGCGTGCGCGCACCACGAATCAGGATCTTGTCCATGCGTATCGGTTCTGCCGAAAGCCTGTGTGAAGAGGCGTGGGTGGAAACACACCGCGCCGGGCCGACGCGGCAAAAGCTGGTACTATAACGGCCCTGACAATTTCACGCCCACTGCCATCTTTCCCGTGCCGGCATGACTCCTGACACCCGTCTGACAGCAGTGCCAACCGGGCCGCGTCCCGGCGCCTTCCCCGCTCACCATTTCAATCAGGTTGTTCCGGCATGAGCCGCACTGACACGAGCCTCGACAGCAAACTGACCGTTGCCGAACGCCGCACGGCCCTGGCCCTGGCGGCCATCGTCGCGTTCCGGATGCTCGGTCTGTTCATGTTGCTGCCGGTCATGACCACGTACGGCGGTGCGCTCGCCGGTTACACCCCAATGCTGGCTGGCCTGGCGGTCGGCATCTATGGCTTCACGCAGGCGTGCTTGCAGATCCCGCTGGGCCGGCTGTCCGATACGTGGGGCCGCAAGCCGGTGATCACGCTCGGGCTGGTTTTGTTTGCGCTCGGTGCGCTGGTCGCGGCGCTGTCCGATCACATCGTTGGCGTCATCGTCGGTCGCGCCATTCAAGGCGCCGGCGCGGTCTCGAGCGCTGCGCTGGCGCTGGCGGCCGACGCAACCGCCGAACACCGGCGCAGCAAGGTCATGGCCATCATCGGCATCAGCATCGGTGGCGCGTTCATTCTGGCGTTTCTGGGCGGGCCGTTGCTGGCTTCGTTCGGTGGCTTGCCGGCAGTGTTCTGGGCGACCGTGGTGCTGGCGCTGCTGAGTCTGTTGCTCACGTTCTGGACAGTGCCGAAAGCGCCGCCAGCGGCCAGTGCCGGCGACGGTCAGGCGCGCTGGGCGACGCTGTGGCCGCTGCTGCGTCGTGGCGATCTGCCGCGGCTCAGCGTTGGCATTTTCGCGTTGCACTTCGTCATGACGGCCTTGTTCATGGTGCTGCCGCTGAAACTGGTCGATTTCGGTATCGACCGCGCTGACCATGCCGGCATCTATCTGCCGGTGTTGATTGGCGGCGTGCTGTTGATGGGGCCGTTGCTGCGTATTGCCGAGCGACGCAGCCTGCACAAACCGATTCTGTTGTTGTGCCTGCCGTTGCTGGCCCTGGCATTGACGGTAGTGGCGCTGCCATCGCTGACGCTGCTGATTGTCGGTCTGGTGCTGTATTTCGCCGCATTCAACTGGCTGGAAGCCTCGCTGCCGTCGTGGCTGTCGCGCATTGTGCCGGCCGGCCACAAAGGTACGGCGATGGGGTTTTATGCCAGCGCCCAGTTTCTTGGCGCTTTCACCGGCGGTGCGCTCGGTGGTGTGCTGATGCAGTGGTATGGGGCGACGGCAGTGTTGGTTGCTGGTGTCGCGATGGTGCTGCTGTGGCTGTTGTTTGCACTCGGCCAGCAGCCGTTGCCGGACTGGCGGACCACCCAGCTGTCAGCAGCGGGCGATGAGCTTGCCGCCATCGCCCAGAAATTGCGCGCACTCGACGGCGTGATTGAAGTGATCCCGCAGCCGGAACAGCAGGCGCTGGCACTGCGTTACGACGCCCGCCGGGTCAACGAGCAGCAATTGACTGATGTGATCACCGGCAAGTAAGCCGGTTCAGTGTCCCGGTTGTCGTGCCAGCGGCAGCCGGATCTCCGCGACACAGCCACCGCCGTCGCGATTGCGCAGCTGCAGGCTGCCATCGTGCGCTTCGACAATTTGCCGGCTCAGCACCAGACCTATGCTCGAACCACCGTTCTTGGTGGAATAAAACGGCACAAACAGATTGCTGCTGTTGCCGAGACCATCACCGCGGTCGGCAATCCGCAAACAGAGGCAATCCTCTTCCGTTTGCGCCTGCACGCTGGTGCCGGTATAGGCGAGCGCGGTCGCGGCCAGCGCGGCGCCGGCCAGCCACAGGCCATAACGGCGCAGCCAAGGGCGGGTGGGGGCGGTCCATGGCGTGAGCGAGCATCTGATCAAAGTCGGGGACGGGACATACCGTTCCTATGGCAAGCGCTGTGCCAGCTGGCTAAGTGATTGAAAATAGGGGGACTTGGCGGAATTGCCGGCACCGGGAGCGGTGTCGCCGTCCCGGCCATGGGACGCCAGCGCCGTTTATTCGTCCCGGAATTGGGACAGTTTTGCCGCGCGCCAGCCATTGCCCCGAACGCCGGGCGCTGACAGCGCGCCCGAAGCCCCCTACAATCTCGCCCCATCTGCTGTTGAAAGCAGGCCGCTTTATCCACCCGCGTCACGGGACTCACACGCGAACGCTCGCGACGCCCAGCAAGGAGAATCACCATGGCCAGCCGTGGTATCAACAAAGTCATCCTGATCGGCAATCTCGGCAAAGATCCGGAAATCCGTTACACCCCGAGCGGCGACGCCATCGCCAACCTGACCATCGCCACCAGTGAAAGCTGGAAAGACAAACAAAGCGGCGAGCAGAAAGAAATCACCGAATGGCATCGCGTGGTCGCCTACGGCCGGCTGGCCCAGATCATGGGCGAGTACCTGAAAAAGGGCTCCAAGGTCTACGTGGAAGGCTCCTTGCGCACCCGCAAGTGGCAGGACAAAGACGGTCAGGATCGTTACACCACCGAAGTGCGCTGCAACGAAATGCAGATGCTTGACGGTCGTGGCGGCGGCGGTGGCGGCGGCAGCGCCGGATACGACGACAACCAGTCCGGCGGCAGCTACGGCGGCGGCAACAATTACGGCGGTGGTGGCCAGCAACGCAGCGGCGGCCGGCCGCAATCGAATCAACCGGCCATGGCCGATGAAGGCTTCAACGAGCCGGCATTTGATGACGATATTCCGTTTTGACGGAGTGAAAAAACGGCGCCTGAGGGCGCCGTTTTGGTTTCTACGAGGTAAATGAAACCTGATTAGGTAGCAACCTCAGTCAACGTCATACGGATGGCCCGCTCAGTCGTTGGAAGCCCCTGCGCGGCGATATGCAGCAAGCGAAGAAACCTGTCAGCCAGCCCGAAGCGACGGTTGAACCGGTATTGAAATTCCCGCAGATGGCGCTGGCCGTATTTGGCGGCGCAAATGCCATGGAAAGTGCCATTCCGTTCGGCCAGCGATGCCGAGCCAATGCCTCCTGGCACTGGGAATCAGCGCCGTAGTCCTTGAGGAAGTCGGCTAGCGACAAGCCTGGCGGGAATGGAATGCGATTCATCGCCATGGTGGCGCTCTCCTTGCGGGGAGGGAACACCGCCATGCCGAAGGAACGGGCGCATCGTGTGTGCCCAACTGAGGCTGCTACTGAATCAGGAAAACAAAACAGGGGCCATTGGCCCCTGTTTTGTGGACGATGCTCCGTATTCCGACTTACCAGATCTTGACCCGATCTTCCGGCTTCAGGAACAGCGCATCGCCTTCCTTGACGCCAAAGGCGGCGTAGAACTCCGGCATGTTGCGGACGATACCGTTGCAACGGTATTCCGACGGCGAATGCGGGTCGGTCACCAGACGCTGATTCAGCTCTTCATCGCGGTACTTGCGCGCCCAGACCTGAGCCCAGCCGATGAAGAAGCGCTGATCACCGCTCAGGTTGTCGAGCACCGGCGCCGGCTGACCGTTCAGCGACAGCTGATAGGCCTTGTAGGCAATGGTCAGGCCGCCGAGATCGCCGATGTTTTCGCCGAGTGTCAGTTCGCCATTGACATGTTTGCCCGGCAGCGGCTCGAAGCCGTTGTACTGGGCAACGAGTTTGCCGGTGCGGGCTTTGAACTCGGCCAGATCCTGCTCGGTCCACCAGTTGCGCAGATTGCCGTCGCCATCGTACTGCGAGCCCTGATCGTCAAAACCGTGGCCGATTTCGTGGCCGATGACGGCACCGATACCGCCGTAGTTGACGGCGTCATCGGCGTTCATGTCGAAGAACGGTGGCTGCAGGATCGCGGCCGGGAACACGATCTCGTTCATGGTCGGGTTGTAATAGGCGTTGACCGTCTGCGGGGTCATGAACCACTCGCTGCGATCGATCGGCTTGCCGAGCTTGTTCAAGTTACGGTCATACTCGAACTGGGTGGCGCGGACGATGTTGCCCACCAGATCATCGGCGCTGATGCTCAGGGCCGAGTAATCACGCCACTTGTCCGGGTAACCGATCTTGTAGGTGAACTTGCCGAGCTTTTCATGCGCAGCTTTCTTGGTGTCGGCACTCATCCACTCGAGGCCATCGATGCCCTGGCCGAATGCCACCAGCAGGTTCTGCACCAGCTTTTCCATCTTCGCCTTGGCTTCCGGCGGGAAGTGCTTCTCGACGTAGATCTTGCCGACCGCTTCGCCAATGGCACCGTCAATGGTTTGCACCGCACGCTTCCAGCGTGGCTGTTGTTCCTGCACGCCGCGCAAGGTCTTACTGTAGAAATTGAAGTTTTCGTCGTCGAAGGCTTTGGCCAGCACCGGTGCGGCGCCGCTCAGCACCCGCCATTTCGCGTACAGCTTCCAGTCGTCCATGCTGCCGGCCTGGATGACGTCACCGAGTGCGGTCAAATAGGTCGGTTGCGCAACTACGACATGGCTGACATTGGCAAGACCGAGGCCATTGACGAATGCGTTCCAGTCAATGTGTGCGGTCAGCGTGTTGAGTTTGCCGGTTTCCACTTTGTTGTAGGTTTTCTGCGGATCACGGTTGCTGACCCGATCCCACTGGCCCATCGCGATTTTCTCTTCCAGCGCATAGATGCGCTTGGCGATGGCGGCCGGATCTTTCTGGCCGGCGAGCGCGAACATCGTTTCGATGTGCTTCAGGTAAGCGGCGCGAATGGCCTGGCTTTTCTCGTCGCTTTTCTTTTTGACGTCATAGAAATCGCGGTCCGGCAAACCAAGGCCGCTCTGGTAGAAGTAGCTGATGTACTGGCTGGTGTCTTTTTCATCGTTGTTGATGAACATCGCGATCGGCGTGCTGACGCCATCGCGCTGGGCCTTGCCGAACCAGGCGGCCAGTGCGCTCTTGTCTTTCAGCGCATCGATTTCGGCAAAGTACGGCTCCACCGGCTTCAGGCCGAGCTCTTCGCGCTTGGCTTCGTTCATGTAGCTGTTGTAGAAGTCGCCGACTTTCTGCGCTTCGCTACCCGCGGCATGTTTGCCAGCGGCAGCGCTTTCAATGATGTCTTTCAACTGGGCTTGGGCATCGTCAGCCAATTTGGTGAACGAGCCATAATTGGATTTGTCGGCCGGGATCTCGGTGGTTTTCAGCCAGCTGCCGTTGACGTGCCGGTACAGATCATCCTGCGCCCGCACGGCTTGGTCGAAGTGGCTCAGCGTGATGCCCGAGGTCGGGGCGGCAGCGACCGCGGCAGCGGCCGGCGCGTCGGTGGTGGCGGTGGTTTCCGGCTCGGAATTGCAGCCGGCCAGCACGGCGAGAGCCAGTGCAGACACAATCCATTTCTTCATGGCGATACCTGTCTCAAAAGGGCGAAAAAGCCCGTGCGCTCAGGTTGGTGGTCCGGTTGACGCGCTGCGGGCGAAGCCCGGCCATGCTAGCAACCTTGTCTGGCCGCTGCAGGTTGGAATTTGTTTCCGGGCATGACTGGCGGGCTGTCATCGGCCTGTCAGTTGCCAGTCATGGCGGCGCAACAGCCGGTCGGCAGGCTGGTGGCCACGTTCCTTGTCACGAGTGTACCGTCATGGCCCTGACCCGTACCGCCGTTCTTGCCGAAGCCGACCGTTTCCAGATTTGCCTCGCCACCAGCGCCGCAGAAATGCGGGCGCTGCAGCGGCTGCGCTATCAGATTTTCGCCGAGGAGCTGGGCGCCGATATTGTCGACGCCGAAGGCCTGGAGCGGGATCCGTTTGATCGCCATTGCCAGCATCTTTACGTGTTCGATCGCGACCGCGATCAGCTGGTTGGCGGCACTCGTTTGCTCAATCGTGCCGGCGCCGCCAAAGCCGGTGGCTTCTATTCGCAAGGCGAATTCCTGATGGATGCGGTGCTGCAGCTGGACGGCGAATTGCTGGAAGTTGGTCGCACCTGCATTCATCCCGATTACCGTGACGGCAGCGGCATTGCCTTGCTCTGGCAAGGCTTGGCGGCGGTGTTCCGGCAACAGCAAACCCGCTATCTGTTTGGCTGCGCCAGCGTGCCGATGCGTGACAGCAGCGCGCATGTGCATGCGCTGCTGCAGCGGCTGGAGCGTTACCGGTTACCGGCGTCGCTGGCGGTCACCGCGGTCAACCCAATTCCGGCCGCAGCGGCGCTGACCAACATCGATACGCCGGTGCCGGCGCTGCTGAAAGCCTATCTGCGGCTCGGCGCGAAAATCGGTGCCCATGCCTGCTGGGACGAACAATTCGGCTGTGCCGATCTGTTCGTGTTGTTGCAAGTCAGCGAGCTCGACGCGCGTTACGCCCGCCACTTTGGTGTGCGTTGAACCATGTGGCGGGCGGCCGTAGTGGCCAGCACGGCGATCTCGCGACGCTGGCTGGTTTCCTCCCGACGACGCCTACGCCAGGGCGCGTGTGCGGTCGCGGTGCTCATCTGGCTCGGCTTGGCAGCCTTGCTTTGCTTGCTGCTGCAATGGCGCATCTGGCGCCGACCCGGCGTGGCGGTGCTGCAACCCTTCATGCAGCCGTGGTTCCAGGTGGTGGTGCATCTGCTGGGGGTGCGACAGAGCTGTGCCGGTCGTCGACCCGCTGCCGGCACCTTGCTGCTCTGCAACCACATTTCCTGGCTGGACATCGTCGTCATCGGCGCCCAGTTGCCGGTGCGTTTTGTCGCCAAAGCCGAGGTCCGACGCTGGCCGTTGTTGGGAACGCTTGCCGCTGCCGCCGGCACGGTGTTTTTGCAGCGCGGCCGCCGTAGCGGTCCAGACAGTAGTGCTGAAGTGAAGCAGCTGATCGGGCGGGCATTGGCAGCGGGGGAACTGGTGTTGCTGTTTCCGGAGGGCACCACCAGTGATGGCCGACGCGTGCGCCGTTTTCACGCCCGACTGATCCCGGCCGGGTATCCGGTCGCGCCGCTGGCGCTGGCCTACCGTGGTGACGGTGCCGCGGCTGTGCCGTTCCTCGGTGCCGATAGCTTGGCCGCCAGCCTGTGGCGCCTGCTAGCTGAGCGCGATGTGCACGCGCATTTGCAATTGCTGCGGCCTGTTGATGACAGTGATGCGTCGCAGCCGGCCCACGCCGCACAACAGGCGGTGGCGCGCGCACTGGCCGTGCCGACGGCCGCAACGCCAGTAACACCGACTGTTGCGTGCGGTGAAAATCGCAGTCTCAGCGAGGATGCAATTTCCGACCCTGCGATGACCGGCTCCAAAATGAACAAAGGACCGCTGTAACGGTCCTTTGTTCTCCTTCAGTCCGTGAGTGATCAACGCACAGCTGCATGACTGTCAGCCGGCGCCGTAGTGCTGAGCAACAAATACCTGTCCAGTATGGCGTCGACATCTTGCTGCAGCGTTCGTGCGGCGTCCGGTTCTTCGGTTGCGGCGCGCTCGAACATCGTCAGCCACAGTGACTTGTCATCGACCTTGTCTTGCAGCGTAATGCGCTCATGACTGGCGAAGCGCCTGTTCCAGGCGGCGCGCACGGCTTGCCAGAAGGCTTGGGTCTTCTGCCAGTAATCGTAACCGGCTTGGAAATCGTAACCGCTGATCCGGGTATAAGTATTGGCGCCAAACTCGCGGGCCAGATAGCGCTGCACTGCATTGCCGGCACTGTTCATTTTCAGATTGTCCTGCCAGTGCACCCAGCCGGTCGGTGTGATCTCATGGCGGTTGATGGCAACCATCACGTCGTAGTCGCTGCGGCTGGTGTGTTCACGGCGCGGCAGTGGCCGCCAGCTGGTATCCGAAGTCCAGATCGAACTGTTGCCGTCGTGCTGCCACTGACCGACACCCGCGTAACGCGGGCTGTCATCGACTTGCCAGACCAATTGCGCCCAGCGTCCTTTCACCTGCTCTGGACGCAGGGTTTCCCGTTGCCAGCTTTGTTGCGATTGCACGCCACGATAACGCCAGAGTGTGCTCGGCTCATAAACCCAGTCTTGCCGCCAGTGCTTGGTGACATGACCGTTCTGGGCGACCAGCACATGCTGCAGCACGATGCGTTTGCCACTGTCTTCAAGTACCTTGATGAACTCGTGTGCCTTTGATCGCTGCGGCGCTTGTAATCGGTAATCCGGCTGCAGTGCCGCGATCTCTTCAAAACGAAAATCCACTGCGTATTCACCGGCCATGGCCAGAATGGCCCGGCGATCACAATCAAAAGCTGTCTCGTGCTCACCGCAGCCAACCGGAACCGGTTTTGCTGTCGTAAAGGCCGGCACGGCTTTGGGCTCCGTTTGGTTTACGGTAGCGGTAGCCTGGCAGGCCGCCAGTGTCAGCAACACGCTGATGGCTTGCATCGCGCGGACAGCGCGTTGAATGGTCGAAATCAATTGCATGATAGGTCACCTCATTGAGTCAGGGCTGCACCGCCTGGATTCAGCCTTGCTGGTTCCTTGCCCCTGCCGGTTGCCGAGCGACCCCAGTTCGCTTCCTTGGGAAAGCTATCGCCGTCAGCGCTTTACCGGGCAGGGGGCAAGGATCACGAATGCCGTGTGCGCTGGGTTGGTTGCATTCAGTGATGAAAAAGCATTGCCCTCAAAACGAGAGACTGAGATTGATCGCACCGTTGCGACCCGGCCGGCTGTAGCGATCCAGCGTGGTGCTGGTCGCAGACTGGCCGCGGACATCGGCCCACTCCCAGTAATGTTCATCGCTGAGGTTGAACACGCCGGCTTGCAAACGCATATGCGCATTGATTTGCCAATCTGCGAGCAGGTCCCAGAGTGTGTAGCTGTCGGGCAGGAATGGCGCCGGAGTGGTTTCCGGTACACGATCTTTGCCGCGAACGTGGCTGCTGACCAGTTCAAATCCGTAACGCTCGTTCGCGGCTCGCCAAGCCACGCCGAGCACCGCTTTGTCCGGATCGACGCTGGCCAAGGGTTCGTCGTCGCCGAGGTTGTCACCGCTAGCATGAGACAACGCAGTGCGCAGCGTGAAGCCCTCAGCATTCAGCAGTTGCTGCAGATCCAGCGTCGCCCGTAGCTCAATGCCTTCGATGCGTACATCGGACAGGTTCTGCGACTGGAACACCATCAGCGGCGTTTGTGGTGGCGCGCTGACGACCACCAAGGACTCGATAAAGTCGTCGTAGTCATTGCGGAATGCGGTCAGTTCAACGCGGCCCCAATCGGCGCGCATACGCCAGCCCATATCGATGTTCTGGCTTTGTTCCGGTTTCAGTTCCGGATTCGGGATGGCGGTATAGCCAAAGGCGAAATTGGTGAAGCCGATATTGACGTCAGCGACCGGCGGCGAGCGGAAGCCTTCGGCGTACTGAGCAAACAGCGAATGGGTGTCGTTCAGCTTGTACAGCACACCGAGTTTTGGCGAGTTGTGCTCATGATCCAGATCAGTAATGGCGATGCCCGGGTTGTCGGCAGCAAAGACAGGATCCATGCGGCTGTTCAACCGGTAACGATCATGGCGCAGTGCGGGTACCAGTAGCAGCCGGCCATTGAGCAGCTGGATTTCATCCTGCAAGTAGAGACCGGTCTCGGTGGTTTCGCTGAGCGGAAAATCGCGCACCGGGTACACATCCGGCATCAGCACATTGCTGGTGACGCCGGTGATCGGGTTGCGGGTGTAACCGTTGCGCAGTTGTTCGGTGTCGGTGCGCAGATGTTCGACGCCATAGGTCAGCGTATGTTGGCTGCCGCCGAGTGCGAAGCTCGATGTCAGCGTCAGTTCGGCGCCATTTACGTCTTGCTCGAAGCGGAATTCGCGCCAGCGTTCGGCGGGCGTTGCCGGCAGACCGGTCATGCCGGATTCGCGCGCTTCAAAGGTCTCTTGCCGGGTCTCGCTGGTTTGTCGATAGATTTGCAACAAGCCGGCGTCAACGCCGGGCAGGCGGGCGCCGAATTCGTAATCGAATTGCAGCCGTTGCCGTTCTTGCTGATCGTCGGCATCCAGATCCAGCACGCGCGTTGTCGTCGAACCGCCAGGCGGATTTGGCAGCGCGGTGAAAGTGGTCGTGCGTGACCAATAACTTTCGGTTTCGCTGTCGCTGTCAAAGCGATCGGCGGTCAGCCGCAGCTTGTCGCCCGCAGCGGTTTGCCACACCGCTTTCAGCAAGGCCGATTGGCCTTCGCGATCCTGCGGATTGGCAGCGGTGCGCGCACTGTTCTGGGCGCGGTTATCGCCCTGGTTTTCCTGCTCGTGGCCGTGATCCTGGGTCAGCACCGTCAGCACCGAGAAGGCGCCGGCACCGAATGCGCCGGTCAGCGTTTCGGTGTGGCTTTGATCGGCTGCGCTGTAGCCGGCTTTCAGACCGACATGGCTGCGTTCGCCCGCCAGATAATCGACCGGATCTTTGGTCAGAAAAGTCACCACGCCGGCGATCGCATTGCTGCCATACAAGGACGATGCGCTGCCACGAATGATCTCGACCGCTTTCACCGTATCCAGATCGACGAAGTTGCGATTGGCGTTGGAAAAGCTGCCAATGCTGAAACTGTCGGATACCCGGACGCCGTCTACTTCGATCAGCACCCGGTTGCCGGACAGGCCGCGTATGGTGAAATCGCTGAGGCCGAAACGACCGGCGTTTTGCCGCACCGACACGCCGGGCAGGTAGCGGACCAGATCCTTGATGTCGCGGGCGAGCTCGGCTTCGACTTGTTCGGTGCTGAGCACATCGACCGCACCGGTCACGTCGCTGACGTCACGGACCTGTTTGGCCGCCGTGACGGTCAGCCATTCGGCATCGTCGACCGGGACCGGGGCGTCGTCGGCGTGGGCCGCCGGCAGCAGGGCGCCGCTGCCTAGCGTCAGCAGAGCCGCATGAATGGCCGCCGAGAGCAGGGCGCGGCGGCGGGGGAGGGAACAAACAGCAGACATGGCATCACCTCGAAGGCACCGACCAGAGGGTCTGGTCGGCAATTGATGCAAATGATAACGATTCGCATTTAAAGATCAACCACTATCGCCAGGGCGTTTGTCAGCCATGCCGGCCGGCTTGGCTGACGGGTTCGATGGGACGGTTGGTGGTGTTGCGGAGCGGTTTTGGGGTGCGGCGTGAGTCGCGCTGGCGCTCGTGGTGTGCATCGTCGTCGAGAACTGTTCGCTGGCGGCGCCCCGGTCTGCGGCGGGGCGGCTCAGTTATCGACAAAAGCCCTGTGCCCAGCTGCGCTGCCGGTCGTGGTTGCCCAGATCCATTTCGAGCGCAGCGGCTGTCTGCACGGGTAGCGCACTGGCCCGGTAGCTGCGATAGCAAAAAAAGGGCAGCTTCGGCTGCCCTTTTTCTCACTTCAAACGCCGAATGGCCTTACTCCGCCAGATGCTTTTCCAGGAAGGCGAAGAAATCGGCCTTGTCTTCAATCAGCTTGCTGATCGGTTTGCCGGCGCCGTGGCCCGCTTTGCTTTCGATGCGAATCAGCATCGGTTCCTTGCTGGCGTTGGCAGCCTGCAGTGCCGCGGCGAATTTGAAGCTGTGATACGGCACCACCCGATCATCATGATCGGCGGTCATCACCATCGTGGCCGGATAATGGGTGCCGGCTTTCAGGTTGTGCAGCGGCGAGTAGGCGTACAGCACCGGAAAATCGTCCTTGTTGTCGGATGAACCGTAATCCGAGACCCAGGCCCAGCCGATGGTGAATTTCTGGAACCGCAGCATGTCCATGACGCCGACCGCCGGTACCGCGGCACCGAACAGATCCGGGCGCTGGGTCATCGCAGCGCCGACCAGCAAACCGCCGTTCGAACCGCCGTGGATGCCGAGATGCGGCGTGCTGGTGTACTGCTCTTTGATCAGAAATTCCGCCGCGGCAATGAAGTCATCAAACACATTCTGTTTGTTGTGTTTCATGCCGGCCTGATGCCACTCCTCACCGTATTCGCTGCCACCGCGCAGGTTGGCCACGGCGTAAATGCCACCGCGCTCCAGCCAGGCGATGTTGGCGGCGTTGAATGACGGCGTCAGCGAAATGTTGAAACCGCCGTAGCCGTACAGGATGGTCGGGTTCTTGCCATTACGTTTCAGGCCTTTTTTGTATGACAGGATCATCGGCACGCGGGTGCCGTCCTTGCTGGTGTAGAACACCTGCTCGGAGGTGAAATCGCCGGCGTTGAACGCTACCTTCGGTTCACGGAACACGCTGTGCTGCTTGCTGGCCAGATCCAGTTTGAAGATCGTGGTCGGCCGCACATACGAGGTCACCGAATAGAACAGCTCGTTACTCTCGCGCTTGCCCGAATAGCCGCCGACCGTGCCAAGCTCCGGCACGTTCAGCGTGTGTTCGAGTTTGCCGTCGAGCGCGCGGATTTCGACGTGGCTGACGGCATCTTTCAGGTAGCCGAGGACAAAGCGGTTGCCGGCGATGAACGCGGTCTGCAGCGGGTTCACCGACTGCGGCACGATCTCTTTCCAGTTCGCTTTTGCCGGGTTGTTGACGTCGATGGCGACGATGCGGGCGCGCGGTGCGTTGAAGTCGGTTTTGAAGTAGAACACCGAACCGTCGTTGCCGAGGAAGCTGTAGTCGGCCTCGACGGTTTCGATCAGCGGTTTGACGGTTTGGTCCGTGCCGGTCAGCGACTTGTAGAACACCCGGTTGCGCGGATCGGTGCCTTGCCAGACCGGGATGATCAGCCAGTTGCCGTCATCGCTGACGGTGGCGCCGAAGCCCCATTCCTTTTCATCCGGCCGGTGATAGACCAGCACATCCTGGCTCTGGTCAGTACCGAGTTGGTGGTAATACAGTTTCTGGAAATAGTTCTGGCCGGACAGTTCGGTGCCGGCCTTCGGCTCATCGTAACGGGCGTAGAAAAAGCCTTTGCCATCCGGGGTCCATTCGGCGCCGGAGAATTTCACCCACTTGATGTGGTCGCCGAGGTCTTTACCGGTATCGATATCGCGGACGAACCATTCCTGCCAGTCGGAACCGCTTTTCGACACGCCGTAAGCGAGCTTCTTGCCGTCCTTGCTGATCGCCGCACCAGAGAGCGCGACGGTGCCGTCGGCCGACAGCGTGTTCGGGTCGAGCAGCACGCGCGCCGGTGCGCTGGCGCTGTCCTGCACGTACATGACGGATTGGTTTTGCAGGCCGTTGTTGTAGCTGTAGAAATAGCGGCCGCCGTGTTCGCTCGGCGCACTGTAACGCTCGTAGTTCCACAGCTCGGTCAGCCGCTTTTTGTAGTCCTCGCGGCTCGGCAGTTTCGCCAGATAGTTTTCCGCGTACTGGCGCTGGGCCTCAACCCAGGCCTGGGTGTCTGCGTCATCGGTTTCCAGCCAGCGGTACGGATCGGCGACGGTGGTGCCGTGGTAATCATCGACGTGATCAACCGTCTTGCTGACCGGGTAGGGCGGCAATGGTTCGTGCTTCATGGTGGGGCTCATGCTCTGACAAGCGGCCAGGGTGACGCCGGCCATGACGATTCCACCGAATAACGCGGTGCGCATCGATTTCTCCTTGCAGTGAAAGGCCATCTCAGGACGGCGCTTGTTGTGAATGACATGAATGAAATAACAACAGTGATTCAATCAGGGTTATGGCAGGAGCAAAACGGCCGATCAGACGATCGGCCGCGCTGGCATTAACGGTAGTACGGGTTGTCGCCGCTGGCATGCTCGGTGATGTCGCGCACGCCGGTCAGCTCCGGGAATTTTTCCAGCAGGGTTTTCTCGATGCCGTGCTTGAGCGTGATATCGACCTGGCTGCAACCGTGGCAGCCGCCACCAAACTGTAGTACCGCCACGCTTTCAGCAGTGAGTTCGACCAGCGTGACCTTGCCGCCATGCGAGGCGAGCTGCGGGTTCACTTCGGCTTCCAGAATGTAATTGACCCGATCGGCGAGCGGTGCGTCCGGGCTCACTTGCGGGGTCTTGGCATTCGGTGCTTTCAAGGTCAGCTGCGAACCGAGGTTGTCGGTTTTCAGATCGATCTCGGCATCTTCCAGGAACGGATCGCTGTCCGGATCAACAAAAGCGGAGAAACCTTCGTAATCGTATTTGATGTCGGTGCTCTCGACTGCGCTCGGCGGGCAATACGAGACGCCGCACTCGGCGCGCGCTGTGCCAGGGTTGACCACGAACACGCGAATATGGGTGTCGGGCTCGCTCTGCTGCGATAGCAGCTTGCGGAAGTGGGCTTGGGCGGTTTCGGTAATGCGGATCATGGCGACAACTCGGCTGACGACTCACGGGTAACAAGGCCCGAAGGCTGCTGGCCATGATACCGCCATCCGGGCGGGCTTTCACGGCAGGCCATACCCGCAGTTTTTACGTGGGCTTTGGCTGGAGCGCGCATTTTGCGTATGCTCCGGGCAGATCCGCCGTTATCCCGCCTGGGAGCAGAACTGATGAAAGTTGCCGTAGGTCGCCTCGCTGCCGCTGCGCTGTTGCTGAGCCAGCTCGTGTTGCCGGTGTCGCAGGCCGTCGAGCTTGATTATTACTTTGATAGCGTTGTGCCGGCCGGCACGGTCTTGGACCCGGAGGTGCCAGCGCCGGCAGAGACGCTCGGCTATGAGCTCGGTGACTGGCACGTCCGCCCGGAACAGCAACTGGATTATTTGCGACTGCTGGCGCGCCGCTCACCGCGTGTGCAGCTCGAAGAAATTGGCCGCAGCCATGAACAGCGGCCGTTGTTGCACGCCATCATCACCAGCGCCAGCAATCGCAGCCGGTTGGATGAGATACGTGCCGCACGCGCTGCCGGCAGAAACGACGGGCCGCTGATTGTCTGGCTCGGCTACAGCGTGCACGGCAACGAAGCCAGCGGCGCCAATGCGGCGTTGCTGACGGCCTACTATCTGGCCGCCAGCCGTGATCCGGCCATAGAGAAAATGCTCGAACGCACGGTCATCGTGCTCGACCCGGTGTTGAATCCGGACGGCATGACCCGGTTCAGCAGCTGGGTCAACGCCTATCGCGGTCGGGTGTTGGTAGCGGAGCCGCAGCATGTCGAGCACCGCGAAGCCTGGCCCAATGGCCGCGGCAATCATTACTGGTTCGATTTGAATCGTGATTGGCTGATGGTGCAGCAACCAGAGTCCTACGCCCGCGTGCTGAAATTTCAGGAGTGGAAGCCGCATGTGCTGGGTGACTTTCATGAAATGGGCACCGACAGCACCTATTTCTTCCAGCCCGGTGTGCCGGCCCGGCAACATCCGCTGACCCCGGCGGAGAATCTGCGACTGACCGATGCGATTGCCCGTTTTCACGCGGCGGCATTCGACGCCGACAAACGGCTCTATTACAGCAAGGAAAACTTTGACGATTTCTATTACGGCAAAGGCTCGACCTATCCGGACATTCAGGGCGCCGTCGGCATTCTGTTCGAGCAAGCCAGTGCCCGCGGTCATGTGCAGCAGGGCAAGAACGGCGTGGTGAGTTTTCCGTTTGCCATTCGCAATCAGTTCACGACCTCGCTGTCGACGCTGCGGGCAGCGGATGAATTGCGCCAGCAGCTGAAACAGTGGCAAGACAAGTTCTATCAGGACGCCGCGTTGGCTGCTGCGCAGGATGAGGGGCGAGCCATCGTGTTTGCCGAGCCGGCGGACCCGGCGCGCGAATACCAGTTCCTGCGCATCCTGCTGGCGCATGGCCTGCTGGTTCACAAACTGGCTGATGATGTCACGGTTGGCGAGCGCCGGTTTCGCGCTGGCAGTGCCTAT
This sequence comes from Permianibacter sp., assembly GCA_046297695.1. Classification (GTDB taxonomy): domain Bacteria; phylum Pseudomonadota; class Gammaproteobacteria; order Enterobacterales; family Permianibacteraceae; genus Permianibacter. Next base: position 14,423 of record JBKBHF010000034.1, on the reverse strand, counting down.
GTCATTCCGTACGAACAGCGGCAATACCGTTTGCTCAAGTCGCTGTTCGAAGCGCGCATGCAATTCAAGACGCCGGTGTTCTATGACGTGTCAGCGTGGACCTTGCCGCTTGCCTTCGACATGCCGTACGCCGAAATCCGTCGTGGCCAGTGGCGCAAAGACTGGCTCGGTGAGCGGGTGCAAAAGCTGGTACCACCGACCGGTCGCGGTCTGCCGGAAAAATCCGACAGCGATGTGGCGTACGGCTTCAGCTGGGACAGTTTCTATGCGCCGCGCGCGGCGCATCAGCTGCTGCGCGAGGGCGTCAACCTGCGCGTCAATACCAAGCCTGTCACCATCAAGACCAGCACGGGGGTGCGCGAGCTGGGTCGTGGCAGCGTGCTGATTCCGCTTGGTGGTCAAACGGTGACGCTCGAACGGTTGCGCAGTGTGCTGCAGGAGATCGCCAGTCGTGATGCCATCGAACTGTTCAGCCTCCGCTCCGGCTATGCCGATGCCGGCAGCGATCTCGGCAGTCCGAGCGTGAAACCGCTGACCACGCCGAATGTGCTGATGCTGATTGGCGCGGGTGTCGATTCCACCAGTGCCGGTGAGATCTGGCACCTGCTGGACTACCGCATGCACATGCCGCTCGTCATGGTGCCGCTTGGCAGCTTTGCCGACGCCAATCTCGATGCCTACAGCCATCTCGTGCTGCCGGACGGTCGCTATCGCGCGCTGAATGATGAGCAGAGCAAGCGCATCGCCGACTGGGTGAAAGCCGGCGGTACCTTGATTGCACTTGATGGCGCCGTGCGCTGGGCCACCCAGCAGGAGTTCGTCAGCAACAAGCTGCAGAACAATGACAGCAAAAATCAGGAACGGCTGCCGTATGCCAGCATGGAAGAAACCGAGGCGGAAAAGCGCATTGCCGGTGCCATTCTCACGGCTTCACTGGATCGCACCCATCCGCTCGCGTTCGGTTTCTCGCGTGACACGCTGCCACTGTTCCGCACTCACACCGACGTATTGCCGCCGCTGAAAAGCCCGTACGCGACACCGGCCGTGTTCACGGCCGAGCCGGTCGCCGCCGGCTACGTCTCGAAAGAAAACCGCGAGCGACTCGCCGGCTCGGTAGCACTCGCCGCCGAACGCGTCGGCAACGGCAGCGTCGTGCTCGCCACTACCTCGCTGGCGTTTCGCGCCAGCTGGTTCGGCAGCAGCAAGCTGCTGATGAACGCGATCTTCTTCGCGCCCCTGCTGGACCGGCCAAGTGATCTCGGTGCGGGGGAGGAATGAAGCCGAACCTTACATTAAAGCTGAGCATTGAACCCGGCCGCTGGGCGGTGTGCCGCTTTGCTCCCGGCACCGATTGCAGTTTGCTGCAAGAGCATCTCTTCACTGCCGTCTGGACGCCGGAAGAAACCTCTGTCGTCTGTCGTTACGAATCGGCACCTGCAGCGGTGCCGACGCAAGGCCCGTTCGCCATGCTGAAAGTGCAAGGCCCACTCGATTTCAGTTTGACCGGCATCATGGCCGCGCTCACCCGGCCACTTGCCGACGCCGGCATCTCGATCTTCGCCATCTCGACTTATGACACGGATTACCTGTTGGTTGGTGAAAGTTGGCTCAGCGATGCGGTGGCTGGGTTGCGCGCAGCGGGATTCAAGGTAAATGAGATGCTCGAAGCGAACACCGCATTAATTCCCAATGATGCCGATAATGCTCTCTGATTGCGCATCTTGCACTAAAGTGCTGGTGTGATATCTGTCATGAACATAAGTCTGTGTCCATGAGCGAAATTGTTCGCCTTAATCCGGCTGAATTCCACGTGCTATTTTTTTGAGACGGTATTGCTGAGATTCCTGCAGTGAGGCGTCTTGTGGTAATGCCAAGATCATACTGTTTCTATAAGGGGCGGATTCAAATTGGAAGTGCAACACCCTTTGATGCTGCCGCCTCCAGCATAACCTGCCTCGGCGTTTTCCAGCCAAGGCATTTGCGTGGCCGGTCGTTCAGTTTGTCGACGTAAGACTGCAATGCGGCGTCACTGAGCTCATCGAGTGATTCCGATTTTGGTATGTATTGGCGCAGCAATCCGTTGGTGTTTTCGTTGGCGCCTCGCTGCCATGACGCAAAAGCATCGGCAAAGAAGGTGTCCGCAAAGAGCGCAACGGCGACCTCATCGTGCAACGCAAATTCTTTGCCGTTGTCGAACGTGATGGTCTGTACCAACTCATCGAAGCCCGCCAAGCCGCTGACGATGGCGTTGCGGACGGGTTCCGCCTTCCGGCGCGGGACTTTGCGGGCGACCAAGTAACGACTCTTGCGCTCCACCAGTGTCACGACGGCCTGGCTTTCCTGTTTGCCCAGCACGGTGTCACCCTCCCAGTCGCCGACGTGTTCCCGTCGCTCCACAATCACCGGCCGTTCGGCGATCGACCGTCGATTTCGGATTTGACCCCGCCGCTCGCGGCCACTGCCGTAACGCTTACGTTTAGCCTTTTGGCAGCGAAGGTGACGATGCAAGGTACCGCCTCGGGCCTTGTCCTGGTAAATGTGTTGATAGATCCGTTCGTGGCTCGGTGCGGGCAAGCCGGCCGCTCGGCGGCTTTCACACACCTGTTCCGGGCTGTGATCTTGTTGTAGTTGCCGCTCCACGTGTTGCCACAGCTCTGCATCAATGCGGGCTAAACCGTGGTTATTCTGCTGCCGCTCCTTGGCCATACGCTGCGCTTGTGCCGGCCGATAACCGCGTTCTCCCCGGTTGCGTTGCAACTCGCGCGAGATCGTTCCTCGGTCACGCATTAGTCGTCGGGCAATTTCGGCTTGAATCAAGCCATCGTCCAAATACTCTTTGATCTGATATCGTTCGTCTTCGGTGAGATGTGTGTAGATCATTCGTTGCAACATTGACTGGCCGGTCAAGAGGCAGCGATGCTACCGCATCTCACCCCTGACCGTTTTTTAATCAACGTTGCACTTCGGACTTGAATCCGCCAGGAAATTGTATATGCGCAATCATTTTTTTCCTTTCTCTTCGTTTTCGTTGTTCTTAAAGTTATCGGTGTTGTCTGGGGTTTTGATCTCTGTCAGTGGCTGTTCGACTACTTTAGCGTTACCGAAAAAACCAACTAGCATTGCTATTGTGGAGGCACCGAGAACAGTGACTGCGGCGGTGGTTGGAATCTTTGTCCCCCCATTCGGCTATCACTTTACAAAAGCATCTGATTGGTTGTTTTCTGCAAGCCAAGACATAGTGGCTCCTGCTGGCGGGGCTCCAAACTACAACCAGCAGTCCATGAATATCGCGAAACAGACGGCTCCAGGTCCGGCGAGTGTTGCTGGTGGCGCGGTTGTAGGGGCTGTTATGCAATCATTTGCCGGAGATACTCAGTTACGAGCGCAGAAATTTCATGAAAAGGTGCTTGAACAGTTTCCGGATTTAAATCTTGGAAATGAGCTATTAGTTTCTATTGTTGATGAGTTAAATGCTAGAGGCGTAAAGGCATCCATAATATCCAATCCATTTGCTGACAAATCACGGGTGATCTTTGCTACGGATTCTGACGCGCTAGACTCTTTTCCTGTAGAGACAATTGAAGTTGAAGGGTATGATGTGGAGTACATTGTTCAAATTAGCCCGATAGCTATTTATAGGGCGGGTGGGCAGTTGAATAGTTACCAACCTTTTTCTTCTGTCGCCTTTATTGTTTTTGATGGGAAGACAAGAAAATATGTTGGCCACAATCTTTTTTATGACCTGACTATCTTTAGCGATCATAGCTACAGTACTTATACAGGTTTGGAGTCAGATATAAAAAATGCAATTCCAGGTTTGCGCAAGTCTTTGCTTTCGCTGGCTCCGAAAATCGTTGCTCAGTTAACCGCAAATCAACGTTAACAAGAGTAGGTGGCTTCGCGAAGCAAGAAGCCGATTCTGTTTCACATAGGTTGAGCGATTGCAGATGGTGGATTGTCACTTCGCTCTGAACTCAGCCTATAAAAACCGCAAAAAAAAGGGCGCCTTCCGGCGCCCTTTTGAATTGGTGGTGATGGGCAGAGTTGAACTGCCGACCTGAGGGTTATGAATCCTCCGCTCTAACCAACTGAGCTACATCACCGTCCCCGTTTTGCCTCGCGGCGAAAACAGGCCTCGCCGGCGGGCCGGCGAGGGGCGCGTATTGTCAAAAATGGCTCCGCGACTGTCAAGGTCGAAAGTGCGGTCGGGCAGCGAAATCGGCCATTTCCCGCGCATCGAGTGGTCGGGTTCGGTTCTCGCCCTTCGACGAGCTCAGGGCGAACGGCAGTGGGGCTGGTTCGAAAACTGACCAATTTCAGACCGTGCGCAGGTACCAGTCGTAGTCCAGCGGGCTGACTTCGCCGAAAAACTCCCACATCTCGGCGCGTTTGGTCGCGACATAGGTCTCGATGAAGCCGGCCGGGAAGTAGTGGGCGATGAAGTCCGAGGCTTCGAACACGTCGATGGCGTCCATCCAGTGCGCCGGCAAGCTGCCAATCGCCTGTTCGCTGGCATCACCCTCGACCGGGGCGCCGGGATCGAGCCGTGCGGTCAGGCCGGCGTGGACGGCGGCCAGGATGCCGGCCAGCGCCAGATAGGGGTTGGCGTCGGCGCCGGCGACCCGGTGTTCGAGCCGGCGGGCGGCCGGGCTGCTGGCCGGCACCCGCAGAGACACGGTGCGGTTGTTGATGCCCCAGGCGGTGTTGACCGGGGCATAGAAGCCGGCACGCAGGCGCCGGTAGCTGTTGGCGTGCGGGCCGAACAGCAACATGCTTTCGGCCATGTGCTGGGCGAGACCGCCGATGGCGTGGCGCAGCAGCGGTGAGCCGTGCCCGATGTCGAGGGCGCCGGCATCATCGGCAAAGACGTTGTTGCCGGCCTCGTCTATGAGGCTCATGTGCACGTGCAGGCCGCTGCCGGCTTCGCGCGCATAGGGCTTGGCCATGAAGGTGGCGATGAAGCCATGCTTTAGTGCCACCCCTTTGACCACGCGCTTGAACAGCACCGCCTGATCCATGGCCCGCAGCGCGTCGTCCTGATGGTGCAGCGTCACTTCGAACTGGCTTGGACCGTATTCGGAAATGACCGTTTCGGCCGGAATGCCCATCGCCAGCGCGGTGTCGTGCACGTCGGTCAGGAATTGCTGGAAATCTTCCATTTCATTGGCTTCATAGCCACGAATGAACTGCGCCCGTTCGCCGGTGCGTGGGCTCTTTGGTGGCTGGATGCGGCCATCGGGCGTGCGCTCGCATTCGACCAGATAGAACTCCAGTTCGGCGGCGACCACCGGCCGCAAACCGAGCGCATGAAAATGCTGCAGCACCTGGTTCAGCACTTGTCGTGGATCCTGTGGCGTCGGTGTGCCATCCGGTTCGAACATGGTCATCAAGACCTGACCGTAACGCTCGCCGAGCCACGGCGCCGGCGTCAGCGTGCCGGGCACCGGCTGGCACCAGCGATCGGAGTCTCCGTCCTGCCAGACCAGATCGTAATGCGCGATGTCCTTGCCGGTGATGTCGAGCCAGAGCATCGAGCTCGCGACACCGCGGCCATGGCGGAAAAATTCGTCAAGTTCGCTCAGCGTCAGCCGTTTGCCGCGCAACACGCCGTTGTTGTCGCAGAGCAGCGCATAGATGTGATCGATGCCGGGAAAGCGGCGGCGAAAGTCTTGTAGTTCGGTGAGCAGTTGCTGATCGGTTTGCATGGTCATGATCCGGGCTCCTTTGCTCGTTGTTCTCGTTGTTGTTGGGTGACGGTCGTTGTGGGAGCGGCTTTAGCCGCTGCCACAGAAGACAAAGGCGATCAGCCGGCAGGTTGCGACAGGTGTTTCAGCAGGAGCAGGCTCTCGTCGAGCGCATTGAGCAGCGCGTCGATGTCGGCGCGCTCGGTCAGCGGCGAGACGAGGCACATGTGATGGAAAGGGGTGACCAGAATGCCGCGATTGAGCAGCGCCAGATGCAGGGCGGCGCCAAGGCCGTGATCGTCTTCCCGGGCCAGCGCTTCGCCGCCGCTGCGCGGCACCGTCGGGGCAAAAATCCATTCGCAGCGGGCGCCGACCTGCGCCACCGACCACGGCAGCTCGTGCCTGGCGAACAGTGCGCGCAGCGAGCTGGCCAGATACTCGGCGAGTGGCAGCATGTGCGCGTAGGCGTCGGGTGTCATGACCTCGGTGAGCATGGCGCGCATCGCGCGCAAGGTCAGCAGGTTGGCGGCAAGGGTGGTGCCCATGCCGCTGTGACCGGGTTCGCGCTGGGCGTTGACCTGCTGCATTTTTGCGAAAATTTCGGCGCTGAACCCGTACACTGCCGCGCAGAGGCCGCCGGCGATCGGTTTGCCGATGACAAAAAAATCTGGCTTGAGCTGATGCGTGCCGGTGTAGCCGCCCCAGCCGCTGGAAATGCAATGGGTTTCGTCGATGGCGAGGCGCACGCCGTGTTTTTTGCATTCGGCTTGCACGAAGTCCCAGTAGCCGTCGTCCGGCAGCACCATGCCGCAATTGGTCATCACCGGCTCGGCGAGCAACACCGCAATGTCGCCACGCGCGAGCGCGGCCGATAGCGCGACGCGATCATTGAACTCAACGGCGACGGTGCTCTGCGACAAATCGAAAATCTGACCCACCAAACCGGGCCGGTTGTAGGTGCGGGCGCCATCGCTGTGCACCATCGTTTCTTCGACAGTGCCGTGATAACAACCGTTGAATACCAGCACCATGTTCTTGTTCGGGCTGTCGAGGCTGGCAACGGCACGCGCCCAGCGCAGCATCGCGCGGTTGGCGTCGGTGGCGGTCGCGGTGACTTGCCAATATGGCAGGCCGAAGCGCTCGGCGAGATGGGCGGCGATGGCGGCGGCATCGGCGCCGGGCAGCATCGCGGTGAGGCCATCGCCGGCGTGCTCGCGTAGCACCCGTGCGACTGGTGCCGGCGAATGGCCGAACATGGCGCCGGTGTCGCCGAGGCAGAAGTCGCGATAGGTATTGCCGTCGAGATCAGTCAGCGTGATGCCGCGGGCGTGATCGATGAAGAGCGGCACCGGCGTGCCCCAGTCCTTCATCCAGTGCATCGGCACACCGCCCGGCAGGTGCGCCTGGGCTAGCTGGTAGCGCGCGCGGCTCTGCGGCCGGCGGGCGAGGAAACGGTCTGCCTCCTGTTGTTGCAGGGCGGCGATGGCCTTGGCCGTGATCGGGCCCAAGGCCGCGGTGGCATGTGTCATGGCGGGTCCCGTCAGAAACGCCCGTTTGCAGCGGACGGCTGGCTGTCCAAAATATTGGGCTTTGTGTCCATGATGCTAAACATCCGACCGACTATCGGGGATGGCGGGGGAGGCTGTCAACACGGGGCCAATGGCCGCTGAACGGGCCGCGACGCGAAACAAGAACGGAGCACTTCATGGCCACATCCCACCTCCGAGGCAATGGCGCAGTTGAGTTGAACTCCTCGAGTCAATTCAGTCGGACATACAAAAAAACAAAGCGAGCTTGAGAGTCGTTTTGACCCGCGCTGTTTGCAGGTACGGAGGTCCTGCACTTGTGTTGTAAAAACGGGAGTTGCAGTGATTTCGGTTTGATGCGGATTACACGTCCACGCAAGCGGAGTGGTGTCGCAACAAGCTGCAAGCAAAATCCGACTATTCTTGAGAACCGGACAGCAGAGTGGCATTCCTCACGGTTGCATTCAAACCGGTCATCCGGCATGGTGTCCGCCGACGAAAATTTTGCCGTACCAAAGACAAATACTTCTCTACATTCAGATACATAGAGCAGGAGTGCAGCAGTGAAAAAAGGATGGTTGGGTCTGCTTCTGGTGAGCGCTGTTGTGGTGGCCGGTTGCCAACATGGCGCCAATGCACAGCAACGGATTCGCGTGCTGTCGGCAGACGGCGTGCTGCGTCAGGAGATCGTGACCGTGGCGACAGTCGAAACCTTGCAGTCGTTGTGGCAAAACCGTAAGCAGGCGCTGGTCAAGATGCGGCCGGCATTCAATCACCGGGTCGAGTTCAGCAACGCCGCCAGCGAGCACTGGTTGTACTCGGAGGCCGGTTACGCCGTGTTGGCGAGCGAACCGTACGGCACCATGTATTTGATGGCCGAACGTGAGCGCATCAATGCCTTGTTGGGGATCAAGTAACACCAACGCATTGCAGTTGTCGTGGTGGGCGAGTAGCTCTCCCATGGTTGTTAATCAGGAGTCATGTCATGTTGAAGTGGAAGTCAGCGCAGGTGTCGGCTATCGCGTTTGCAGTAGCCTTGGGGCTTGGTTCCGGTGCGGTATTGGCCGAGCAGGTGCGTTATCACGAGGATCACCGGCAAAGCGCCAAGCTGATCTTTTCGCCAACCGTTGCCAACAAGCAGAACCTGAAAGGCGAAGCGCTGGCAAAAGCCTACCTGAGCCAGAGTGCGAAGCGCTTTGGCATTGATAATGTCGCTGACATGAAGCTGTACCGTGTTCAGGAAAGCCTGACCGGCACGCACTACCACTATCAGCAGACCATCAATGGCGTTCCGGTACTGCGTGGCGAGGCCATTGTGTCAATCAGCAAGCGTGACGGCAGCGTCATGCGCGCGTTCAACAACACCTATCCGACTTCGTCGGTCGTCAGCAAAGCGGCAAAAGCGACGCTGACGGAAGCGCAGGCACTGAACAAGGCCTGGCATTATCTGCAAGGCAGCGGCCAGCTGCACTTCAAGCCGACTGCGCAGCTCTATTACGTCAACGTCGATGGCAAATTGCATCTCGCCTATCGCACCGAAATCTCGGCAACCAAGCCGCATGGTGCCTGGGAGCATGTGATCGATGCCGTGGATGGCGAGATTCTGGTTGCCCGGCGCACGGATCTGCCGCGTAAAACTGCGGCCAATCCGGAACAGGTTGGTAACAAGTGGCCGGCGGCAGCGGCAAATCCGGAGCACCAGCCGCTGGCTGTGCTGGAAAAAGCCTGGGCGGAGAAGCGGGCGGCACGCAGCAAAGCCATGCAAGCGGCGATGCGGGCGGATGGCCAAGGTGCCGTTTTTGATCCGGATCCGCAAACGACGCTGAATCAGGTTTTTACAGATAGCAGCAATATTCCGGCCGCCGCATATTTGAATCGGACATTGCGCGGTATTTCGACGGATGGTGCTACGTTTTCGTTGACTGGACCGTTTGTTGATATCGTTGATCTCGAAGAGCCGAACACAGCGCCCAGCACGCGTGCCGATGGCGTGTGGGATGATCTCCGCGAAAACAATGGCGGCAGCAATGCCTTTAACGATGCGATGACCTATTTCCATCTGGATCAGTCACAGCGTTATATGCAGTCGTTGGGCTTTACTGGCACCAAAGGCATCATCGAGCGGCCGATGGAGGTTGATACCGACGGCCTCAATGGTCAGGACAACTCGCACTACGTTTTCGGTAACGGCGGTGATTATCTGGCCTTCGGTCACGGCTGTGTTGATGACAACGAAGACGCTGATGTGATCCTGCATGAGTATGGTCACGCCATTCAGCGTAACATCAACAACAACTGGGATGGTGGCGACACTGGAGCGATGGGCGAGGGCTTCGGCGACTACTGGGCGGGCTCGTACAGCTACAGTACCCCCAATGGCCCTAACTTTGACCCGGCGAAAGTCTATACTTGGGATGGCATTGCTGAATGCTGGGATGGCCGGCGGATGGATCGCACCAGCTACCAATATGATTCCAGTGCATCTTATGGTGCCCATCAGTTCGTTGGTAGTGTGCTCAGCGATGAGCTGTGGTCCACGCCGTTGTTCCAAGCCCTGCTTGCGTTGAAGGACATGGGGGTTCCGCGTGAAGAGGTCGACCAGATCATTTTGGAGTCCCATTTCGGTCTGGGCGCCAATTTGAAGATGCCGGATATGGCGCTAGCTACATTGGCGGCTGCTGAAGCCTTGTTTCCCGATGGCGCGCATCGAGACACGTTCGAGAGCAAGTTCGTAGAAGTGAATATTCTCGCGCCATCCGGAAACGTCGCGCCGGTTGCCAGCGTGGCGGACACCTCAATCTCGGTCAACACCGGCGCCAGAGTGACTTTGGATGCCTCCAGCAGCTCGGATCGTAATGCGGGTGATACGCTGTCCTTTGTCTGGGAACAGACCTCCGGCGCGGCGGTTACGCTAACCAATGCCAATAGTGCCGTCGCAAGCTTTACCGCGCCGGCCAGTGCCGGGACGCTGCAATTCACTGTAACGGTTTCGGACGGAAATGGTGGTACGGATACGGAATCCGTGACGGTGACGGTTTCTGCGCCAGCGTCGGGCGGTGACGATGACAGCGGCGGGGGGGGCGGCAGCTTCGGCTGGCTCGGCGCACTGTCCTTGCTATTGTTGGGCAGCAAGCGTTCACGCCGGTAATGGTGACGAAGTAAACAAAAAGGGGAGCTTAAGCTCCCCTTTTTGTTCGTCGATTGCTTCGACCGCGAATCGGATCAGACGTTAAAGCGGAAATGCATGACATCGCCGTCCTGCACGATGTACTCCTTTCCTTCCAGACGCCATTTGCCGGCTTCCTTGGCGCCGGCTTCGCCTTTGTACTTGATGAAATCGTCATAGGCGATGACTTCAGCGCGAATGAATCCTTTCTCGAAATCGGTGTGAATGACGGCAGCGGCTTTCGGGGCGGTGGCACCGATGGAGACGGTCCAGGCGCGCACTTCTTTCACCCCGGCAGTGAAGTAGGTCTGCAGGTTCAGCAGTTTGTAGCCGGCGCGAATGACGCGGTTCAGACCGGGTTCTTCGAGGCCGAGCGAGGACAGGAATTCCTGTTTCTCCTCATCGGACAGCGCGGCAAGTTCCGACTCGATGGCGGCGCAGACCGGTACGACCTCCGCCCCTTCTTTGGCAGCAATCGCGCGGACCGTGTCGAGGTGCGGGTTGTTTTCGAACCCGTCTTCGAGCACGTTGGCGATGTACATGGTCGGCTTGGCGGTCATCAGGCCGAGCGTGCGCAGCAGTTTCAGCTCGCTCTCTTCCAGATCGAGCGTGCGCACCGGCTGTCCTTCTTCCAGCACAGCCTTGGCTTTGACCAGCACGTCGTATTCCGCCTTGGCTTCTTTGTCGCCGTGCTTGGCGATTTTCTCGACCCGCTTGATCGCCCGATCAACGGTGTCCAGATCGGCCAGTGCCAGTTCCATGTTGATGATCTCGATATCGCGACCCGGGTCAACGCTGCCGGACACGTGAATGATGTCCGGATGATCGAAGCAGCGGACAACATGCGCGATGGCATCGGTTTCGCGGATATTGGCCAGGAACTTGTTGCCGAGGCCTTCGCCTTTCGAGGCGCCGGCAACCAGTCCAGCGATATCGACGAACTCCATCGAGGTCGGCACCACTTTCTGCGGATTGACGATCTTGGCGAGCTCGTTCAGGCGCGGATCCGGCATCGGCACGATGCCGGTATTGGGGTCGATGGTGCAGAACGGAAAGTTCGCTGCCGCAATACCGGCATTGGTCAGCGCATTGAACAGCGTGGATTTGCCGACGTTCGGCAGACCGACGATACCGCAGTTGAAACCCATGTTCTCTACTCCGCTGGTGGCGTGAGCGCTGGCTGTTCAGCACCCACCCATGACAAATCAGCTGCTGAAACTTTCGCATCAGCGCCAAAAAAATTCGTTAGCCAACAAAACTGTGCAGCTTCTGCTGGGCTTTCAAAAACTCGCCCTTGATGAGGTTCTCACTTTCGCGCAGCGCTTCATCAATGGCGGCATCCATTTTTTGCTGCTCGCTGGCCGGTGCTTTGCCCAGCACCCAGCCGGTGACCAGTTCGCGTGAGCCGGGGTGGCCAATGCCAATCCGCAAGCGGTAAAACTCGGCACTGTTACCGAGCGCCGGCACGATGTCTTTCAAACCGTTGTGGCCGCCATGACCGCCGCCGATTTTCAGCTTCAACGTGCCGGGCGGAATATCCAGTTCGTCGTGCGCGACCAGAATCTCTTGCGGCGCAATCCGATAAAAATTCGCCAAAGCGCCAACGGCTTGGCCGCTGCGGTTCATGTACGTGGTCGGCACCAATAGCCGCACGGTTTCACCGGCAACATTGATGCTGGCGGTTTCGCCAAAATATTTGCTGTCCGGACTCAGTCGCGCGCCCAGTTTGTCAGCCAGACGGCGCACATACCATTCCCCGGCGTTGTGTCGGGTCTGGGCATATTGGGCACCGGGATTGCCGAGCCCGACGATCAGTTTGATGCCTGCCATGGTCCTGTCCGTTGTGCTGCCGCTATTGGAGAGTCGTTCGGATTGCGGCGACCAAAATCAATGCGCGCGGCGAAAAAACAAAAGGCCGTTCCAGTCGAACGGCCTTCTGCGGTGCCTGAACCGACTGGCCGTTCGCGGTGCGAAGCGAGCGGCCATTATCGCCGGTTCAAAGCGGTTGTGGCGATTAGGCCTTCGGTGCTTCCGCAGCCGGAGCGGCTTCTTCGTCACCACCCTTGCGGGCGTGGCAGGAGACGACGCTCTTGTTGTCGCCGTGCTGCAGCGCAACCAGTGTCACGCCGGCCGGCAGTTTCAAATCGGCCAAGTGAATGATCTGGTTCAGTTGCAGGCCAGCCAGATCCACTTCGATGAATTCCGGCAGGTCTTTCGGCAAGCAGGTGATTTCGAGTTCGGTCAGGTCGTGGTGAATCAGGCCTCCGGCCTTGGCTGCTGGCGAGCCGGCTTCGTTGACGAAGTGCACCGGAACCTTGGTGTGCAGCTTCTCCGAGGCGTTCACACGCAGGAAGTCGAGGTGCTGGACCTTCGGCTTGTACGGGTGACGCTGAACGGCCTTCAGAATCGCTTGTTCGGCAACACCGTCGATTTTGATGGTTAGGATGTGTGAGTAGAACGCTTCGTGTTCCAGCGCCAGAATCACCTTGTTGTGGTTCAGGGTGATCGACTGGGCCGGCTTGCCGGCGCCGTAAATGACGGCAGGTACGGAGTCCGCGCGACGCAGGCGGCGGCTCGCACCCTTGCCCTGATCGTCACGCTTTTGCGCGTCGAGTTCGAAAGTAACAGCCATTTTCATGCTCCAAATGTCCGGCGCACGGAATTGTGCGGCCGGTTGGCGAGGTATCCGCGACCAGATACCGCGCACTTTCGTGGACCAGTTTTGCTGATCCACAAAAACAGTTCAGGCATGACCGCGGTCATGCCTGCAATAATTCGTTAAACAAACATCTCCGACAGCGACTCTTCCTCGCTGACCCGGCGTATCGCCTCGGCCAGCAGCGGTGCCAGCGATACGGCTTCGATTTGCTCGCAGGTTTTCGCTTCAGCGCGCAGCGGAATGGTGTCGGTGACCACCAGCTTGTCGAGCCCCGATTTGCGGACATTCTCTACGGCACGGCCGGACAGCACGGCGTGGGTGCAGTAGGCGTGCACCGAGGCGGCACCGGCGGCTTTCAGTGCGTTTGCAGCCAGGCTCAGCGTGCCGGCGGTATCGACGATGTCGTCGATGATGACGCAGTTGCGGCCTTCGACCTCACCGATGATGTGCATCACTTCGGCGACGTTCGGTTGCGGCCGGCGCTTGTCGATGATGGCGAGGTCGACATCGCCGAGGCGCTTGGCAACGGCACGTGCGCGGACCACGCCGCCGACGTCCGGCGAGACCACCATCAGATTGTTGAAGTGCTGCTTGGCAATGTGATCAATCATCACCGGCGTGGCATAGACGTTGTCGACCGGAATGTCGAAAAAGCCTTGGACCTGATCGGCGTGCAAGTCGACCGTCAGCAAGCGGTTGACGCCAACGATGGACATCATGTCCGCGACGACCTTGGCCGAAATCGGCACCCGGGCCGAGCGCACCCGGCGGTCCTGACGGGCGTAGCCAAAGTACGGCACGACTGCGGTGATGCGACCGGCACTGGCGCGGCGCAGGGCGTCGGCCATGATGACCAGTTCCATCAGGTTGTCGTTGGTCGGGTTGCAGGTCGACTGGACGATGAACACGTCCTTGCCGCGGACGTGCTCGCGAATTTCAACGTTGATTTCGCCGTCGGAGAATTTGCCAACGGTGGCCTGTGACACTTGCGTGTTCAGGCGGGCGGCAATGGCGTGGGCGAGTTCAGGGCAGGCATTGCCGCTGAAAAGCATCATGTCCGACATAGGGAACTCCGACAGAGCTGTTGGCGCGGCACGCGCCCGGAATCAATCAGATCAACATGGCGAATCGAATCAGATTTGCCACATTGCAAAAATAAGTGGCAGGGGTAGAAGGATTCGAACCTCCGTCAATTTTGCGACGGGATCAGAACCTGCTGCGCTGCCTGACAAATTGGAACGCTAAGCCTTGCGTCATCAGTTCGTCGAAATAAGTGGCAGGGGTAGAAGGATTCGAACCTCCGTCAATTTTGCGACGGGATCAGAACCTGCTGCGCTGCCTGACAAATTGGAACGCTAAGCCTTGCGTCATCAGTTCGTCGAAATAAG
>JBKBHF010000033.1:0-48180 GCA_046297695.1 Permianibacter sp. | reverse complement strand
GGGCAAATGCCGGGACGTGATTCCAGTCGATGCTGCCGAGGGCATTCTCACTGCCGGCATAGCTTTGCAGCTTGGCGACCGTCACCACATCGACATAGTCGGTTTTTTCGGAGCGGCGGCCGAAATCAACACAGCCTTCCGGCACCGACACGAGCTCCGGCGGAAAACTCCAGGCTTTCAGGATGGCGGTGCCGACCTGCGGATGCAGTTTGTCGATGACGCGATCGAGAATGTCGGGGTGCGCCATCATTTCCGGCGATTCTTCGGCCAGCGTCAGGATCGGCAGAATGCCGATTTCATGGACCAAACCGGCCAGCATCGCCTGATCCGGCTTCAGTTTGGTGTAGTGGCTGGCGAGCACATGGCAGATGGATGCGACTTCGGTCGAGTGTTCCCAGACCTGGCGCAGCTTGGCATCGACTGCGTCGGACGTGGCCTGAAACATCTGCTGCATCGCGAGGCCGGTCACGAGGTTGCGGACAAAGGTGATACCGAGCCGGGTGATCGCGAGCTGCAGGTTGTCGACCTGGACCCGGCCGCGCAGCAACGGGCTGTTGGCGACCTTGATGATGCGGGCGGCGAGGGCGGCGTCCTGGCCCACTACGGTAGCCAGCTTGCCGGCCGAGACATCCGGGTCGTCGACCGCTTCCCGGATCCGCAGCGCAACCTCCGGAAGGGTCGGCAGGTTCAGCCGGTCACCTTTGATGGCATCCAGCAGTTCGTTGAGAAATTGTTGTTCGAGGCTCATGAGATTTCCTGTGGCAGCGAGCGGCCGCCATCGCCGAAAAGGGCGGCCGACAACTAGTGATGCAGTTCTAGTATAGGCGCCTCTGGCAGCGCCAGCTGCAGCGACTCGGTTTGCGCCGGGTCATTCAGCGTTATCAGTAATAGCTGATTTTCGCCGACAGCTCTGCTGCGGACCAGTTCACCGACCTCGCGGTCGCCGCTACGGATCGCCGTGCCCGGGACCAGTTCTCCGGCGAAGTGACTGTGGCCGGTCTGCAGATGGGTTTTGATTTTGCCGCGGTACTCCATCCGGGCGACGATTTCCTGACCGGTGTAGCAGCCCTTGCTGAAACTGACGGCACCAATGCCGGGCAAATTGACGTGGTGTGGCAGCAGTTTTTCGATGGTCTCCGGGTACACGCAGGGCTCTCCGGCCAGCAGTTCGGCCAGGAACCATTCGTTCGTCGCACCGGAGCTGCCGGGCAAGGCAGGGGCCGCTATGTCGCTGCCGACCAGCACCAGCTGCCGGCTGCACTCCGCGACCGGTGCCAGCGGCCAGGCTGCCGGTACGGTTTCCGTGCCGAGCAGCCCCCAGATCTGAAACGCCGCGCTGGCATCGCTCAACTGGGCTTTGAAGAACACGGCGTATTTCTTCAATGCTTCCAACAGGGGTTGCACCACCGTCCGCGGCATCACCAGCAGAAAATCCTGTTCGCGTCGAAGCAGGCGAAACAGCGCCCGCATCCGGCCTTGCGGCGTGCAGCTGGCGGCCCAGGTCTGGCTGCCGACGGGCAGCGCCAGCACGTCGGCGGTCAATTGTCCTTGCAGGAATTTGCCGGCATCCGGGCCGCTGATCTGCAGCACGCCGAGTTGGTCGCGGCCGGCATCCGGGCGATCCAGCCGGCAATGCCGGCCTTCAGCTGGCAGGCTGGTGACGAATGATGCAATTGACAGGAATCCGGTCATGGACTGACACCCATTGGTACAATCGGAGCGAAACTTTTCGCACCGAAACGAGGCCGACATTGTACGGGAAGACTTTGACTGACGTGGAGCAGCGCCGACTCCGCTTTCAATGCCGTCGCGGCATGTTGGAACTGGACGTGATCCTGCAGCCCTATTTTGACAAGGCACTGGAACGACTCGATGAAACCGCTTGGCATGAATTCATTGCGCTGTTGTCGGAGCCGGATCCGGACATATATAGCTGGTTGATGGGTTATGCCCAGCCGGAAGACCCTGCACACGCCAGGGCAATTGCCGCGATCCGTGCCAGCCTGCCGACGACCTGAGTTCCGATGCCTCATTCGATCGTGGCCAGCGAATTCCCGTTGCGTGCCGCGCCTGGCTTGCGCTGCTTCAGTGCTGCGGTGCATGTCGGACTGGCCATGCTGCTGATGCTGGCGCTGTGGTCGCGCTGGCCGCTGCTCTTGTTGGCAGTCGTGCTGCTGTTGAGCGGACTCGCGTTCCGACTGGACCGCCATTTCGCGTTGCGTGCGACCGGCGCCGTTCGCGCGCTGCGCCATGACGCCGACGGTTGGTCGGTGGCGACGTCGGTGGGTGAGTGGCAGCCGATTCAACTGACTGCCGGAACCACCGTGACCCATCGCGTCATTGTGCTGGCCTGGGCGGCTGGCCCACTGCGTTCACGGCATCTGCTGGTGACGCCGGGCATGTTGCCGCAAGGCGAATTTCGGCGTTTGTGCCGGCTGCTTTGGCAGGCCGCGCCCGCCGTCACGAGCGGTGCGCAATCGGTATAATGCCCGCCACGTTTTTTTCGTCGGATCCATTCCATGACCCAGTACAAAGAGTTGTTGCAGCAAATCGAAACCCTGAAGAAACAAGCCGAAGAAGTGCGTCAGCGGGAGATCGCGGAAGTCATCAAAGACATCAAGGCGATGATGGCCGAGTACGGCATCACCCCGGCCGATCTCGGGTTTTCCGTGGCGGGCCGCGGGGCCAAGAGCAAGCCGGCTGCCGCAGCCAAGTACCGTCATCCCGAGTCCGGCGAAACCTGGTCCGGCAAGGGCCGGGCGCCGAAATGGCTGCAGGATGCCGAAGCCAACGGTCAGCGTCGTGAGCAGTTCCTGATCGGTTGATGGCCGGGCGCGCAGGCCGCGTCTGAATGAAAAACGCCCGCAATCGCGGGCGTTTTTCATTCAGTCGAAAGCGAGCTGGCTCACGGCGTCAGGATGGTTTGCCGTTTGCCGCCATCCGGCAACAAATTTGGGTGATCGCGGTTGTAGTGCAGGCCGCGGCTCTCCTTGCGTGCCATGGCCGAGCGCACGATGAGTTCGGCGACTTGCACGAGGTTGCGCAGCTCGAGCAGGTCATTGGTCACGCGGAAATTGCGGTAGTACTCGCGGATTTCTTCCTGCAATAACTGAATGCGGCGCTGGGCCCGCTCCAGTCGCTTGTCGGTGCGAACGATGCCGACGTAATCCCACATCAGCTGCCGCAGTTCATGCCAGTTGTGCGAAATCACAACTTGTTCGTCGGAATCGGTCACCCGGCTTTCGTCCCAGACCGGCAGTTCCGGCGGCGCCGGTACCCGGTGCCATTCGGCCAGGATGTCTTCGGCGGCGGCCTCGGCAAAAACGAGGCACTCCAGCAGCGAATTGGACGCCATCCGGTTGGCGCCGTGCAGACCGGTCCAGGCCACTTCACCGACCGCGTAAAGCTGTTCGAGATCGGTGCGCGAGCGCAGATCGACCAGCACACCGCCACAGGTGTAGTGCGCGGCCGGCACCACCGGGATCGGTTGCCTGGTCAGATCAAAGCCATACTTCAGGCATTGCTCGTAAACGGTCGGGAAATGGCTGGTGATGAACTCGGCGCTCTGGTGGCTGATGTCGAGGAACATGCTGTCGGCACCGAGCCGTTTCATTTCGTTGTCGATGGCGCGGGCGACGATGTCGCGCGGCGCCAGTTCGGCGCGGTCGTCATATTCCGGCATGAAACGGCTGCCATCGGGCCGGCGCAGGTAGGCGCCTTCGCCGCGCAGCGCTTCGGTCAACAAAAAGGTTTTCGCTTGCGGGTGATACAGGCACGTCGGGTGGAACTGGTTGAACTCGAGGTTGGCGACGCGGCAACCGGCGCGCCATGCCATTGCGATGCCGTCGCCGGAGGCCACGTCCGGATTCGATGTGTACAGATAGACCTTGCTGGCGCCGCCGGTGGCAAGCACGACAAAGCGCGCGGAAATCGTTTCCACTTCACCACTCGCCAGATTCAGCACATAAGCCCCGACACAGCGTTTGCCCGGCAGGCCCAGCTTGTGCGTGGTCAGCAGATCGATGGCGATGTAGCGCTCGAGCAGGTGAATGTTTGGCTGGTTTTTGACCGCCGCGACCAGCGAGGTTTCGACTGCCCGGCCGGTGGCATCGGCCGAATGCACGATGCGCCGGTGCGAATGGCCGCCTTCGCGGGTCAGGTGCCACTGCGGCTGGCCGTCAAGGCCAGGTTCGGTCGAGAAGCTGACGCCCTGTTCGACCAGCCATTCGATGGCGGCGCGGCTGCGTTCGACGGTATGGCGCACGGTGGCTTCGACACAGAGGCCGGCGCCGGCAACCAGCGTGTCCTGCACGTGCGACTCGACGCTGTCCTTGTCGTCGAGCACGGCGGCGATGCCGCCCTGGGCATAAAAGGTCGAGCCTTCGGTCACGGCGGCCTTGGCCAGCACCGCGATTTTGCCGCGTTGGGCGAGTCGCAGCGCGGTCGACAGACCGGCCGCGCCCGAACCGATGACCAGAACATCGAAAGCCTGTTGACGCGCCGTCATGAAACATCCCCAACGAAAACCGGCCGCCGCCGGCAGAATGGCCGCTCATACGAGGCTGGCGCCGCTGCGATGACTGGCCCAGAATAGTCTTTTCCGACTGGGGCCCGTCGGGCCGGCATTTTACGCGCTGGCTGGCGGCCGGTGGGGCGGAATCTGGCAAAGTTTTGATTTGCCCGGAACTTGCGTCCTGACGATCAGTCTCACTCCACCATTTATGGCCCGTTTTGGCCGTTTGGGAAATCAATTTAGCCAGTATGGGCGACTACAAAACCGGGCCTGAAACCGACGCGGAACTGGTCGCGCGGGTGCAGCGCGGCGACAAGCGCGCGTTTGATTTGCTGGTGCGCAAATACCAGCAACGCATCATGGCGCTGATCAGCCGCTACATTCGCAACCGCTCGGAAATTGCCGATGTGGCGCAAGAGGCCTTTATCAAAGCCTATCGTGCGCTGCCCAATTTCCGCGGCGACAGTCAGTTCTACACCTGGCTGTATCGCATCGCGATCAACTCCGCCAAAAACCATCTTGCCTCGCAATCGCGCCGGCCGCAGACCGCCAGCGTCGATGGTCTGGAGCCGGAACAACTGGCCGATCTGGCCGGTCAAACCGACAATGCCAGCCCGGAGCGATTGCTGCTGACGGCAGAACTCAAGCGTGAGATCGATGCCGCCATTGCCGAATTGCCGGAAGAACTGCGCACGGCGCTGCTGTTGCGCGAAATTGACGGCTTGAGCTATGAAGAAATTGCCGAGGTCATGGAATGTCCAATCGGTACGGTGCGGTCTCGCATATTCCGGGCACGCGACGCGGTAGATCGCCGGGTCGCGCCGTTGATGGAAACCTGAGGGCTGGCGGAACACTATGATGTCCAATAAGCAACAAGCGAGTGGTGATGCAATGAGCGTGTCGGAACAGCGTGGCCTGCAACTGTCCTGTTTCATGGACGGTGAGATCCCGGCCAAGGCCGAGCTCGACTCCCTGAGCCAGGATGCCGCGGCACGTGCCGTCTGGGGCCGCTACCACCTCATCCGCGATGCCGTGCAGAACGAGTTGCCGGAGCACTATTGCGATCTCAGCGAGCGCATCAGCGTGGCGCTTGCCGACGAGCCGACCGTGTTGGCGCCCCGGCCACGGCCGATCACCGGCTGGCAGAAAGCGGTCGGCTTTGCCGTGGCGGCATCGGTATTCGCAGTCGCCATCGTCAGTTTCCAGAACGTGCAACGGCCCGCTGCGGCGTCGGCCGTGGCCGAGGTCGCGCCGAATCCGGTCATGGCGGCGCCGGTCAGCCAGGTCGCCGATGCGCCGGTGCTGGTGGATGAAGAGCGGGCGCGACTGGAAGACATGCTCATCAACCACACCGAAGCCGTGTCCGCCAACGGTTTGAATGTCATGTTGCCGTATGCCCGGGTGGTGTCGGATCGTATCGAGATCCCGTTGGAGGAATCGACCGAAGACACGCCGTTGGCCGCTGAGCAAAATGGCAACGGCGGCGAGCCGACCGCGGTGTCGGCGGCGCCGGATCAACCTTGATGCAGGTATTCAGCATGCGAGCGTGGAGTCGGTCGCTGTCGGTGCTGCTGTTGTCGCTGTCACCGCTGCTGGCAGCGGCTGTCGAGCCGGACCCGAAAGCCTTGCTCGACGGCATGGTGCGGGCGTTTCGTGAACGCAATTACGACATGTCGTTCGTTTACATTCGTGATGGCAAGATCGAACCGATGCGCCTGATCCACGCGCTCGATGACGGCCGTGAACGCGAGCGCTTGGTGCACCTCAATGGTCAGCCGCGGGAAGTCATCCGGGAAGACGATACCATCACCGCCTATCTGGCCGGCGCTCAGCCGGTCATGCTCGACAAAGCCGATGGCAATGTGGTGTGGACCCGGGCGCTGCTCGGCAATTTGCAGCAGATGGGCCAGCACTATCAGCTCAGTGATGGCGGGCCGGCCCGCATTGCCGGGCGCGATGCCCGCGAGATTGTGATCCGTTCGCTCGATGGCGAGCGCTACGGCTACCGGCTCTGGGTCGACAATGTCAGTGGTTTGTTGCTGCGGTCGGATTTGCTCAGTCGCAGCGGCCAGATTCTCGAACAGTGGCAGGTGGTATCACTGCAACTGAAAGAGGCCATTCCCGAAGCCGATCTCCGGGTCGGCTTCGAGGTCAGCGCGCCGGATGGTGTCCGGGTCTTGTCGGCCAAAGCCACGAGTGAACCCTCGCAGGCGGTGGTCTGGCAGGTCGGGTGGTTGCCGGACGGTTTCACCTTGCGCAGTCAGCAGTTGCAACAGCGCAAGGACAGCGTGACTCCGGTGCAACACTTGTTGTTTTCCGATGGGGTCGCATCGATCTCGGTTTATGTCTCGACGCCGCCGCAAGGCATTTCCAGCATGGAACGCACCTGGCGCAAAGGCGCGATGACGATCGTCGAGACCGCCAATCGCGAACGTCGCGTCACCGTGGTGGGGGACATTCCGAGCCAGACGGCGCGACGCATTGCCGGGTCGGTGACCGCGGCGAAAACCGGTTCGGCTGCGGTCGGCACGGACAAATCTTTGTAGTTTCAGCGACGACTGACACGGTAAGCATCAGCATGTCGGAGACGACGATGGTCTCGCAATCCACGATCGAGCAACGGGCCCGGGTCGCCGCGATCCGCGACGGTCGGTTGGGCTTGTCGCCGCTCAGTCGTGCGGAGTGTGCCCGCTGTGCCAGCGGCCAAGGCTGTGGCGCCCAGCTGTTCGGGCCACGGCCGTCCGCTTCGACACTACTCTGGCTGCCATCGCCGTTGGCATCAACGCTACGTGTCGGCGATGAAGTCAGGCTGAGCGTTTCGGCGACCTTGTTGCAGCGCTCGAGTCTGCTGCTGTATGCCTTGCCGCTGCTGTTGATGTTGCTGGTGGTGGCGATTGCCGCGGCACTGCAACTGGCAGAGCCGATGCAGGCGCTGGTGGCGCTGCTGAGTCTGGCGTTGTCGATGGTGCTGCTGCGGCGCCATCAGGCACGCCACAATGCATCTGATACGGCCTTGATCGGGGTGGCCTCCGTGCCCTGTGCGTCGGTGGTACAGCCCCATCATGGCGGTGATGGCATCCCGCCTCCCTGACATACTTCTTTACCATGCGCTGGCTGACAATCCGTGTCAGCACGGAACAGTCTTGCCAGTGTCCTATCCAAGCGGTCGTTGGTCTTTCTTTTCAAGTGAACAGGTGTAAACGGATCATGCGTTCATTGCTGAAGTCGATCGTTTTTGCGGCAGCGTGCTTGCTTGCCGTTTCGGCCCGTGCGGCTGTGAATCTGCCGGATTTTTCGTCCTTGGTGGAGGAGATCAATCCCATCGTCACGTCGATCAGTACCGAGGTGAAAGTGTCGGGGCGCCTGCGCGATGGCCCGAGTGGATCCGGCTTCATCATCTCGGCGGACGGTTTTGTGCTGACCAACCAGCATGTGGTCGCTGAAGCCGACAGCATCAAGGTGCACCTGAAAGATGGTCGGGTATTTGCGGCCAAGAAAATTGGTCAGGACGAAGACACGGACGTGGCGTTGCTGAAAATCGAAGCCAAGAATCTGAAGGCGGCCAAGATCGGCAAGCTGGACGAGCTGAAACCGGGGGCGTGGGTGCTGGCATTCGGTGCGCCGTTCGGGTTTGAGCATTCGGTGTCGGCCGGCATTGTCAGTGCCAAGGGCCGCAGCCTGCCGTGGAATCGCTATGTGCCGTTCATCCAGTCTGACGCTGCCATCAACCGCGGCAATTCTGGCGGCCCGCTGGTCAACGCCAGTGGCGAAGTGGTCGGCATCAATTCGCAGATACTGTCGTCCAATGGCGGCTCGATTGGCTTGTCGTTCTCGATTCCGATCGATTTGGCCATGGACGTTGCCCAGCAATTGAAGACCAGCGGCAAAGTCGCCCGCGGTTTTATCGGCGTTGGCTATCAGGATGTTTCGGATGAGCTGGCCAGCAGCTTCGGTATGGACCGGCCGCGTGGCGCGGTCGTGACTCAGACCGAGAAGGGCGGCCCGGCCGACAAGGCCGGTATCAAGGCCGGTGATGTGATCGTGTCGGTCGATGGTCAGCCCATCGAGAAGTCTGGTGAACTGCCGTTCCTCGTTGGCAGCTTGCGTCCGGGCAAAGCGGTCAAGGTCGAGTACCTGCGCGATGGCAAGATTCGCAGCACCAACCTGACCGTTGGCGAACAAAAGGCGGACGACACTGTTGCGGCCAACGAGCAGAGCGGCAGTGGCCAGATCCGGCTGGGGGTCGTGGTCTCCGAGGTGCCGGACGAGATGCGCCAGGAGCAGGACATTGAAAATGGGGTCCTGGTACGTCAGGTCGAGGACGGCCCGGCAGCCGATGCGGGGATTCGCCCTGGCGATGTCATCCTGTCGATCAATCGTCGTGAGGTCGAGTCGGTCGCCCAGTTCCGGGAACTGGTCAGCAAGCTGCCGCGTGGCAAACCCGTCGCGGTGCATGTGTTGAGCCGTGGCGGTGCCCGGTTCCTCACCCTTCGGGTACCTGAATGAGCCACGGCTTGGCTATCAAGTCGGTAATCGCTCAGGTTTTAGGGTAAAATCAGCGACTTGCGGCGGGCCGAGATGGTCCGCCGCAATGGTTTTTCGCCCTGAACCCGATTTTGGCGACGCCGGCCGGTAGCTGGCAGCCTGGTACCCGGACTTCCATGTCGTACATTCAACAGATTCGCAATTTCTCGGTTATCGCCCACATCGACCACGGCAAGTCGACCCTGTCCGATCGCCTCATCCAGCGCTGCGGCGGTTTGGAAGAGCGCGAAATGCAGGAGCAAGTGCTCGACAACAATCCGATCGAGCGCGAGCGCGGCATCACCATCAAGGCGCAGAGCGTCACGCTGAATT
This sequence comes from Permianibacter sp., assembly GCA_046297695.1. Taxonomy (GTDB): domain Bacteria; phylum Pseudomonadota; class Gammaproteobacteria; order Enterobacterales; family Permianibacteraceae; genus Permianibacter. The sequence goes on along the minus strand of JBKBHF010000033.1, from coordinate 38,810 downwards.
ACAAAGCCAAAGACGGTCAGATCTACCAGCTGAATTTCATTGATACCCCCGGCCACGTCGATTTCTCGTATGAGGTCAGCCGTTCGCTGGCGGCCTGCGAGGGCGCACTGCTGGTGGTTGATGCTGCACAGGGTGTCGAAGCGCAAACGCTGGCCAACTGCTATACCGCGCTGGAGCAGAATCTGGAAGTGCTGCCGGTACTGAACAAGATCGATTTGCCAACCGCCGATCCAGAGCGAGCGGCGAAGGAAATCGAGGAAGTGATAGGTCTGGAGGCGCAGGACGCCGTACGCTGTTCGGCCAAAGAGGGCATTGGTATCGACGATTTGCTGGAGCGGATTGTCACCGGCATCCCGTCGCCGAAAGGCGATGAGAACGCCCCGCTGCAGGCGCTCATCATCGATTCCTGGTTCGACAATTACTGTGGTGTGGTCTCGCTGGTGCGAGTGGTCAACGGTACGGTGCGCAAAGGTGAAAAGCTGCAGGTGATGTCGACCGGCCGCGCTTACGAAGTGACCGAGCTCGGCATTTTCACACCGAAGAAAAAGCCGCTCGACCACCTGAAGGCAGGGGAAGTCGGTTACATCATTGCCGGCATCAAGGAGATCAAGGGGGCGCCGGTGGGCGACACCCTGACCACCGCCAAGAGCCCATCCACGGAAGCCTTGCCGGGCTTCAAGAAAATCAAGCCGCAAGTCTATGCCGGTCTGTTCCCGGTATCGTCCGACGACTATGAGGCGTTTCGCGATGCGCTCGACAAGCTGAGCTTGAACGACGCGTCGTTGTTCTACGAGCCGGAAAACTCGACCGCGCTTGGCTTTGGTTTCCGCTGCGGCTTCCTTGGCATGCTGCACATGGAGATCATTCAGGAGCGTTTGGAGCGGGAATACAATCTCGATCTGATCACCACGGCGCCAACGGTTGTGTACGAAGTGCTGAAAACCAACGGCGACGTGGTTTATTGCGAGAATCCGTCACGCCTGCCCGAATTGGGCGTCATCGACGAGATGCGCGAGCCGATTTGCGAGGCGCACATTCTGGTGCCGCCGGAGCATCTCGGCAGCGTCATCACGCTGTGTCAGGAAAAGCGCGGCGTGCAGACCAAATTGCTCTACGTCGGCCGCCAGGTTTCCTTGACCTACGAACTGCCGATGGCGGAGGTCGTACTCGACTTCTTTGATCGGTTGAAATCCTGCTCGCGTGGTTATGCCTCACTGGATTACAACTTTGTCCGGTTCCAGGCGGCCAATCTGTGCCGGCTCGACATCATGATCAACGGCGACAAGGTGGATGCGCTGGCCATCATCACGCACCGCGACAATGCCTTCTATCGCGGTCGCGAGCTGGTCGAAAAAATGAAGGATCTGATTCCTCGCCAGATGTTCGAGGTCGCTATTCAGGCTTCGATTGGCAACCAAATTATCGCTCGTTCGACCGTCAAGGCAATGCGCAAGGACGTGCTGGCGAAGTGTTACGGTGGCGACGTTTCACGCAAGAAAAAGCTGCTGGAAAAGCAGAAGGAAGGCAAGAAGCGCATGAAACAGGTCGGCCGGGTGGAGATCCCGCAGGAAGCCTTCCTCGCTGTGTTGCAAGTGGGCAAAGACAAGTAAACCGATTACGGTTGTGCTGTTTAAGATGGCCGTACCGCCGGCTGACGTGGCAACGGGCTCAAACAACAGGTATTAAGCATGGATTTTTCACTGATCCTCTTTGTGGCAACCGCAATCAGTGGCGTCATTTGGCTGTTTGATGCCTGGCTGCTGGCGCCCCGCCGGCGTCTGGCGGCAACCGCAGGTCAGCCGGCCGGCGAGACCGGCACAAGCGTGACGGCCACGGTTTTGAAAGAGCCGGCCCTGGTTGAGCAGGCGAAGGCCTTTTTCCCCATTCTGCTGGCGATCTTTCTGCTGCGCTCGTTTCTGTTCGAGCCATTCCGGATTCCGTCTGGCTCCATGAAGCCGACGCTGGTGGAAGGCGATTTTATTCTGGTCAACAAATTCAGCTATGGCATCCGCTTGCCGGTACTGAACCAGAAGGTCGTCGAGCTCGGCAGTCCGGAGCGTGGCGACGTTGCCGTTTTCCGGTTTCCGCAGAACCCCAGCCAAGACTTCATCAAACGGGTCGTCGGATTGCCCGGCGATCGCATCCGGTATGCCGACAAGATGCTGTTTATTGAACCTGCCTGTCCGGCGCAGCGCGACTGTCAGCCAGCCTATCAGGTCAACCGGGAGCTCGTCGCGGCCAGCGGTTTTGACGATAACGGTGTTCCGGCCGATATTTGGCAGGAAACGCTTGGCAGCCATAGCCACCAAATCCTGATTCACCCGGATCGAGCCGATCCTGAGCCATACTTCTATCAGCGCCGCAACGAATGGGTGGTACCGGAGGGGCATTACTTCGTCCTCGGCGACAACCGTGATCGCAGCCATGACGGCCGGTTTTGGGGCTTCGTCCCGGATGCGAATCTGAAAGGTCGTGCGGTTGCGGTTTGGCTGCATTTGGATTTCGGTTTGGATATTCCCTTCCTGGGCTGGGTGCCCACGGGAGTCAGCTTCAGCCGGATCGGCGGCATTCAATAGCCGCCTCTTTGCAAAAGTCATACAACAGATTGACGGGGGCCAGAAAAATGAAGCAACAACGTGGCATGACGATTTGGGGCTGGCTGTTCGTGCTCGGCACGATTGGTTTCATTGCCTTGGTGGCGATGAAGTTGTTCCCCATCTACATGGAAAATATGTCGGTCAAGAAGGCCGTGAATCAGGTTGCACAGGCAGAGGGCGCGGGAAGCTTCAATAAGCGCACGGCTTGGGTTGCATTGATCAAACAGTTCTACATTGACGAAGTCAAAAGTGTCGAGGAAGACGACGTTGCGGTGGAAACCAACGACGAAGGCGTCCGTGAGCTGGTGGTTGCCTACGAAGTTCGCACCTCGCTCATGTTTAACGTCGACGTCGTGGTATCGTTTGAAGAACGTGTTCCGTTGAAGGAATGAACGAGATCCTCCTTTCGGCGTTCCAGCGGCGGCTGGGCCATCAGTTTGCCAGTGAGGCGCTGCGCAATCAGGCGCTGACCCATCGCAGCGCCTCGTCGAAGCACAATGAACGGCTGGAGTTTTTGGGCGACGCCCTGCTTGGCCAGATTATCTCTACCCAACTTTATCAACGCTTTCCGGATGCCAGCGAAGGCGAAATGAGCCGGATGCGCGCCAGCCTCGTCAAGGAAAAAACTCTGGCCGAGCTGGCCACGGCGTTGCAGCTCGGTGATGTGTTGCATCTGGGCTCGGGCGAGCTCAAGAGCGGAGGCTTCCGCCGTGAGTCGATTCTTGCCGACGCCTTGGAGGCCATCATCGGTGCGGTCTATCTCGATGCTGGATTTCCCGTCTGCGAGCAGATGGTGTTGCGGCTGTTTGCCGAGCGACTGAACCGGCTGCCGGATACCGGCACCGACAAGGATGCGAAAACCCGTTTGCAGGAGGTGCTGCAAGGCGCACGTCTGCCGCTGCCACAGTACGAGTTACTGGCGACTTACGGCGAAGCGCATGCACAAACTTTCCATGTTCGTTGTACGCTGCATGACGGCAACATGGCCGAAGGCCGCGGCAGCAGTCGCCGACGGGCTGAGCAGCAAGCGGCCGAGGTGCTGCTGCAACGGTTTTCCGAGCAGGTAAAGTCATGACCCAAAAATGTGGCTATGTCGCCATCGTTGGCCGGCCCAATGTCGGCAAGTCGACGCTGATGAACCGGCTGATCGGCCAGAAAATCAGCATCACCTCGCGGCGCCCGCAAACCACCCGGCATCGCATTCTCGGCATTCATACCGAAGGCGATACCCAGATCCTGTTCGTTGATACCCCCGGCCTGCACAAGCAGGAAGCGCGTGCGATCAACCGTTACATGAACCGCGCGGCGGCGTCTTCGGTAGCCGATGTCGATGCCATCATCTGGGTGGTCGACGGTTTGACCTTCAATGAAGACGACGAGTTGGTGCTGGAACGTTTGAAGGACGCTGAAGCGCCCGTGCTGTTGTTTGTCAACAAAGTCGATACCATTCACCCGAAAGAGCAGTTGCTGCCGCATCTCGCCATACTCGGCAAGAAGCGTGATTTCGCTGAAATCGTGCCCGGTTCGGCCAAGTCCGATCGCAACGTCGATACCTTGCTGAAAGTGCTCAGCAAGTACATTCCCGAGAATGAGCACATCTTTGGTCCGGAAGAGGTCACGGATCGCAGCCAGCGCTTTCTGGCGGCCGAATTCATCCGGGAAAAGCTGATGCGCAGCCTCGGCGCCGAGTTGCCGTATGCGACCACGGTCGAGATCGAGCAGTTCAAGCATGATGAAGCCGGCCGGGCGGAAATTCATGCCGTGATATTCGTCGAGCGACCGGGGCAGAAAGCAATCGTGATCGGTGAGAAAGGCGAGCGCATCAAGCAAATCGGTCAGGATGCCCGGCTCGATATGGAAAAACTGTTCGGTTGCAAGGTGTTCCTCGAATTGTGGGTCAAGGTCAAGGATGGCTGGGCCGATGACGAGCGTGCCTTGCGCAGTCTTGGCTATACCGAAGAATAAGTATCCGGCGGCAGGGCCATGGATTCGCGCGCCTATATCCTGCACCTGACGCCGTGGCGCGACACCAGTGTCCTGATGGATGTGCTGTGCCGGGAACGCGGCCGCCTGCGGGTAGCCGCGCGCGGCATCAAAGGCAAGAAGCGCTCGCCGATGGTCGGTGTGCTGCAGGCTTTCGTGCCGCTGCATATTCAGCTCAATCAGCGCCGGGATTATTTCTATCTGACCGATGCCGATGCGTTGGCGCCGGCATGGCCGCTCCCGGGCGATGCCGCACTTTGCGCGCTGTATTGCAACGAGCTGTTACTACGCTTGTTGCCGGATCATGACGGCCATGACAGCCTGTTCGACTGTTATGAGCGCAGTTTGCAGGCGCTCAGCACCGCTGCTGCGGATGAAACCCAGACCGCTTCGGTGTTGCGCAGGTTCGAATGGACCTTGCTGTCCGAGTTGGGCTACGGCATTGCGCTGGATTGCGATGAGGCCGGTAACGCGCTCCTCCCTGAGCGTTACTATCAGGTGCACCCAGAGCATGGCATTCTGCCGGCGGACGCGACGCAGACCGGCTTTCTGGGTAGTGACTTGCTGGCCTTCGCCAACCACAATTGGGTCCATCAGCCGAGTGAAGCAAAACGGCTATTGCGTTTGCTGCTGGCTGCCCACCTTGGGACAAAGCCGTTGCAGACGCGCGCGCTGTGGCGGGCGCGGCGAGTTTTGAAACAACTGGCCGACGAGCCGGTTGCAGCAGCGGACACGGCACCGCTTGTTGGTAACCCGCTGGAATGAGCCGCGGCCTGTACCGTGGCAGACAGATGAAGTGAGTGTGATGAACGCGAATACAGTGCACCGTGGTCCCTGCTTGCTGGGGGTCAACATCGATCACATCGCGACGGTGCGAAACGCCCGTGGCGGCCGTTATCCGGAACCAGTGCAAGCCGCCTTGCTGGCGGAACAGGCTGGCGCCGACGGCATCACCGTGCACTTGCGCGAGGATCGCCGGCATATCCGCGATCGTGACGTCCGCGTGTTGAAGGAAACGCTTGGCACCCGGATGAATCTGGAAATGGCGGTCACCGAGGAGATGCTGGCGATTGCCACCGAAATCAAACCGACCTATTGCTGTCTGGTGCCGGAAAAACGTGCCGAGCTGACCACCGAAGGAGGGCTCGATGTCGTTGGTCATGAAGCGCAGATCAAGGCGGCCTGTGAGCGCTTGGCGGCGCAAGGCATTCTGGTGTCGCTGTTCATTGATGCAGACGAAGCGCAAATCGAAGCAGCGGTACGTTGCGGCGCGCCGTACATTGAATTGCACACCGGCGCCTATGCCGAAAGTGAAGGCGAAGCCCAGAAGCGGGAACTGCAGCGGATCGCCCACGCGGCGAAGTTCGCTGCCCGGCGCGGCCTGATCGTCAATGCCGGTCATGGTCTGAACTATCACAATGTCCAGGCCATTGCCCGTTTGCCGGAACTGTACGAACTCAACATTGGTCACGCCATTGTCGCGCGCGCGCTGTTCGTTGGTTTGGAACAGGCGGTGCGCGAAATCAAGCGTTTGCTGGAGGAGGCGCGGCCATGGCCGTCGTCGGTATCGGCACCGATCTCGTTGTGATCAAGCGCATCGAGGAAGTGCTCGGCCGGCACGGCGATCGCTTTGTCGAGCGGGTCTTGCACGCCAATGAGCTGCTGCGTTTTCAGGAAAGCCAGCATCAGGCCCGTTACTTGGCCAAGCGTTTTGCGGCAAAAGAAGCTGTATCGAAGGCGCTCGGTACGGGTATTGCCGAAGGTGTCAACCTCAATGATATCGAGATTGCCAATGACGAGCGCGGCAAACCGCATGTGCGTCTGCATGGCGGCGCGCAGGAGCGGTTGCAGGCAATGGGCGCTCGTCATTGTCATCTCAGTATCAGCGATGAGCGCGATCACGCGCTGGCGTTTGCGGTGCTGGAAACCGAGTGAGCGATAACATGTCCGCGCTTGCTGCGCGGCCGGACCTGTAAAGAAGCCCGGCAGTGCCGGGCTTTTTCATGTTCAGTGCAGACGTCGCCGGCGTACCAGGAGTCCGAGCAGTGCAAGCGTAGCAAGAGCCAGGCTACCGCCACCGCCACCACTTGCCGGTGGCGGTGCGCTGTTGCGAACGGTGACGGTCACGGTGTCGCTGGCTGACTGACCGAGATTGTCAGTCACGGTCAGTTGCAAGGTCAACGATCGGTCGCTGTCAACGTTCGGGGCCGTAAACGTCGTGCTGGCGGCAGCGCTGTTGGCCAATGTCACCGATGGACCACTGAGCTGTTGCCAACGATAACTGGCAATGCTGCCATCGCTGTCTGTCCCACTACCGTTCAACGTTACCGTGGCGCCTTCGGTTACCGTTTGATCCGCGCCGGCATCGGCGGTAGGTGCCTGGTTCTCCGCAGGCGATACGGTGATCACAATCTGGTCACTGGCTTTTTCCTGGGCGGTATCGCTGACGGTGAGCTCGAACACCAGTGAGGTGCTCAGGCCTACGGCCGGTGCGGTAAAGCTGGTGTCTGCGCTGTTGTTGCTCGTGAGCGTCACGGTGGGGCCCGATAATTGTTGCCAGCGGTAGCTGGCAATGGCGCCATCGCTGTCGGCAGCGGTACCCGTCAGGTTCACAACCGTTCCCTGAACGACCAGTTGGTCTGCTCCGGCATTGACCGTCGGCACAGCGGTCACGGTCCAGACAAAGCTTTCGACCACGTTGGCCTGGGTATCGTCGCTCTTGGCTGGTGCCACCGCGTTGATACCCAGACCGCGCCGCGCAAACGCTTGACGAAACAACGCCAAATCACTTGGCGTCTCATTCGGTTGTAAGGCGGCTACCGCATCAAGCTGGGCGTCGCGAGCCTCGATGAAGTTTGGTTCGAACACGGCTGTGTTCTTCATGCCCTGCACCAGGTATTCACGCATCCGCGACTGCGCCTCCTGATAGCCGCGGTTTCGCAGCAGGTTGATGTAGGCATCCCACAGCGCGCTGGCCCAGATCTCGCCGGTGTTGTGTACCTCACTGTTGTTGCTGCCACTGCCGCCGTTGGGCAGGACAACGCCATTGCTGATGTGGCGGAAACTCAGCGCATTGGTATCCAAATCGCTGCTGTACGGGAAGCGACGCAAGCCGTTGCCGAAGTCATTGACTGCGTAGCCGGAAAAGCCGTAGCTGCCGGCCCAGTTGTCGGCATCGCTCGCCGCTGACAAGGCCAGCATGGCGACAAAATCCGACCAACCTTCATCCATGCCGTTGGCCTGGCTGGCTGAGCCGATGTTCATGATGCGGTTGGTGAGGTAATGGCCCCATTCGTGCGCGACCAAGGCGGAATCCAGCGCGCCGTCAATCGGTGTGGCCGTGCTGCGGCTCAGTGCGGCGTTGACGGTACCGCCGGTCATGGCGGACTTGATGGTATTGCCGTCATCCTGGCTGATCAGCAAGGCTCCGATGTTGATCACGGTGGTGTTGCCATCCGGCAGGCCCATGGTCAGCGTGCCGCTGGTGTTGTTGGCAACCAGCACGGCGAGTGCGCCGGCGCTTTGCGCGCGTTCGACTTTGTCAATGAAGTTGCAGTTGCCACGATCGACCAAGGCGATCTTGCCGTTGAGCGCCGCGGCGTTGGTCAGCGCCTCGCAGCCATCGGTGGGACTCAGGCCCGCACCGTCCTGCATCAGCACGAGCGCTCCACTGGTCGTGAAATTGTCCGGGCCAAAGCTGGCGTGACCCGATGCATAACTACCGGTCACGGCGCCACTGACGGTGACCGATGATTCGCTCGGGCCATCGAACAGGAACACCTGCATGCGCGGCGATGCAAACGCCGGCACGCTCATGTTGGCGTTGTTGCTGCCGTCGAAATCCTGAATCTCGACCAGCATCCGATTGGCGCCGGTAGCGGTCCCGGTCGTGAAGCCGGCATCGTGAAAATAGTCGTGCAACCAGTTCACCACGTAAAACGCTTGCGTCATCGCCGCGTTCTGATTGCTTGCGCTGGAGCGGACATCGGCATTGCCATCGAATGTCCAGTGAAATTGACCGGCCGCACTGATCGGGCCGCGGCGATCACCTGTGTTGAAACCATCAGCGCCACTGATATCGAGATACACCTCGGCATGATGTCCGGTCAGGGTCGTGGCACCGTCCGGTAGCCACGGATTGCTATGGCTGGTCGCAAGCTCTTCGATGCTCAGATCGTTGGCACTGATGTAGGTCGGCGTTAACTCGCCAGCCGGCAGCGGGGTCAGATCGCCATAAGGGCTGTCGATGGGGCGCAAGGCGTTATCCGGGTGCGAGGCGTCATGGCCGTAGACACGGTAGCTGAAACTGGCATCCCGGGTCAGTGAGCGGCGCAGCAGCAGCTCGCCCTGATCGCTCAGCACGATCTGCCACAACCGGCTGCTGCGTTCGCCACTGCTGACTGCAATTTCATAGGACCAGGCCGGCAGCAGTGCAGCGCCTTGTTTGGCATACACCGGCATCGCACGGACGTCACGAATCGGACCGCTGCTGCTGTGCCAATGCAGCTCGGGGCCAGCGGCTTGCCATGTCGTCACCGATGGCGCGTGGACCTCCAGCGCGGTAGCCGCGAATTTCAACAGACGCGCAGCTTGCTCCGGAGCTTTGCTGTGGCGACGAACCGGTGATTGCGAAGCCGGTTCGCCACTGACCATACGCAACTGCGCCGCACTGTCGACCAATGCCGTGAGCTTGCCATGCAACACCGGGACGCCATCGAAGGCTTGTTGCCAGCTGTAACGTGTGGCGCCGTTGCGTAGCGTTTCGATGCGAGCCTCACCGAGCGCATGACTCGCGCTGCCATCCAATCCCTGTATCGGCGCAATGAAGCGCTTCAGCTGTTCGGCCTGTGCCGTCGTCGCCGTTTTGCTGAGGACGCCGGCGCCGGGCGCGGTGATGCCCTCAAAGCGGACATAACGCGGTTGGCCGCTGTCGCTGCGGTGGAGTACGGTAATGCCCGAACTCGCATCGACCTCGGGGGCAGACATCAGCGCCAGGCCAATCGCAAGCGCTACCGCGGCATTTCGCATGGTTTCCTCCGGTGGCCGGCCGTAGGGCGGCCGGTTTTGTTGAATGGCAGTCAATTCTGATACGGCAACAGCGCTCTACCGGGCCAGCAGATCGGCCACGCACGCCGTGATTTTTTTCACCATCGGGATGTGCAGGAACTCATTCGGACCATGCGCGTTCGAATGCGGGCCGAGCACGCCGGTGACAACGAACTGGGCGTTCGGCAGCCGATCGGACAAAAAGCGCATGAACGGGATGGTGCCGCCACAGCCATAAGCCACCGCCGGTTTGCCGAAATAGCGCTGGGACACTTTCTGCAGTTGCTCATTCAACTTCGGCGTGAACGCTGGCGCGTTCCAGCCGGTGTCGGCGCCGGTGATGTCGAAGCTCACTTTGGCGCCATACGGCGGATCGCGTTCGAGCAGTTTTTTCAGTTCCGCCGCGCAGTGCTTGGCGTCCAGATCCGGTGGCAAGCGCAGGCTCAGCTTCACGGCCGTATAGGGCCGCAGCGTGTTGCCGGCATTGGCCAGCGCCGGCATGCCGTCAACGCCGGTGACGCAGAGCGTGGTGCGCCAGGTGTTGTTCAGCAGTTGTTCGCTGTAATCGCGGGTGACCGGTCGCATGCCACTGACGAACGGATAGGACGTGGCGATTTCCTCGTTCAACACTTCGGCGGCATAGGCCGCTTCGGCGACCCGATAGGTCGGGATATTGGTCTTGAGAAACTCCGGCAGGATCTCACCGGTATTGCTGTTCTCGATGCGATCGAGCAGCTCGCGCAGAATCCGGAACGACGACGGCACAATGCCGCTGGCGGCACCGGAGTGCACACCTTCGGTCAGCACTTCCACTTTCAGGGTGCCGAGCAGGTTGCCGCGCAGGGACGTGGTCGACCAGAACTGCTCGTAATTGCCACACATCGAATCGAGCGCGACCACCAATTCCGGTTGGCCGATGCGCGCCGACAAGGCTTCCATGTAAGCCGGCAGATCCGGCGAGCCGCTTTCTTCCGAGCATTCAATCAGCATCACGGTGCGGCCAAACTGGCGGCCGGATTGCAGCAGCCAGTGCAGAGCAGCGAACGAAGCGAAGATGGCATAGCCGTCATCGGCGCCGCCGCGGCCATATAACTTGTCGTCACGTCGTACCGGTTCCCACGGTGCCAGCCCTTCCGCCCAACCGGTGAACTCCGGTTGCTTGTCGAGATGGCCGTAAACCAGGGTATTGCCTTGGCCGTTGCCGGGCACGTCGACCAGCAGTACCGGTGTGCGGCCGGGCAGTCGATGCACTTCCAGTTTCATGTCCGGCAGCGGGTGCTTGCGGCACCAGTCGGCAACTAGCTCGATCGCGCGATCCATGTGGCCGTTTTTTGCCCAATCCGGATCGAAATGCACCGATTTGTTCGGGATGCGGATGTACTCGGCCAGTGTTGGCAAAATCTCCTGTTCCCAGAACTTTTCCAGAAACTCAGGGATCGATTGGCTTGCAGTTGTCATGCGCGGTCTCCAGCGACGGTTCCCAGAAATTGGTCTGCGGTCTGGCCAGTTGTACAGGTTGGTCAGACCAGCGAGAAAAGCCTGACTGGCATAATACCGCGTCCATCGCCGGGGCTACATCATTGAGCCTTGGTGACTTTGTCCACGTATCAGACGGCGATTGTTTCAACTTGATGAACGTAGCGCCGCCGGAGTCCTCGATGTCCAGACCGTCTTCTTTCAACCGGGAGCAATTGTTGGAGTGTGCCGAAGGCCGCATGTTCGGCCCAGGTAACGCTCAGCTACCGGCCCCCAACATGCTGATGTTTGATCGCATCACTCACATCAGCGACGAGGGAGGCGAGCACGGAAAGGGCGAGATCATTGCCCAGCTCGATATCAAACCGGATCTGTGGTTCTTCGGTTGCCATTTCAAAGGCGACCCGGTCATGCCGGGCTGCCTCGGTCTGGATGCCATGTGGCAGCTGGCCGGTTTCTTCCTGCCGTGGAAAGGCCTGCCGGGCCGCGGCCGCGCACTCGGTGTCGGTGAAGTGAAATTCTTCGGCCAAATCCTGCCGACCGCCAAGCTGGTCGAGTACCGCATTCAGATTAAGCGGGTCATCGCCCGCAAATTGAATCTGGTCATCGGTGACGGCAGTGTCAGCGTCGACGGCAAACCAATTTACACGGCCACCGATCTGCGGGTCGGCCTGTTCAGCAATATGGCGGAGTTCGCGTAATGCAACGCGTAGTGATTACCGGCATGGGTATCGTCTCGTGCCTGGGTAACAACCAACAGGAAGTGCTCGAGTCGTTGAAGGCCGGCAAATCGGGTATTCGTACCGACCAGAGCCATATCGACAAGCAGTTCCGCAGCCAGATCTCCGGCGTGCCGCAGATTGATCTGGATGCGCTGATTGACCGCAAGCTCAAACGCTTCATGGGCGACGGCGCGGCCTACGCCTACTTGTCGATGAAAGAAGCCATCGAGCAGGCCGGCCTGACTCAGGATCAGGTCAGCTCCTTGCGCACCGGCCTTATCGCCGGTGCCGGCGGCCACTCGCCGCGCAATGAGTACGATGCAGTCAAAACGCTGGAAGATCGCGGCCTGCGCCGGGTCGGTCCGTACATGGTGCCGCGCGTGATGGCGTCGAGCATTTCCGCTAACCTTGCCACCGCGTTCCAGATCAAGGGCATCAACTATTCGATCTCGTCGGCCTGCGCCACCAGCGCCCACTGCATCGGCAACGCGATGGAGCAGATCCAGCTCGGCAAGGCCGATGTGATGTTCGCCGGTGGCGGCGAAGAGTGCTTCTGGTCGTTCAGCATGATGTTCGACGCCATGGGCGCATTGTCGACCAAATACAACGACACCCCGGAAAAAGCCTCACGCGCCTATGACAAGAACCGCGACGGTTTCGTCATCGCTGGCGGTGGCGGCATCCTTGTGCTGGAGTCGCTGGAGCATGCATTGAAGCGCGGTGCCAACATCATCGCCGAGCTGGTCGGTTACGGTGCTACCTCAGACGGTGCCGACATGGTCGCGCCGAGCGGCGAAGGCGCAGCGCGCTGCATGAAGCAGGCGCTGGCGACCTGCAAGCTGCCGGTCGATTACATCAATACCCACGGCACGTCGACGCCAGTGGGGGATGTTGCCGAGCTGGGCGCCATCCGCGCCGTATTCGGCAAGGAAGTACCGCCGATCAGCTCGACCAAGTCGCTGTCCGGCCATTCGCTCGGCGCTGCTGGCGTGCAGGAAGCCATCTACAGCCTGCTGATGATGCAGAACGATTTCATCTGCGCCTCGGCCAATATCGAAGAGCTGGATCCGGAAGCGGCCGATCTGCCCATCGTGCTGGAAACCCGGCATGGCGTGAAGCTCAATACCGTGCTGTCGAACAGCTTCGGTTTTGGCGGCACCAACGCCACGCTGGTGATGCAGCGCTTCCAGAAGTAAGCCTTGCAGCCAACCACAAAAAAGCCGGCGCTGCCGGCTTTTTTGTTGGCTGTGGCATTGGTTACACTGTAAACCGTGCCGACAAACCCACCAGTTCTTGTACTTCCTTGCGCATTTCAGCACAGGCCTGTCGCACGCGTTCATTGCAGCGGGCCACGGTGCTACTCAGTTCATGAATGCGCACCATGTTGCGGCTGATGGTTTCCGACACGGCCGCCTGTTGCTCGGTCGCGGTGGCAATCTGCGTGGTCATTTCGGCGATGGTGTGGCTGGCGCGGTCGATTTCATCAAGCTGTGAGCCGGCCTGATTGGCAATGATCAGCGAATTGTCGGCACTGCTGCGACTGGTCTGCATGCTGTCGACCGCCGCTTGCGACTCGCGCTGCAATTGCTGAATGATGCCGGCGATTTCCTTGGTCGATTCCTGGGTTCGCTGGGCGAGGTTGCGTACTTCATCGGCGACCACGGCAAAACCGCGGCCCTGATCTCCCGCCCGGGCCGCTTCGATGGCCGCATTCAATGCCAGCAGGTTGGTTTGCTCGGCAATACCGCGGATGACTTCCAGTACCTGACCAATCGAGCCAGCTTGCTGATCGAGCCGGGTAATTACGCTGTTGGCTTCTTCGATGTGATGTTGCAATTCCTGCATCGCGTTGGCCACGCTGGACACGGCCTGACGGCCGCCTTCGGTCGACTGGCTGACGATTTTCGCCGCTTCGGCCGCCGCACTGGCATTGCGCGCTACCTCGGTAATGGAAGCACTCATCTGGGTGCTGGCGGCGGCAACCTGATCCGATTCCCGCTGCTGTTCCATGCAGGCATTGGTCGCTTCACCAATCTCGTTGGTCACGGCGCCTGCTTGCCTCGCGGTCTGTTCGACGACACCACTCACGCTGCGCAACACATCGCGAAAACGCGCCAACATCTGATTGAAGGCTTTGCCGGCCTCACCCCATTCGTCGTCGCGGTTGCTGTCGACCGTCAAGGTCAGGTCCAGCTGTTGCTCGGCCCGCTTCATGGTGTCATTCAGAGCCAGCAGCGGGCCGGAAATACTGCGATAGAGCCACCAACCTGCGACCAGCAAAATCGCGGTCACTGCAATGCTCATCAGAATGAAGAACAAGCGTAGGGCGCTGTAGTCGGCTGCCACGGTCTCGCGCTGTTCGGCGGCAACGCGCAGCTGCAAGTCGATGAGTTTGGTGATATGGGCACTGATGGGATCAATTTGCTGATACAGCGGGCCATCAAACTGGCTCAGCTGGCCGCTGGCATCGCCCTGGGTTCCGGCTATGCTGTTCTGGACCGCAGCGATGGCTTGGTCAGCAGCACGAAACAGTGGCTCGGCCTCGCGCACCAACGCCCGCTCTTCATCGGTCAGCCTGGTGGCGGTGTAGCGCTGCCACTCTTCCCGGATCACTTTATTGGCGTTGTTGAGCTCGCCGGTGACCTGTTCGGCGCTGAACAGGCCGGCATTGCCTTTGTTCACCGCGTCGATCACGAACACGGCATAGGCATCGGCAATCAGTTTTAACTGTTTCAGTGGTACCACACGATCGTCATAAATGCTGGCGACGCTGGCATTGATACTGCTGAGGCTACGAATGGCGATGACCGAGATCAACGCCAACAGCACGACAGGAATGGCAAGGCTGAACAGCAAGCGGGATTTGACGGTCATGACAGCATCCCTCAGACGCGACGGCTATCCCTGTCTGTTACTGCTCCTGATGCCGCAAGTGTAGTCCGGGATAAAAAAAAAGGTTCATCCGGGGCTGGAGATGAAACCGGGATGCCATCCGTGTTGTGACGACAGCTGGCACCCCCGTCAGGAGATAGGTTGGGCTCAGGCTCTGACGGCAGTGGCAGTGCCTGATGAACCAGATCAGCGGCTTACGCTGATGCGTTTCTCGACGCTGGCGCTACGCTTGGGAATGTGGATTTCCAGCACGCCGTGATTGGCCTTGGCCGAGATCTCGTCGGTGTTGGCGGTGTCCGGCAACGCAAATTGGCGA
Source organism: Permianibacter sp. (assembly GCA_046297695.1). Lineage (GTDB taxonomy): Bacteria > Pseudomonadota > Gammaproteobacteria > Enterobacterales > Permianibacteraceae > Permianibacter. The sequence goes on along the minus strand of JBKBHF010000033.1, from coordinate 23,778 downwards.
TAAAAGCTGCCGTAGCTACGCTCGATTCGGTGGTAGCTGCCTTGATCTTCCTCCTTGGAAAAATCGCGCTGCCCTTTCAGCGTCAACAGACCATTGCTGGCAGTGATTTCAATCTTATCGGGGTCGATGCCGGGCAGATCAGCAAACAACACAATTTCCTTGCCGGTGTCTTTGACGTCGACCGACGGCAGCCAGTTGCCGCTGAACAACTCGCCTTTGCTTTCGCCGCTGCGTGGCAGCCGGTTGTCGAACAGCTGGTTGATTTCGCGTTGCAGTTGGTCAAACATGGACCACGGTTGATAACGCATGTGGGTCATGGCACGTCTCCTCCATAGAGCGGGGTGAGGTAACGAGGCATGGCGACAGCACGGCTGCCATGCTTCAAACTAACAAGCCGTGCGGCGTAACAACTTGACCCGGATCAACAGTGCGCGAGTACCATCTGGCAAATAACGCAGGTTTGCTCAAATCGATTTCAAGAGCGGGGTGGAAACCAACATGGAACGCGTCGAACTGCGCTGCTGGGGTGGGGTCGGGGAGGTTACCGGTTCCTGCTATGAGGTATCGCTGGGAAAGGAGCGGGTGCTGCTGGATTGTGGCTTGTTGCAAGGCGGCGCCAAGGAGGATGCCCGCAACTATGACACCTCGCCGTATGATGCCCGCCGCATCGACGCTGTGGTACTCAGCCACTCCCATCTCGATCATTCCGGCCGCTTGCCGCGGCTGCAGAAAGAAGGTTTTCGCGGCGCCATCTACACCCATCAAGCCAGTCGCGATCTGTGCCGCATCATGTTGCGTGACTCCGCCCATTTGCAGGAGGCTGATGCCGAGATTGAAAACCGCAAACGGGCGCGCAAAGGCCTGAAGCCAGTCGAACCGCTCTACACACAGGTCGATGTTGAACGGATCATGAAGCAGTTCCACGGTATTGAATACGGTGTCTGGCAGGCGCTGACGGAACGCATGTCAGTACGGCTGCACGATGCCGGCCATATTCTCGGCTCGGCCATTGTCGAGCTGAAAATCCGGGCGCCGGATCGCGAGCGCACGCTGGTATTCTCCGGCGATCTCGGCCAATACGGCGCGCCGATTCTGTGCGATCCAAAATCCGTCGAGCACGCCGATCTGCTGCTGATGGAAAGCACCTATGGTGATCGCGACCACCGCGACTTTGCCGCCACCATTGACGAGCTTGGCGACATCTTCCGCAGTGAGCAATCGCAACGCGGCAATATCCTGATCCCGGCATTTGCCGTGGGCCGCAGTCAGGAGCTGCTTTATCTGATGGCTAAACATTACCGCGATTGGCGCCTGCACAAGTGGCAGATCTTTCTCGATAGTCCGCTCGCCATTGACGCCACCAATATTTATCTGCGTCATCACGCACTGTACGACGGCGATGCCGTCAAACTGCTCGGCGAAGGCGATCCGGATCGTTCCCTGCGCCGGTTGCTGCCGAATCTGCAATTCACGCCGTCGCCGGTGGAGTCGCAGGCCATCAACCGCATCCAGAGCGGTGCCATCATCATCGCCGGTAGCGGCATGTGCACCGGTGGCCGCATCAAGCATCATTTGAAGCATCTGATCTGGCGCGATACTACCCAGGTGATCATGATTGGCTATCAGGCCCGTGGCACGCCCGGCCGGGCGCTGGTCGAAGGCCGCGATTTCATCCGATTGTGGGGCGAGGCCATCCGCGTTCGCGCCAAGGTGCATACCGTTGGTGGCCTGTCGGCCCACGCCGGCCAGCGCGATCTGCTGCGCTGGTATGAAAGCTTCAAGCCATTGCCGCCGGTCATGCTGGTGCACGGTGAACAGCAAGCACAGGAAAGTCTGCAAGCCAAGCTGCGTGAGTTGCACCCGGCTGTGTCGGTGGAGCTCGCCAAGCGGGAGCAGGTGGTGTTGTTGAAGTGAGTCACCGTTAAGTGGTAATCGGAGTCAGCTCGCGTGTAGCGGGAACGGTTCTAGCGGAAGTTGCAGCGCGGCAACTACCCCACCCTAACCCTCCCCTTAACAGGCGAGGGAACTTGACATCTCCTCCCCCTGTGAAGGGGGGAGGCCGGGAGGGGGTAATTGTCGCACCTGACTTGCAGCCCGCTTGCTGTCCCTAGACGATGCCAGCCATGCAAGTTTGATCGGCCAACACCATGTCCATCTTGATCACCATCCTTACTCTTTTCATTGCCCTTCAGCACCTCGGTTTCCTCGTGCTGGAAATGTTTTTTTGGGATCACCCGGTCGGCCGCAAGATATTCGGGCAAACGCCCGAGCAATCGGCCAGTTCAAAAGTGCTGGCCGCCAATCAGGGGCTCTATAATGGCTTTCTCGCCGCTGGTTTGGTGTTCGGCCTGCTCTGGGCCGGGCAACCGACGCTGGTGTTTTTTCTCGCCTGTGTGCTCATTGCCGGCATCTACGGTGGCTTGAGCGCCAAGCGCAGCATTCTGTACGTGCAGGGCCTGCCGTCGGCGATTGCGCTGACTTTGGTTTGGCTGGCATGAGGGACCCCGTCCTGCCGCCCATTGACGGCGCATTGGCGATTTCCCGCGCCGTGCAACTGCCGCTGCGCGAAATCGAACTGACCGCCATGCGCTCGCAAGGTGCCGGTGGCCAGAACGTCAACAAGGTTTCCAGCGCCATCCACCTGCGCTTCGATATCCGCGCCTCGTCACTGCCGGACTTTTACAAGGAGCGGCTGCTGGCGCTGTCCGATCAGCGGATCAGCAAAGACGGCGTCATCGTCATCAAGGCGCAGGAAACCCGCAGTCAGGAGCAGAACCGCGTCGACGCACTGAAACGGCTGCAGGAACTGATCAAATCGGTCGGCGTCGTCCGCAAAGTCCGCAAGGCCACCAAACCGACCCGCAGCTCACAAACCAAACGCATGGACAGCAAAACCAAACGCGGCAATATCAAGGCGATGCGCGGCAAGCCAACCGAGTAGGGAGGGTATGACCCGCCGTGTTGTAGCTCTGGGAACAAAAAGGCGCATCATCATGCGCCCTAATGAGATGGACGCCTCCCGCCGTTATCGACATCGATGTACCAAAGTGGAGATGCAGTCAACCATTTGAACGGCAGAAGGGGGCCATGAGTATTACGAACATGGGTCTCGATATCGCGAGGCATGTCTTTGCAGTCTGCGGCGTGGACGCTCACTGCATGCTCGTTCTGAAGCGTAGGGGCGTTGCTGCCAGATCTGAGCACGAAGGTTGAATCATTAGGTTGAGTTTTGTCACTTTGCTACATCTTTCTCGCGGCGAATCTGGCAAACAAAAAGGGCCGCAATTCCGGCCCTTGTCGTTTCAATCGGAAAACTCAGCTTTCGATATCTTTCATCCGATCGGGGAAATTCAGCGCCAGCACCTCGACGGCTTCTTTTTCCAGTTCCGGCAGCTTCAGTTCACGGTAGCAGCGCACCATCATGACCAGCGCGTCGGCGCTGGCGTCAACGCCGGGAAAGTTTTCGATGACCCGGCGGGCACGGTTGGCGGCGGCGAGCCAGGCTTTGCGCTGGGTGTAATAGTTGGCGGCATGCAGTTCGAAGTCGGCCAGACGGTTGCGCAGGTAGATCATCCGTTGGCGGGCATCGGCAGCGTACTGGCTGTCCGGGTAGCGCTTGATGAGCTCGGCAAAATCCTTGAAGGCTTTTTCGGCGGTGCTGGCATCACGCTCGGACAGGCTGGCGGCGAACGCTTCGCGCAGGAAGCCGAGTTCCGAGTAGTAATTGACCAGGCCTTTCATGTAGTAGACGTAGTCAAGGTTCGGGTGACGCGGATTCTGCCGGATGAACCGATCGGCCGCCGCAACCGCCGACGGTGTGTCGCGGTTCTGGTAGTAGGAATAAATCAGATCCAGCTGGGCTTGCTGCGAGAACGGGCCGAATGGGTAGCGGGAATCGAGGTTTTCCAGCTTTTCGATCGCCGTTTTCCAGTTGCCGACTTCCATCGATTGCCGGGCCGCGCTGTACAGTTGCTGCGCGCTTTGTTCGCGCCGGCGCTGTTCGCGGTCTTCGGCGGTGGTCGCACAACCGCTGACCATGACGGCAGCGAGGATCAGGCACAGCAAACGGCTCATCATGCGAACAAACTGCCTTTGGTTGTTATATAGGTTGCTAGAATAGCGGGGCATTCTAACCAAGCTCATCTTCAAGGTCACCCATTCCATGAATTCAGCGTCAGAACCCGTCCGGCTGGAAGCCATTGTGCCGGAACAGGCGTTCGGGAGCCGTTTGGACGTCGTCCTGGCCGATTTGTTCAGTGAATATTCGCGGGTGCGCCTGCAGGGCTGGGTCAAGTCCGGCTGCGTCAAGGTCAATGGCGTGGTGGTCGATCGGGCCCGGGAAAAGCTGATGGGCGGCGAAAGCCTGCTGATCGAGGCGGAAATTCCCGTGCAGAGCGATGATGCACCGGAAGACATCGCGCTCGATATCGTCTATGAAGACGAGGCGCTGATCGTGGTCAATAAACAGGCAGGTCTGGTTGTGCACCCGGCGCCGGGTCATGCCGGCGGTACGCTGGTCAACGCGCTGCTGCACCATGCGCCGGAACTGAAAATGCTGCCGCGCGCCGGCATCGTGCACCGGCTCGACAAGGACACCTCGGGTCTGTTGGTAGTGGCCCGCCAGCCGGACACCCATCTGGCTTTGGTACAGCAGCTCGGCAAACGCGCCTTCCTGCGCGAGTACGATGCGATCGTCCACGGCACCGTGGTCGCGGGCGGCACCGTCGATGCGGCAATCGGCCGCGACCCGAGCAACCGCCAGCAGATGGCGGTGGTTGAGGAGACCGGCCGTCATGCCGTGACTCATTACCGGGTGGTCGAACGGTTCCGCGCCCACACCCATATCAAGTGCCGGCTCGAAACCGGCCGCACCCACCAGATCCGTGTCCATATGACGCATGCCGGTTTTCCGCTGCTTGGCGACCCGGTCTATGGCGGCCGTCGTCGCCAGTTGGCCGAAGCCGGCCCGGAACTGGCCGAAACCCTGAAAAACTTCCGCCGTCAGGCGCTGCACGCTGCCAAGCTCGGCCTGACCCATCCGGTCAGCGGCGAGCAGATGCTGTGGGAAGCGCCGATGCCGGCCGATTTGATTCAGCTGCTCGATTTGCTGCGCAAGGACCGCAACAAGAATGACTATTGAGGTCCTGCGGCCGGACTGGCCGGCGCCCGCCAATGTGCATGCGGCGTCGACGCTGAGAGCCGGTGGAGTCAGCTCCGGCGCTTTTGCGGGTTTGAACCTCGGTGCCCACACTGGCGATGCCGCGTCGACTGTCGCCGAGAACCGACGTCTGCTCCGTACCGCGCTGGCGCTGCCCGCTGAGCCGCAGTGGCTGCAGCAGGTGCATGGTACTGCCGTTGTGGCGCTACCAGCGGCCGAGCCGCCGATCGCCGACGCCAGTTTCAGCACGGCCGCGGACGAAGTCTGTGTCGTACTGGCTGCCGATTGCCTGCCGGTGCTGTTTTGTGACCGGGCCGGCCGCTGGGTGGCCGCCGCTCACGCCGGCTGGCGTGGGCTTTGTGCCGGCGTGCTCGAAGCCACCATCAAAACCTTCGCTGGTGCACCGGGCGAGATCCTGGCCTGGCTTGGCCCGGCCATCGGGCCCACCGCGTTCGAAGTGGGGCCGGAAGTGCGCGAGGCGTTCTGTCGCCATGACCGTCGGGCGAGTGCAGCGTTTCGCCCCGGTGAGGGCGACCGCCTGTTTGCGGATCTGTACCTGCTGGCGCGTCAGCGTCTGCAGGCGGCCGGCGTACGCGACATTTATGGCGGCGGCCTCTGCACCTACAGTGAGCCGCTGCGGTTTTTCTCGTACCGGCGTGACCGCGACACCGGGCGTCAGGCGAGCCTGATCTGGCGGAGTGCGCCATGATCGCGCTCGTGGTGTTGCTGGTCGTTTCATTGCTGCTGGGACTCGCGGTCTGGGCCGGCTTGCGCGCCAATCAGGCCGACTGGGGCGGCTGGTGGGTCAACGCCATCGATGGCCTGGTCCGCCGCTATGTCCGCCGCTATCACCGGCAGGGCGATGCCTATCTGCATTTGCCGGCAGGCGGTGTGCTGGTTGCGGCCAATCATGTCTCCGGTCTGGATCCGCTGCTGCTCATCACCGCCAGCCGCCGGCCGCTGCGTTTCCTGATTGCCGAAGAGGAGTACAACCGCTTCGGCCTGCGTTGGCTGTTCCGTGCCGCCGGCTGTATTCCGGTGGATCGCGGTGGGCGCACCGATGCGGCTTTCCGCGCCGCCGTGCGGGCCTTGAAAGCGGGCGAGGCCGTGGCCCTGTTTCCGCACGGTCGCATCTTTCTGGACGACCAGCCGGAGTCGCGGGTCAAGCCAGGTGTGCTGCGGCTGGCGCAACTGGCGAAAGTGCCGATCGTGCCGGCGCGCATCGAAGGGGTAGCCGGTCAGGGGTCGGTGTTTACCTGTTTGTTTCTGCGCGGACGGGTAACGCTCACCGACTTTCCCGTCATTGACCCGGACCATGTCCAGGGCGCCGACATGCGGCAACAACTCGGTGAGCTGCTGCTCGGCCGGCGCAACCATATCGCTCTCCCTCCTGCCAGCGAAAGCTGATCGTCCTTGTCCATCCGCTACGTTGGTGCCGGTAACATGTCGGTTTGCGCTGGCGCAAGGATCGGGTGAGAGTTTCGCGCGCCTGCTTGAAATCCAAAATCGCTGACCGCATCTCGTTGCCATTCGGGCATGCGGTTGTCGCATGCGTCACCAGCGAGGATTACTCATGCGTATGGATCGATTGACCAGCAATTTGCAGCTGGCCTTGGCAGATGCCCAGTCATTGGCACTGGGACGGGATCATCAATTCATCGAGCCGCTGCACCTGATGCTGGCGCTGCTCAACCAGGACGGCGGCTCAGCCCGGCATTTGCTCGAGCGCGCTGGCGTCAATCTCAGTGCTTTGCGCTCGCAGCTGACTCAAGCCCTGGAGCGTCTGCCGAGCGTGCGTGGCACCGAAGGTGAGGTGCATCTCTCAAATGATCTGGCGCGGTTGCTGAATGTCTGCGACAAGCTCGCCCAGCAGCGCAAAGATGCCTACATCTCATCCGACATTTTCCTGCTCGCGGCCGCTGAAGACAAAGGCGCCCTTGGTGAGCTGCTGCGCAAGCTCGGTTTGCAGAAAGCCGCGTTGGAAAAAGCCATCGAATCCGTGCGTGGCGGCCAGCGCGTGGAAGATGCCAATGATGAAGAAAAGCGGCAGGCGCTGGAAAAATTCACCATCGATCTGACCGCCCGTGCTGAGCAGGGCAAGCTTGATCCGGTCATCGGTCGTGACGATGAAATCCGTCGCACCATTCAAGTGTTGCAGCGCCGGACCAAGAACAATCCGGTGCTGATCGGTGAACCTGGCGTCGGCAAGACCGCGATTGTCGAAGGCCTGGCGCAGCGCATCGTCAATGGCGAAGTGCCAGAAGGCTTGAAGCACAAACGTGTGCTGGTGCTTGACATGGGCGCATTGATTGCCGGCGCCAAATTCCGTGGCGAGTTCGAAGAGCGCTTGAAAGCCGTGCTCAGTGAGCTGGCGAAGGAAGAAGGCAAAGTGATTCTCTTCATCGACGAGCTGCACACGATGGTCGGCGCCGGCAAGGCCGATGGCGCGATGGATGCCGGCAACATGCTCAAGCCAGCGCTGGCCCGTGGCGAATTGCACTGCGTTGGCGCCACCACGCTTGATGAGTACCGCAAATACATCGAGAAAGACGCCGCGCTCGAGCGCCGCTTCCAGAAGGTGCTGGTCGATGAACCGAATGTCACCGACACCATTGCGATCCTGCGTGGCCTGAAAGAGCGCTACGAAGTGCACCACGGTGTCGAGATCACCGACTCGGCGATCATTGCCGCGGCGCAGCTGTCGCATCGCTACATTTCCGACCGCAAGCTGCCGGACAAGGCCATCGACTTGGTCGACGAGGCGGCATCGCAGATCCGGATGGAGATCGACTCCAAGCCGGAAGAGATGGACCGGCTGGAGCGCAAGCTCATCCAGCTCAAGATGGAGCGCGAGGCGCTGAAGAAGGAATCGGACAGTGGCGCCAGGAAAACCCTGGAAGCGCTGGAAGAGGACATCAAGCGTTACGAGCGCGAGTTCGCTGAACTGAACGAGATCTGGCTGGCGGAAAAGGCCGCGCTGGAAGGCTCGAAAAACATCAAGGCAGAACTGGAGCGCGTTCGGCAGGACATGGAGGTGGCGCGCCGCGCCGGTGATCTGACCCGCATGTCCGAGTTGCAATACGGCCGCATTCCAGAGCTGGAAAAGAAACTCGACATGGCAGCGCAGGCGGAAATGCAGAAAATGCAGCTGCTGCGCAACAAGGTCAGTGATGTCGAGATTGCTGGCATTGTGTCGAAGTGGACCGGCATTCCGGTTGCCAAGATGCTTGAAGGCGAACGTGACAAGCTGTTGCGGATGGAAGAGGCGCTGCATCAGCGCGTGATCGGCCAGAATGAGGCGGTCACCGCCGTCGCGAACGCGATTCGGCGTGCCCGTGCCGGCCTTGCTGAACCAAACCGGCCGAACGGTTCCTTCCTGTTCCTTGGCCCCACCGGGGTCGGCAAGACCGAACTGTGCAAGACATTGGCATCGTTCCTGTTCGACAGCGAAGAAGCGATGGTGCGCATCGACATGTCCGAATACATGGAGAAGCACGCGGTCGCCCGCCTGATCGGCGCGCCTCCCGGTTATGTCGGCTACGACGAGGGCGGTTATTTGACCGAGGCCGTGCGGCGCAAGCCCTATTCTGTTGTGCTGTTCGACGAGGTCGAGAAGGCCCACCCGGATGTGTTCAACGTGTTGCTGCAAGTCTTGGAGGACGGCCGCTTGACCGATGGTCAGGGCCGTACCGTCGATTTTCGCAACACCGTGGTGGTGATGACCTCGAACCTGGGCTCCGACATCATTATGGAGCATCGCAAGAGCAGTCACGGCGAGTTGAAGGACATGCTGATGGATGTCATCGGTAAGTACTTCCGACCCGAGTTCATCAATCGGGTCGACGAGATCGTGGTCTTTCATGCGCTGGCTGATGAGCATCTGCAGCAGATTGCCAGCCTGCAGATCGAAGGCCTGCGCAAGCGTCTGGCCGAGCACGAGATCAAGTTGCAAGTCTCGCCGGAAGCGCTGCTCTATCTGGCCAAGGCCGGTTCCGATACCGCTTTTGGCGCGCGACCGCTGCGTCGCGTGGTCCGGCAGCTGCTGGAGAATCCGCTGGCACAGAGCATTCTCGCGGGGCGTTTTGCTGCCGGCGAGACGGTGGTGGTGGATGTGGTGCAAGGCGAACTTGCGCTGAGCAAGCCCCAATAACAACGTTCGTGTCGGCAAACAAAAAGGCGCCAGTTGGCGCCTTTTATGTCTTCGGTCGACGTAGTCTCACTGTTTGCAGTAGGTTGAGATATTCACTTCCGTTGCCGCCATCTTTTCCTTGCGCTCTTCGTCGGTCAGGAAGCGCTCAGTGCCGTCTTTGTCGGTTACCCGGATTTTGGGGATGGTCAGCAAGGCCTCTTTGTTTTGTTTCGCAATCTCACAATTACGAGCCATTTTTTCTGCTTCCGCTTTTGCGGCCGCGACATCGCCACCTTTCTCGGCTTCGGTTTTTTTCTTGCCAGTAGGCGTAGCTGCCGCGGTCTCTGGTTGCTTGCTACGCACGCGGATGGTTTCGTATGGACGGTCCTTGGGCGGCAACTGTGTGTACTGCACTTGGCCGTTGTCATCGGTCCATTTATAGGTATCCGATGCCTGGGCAACACCCAGCACCATCAGGGCTGCGCCGATGGCGGCGAGAGGGAAGGACTTCATAACCGACTCCATACACGATCCGGGGTAGTGTTGCGCCTAACTATAGTGAGCGTTGCTCGGTCAGGGAAGCGCAGCGGTTCAAACTTCGACGTATTCGGTGGTCTGGAGCGCGTTTTGTTCCGCGAAATCGATGATTTCCCGGAACAGCTGCGGGTGCAGCTCCGCCAGTGACGGGTCGACTACCACGCCCTTCTGCCCGGCAATGATGATCGGGCGCAGCAGGGGCGAGTAGTACATCCGCCGGTTACGAAAGGTGCAGAGGTTGCCGCACATGCGCTCCGCCCAATCGCTGGGGCGGAACACCTGGCCGGATTCGGTAATGCCTTTGATGAGGAGTTTTTTGTTGGCGCTCATGGTACTGAGGAATGAGGGGTCGGGACCGCACGAACCGACCGGATTCGCGCCCACACTATAGCAGAGCAGGCTCGCTGCCGGTCGCCGGTTCGACCGCTGTGGCATGTCCTGGCGCAAACAAAGTGGAATTAGACCGATCAGCTTTGCGGCAAGCTTCGTATTGGCCTTGGCAGCGGCCTGAGTCTGTAACAAATCGGTTGGTCTGCGGTCTGAGTCGCGGTGTTCGATAGCGAGGAGGTTGCGAGCCATGTCGTCGTTGATTCGGGTGACGGAGCGCAATGTGCCGCGCCGGATAACAGATGAGAGCGTCTATCTGGAGCGTCGGCGCCTGCTGCAATCACTCGGCCTCGCGATGGCCTGCTCCTTGCTGCCGGAAGCGGTTTCGGCGGCCAAGCCCGGTACCCGCTTGCAATACAAGCCAGAGCCGGCGACACCCGGCGCACGGCTCACGCAGGAAGAGGCGATCACCAGCTACAACAATTTCTACGAGTTCGGTCTCGACAAAGCCGACCCGGCCAAGCGCGCTGGCCGGCTGCGGACCGAACCCTGGTCGGTGGTGGTCGAAGGCGAGGTGGCAAAACCCGGCCGATATGCCCTGGAGGATCTGCTTCGAGGCAGTGTGCTGGAAGAGCGCATCTATCGGATGCGCTGTGTCGAGGCCTGGTCGATGGTGATTCCGTGGGTGGGCATTCCCTTGGCAACCTTGATAAAGCGCTTCGAGCCGACCAGCAAAGCCAAGTTTGTTGCCTTCCAGACTTTGCATGACCCGGAGCAGATGCCGGGACAAAAGCCGGGCTTTCTCGGCTTTTCGTCGCTTGACTGGCCCTATGTGGAGGGCCTGCGTATGGACGAAGCCATGCACCCGCTGACCTTGATGGCGATTGGCCTGTACGGCAAGACGCTGTTGCCGCAGAACGGCGCACCGTTTCGGCTGGTCGTGCCATGGAAATACGGCTTCAAGGGCATCAAGTCGGTCGTCCGCATTCGATTCCAGGAAAGGCAGCCGGCGACCAGCTGGAGTCGGTCCGCGCCAGAGGAGTATGGCTTCTATGCCAACGTCAACCCCGCGGTCGACCATCCTCGCTGGAGTCAGGCCAAAGAACGCCGGATTTACAGTGGCTCGCTGTTCGGCGGTGTTGAGCGTATCGAAACCTTGCCGTTCAATGGCTATGCCGAGCAAGTTGCCAGCCTCTATCAGGGGATGGATCTGCGTCGTTTTTACTGAGAGCTCGCTTGATGTCGCGTTTGAAAATGACCCCGGAGCGGTGGGTCAGGTGGGGACTCAAGCCGCTGATTTGGCTTGGTTTATTGCTTCCGGCCGGGCTGCTGACGATCGGGATCGTCACCGCCGATCTAGGGGCCGATCCCCAGAAAACCATCGTCCATACCACGGGCCAATGGGCGCTCTACAGCCTCTGGTTGACCTTGGCGGTAACGCCGCTGCGCCGGCTGACCGGTGTCGGTGCGTTGTTGTTCACCCGACGCCTGCTGGGTTTGTTTGCTTTCTTCTATACCTGCCTGCATCTGACCAGTTACGCACTCCTTTACATGGGGCTTGATTGGCTGGCGTTACAGGAAGATCTGACCGAGCGGCCCTACATCATCGTCGGCTTTCTGGCTTTTGTCGGCCTGCTGCCGTTGGCGCTGACCTCAACCCATCGCCAAATGCGCCGGCTGGGCAAACAGTGGGGGCGCTTGCACCGGCTGATTTATCCGGTTGCCGGGCTGGTCTGGCTGCACTACCTCTGGCAGACAAAATCTGATCTGAATCAGCCCGCTTTGTTTGGTGTTCTGCTAGGTTTACTGCTCGCGGTTCGCATTTACTGGTACTGGCAGTCGCGTTCATCAGACGCTGGTCTCTCCCGTCAAGTCCCCGCAGCAGAAAAATAGCCCTTGCAACGGTGTTTCCGGGCCCTATAATGCGCGCCCCGGCCGACGCCCTGTCCCTGACAAAACGTCAGCCGGTGCGGTCAATACGGCAATGCAGCAAATCGATGCAAAAGCCTGTTGACAACAAAGCAAGGCGCTGTAGAATGCGCGCCCCTGCTGACGCGAAAGCGCGGTGGTGGTGCAGTCGGCAAGTCGGTTGTTCGTGTAAGTCGCGAATAACGCAGCAAAAAAGGCTGAAATGACCTGTTGACAACGAACTGGGGTGCTGTAGAATGTGCGCCCCGCCGGACGGTAAGTCTGGCGCTGCCGAAAGGCAGATGCTCTTTAACAAGATGAACGAAGTAATCTGTGTGGGCACTTGCGTAGAGTCGTGCGACGAAAGAAACACGATGTAAACAATGCAAGTGAACTTCGCAAATTATTTGAGTATTCGGAATAGTTACGAAGCTTAGCGAGTATTGAGTCTTAAAGATTGAACTGAAGAGTTTGATCATGGCTCAGATTGAACGCTGGCGGCAGGCCTAACACATGCAAGTCGAGCGGACGTAGCAATACGTTAGCGGCGGACGGGTGAGGAATGCATCGGAACGTGCCGTGTAGTGGGGGATAACACAGCGAAAGTTGTGCTAATACCGCATACGCCCTGAGGGGGAAAGTGGGGGACCGCAAGGCCTCACGCTATATGAGCGGCCGATGCCCGATTAGCTAGTTGGTGAGGTAACGGCTCACCAAGGCGACGATCGGTAGCTGGTCTGAGAGGATGATCAGCCACACTGGAACTGAGACACGGTCCAGACTCCTACGGGAGGCAGCAGTGGGGAATATTGGACAATGGGCGCAAGCCTGATCCAGCCATGCCGCGTGAGTGAAGAAGGCCCTCGGGTTGTAAAGCTCTTTAAGCGGGGAGGAAGGTCGTGCAGCTAATACCTGCGCGAATTGACGTTACCTGCAGAATAAGCACCGGCTAACTCTGTGCCAGCAGCCGCGGTAATACAGAGGGTGCGAGCGTTAATCGGAATTACTGGGCGTAAAGCGTGCGTAGGTGGTTTTTTAAGCTGGATGTGAAATCCCCGGGCTTAACCTGGGAACTGCATTCAGGACTGGAAAGCTAGAGTCTGGGAGAGGGTGGTGGAATTTCCGGTGTAGCGGTGAAATGCGTAGATATCGGAAGGAACATCAGTGGCGAAGGCGACCGCCTGGCCTAAGACTGACACTGAGGCACGAAAGCGTGGGGAGCAAACAGGATTAGATACCCTGGTAGTCCACGCCGTAAACGATGTCGACTAGCCGTTGGAGACCCTCGTGGTTTTTAGTGGCGCAGCTAACGCGATAAGTCGACCGCCTGGGAAGTACGGCCGCAAGGTTGAAACTCAAATGAATTGACGGGGGCCCGCACAAGCGGTGGAGCATGTGGTTTAATTCGATGCAACGCGAAGAACCTTACCTACTCTTGACATCCAGAGAATCCTGCAGAGATGCGGGAGTGCCTTCGGGAATTCTGAGACAGGTGCTGCATGGCTGTCGTCAGCTCGTGTCGTGAGATGTTGGGTTAAGTCCCGCAACGAGCGCAACCCTTGTCCTTAGTTGCCATCATTCAGTTGGGAACTCTAAGGAGACTGCCGGTGACAAACCGGAGGAAGGTGGGGATGACGTCAAGTCATCATGGCCCTTACGAGTAGGGCTACACACGTGCTACAATGGTTGCTACAAACGGTTGCGATGCCGCGAGGCGGAGCCAATCCGAAAAAAGCAATCGTAGTCCGGATCGGAGTCTGCAACTCGACTCCGTGAAGTCGGAATCGCTAGTAATCGCAGATCAGCATTGCTGCGGTGAATACGTTCCCGGGCCTTGTACACACCGCCCGTCACACCATGGGAGTTTACTGCACCAGAAGCCGGTAGCTTAACCGCAAGGGGAGCGCCGTCCACGGTGTGGTCGATGACTGGGGTGAAGTCGTAACAAGGTAGCCGTAGGGGAACCTGCGGCTGGATCACCTCCTTAAACCTGTTGCGCGTTCTGCGCAAAGTGCTCACACAGATTACTTCGTCCGGCAAGACTGACACGGGTCTGTAGCTCAGGTGGTTAGAGCGCACCCCTGATAAGGGTGAGGTCGGTAGTTCAAGTCTACTCAGACCCACCAAATTCGGTGCGTGTGCGAAACGCCAGTTTCGAATCGAGCAATCGCAAGATCAATCGATGAAGAAGACGGGGCTATAGCTCAGTTGGTAGAGCACCTGCTTTGCAAGCAGGGGGTCATCGGTTCGAATCCGATTAGCTCCACCAATTTGGGTCGTGAAAAGTCGAGCTGTCAGTGCCGAGTGTTCTTGGTTTCGCGGGGTGATGCGAAAGCGTCGTCGAAAACGGAAAAGAATGCTGGGCACTGACTGTGCGGTCGTAAACCGCTCCTGCGTTTACGACACTCCTCACATCCGTGTGAGTTGTCGGTAATGTTCTTTAACAATCTGGATTGAGACTTGAAAGCGCGAGAATCGTGTCGTGCGTGGAATGCGTTCTGCGCGTAGACGATACGATCTCACTGGGTAATGCATGTCAGTAATGGTACGTCTTTGCTTGAGACCCTTTTGGGTTATATGGTCAAGTGAAGAAGTGCATACGGTGGATGCCTTGGCGATCAGAGGCGATGAAAGACGTGACAGCCTGCGAAAAGCTGCGGGGAGCCGGCAAATGGGCTTTGATCCGCAGATCTCTGAATGGGGAAACCCGGCCGTTTTAACGGTCATCAACAGCTGAATACATAGGTTGTTGAAGCGAACTCGGGGAAGTGAAACATCTCAGTACCCGAAGGAAAAGAAATCAACCGAGATTCTCCTAGTAGCGGCGAGCGAACGGGGACCAGCCAGCAGTCTCTAGCCAATGTCATAGTGGAACGGTCTGGAAAGGCCGGCGACACAGGGTGATAGCCCCGTACACGAAATGGCGTTGGTGGAACTAAGTCTGCGACAAGTAGAACGGGGCACGAGAAACCCTGTTTGAAGATGGGGGGACCATCCTCCAAGGCTAAATACTCCTGATCGACCGATAGTGAACCAGTACCGTGAGGGAAAGGCGAAAAGAACCCCTGCAAGGGGAGTGAAATAGAACCTGAAACCGTATGCATACAAGCAGTGGGAGCCCTTCGGGGTGACTGCGTACCTTTTGTATAATGGGTCAGCGAGTTATGGTTAGTCGCGAGCTTAACCGAATAGGGGAGGCGTAGCGAAAGCGAGTCTGAACAGGGCGACTAGTGGCTAGCTGTAGACCCGAAACCGCGTGATCTAGTCATGGCCAGGATGAAGGTGCCGTAACAGGTACTGGAGGTCCGAACCCACTCCCGTTGAAAAGGTAGGGGATGAGCTGTGACTAGGGGTGAAAGGCTAATCAAACGTGGTGATAGCTGGTTCTCCTCGAAAGCTATTTAGGTAGCGCCTCGTGTCTCACTCTCGGGGGTAGAGCACTGTTTCGGCTAGGGGGACATCCCGTCCTACCAAACCGATGCAAACTCCGAATACCGAGAAGTGCAATCACGGGAGACACACGGTGGGTGCTAACGTCCATCGTGAAGAGGGAGACAACCCAGACCGCCAGCTAAGGTCCCCAAATTATCACTAAGTGGCAAACGATGTGGGAAGGCTCAGACAGCCAGGATGTTGGCTTAGAAGCAGCCATCATTTAAAGAAAGCGTAATAGCTCACTGGTCGAGTCGGCCTGCGCGGAAGATGTAACGGGGCTAAGTGATATACCGAAGCTGCGGATGCACAGCAATGTGCATGGTAGAGGAGCGTCGTGTAAGCCTGTGAAGGTGAACTGTAAGGTTTGCTGGAGGTATCACGAGTGCGAATGCTGACATGAGTAACGATAATGGGGGTGAAAAACCCCCACGCCGAAAGACCAAGGGTTCCAGTTCGACGTTAATCGGAGCTGGGTAAGTCGACCCCTAAGGCGAGGCTGAAAAGCGTAGTCGATGGGAAACGGGTTAATATTCCCGTACTTGGTGTTGCTGCGATGGAGAGACGGAGAAGGCTAGGTCATCCGGGTGACGGTAGTCCCGGTTTAAGGTGGTAGGCAGTTCCTTTAGGCAAATCCGGAGGAACAATGCCGAGAACTGATGACGAGCTGCTACGGCAGCGAAGTGACTGATGCCACGCTTCCAGGAAAATCTTCTAAGCTTCAGGCAACACTGAATCGTACCCGAAACCGACACAGGTGGTCAGGTTGAGAATACCAAGGCGCTTGAGAGAACTCGGGTGAAGGAACTAGGCAAATTGGCACCGTAACTTCGGGAGAAGGTGCGCCGGTCGGTGTGTAGGGGCTTGCCCCCGAAGCATGGACTGGTCTCAGAAAATAGGCCGCTGCAACTGTTTATCAAAAACACAGCACTCTGCAAACACGAAAGTGGACGTATAGGGTGTGACGCCTGCCCGGTGCCGGAAGGTTAATTGATGGGGTCAGCGAAAGCGAAGCTCTTGATCGAAGCCCCGGTAAACGGCGGCCGTAACTATAACGGTCCTAAGGTAGCGAAATTCCTTGTCGGGTAAGTTCCGACCTGCACGAATGGCGTAATGATGGCGGCACTGTCTCCACCCGAGACTCAGTGAAATTGAAATCGCTGTGAAGATGCAGTGTACCCGCGGAAAGACGGAAAGACCCCGTGCACCTTTACTGTAGCTTCACATTGGACTTAGAACTTGTCTGTGTAGGATAGCTGGGAGACTTTGAAACCCTGACGCCAGTTGGGGTGGAGTCGACGTTGAAATACCAGCCTGGCAATTTTTGAGTTCTAACCTGGGCCCATTATCTGGGCTGGGGACAATGTGTGGTGGGCAGTTTGACTGGGGCGGTCTCCTCCCAAAGCGTAACGGAGGAGCACGATGGTACGCTAACGACGGTCGGAAATCGTCGGGATTGTGCATAGGCAAAAGCGTGCTTGACTGCGAGACGGACAGGTCGAGCAGGGTCGAAAGACGGTCTAAGTGATCCGGTGGTTCTGTATGGAAGGGCCATCGCTCAACGGATAAAAGGTACGCCGGGGATAACAGGCTGATACCGCCCAAGAGTTCATATCGACGGCGGTGTTTGGCACCTCGATGTCGGCTCATCACATCCTGGGGCTGTAGCCGGTCCCAAGGGTATGGCTGTTCGCCATTTAAAGTGGTACGCGAGCTGGGTTCAGAACGTCGTGAGACAGTTCGGTCCCTATCTTCCGTGGGCGTTTGAGAATTGAGAGGGGCTGCTCCTAGTACGAGAGGACCGGAGTGGACGTACCTCTGGTGTTCCGGTTGTCACGCCAGTGGCACTGCCGGGTAGCTATGTACGGAAACGATAACCGCTGAAAGCATCTAAGCGGGAAGCGTGCCTCAAGATGAGTTCTCACTGAGGGTTCAACCCTCCTGTAGAGCCGTTGCAGACTACGACGTTGATAGGTCAGGTGTGTAAGCGCTGTGAGGCGTTGAGCTAACTGATACTAATTGCTCGTGAGGCTTGACCATATAACGCCAAAAGCGTTTTGGCAGGTCGAGATTGTTCCAGACAGTCTTCGACACGTCCTCCCTCCGTGGAAGACGAAGACGACCAAAGCTGATAATATGCATTACCGGAATCGCTCACTGAGCGAAGCGTAATCAAGTCTCGAATCCCAGATTGGCTGTGTTGCGTCGAGGCATCGACGCAAGACGGTAAAACGGTTTGCTTGGCGACCATAGCGAGTGGGAACCACCCGATCCCATTCCGAACTCGGAAGTGAAAACACTCAGCGCCGATGATAGTGTGGGCCTGTCTCATGCGAAAGTAGGTCATCGCCAAGCTCTTAATGCAAAGCACAAAACCCCGGTCCAAAAGACCGGGGTTTTGTGCTTTTATGCATTCGGGATCTGGCGATGGCCTGCTTGAGCCGGAGACCCTCATGCGACCGATTTGCCGGGAGCAAATCGGCGTGAGCACCGCAGCCAACGGCGAGGAGCGCAGTCGGCGCCAGCCGGTCAGGCGCAGGGATGCGCCTGACCAAGTAGGTCATCGCCAAACGCATAATGCGCGCCATGCTCGACGAGCAGTCTCCATGCGACCCATAGCGTCGCAGTCGACCGATTCGACCTCCCGCGCGAGGCCAAGTAGGTCAGCGCCAGGTTCGCAGCACGCCGAGCTGCCCTTGGGTATCGCTTTGCTCTCGTTCCGGTTTCAGCGTTCACCGCTTTCCGCTACCCTGTGCGCTTCCGGGCAATCGCGAGTGCGAGCGAGTTGTGATTCAGCGTAATGTCGATTTGAGCCAGCACAACAGCTTCGGTTTGCCGCTCACGGCAACTGTCTTTGCCCGCGCCGAGAGTTTGCCGGCGTTGCGGTCGGTGCTTGCCGAGGCGCGCGCGTCATCCTTTCCGTTGCTGATTCTCGGTGGTGGTTCCAATTTCCTCTTTGTTGAACCGCAGCTTGATGCATTCGTCATTCAGCCGGCGCTTACCGGCATTCGTTATCACCTACTGAACGACAACGATGTCTTGGTCAGCGCGGGAGCCGGTGAAAACTGGCATCAGCTGGTCATGGCGACGCTGCAGCAAGGTTTGTGCGGTTTGGAAAATCTCGCGCTGATCCCGGGCTCGGTCGGCGCGGCGCCGATCCAGAATATTGGTGCGTATGGTGTTGAGCTGGCCGACCGCTTGGTGTCGGTACAGGCGGTCGAGATCGCGACCGGCCATCTGCGCCACTTTCACCGCAGTGAGTTGCAGCTCGGTTATCGCGATTCGATTTTCAAACGTGAACAGCTGGGGCGTTACGTCATTACCGAAATCACGTTGCTGCTGCACCGTCAGGCCGAGTTGAAGACGGGTTATGACAGCTTGGCAAACGAACTGGCCAAACAGCCCGATTTGCCATTGACGGCCGCTCGTGTCGCGGAGGCGGTGATGGCGGTGCGGCGTGCGCGTCTGCCGGATCCGGCTGTGCTCGGCAATGCCGGCAGCTTTTTCAAGAATCCGGTGGTCAGTGCCGAACACGCGTTGCGCTTGCAGCAAGCCCATCCCACGATGCCGGTTTACCCGCAACCGAATGGTGAGGTGAAACTGGCGGCAGGTTGGTTGATCGAACAGGCCGGCATGAAGGGGGTTCGTCGCGGTCAGGCCGGCACGCATCAGCACCAGGCCCTGGTGCTGGTCAATTATGGCGGCGCCAGCGGCGCGGAATTGTGGGCGCTCGCGCGCGAAGTGCAGGCCGCCGTCAGGGAAAAATTTGCGGTCGCCTTGGAACCGGAAGTCTGGATCGTTGGTGGCCGATGATTGGCGATAGACGAATCGATGTTCTGATGGGAGTTTTGTCGTGACAGCGTCCTCACCCATTCCCACTGCGCTGTTGCAATTGCTGGCTGACGGTGCAGAACATTCCGGTACCGAACTCGGCGAACGGCTCGGTATTTCCCGCGCCGCGATCTGGAAACAGCTGCAAGTATTGACGGAGCTCGGCGTAGAGCTGGACGCGAGCCCCGGCCGCGGTTACCGATTGCGGGAACCCCTCGATCTCTTGGATGCCGCCGCGATTCACGCGGCGATCAATGGCCGCGCCACGTTGGCTTCGCTGGATATTTTTCCGCGCATTGATTCCACCAATGCGTTCTTGCTCAGTGATTCCCGCCCGACTGAGGATGCGCAGCTGCGGGTGGCGTTGGCTGAGCAGCAGACCGCCGGTCGCGGTCGGCGCGGGCGCGCGTGGGCTTCGCCGTTCGCCCGCAATCTGTACTGCAGCGTCAAACGCCAGTTTCCTTGTGGCCTTGAAGGGTTGTCCGGCCTGAGTCTGGTGGTCGGTCTGGCGATTGCTGAAGCCTTGGCAGCACTGTCGATTCCCGACGTGCAGCTGAAGTGGCCGAATGATTTGCGCGCTGGCGGCAAGAAACTCGGTGGCGTTCTGATTGAGCTGGCGGGGGACGCCGGTGGTCCGTGTACGGCGGTGATCGGTTTCGGCATCAATGTCCGGATGCCAATCGCTGCCGCCGCGACCATCGATCAACCGTGGACCGATCTGCAGGCGTTGGCGCCGCAATTGCCGTCGCGCAACACCGTGGTCGCCGCCATTCTGGTGCAGCTCGATCAGGCACTGACGACGTTTGCGCAACAGGGTTTTGCGCCGTTCGCCGCAGCCTGGTCGGCGCGCGATGAGTTTCGTGGCAAGCCGGTGCGCATGCTGGGGGTCAATACCGAACAGATCGGCATTGCCGCGGGCGTCGATGGCCGCGGAGCCCTGTTGCTGGAAACCGCGGATGGCCTGCGCCCGATCGTGGCCGGCGAGGTTTCTTTGCGGGCACAATAGCCGCACTGCAGATCGTGAGGGAAACGGATGCTCTGGCTCGATATCGGCAATACCCGGATCAAGTGGCAACTGGACACGGCGGACGGCGTGCTCGCAGGGGCTGCTGGCCATGGTGGTGGCGAGTCGTTGGCGCAGGCTCCGATCTGGGCCGAGCTGTTGCCGGATACCGTGGTCTGGGTCGCTTCGGTGGCGAGTCCGGCATTGCGCGAGCGGGTCTCCGCTTTGTGTGCCGCCGCCGGTTGCCCGCAGGTGCATTGGGCCGTTTCAAGTGCGTCTCTCGGCGGCTTGCGCAACCGATATGCCGAGCCGGCGCGGCTGGGGGTTGATCGCTGGCTGGCGATGCTTGCGGCCTGGCGCGAACAGCAAGCGCCCTGTCTCATTATCGATGCCGGTTCTGCCATTACCGTCGATTGGCTCGATCATGATGGCCAGCACCGTGGCGGCCATATCGTTCCGGGCCTTGGTCTGCTGGAGCAGGCACTGAGACAGGGCACTGCCGGTGTCCGCGCCAACTGGTTGACCGAGCCGAACTTCGGTCCCGGGAACAGCACCGACGCCGCGGTCAGTCAGGGCTGCCTGGCGATGGCGGTGGGGTATCTGCGCTACGTCATCGATTCAGCCTGGCCTGGTAGCGAGAGTGCGCGTTTACTTCTTTGCGGTGGTGACGGCCCGTTGTTGGAGCCGTTCCTGCCGCGCCCTGCCGACTGGCGTGCCAACTTGGTGCTTGACGGGCTGCGCGAATACGCGCGTCTGCACGGGGAGGGGCGTTAGGCGTGCGCTGGATCGTCATCAGCCTGCTGGTCGTTAACACGCTGATTCTGGGCTGGCGCTGGTTCGGCGCCAGCGAGCCGGAAACATCGTCGCGGAGCCCCACCGTTACCGCACCACCTGCGATTGAATTGTTGCCGGATGGCGCGGTCAGCCCGGTTGTGCCTGAGGCATCGGTCCCGGCTGCGGAAACCGAGATAGCCGCGGTCGCAGCGGATGTCAGCGCCACCGTGCCGGAGCCTTCGATTGGCCCGGCCGATGCCGTGGCTGCAACCGACCTTGCCGTTGCGACACAGCCAAAGCCGACGCAGGGCGCTGCATTATGTGCCTGGACGCCATGGCGCGAACGGCCGGCAACGGACCTCGGCGAGGCAGAGCTGCTCCAGACGGAGCAGCAGGAACAGGAAATTGGCCGAAGCTACCTGGTCTATATCCCGGCCAAGGCCAGTCGCGAGCAGACTCTGCAGCGGCTCGCCGAGTTGAAAGCCGAAGGCATCGATGCGGCCTATCTGAACAAGGGACCGCAGGCCGGCGGCATCTCGCTTGGGCTGTTCAGCAAGCCGGAGTCCATGCAATTGCGCCTGCGTGAGCTCAAGAAAGCGGGCATTGCCGATGTCAGCGGCATCGAGCGGATCCGTACCGAGCAGCAAACTCGCCAGTTACTGCGCTGGACTGGCGAAAAAACGCCCAGTTCCGTGCAAAATCAGGCACTTGTTTCCTGTAATGTCATTGCGCCGACGGCGGCGGGACAGTAGAATTTGCGCCCCTTTTGCGGGAAGCATGCGCTGGGGCTTGGCGAATCTGAATGGGCGCTACTGCGTTCAAACCGTTAGCTGGCACCACAGTTCGATGCTGGCTTAGCTCAGTCGGTAGAGCAACTGACTTGTAATCAGTAGGTCGTGAGTTCGAGTCCCACAGCCAGCACCACTTCCGCAACGGCCGGGTCGGCAAACACGGTGATCGTGGCTTGCAAAAGGCTGGCCAGGTTGGCAGAATGCGCGGCCTTTCCGGCCTGGCAAAGCTGACCGGAAGGGCGCTGTAAATAGGAATACCCGGAGGGGTACCCGAGTGGCCAAAGGGATCAGACTGTAAATCTGACGGCACTGCCTTCGAAGGTTCGAATCCTTCCCCCTCCACCAAATTTCGAGTCGCAGTAAACAAGCTGTACGGGAGCCTGCGCAAGCGGCTTCGGATCGCGCGGGTATAGTTCAATGGTAGAACTCCAGCCTTCCAAGCTGGTAGCGCGGGTTCGATTCCCGCTACCCGCTCCACTGCGACGCAAGCGAACGATGCTGATATAGCTCAGTAGGTAGAGCACTCCCTTGGTAAGGGAGAGGTCTCCGGTTCGAGTCCGGATATCAGCACCAGGGTTGAGTCGAAACGGCTCACTTGAGGGCTGCCGCGCATTTGCGGCGGCCCGTTTGTGTTAACGCCCCTCTGGGGCTGGGTCAATCAAGCGTAGTTTTCTTGCGCGCGAACGCGGAGGCAGCCATGTCGAAGGAAAAATTTGAACGTAACAAGCCCCACGTGAACGTGGGCACCATCGGTCACGTTGACCATGGCAAGACCTCGCTGACCGCTGCGCTGACCATCGTGTCGGCCCGCACCCACGGCGGCACCGTCAAGAACTACGACGAAATCGACAGCGCCCCGGAAGAAAAAGCGCGCGGTATCACCATCAACACCGCCCACGTCGAATACGAAACCGCTGGCCGTCACTACGCTCACGTGGACTGCCCCGGCCACGCCGACTACGTCAAGAACATGATCACCGGTGCGGCCCAGATGGACGGCGCGATCCTGGTCGTGTCCGCTGCGGACGGCCCGATGCCGCAAACCCGCGAACACATCCTGCTGGCCCGTCAGGTCGGCGTGCCGTACATCGTCGTGTTCCTGAACAAGTGCGACATGGTCGACGACGCCGAGCTGCTCGAGCTGGTCGAAATGGAAGTGCGCGAACTGCTGAACACCTATGACTTCCCGGGCGATGACACCCCGATCGTCCGCGGTTCGGCCAAGCTGGCCATCGAAGGTGACAAAGGCGAATTCGGCGAACAAGCCGTGCTGAAGCTGCTGGAAACCCTGGACAGCTACATTCCGCAACCGGAGCGCGCCATTGACAAGCCGTTCCTGCTGCCGGTCGAAGACGTGTTCTCGATCTCGGGTCGCGGCACCGTAGTGACCGGTCGTGTCGAGCGTGGCATCATCAAAGTCGGCGACGAAATCGAAATCGTCGGGCTGCGGCCGACCGTCAAGACCACCTGCACCGGCGTGGAAATGTTCCGCAAGCTGCTCGACGAAGGTCGTGCCGGTGACAACGTCGGCGTGCTGCTGCGCGGCACCAAGCGCGAAGAAGTCGAGCGTGGCCAGGTGCTGGCCAAGCCGGGTTCGATCAAGCCGCACACCAAGTTCGAATCGGAAGTGTACGTGCTGTCGAAAGAAGAAGGCGGTCGTCACACCCCGTTCTTCAAGGGCTACCGCCCGCAGTTCTACTTCCGTACGACGGACGTGACCGGTGCCATCGAACTGCCGGCCGGCGTTGAGATGGTCATGCCGGGCGACAACATCAAGATGGTCGTGACCCTGATCGCCCCGATCGCGATGGACGACGGTCTGCGCTTCGCGATCCGCGAAGGTGGCCGTACCGTTGGCGCCGGCGTGGTGGCCAAGGTCATCGAGTAA
>JBKBHF010000032.1:0-48436 GCA_046297695.1 Permianibacter sp. | reverse complement strand
CTCTTCCGAATACCGCGCCCGCTTGCTTACCACCTTCTTGCTCATGCCTGCTTCCTTCATGGTTCACCTCTGACCAAGTTACTCTCTTATCGAGGTGTCCACATCTAGGGGGCAAGATCAACGAGGCGCTGGCCGTGGCTACCAACAGCCGATTCGATCTGTTCATCCTGGATGTCGGGCTGCCGGATCAAACCGGTTTCAGCTTGTGCCAGTCACTGCGGCAACAGCATGCGACCCCCGTACTGTTCCTGACCGCACGCAATGACGCCTTTGACCGCATCGTCGGTCTGGAGCTGGGTGCCGACGATTATCTCGGCAAACCGTTTTCACCCCGTGAACTCGTCCTGCGCGTGCAGGTGATTGTTCGCCGGCATCGCGATGCCGGCCGCCACACCGGCAGCTCCGGTACGGCAAACGCCTCTGCCGCATTCGTGCATCAGCGCGAGCAGGCGCGCATCCTGTTTCGCGGCCAGTTGCTGACGCTGACCAAATCGGAATACTGGCTGCTGGCAACCCTGCTGAGCCAGCCCGAGCGGGTGTTCAGCCGCGATCAATTGCTGGACGCCTTGGGGCCCGGCGCGGAGGACAGCGGTGATCGCAGCATCGATACCCTGATCAAACAATTGCGCGCCAAGCTGCGCGCTGTCGATGCCGGCAGCGATCCCATCAGCACCCATCGCGGGCTCGGCTACAGCCTGAAACGGCTGGACTGAACCGGGAGTCATCGCCATGAAGCTCGGTTTGCGCTTGTTTCTCGGCTATTTCCTGATTGTCGGCCTGACCGCCTGGCTCAGCCTGAAGCTGGTGCTCGATGAGCTCAAGCCAGTCGTTCGTCAGGTCAGCGAAGAGGCGTTGGTGGAACTGGCGCAAACGCTGGCGCTGATCGCGCAGCCGGCGATGCGCAGCGGCGACATCGGCAACAGCGATCTGGCGCAACAGCTGCGGCAACTCGCCGATGTCCGTTTGCAGGCGACCATCTGGCGCCAGCAAAAAACCCGGTTGAACCTGCGTGTGTACATCACCGACACCCGCGGTATCGTGCAGTTCGACAGCAACGGGCAGGATGTCGGCAAAAACTATTCGCGCTGGAACGATGTCTACCTGACCTTGCGCGGCGAGTACGGCGTGCGCTCCAGCCGGCGCGACCCGGCCAATGAAAATTCCACCACCATGTACGTCGCGGCGCCGATCCGCGATGGCGAACGCCTGCTCGGCGTGCTGACCGTCGCGCTGCCGAACGACAGCACGCAGCCGTACATCGATACCGCACGCACCCAGCTCTGGCGTTACGGTATCGCGCTGCTCGGTTTCTCGCTGCTGATTGGCATTGGCTTCACGTTCTGGCTCATCAGCAGCCTGCGCAAAGTCAGTCAGTACGCCCTGGCGGTCAGCGACAATCGTGTCGTGCAACCACCGCAGTTTGCCCGCGGTACCGAACTGGAAAAACTCACCGACGCGATGGAAACGATGCGGCAACGTCTGGAAGGCAAAGCCTACGTTGAGCAATACGTGCTGGCGTTAACGCATGAACTGAAAAGCCCGCTCGCCGCCATCATCGCCGCCACCGAGTTGCTCGGTGACCCAAACATGGCGGCGGATCGCCGCCAGCAGTTTCTCGGCAATATCCAGCAGCAGAGCGGTCGGCTGCACGATCTGATTCAACGTCTGCTGGAACTGGCCAAGCTGGAACAGCGCCGCCAGCTGGAGCAGCCGGAGGCGGTGCGCTTGGCCGAGCTCGTCGATGATGTCTGCCAAAGCCTGCACGCTGCGCTCGCCAGCAAACAGCTGACCGTGCGCAACACCATCGCCAGTGAGGTCGTGCTGCACGGCGAGCGCTTTCTGCTGCGGCAAGCACTGCAAAACCTGTTCGACAATGCCGTGGCGTTTGCCCCAGCCGGTAGCACCTTGACCGTCGAGTGCGAGGACACGGCTGAACAACGCATTGTCCGCCTCTGCAATGCCGGTCCGGCGATCCCGGACTACGCGCTGGCACGGCTTGGCGAGCGCTTCTATGCGTTGCCGCGGCCCGATGGCAGCAAGGGCAGCGGGCTCGGACTCAGCTTTGTCCGGGAAGTGATGGCCCTGCATGGCGGCACACTGCACGCGGAAAACCGGCCGGATGGCGTCTGCATGGCGCTGGCGTTTCCGCGCCGGACGCCCTGAGTCGCGCCGCGCATGACCGGCGCTGGCGCGAATTTCTGCCGTCCTCACCCAATCCTCACTCAGCACTCATTCACCGCTCACCGGCGCCAGCCAGACTGGCCGCGGGTTCTTCGAGAGGTGAGTCATGCAACGCAAACTCTTCATCAAACTGCTGGTGTTGGCCCTGCTGTTTCTGGGACTGCAAATCCCGCTGGTGCTGACCCAGAACGTCGTCAGTGAGCGCGCCAGCTATCGTGATGTCGCAGTCGCCGACATCGCGCAATCGCAGGCCGGCGAGCAGCGGCTGCTGGGGCCGGTACTGGTGGTGCCGTACCGGCGTGAATGGTTGGAGCACAGTCAGGACAGCGACGGCAAGCCGGTGACGCGCCCGCGTCGGGAAGACAGCTTTCTGACGGTGCTGCCAACACAGCTGCAGATCCACGGCGATGCGGCAGTCGAACTGCGTCAGCGCGGCATTTTTCCGGTGCCGGTTTATCTCAACGCGCTGGAACTGCAAGGCCAGTTTCAATGGCCGGCAAATTTTGGCCGCGTAGGCCAGGCCGACGAAACGATTACCTGGCAAACCCCGTATGTCGCGATTGGCATCAGCAGCCAGCGCGGCTTGAAGCAAGTCGAGCCGCTGCGCTGGAATCAGGTGACCCTGCCGTTTGAACCGGGTAACGGTCTTGGCGATCTGCTGGACGGTCAAGGCATACGCGCTGCCGTGCCGCTCAATGTCCAAGCAGGCGATGTCAAGTTTCAGGTCAAACTGAAACTGGCCGGCACCCAGCAATTCAGCGTACTGCCGCTCGGTGAGCAAACCCATCTGCAACTGGCGAGCAATTGGCCACATCCTCGCTTTGCCGGCGCGCAACTACCGGATCAACGCAACATCAGTGATGCCGGTTTCACTGCCAGTTGGCAGACCAGCCACCTCGCGACCAATTTGGGTTCCAACTGGCAACGCTGCATGCGCAGCACCGAGCAATGCCATCAACTGTGGGAGCAGGGGCTTGGCGTCGCCTTGCACGAACCGGTCGACGTCTACCTGATGTCGGAGCGGGCGCTGAAATACGGCTTCCTGTTTCTCGGCATCACCTTCGCCGCATTCTTCCTGCTGGAAATGCAACTCAGTCTGCCGGTGCACCCGATCCAGTACGGCATGGTCGGACTGGCCCTTGGCATGTTCTTCCTGTTGCTGATTTCGTTCGCCGAGCAACTCGGTTTTGCGGCGGCTTACGCGATTGCCGCATTTGCCTGTATCAGCCTGATTGGCTTCTACCTGATGGCCGTACTCAAGGCGAAGAACCGCGCGCTCGGTTTCGCAGCGCTGCTGGCAGCGCTCTATGGCGCGCTGTATGCCATTCTGCAGCTGGAAGACGTCGCACTGCTGATTGGTGCCAGCCTGTTGTTCGTACTGCTGGCGGTGGTCATGGCACTGACCCGCAACGTCGACTGGTATGGCTGGAAAGCGCCACCGGCGCTGGACAACGCATCGTAATCCGCGGCATGGCCTGCCACCCGGAAGCTGATCAGTCCGGGTGGCAATTTTGCCCGGACCTCACTTGATCCAGCGCAAAAGCCATACGGAGCTTGTGCCTACAATGGCGCCACGTTCTGCCTGCCGCGAGCTCATCTCATGCCTGCTCCGCTGCCACCGCTCAAATGGACCCGTCTCTATTCCGTCGGTCATCCGGCGCTGGATGCCCAGCATCGCAAGCTGTTTGTGCTGATCAACGATCTGGTCGGCCTGCAGCAAGCAGATGACACCGCGAAACGGCAAGCCGTGATCGACACGCTGCCCAAGCTCGGCAAGTACGCCGAACGTCACTTCAAGTCGGAAGAGCTGCTGATGGCGCGCGCCCACGCCGACAATCTCGACGCCCATCGCGAGAAGCACGCGGCGCTGCTGGCACAGGTGCAGCAATTGCAGCGCGACATCGACAAGGGCAAGCAACCGCCGTTTCATGAGCTGCTGCTGTTCCTGCGCTACTGGCTGGCCGAGCACATTCTGGTCACCGACAAGCGCTATGCGCCGGCGATGGCCAAACTGCTGATCGACGGCGAACTGAGCGAAGCAGCAGCCGAACAGGCCGCCGAAGCCGAACTCTGGTAAGCCACCCCCTATCCGCTCTCCTGTCGTCAAACGCGGCAGTCGCCCAAGCGTACGTACCAGTACCCGGTGGGCGCTGCCTGCGCTTGCTGGTTGCTGCTTTTTTCGCCAGAATGCGCGCCCGCTGCGGAACCGCGCCGTCTCGACCCGGTCTCTGCTGCTCGATTTCATTCCGTTGTTGCCTGAGAGTCTGCTGTGTCGTTCTGGCGTGTTGCTGTCGCCCTGTCCTGCGTGCTGTTTTCCACTGTGTTTGTCGCGTCGCCGCCGGCGCAGGCGTCGATCCGTGGCTGCGATCCTTCCTACCTGGAATCCGCTTACAGCGAAGCCCACCGGCTGGCCGCCATTGAAGGCGCGATGTACGCGCTGCTGGCCAACAACGCCTATGACGATGCCGAGCAACCCCACTTCACACTGCCGGCCGACTGGCTGCTGTTGCAACGCGGGCAACATGGCGATCTGCAATATCAGCTCTATTTGCACCAGCGCGAAGGCTTGCCGGCGAAACGGGTGATCGCCTTTCGCGGTACCGATAGCGGCCGTGATTGGTGGACCGGCAGCATCACCGGCGAACAGTACGAGTTGGCAGCGCAGATTGTCCGGCAGGTGCAGGCGCAATACCCGGACGGCACGCTGGTCGCCACCGGACATTCCCTCGGCGGCGGTCTGGCATTGCATGTGTCGATGCGTTTCCCCGGGCTCAGCGCCTACGCGTTCAACCCGTCACCGCTGGTGCGTGAACCCGCCACCGTGGTCCGCAACCGGCGGGTGATCTACTGGGAAGCCAACGATCTGCTGCACTGGGGCCGACGCGCACTCAGCAAAACGCCGGACGCCGTCTACTGGCGGTTTTCCTTCGTCAAAGGCGATGGCCACAAATCGACCGTGCTGGCCAAAGGTTTGCTGATGCTCGGCGCACTGATGAATCCCGATCTTGCGGCAACGCTGCAGCAGAATTGCCGCATTGATCCGTTGCGATAGACGGCGAGTTTCTTGTGGGAGCGGCCTTGGCCGCGATGCGGTAGCGCTGAAGCAGCCGTTCTCGCAAAAGAATATCGCGGCCAAGGCCGCTCCTACAAAATCAGTTTAATCAGCGCAATAAATTCCAGACGCTCAATCCAACAACCAAAACGCCAACCGCAATCATCAGCACTTTCGCCGGCAGGATTCTCACCAGATAAGCGGCGAACGGAGCGGCGATCAAACCGCCTACCAGCAAGCCCAGCACGATCTGCCAATGCTGGATACCGAGCACCGCGATGAAAATGACACTCGCGGCCAGTGAGACAAAAAACTCCGCCGCATGCACGGTGCCGATGGCATAGCGCGGCGGCACGCCCTGCGCGATCAACTGCGTCGTGGTCAGCGAGCCCCAGCCGCCGCCGCCAATCGCATCGAGAAAACCGCCGAACAAGCCGAGTGACGTCGCACCACGCACTTTCGGTCGCGCTGCCTGCCGGCGCCAGACGCGCGCCAGAATCCACAAGCCCATCAGCAACAGATAGGCACTGACCCAGGGCTTGATCGCATCGCCCGGCAGCAGACTCAGCACGCTGGCGCCAATAATCGCACCGACCACGCCGGGCACAGCGAGTCGCCACAGCAGCCTTTTTTTGACATTGCCGTTGTAGACATGCGAGGCCCACGAAGCGCCGGTGGTGAACACTTCGGCGACGTGAATCGAAGCACTCGCCATCGCCGGACTGTGACCGAAACCGATCAACAAGGACGACGAGGTGACGCCATAGGCCATGCCGAGTGCGCCGTCGATCAGCTGCGCGATGAGGCCGATCAGGACAAAGGTGGTGAAATCCGGCGCCAGCTCCATTGCGGCCACGCCCCTGCAAAGACAATGGCGCGCAGTATCGATGGACGGCCAAATGCCCGGAAATGAACCGCCCGCATGGGCTTATAACCGGACGATGCCGGCAATCGGATCAAGCTCTTACATGCCATCCGGTTGTAAGCGTGTAACCGGACGTCCTTTCCGATCTGGCGTCATCTCGCCCAGCATTTGGCCATCCAAATGTAGGGCCATGCTGATGACTGCCACCTCCTCCCTGCCGACCCCGCTCGGCGACTTCCGCCAGCACCCGCTGGCGCGCGAACTGGCCGCGCTGTCGGCCGAGCAGCTGCTGTGGCTGTCCGGCTATGCCTATGGCCTCGCCCAGCGCAGCGCCGGCGCCATTGCCGCAGTACCGGCCGCCGAGGCCAAGCCGGCGCTGACAGCGACCGTGCTGTACGGCTCGCAAACCGGCAATGCCAAGCGGCTGGCGGAACAGCTCTACGCCGATCTGCAGGCCCAGGGCATCCAGGCCCGCTTGCTGCGCGCCAGCGATTACCCGACCCGCGAACTCGCCCAGGAAAAACTGCTGCTGGTCGCCATCAGCACCCAGGGCGAAGGCGAGCCGCCGGAAGACAGCATCGCATTGTTCAAATTCCTCGCCAGCAACCGGGCGCCGAAACTGGCACAGCTGAAGTACGCCATTTTTGCTCTCGGTGATCGCAGCTACAACCAGTTCTGCGCGGCCGGCAAAAACCTCGGCGAATTGCTCGGCAAACTCGGCGCCAGCGAATGGCAGCCGCGCGTCGATGCCG
Source organism: Permianibacter sp. (assembly GCA_046297695.1). GTDB lineage: Bacteria > Pseudomonadota > Gammaproteobacteria > Enterobacterales > Permianibacteraceae > Permianibacter. The sequence goes on along the minus strand of JBKBHF010000032.1, from coordinate 41,586 downwards.
ATGTCGAATACGATGCCGAGGCCAAACACTGGCGCGCGCAAATCGTCGAACAGGCGAAAAAACTGCAACCGGTCAGCAGCACGCCGAGCGCGCAAGTGTTGCCGCTGCGGCCTGCCGCCGCGAGCGCTTATCACCGCGACAAACCGTTTCCGGCGCCGGTATTGGCGGTGCAAAGAATCACCGCCCGCGACAGCCGCAAAGACGTGCGTCATATCGAGTTGTCGCTGGCCGGTTCGGGCCTGAGCTACGAACCGGGCGACACGCTCGGTGTCTGGCCGCGCAATCCCGATGTCGTGGTCAGCGATGTGCTGCAGCTCCTGCAGCTCGATGGCGAGGTCGCCGTGCTGCATGACGGCGAAACGCTGAGCCTGCGCCGGTGGCTGCAAGAAAAACGCGAACTGACCCAGCTCGCCCGACCGGTGCTGGAGCGTTATCAACAGATTGCCCAGCAGGAAAAATTGGCGGAGCTCTTGAAGCCGGCACAGGCCAGCGCCCTGCAGGCATTTCTGACTGCGCACCAGTTCATTGATGTGCTGCAGCAGTTTCCGGCCCGGCTCAGCGCCGAGCAATTGCTCGGCGTGCTGCGACCGCTGACGCCGCGGCTGTACTCGATCGCGTCGTCACAGAAAGTGGTCGGCGAGGAAGTGCACCTGACCGTCGGCGTCATTGACGAACAAACCGAGTCCGGTCGCCGCGTTGGTGCCGCCTCGCGTTTTCTCGCCGATGTCGGCGACGCTGACACGGTCGACGTATTCGTCGAGCACAACCCCGCGTTCCGGCTGCCGGAGGATGACAGCCGCGATCTGATCCTGATCGGTCCCGGTACCGGCATTGCGCCGTTCCGTGCCTTTGTCCAGGAACGCACCGCGCGTGCCGCCAGTGGCAGCAAGGTAGGCAAGACCTGGCTGTTTTTCGGCAACCAGCATTTCACTTCGCAGTTCCTGTACCAGACCGAATGGCAGGCGGCGCTCAAGAGCGGTTCGCTCAGCAGGCTTTCGCTGGCGTTCTCGCGCGATCAAAAAGAACGGATCTACGTCCAGCACCGGCTGCGCGAACAGGCCAAGGATGTCTATGCCTGGCTGGAACGTGGCGCGGCAATTTACCTCTGCGGTGATGCCAAGCAGATGGCGCCCGATGTGCACGCGGCGCTGCGCGAGATCATTGCCGAGCAGAGTGGCAAAGGTGCCGCCTACGCCGATGACTATCTCGATCGGCTGCGTGAAGAAGGCCGCTACCGGCGCGATGTGTACTGACTGACGTTCCGCGCCGGCGACGGCGCCGTAGGGTGCGTCTTGACGAACCGAAAACGAACAACACGGCAAATTTGCGAACACGGCGGGTCATGACCCGCCCTACGACAGAAAATCTTGTGAGCGGTGCGATATGAGTAACCCCAGCGAAGTCGAAGGCATCAAGGCGCGTAGCCGATTGCTGCGCGGCAGTCTGAAAGAAAGCCTGAGCGATGAACACACCGGTGCCATCCGTGCCGACGACACCATGATCATCAAGTTCCACGGCAGCTACCAGCAGGATGATCGCGATCTGCGGGCCGAACGCGCCGAGCAGAAGCTCGAACCGCTGTACAGTTTCATGCTGCGGGTACGGATGCCGGCCGGCGTCGCGACCCCGGCGCAGTGGCTGAAGATGGACGAACTGGCCCGCACCTATGGCAACCACACGCTGAAGCTGACCACCCGGCAGGCGTTCCAGTTGCACGGCGTGTTGAAACGCAACCTGAAAGCGACCATCCAGGGCATCAGCAGCGTGGCGCTCGACACCATTGCCGCCTGCGGCGACATCAATCGCAACGTGATCCTGTCGGCCAATCCGGAACAGAGCGATGCCTGGCAGCAGGTCTATCCGCACGTGCAGGCGGTGGCGACGCACCTGCTGCCGAAGACCAAGGCCTATCACGAGATTTGGCTCGACGGTGAGCTGGTGGAAGGTGGTGAGCCAGAAGAAGAACCCATCTATGGCCCGACTTACCTGCCGCGTAAATTCAAGACCGCGTTCGTCGTGCCACCGGTCAATGATGTCGATGTGTTTGCGCACGACATGGGTTTCATCGCCATCTTCGAAAGCGGCAAGCTCACCGGCTTCAACGTCACCGTCGGCGGTGGTCTCGGTTCGACCCACGGCGACAAGACCACCTATCCGCGGCTGGCCGATGTCATTGGCTTTGTCACGCCGGAGCAGTTGCTGTCGGTGTCGGAACATATCCTGACCACCCAGCGCGATCACGGCGAGCGCAGCGTACGCAAACATGCGCGCTTGAAATACACCATCGCCAAACACGGCGTCGACTGGTTCAAGCGCGAGTTGGAAGCGCGCACCGGTTTTGCACTGGCGCCGGCCAAGCCATTCAAGTTCGAGCACAACGGCGATCGCTTTGGCTGGGTCGATGGCACTGACGGCCGCGCCCATCTGACGCTGCATATCGACGGCGGCCGCGTGGTGGATCGCGACGACAAGCGACTGCTGAGTGGCCTGCGCGAGATCGCCAGGATCCACAGCGGCGATTTCCGGTTGACGCCGAATCAGAACCTCGTCATCGCCAATGTCTCGCCGCGCCAGCGCGCCCGCATCGACGCGCTGGTCGCCGAGTACGGCATGGGCCAGTACCAGACCGTGACGCCGCTGCGTCGCGACGCGCTCGCCTGCGTGTCGCTGCCGACCTGCTCGCTGGCGATGGCCGAAGCCGAACGCTATCTGCCGGCCTTCGTCGGCAAAGTCGAGGCACTGCTCGAACAACACGGCTTGCTCAGTTTTCCGCTGAACCTGCGCATCACCGGTTGCCCGAATGGCTGCGCCCGACCATGGCTGGCGGAAGTCGGTTTGATTGGCAAGGCACCGGGCCGCTACAACCTCTACCTCGGAGGCGATGCCGCCGGCACCCGGTTCAACCAGCTCTATCGCGAGAACATCGACGAAGCCACGATACTCGCGGCGCTGGAGCCGCTGATTGGCCGTTTTGCCAAAGAGCGCAAAGCCACCGAACGCTTCGGCGACTGGTTGCATCGCGCCGCCGTGCTGACTGAAGCGGCGTGAATCTGACAGACTGCTAACGGATCGCAAGCACAATGAGCACAGCACTGAATCGGCAAGTTACCGCTGCGGCAGACGCGACAGGCGTCGCCGCGACAACGCTGAACCCAGAGCAGCTGGCCGAAAGCAATCAGGCGCTGGCCGCGCTCAGCGCGCCGGAGCGCGTGCACTGGGCCTTGCAACATCTGCCCGGCGAATTTGCCCTGAGTTCCAGTTTCGGCGCGCAGGCGGCGGTGTTGCTGCACATGGTCACTGCGATAAAACCGGAGATTCCGGTCATCGTGGTCGACACCGGTTATCTCTTTCCCGAAACCTATCGCTTCATCGACGAACTGAGCGAGCGGATGCTGCTCAACTTGAAGGTGTACCGGGCACAGCTGTCAATTGCCTGGCAGGAAGCGCGTTACGGCAAGCTATGGGAGCAAGGTGTCGATGGCATTACCCGCTACAACCAGATCCGCAAAGTCGAGCCGATGCAGCGGGCACTGCGTGAGCTGAATGTCGGCAGCTGGTTCTCCGGTGTCCGCCGCAGCCAGGCGGCGTCGCGCGCGCAGGCACCGTGGCTGCAGCTGCAGGATGGACGCTACAAAATCCATCCCATCGTCGACTGGACCGATCGCGATGTCGGCCAGTATCTGAAACAACACAAACTGCCCTATCACCCGCTATGGGAGCGCGGCTATGTCTCGATCGGTGACTGGCACACCACCCGGCCACTCGGCGAAGGCATGAGCGAAGAGGACACCCGCTTCTTCGGTTTGAAACGCGAATGCGGCCTGCACGATTTTTCGATCTGAACTCGCTCGCCCACTGCGCTTTGCACTACGCGTTTTCAGCTGCCGCTGATCAGCATGAGTACCGGCGCCAACAACAGCAGCGGCAGATAGGGGTAGAGCACGCTCGGCCGCGGCAACTGCGCGGCATATTCACGCAGCAATGCCGCCAAGCCACCGCGCTCGCGTTGCCAGTTGCTGTGCAATTGCAGCGGCAGACCGTCAGTCGGCCCGCGCAGCGCCGCTTCGATGTGCAGCAGCCGGTTGACCAGCCGCTGCTGCTGGCTGCGGACGATCACGTCCAGCCCCCAGCCGAGCAGACTCAGCAGCAGCGCGAACGCCGGTTCCTCGGTAAAGAACGCCAACGCCACCAAGGCAAGTGTCGCCAGCTTGATGTGCAGCGCCTGGGTTTCCTGCGCTTCGTTCTGCTGTTGCAGCAGCAGCCATTCCTGTTGCCACATGGCATGGTGGTCCATCCTTGACTCCGGTCGTATCGGTTTGAAAACCGCGACAGCCTAGCCGATTTTCACCGCTGATCCGAGTGCCGCTTGATCTGGATGACCCGCGTCCCCGACCCGGCGTGCTTTAATGACTCCAGCGCCGACCATCATCCTGTCTGCAAGGGAGCCCGTCCATGTCGCCACGTCAGTTATCCTCAGCCGCCACCGTTGTCGATTTGCTCAAGGATGGCGATTGGCTCTGGACGCAATCGATGGCGGCGACACCGCGCGTGTTGTTGAACGGGCTGGCCGAGCGCCTCGGCGAACGCCGCGATCTGCACCTGATGCAGCTGCATACCGAACGCATCGATGCGCTGACCCGGCCGGAACAGGCGGCGCACTTGCGCCATCACTGCTTCTTTCTCGGCGGCCAGACGAGGCCGCTGGTGCAGCAGGGCCTCGCCGACTACGTGCCGATGTTCCTGTCCGAATTGCCGCTGTTTTTCCGCCGTGGCGAGCAGCGTATTGACGCGGCGCTGATTCAGGTGTCGCCGCCGGACCGGCATGGCCTGTGCACGCTCGGCATTTCGGTCGAGGCCAGCAAGGCCGCCTGCGAGCGCGCCGGCCAAATCATCGCCCATATCAATCCGCGGATGCCGCGCACGCACGGCGACAGTTTTATCCGTTATGACCAGCTGAGCGCGGTCTTTGAGGCATCCGACGAACTGCCGGTGCACGCCACCGCCGAACCGGATGCCGTCAACACCGCCATCGGTAAGCATGTCGCCAGCCTGATTGCTGATGGTGCCTGTTTGCAGATGGGCATTGGTGCCATTCCTGACGCGGTGCTCGGTTGTCTCGGCCAGCACCGCGATCTCGGCGTCCACAGCGAGATGTTCTCCGACGGCGTGCTCGAGCTGGTCGCGCGCGGCGTGATCAACAACCGGCGCAAGCAGGTGCATCCGGGCAAGCTGGTCGCCACCTTCGTGATGGGCTCGCGAAGACTGTACGATTTTGTCGATGACAATCCGGAAGTGGTGCTGCTCGAAGCCGATTACGTCAACGACACCCGCAATATCCGCCGCAACCGTAATGTGGTCGCGATCAACAGCGCCTTGCAGGTGGATTTGACCGGCCAGATCTGCGCCGACTCGATCGGCACCAGAATCTATTCCGGCGTCGGCGGCCAGATGGACTTCATGCGCGGCGCCGCGCTGTCCGACGGCGGCAAGGCGATCATCGCATTGCCAAGTACGGCCGCCGGCGGCACGCTGTCACGCATTGCCCCGGTGCTCGATGCCGGCGCCGGCGTCGTGACGACCCGCGCCCATGCCCATTACATTGTCACCGAATACGGCATCGCCGATCTGCGTGGCAAGAGCCTGCGTCAGCGTGCCGAAGCGTTGATTGCCATCGCGCATCCGCAATTCCGCGAAGCACTGACGCGGGCGGCCCGCGAGCAATGGCGACTGCAATGCTGAGTCTGTGCTAGCGTTGGCAGCTTGAACGTTTCGTCACTGCTTCACGCTCATGGAAGAAACAACGACCACACCGGCCGGACAACAAACTGCAGCCGCCGCCATCACCACCGCAGCCTGCGCCAACTGCGGCCAGGCGCCAGTGGGCCGCTACTGCCCGGCCTGCGGCCAGCGCCAGCTCAGCCGCGCGCAATTCTCGCTGCGCCATCTGGCCGGCGAACTTGGCGCCAACCTGCTGCAATGGGACAACAAGCTGCTGCGCACGCTGGCGCTCGCGCTGGCCAAACCGGGCGAGTTGTCGGCGCTGTATCTGGCCGGCGCCCGCACGCGCTACACCTCGCCGATTACGCTGTTGCTGTTGCTCTTTTTCTTTTTTTTTATCGGCTCGGTACCCTTGACCGATTTCACGCTACCGCTGGATGCCCATCTGCAATGGGGCAAATGGTATTCGGCGCCGTTTGCCGAGTGGGTGCAGGCGAAGGCCGCAGCGACAGCCGGCGGCATGACCGCACTCGCCAGCGCGTTTGGTCTACAGCAGCATGAGTTGGCGAAAACGCTGGTGCTGCTGCATGTACCACTGTTTGCCATCGGTCTGAAAGTGCTGCACTGGCGCCGCGACGTCTATTACGTCGAGCACATCATTGTCGCCAGCCATTTTCTGGTGGCGGTGATGCTGCTGACCTTGCTGGCCGTGCTGCTGCTGTTCCTGCCGACCGAGTTGCTCTACCAGCCCGACCCGGTGCCAGAGCCCATCAAACAGCGCGTGCTGTTTTGGGGCCTGAATATGCCGATGGCAGTGTTGATGCTGCTAAGCTTGAAGCACGCCTACCGGCAGTCATGGTTGCTGGCGCTGATGAAACTGCCGTTGGCGATCATCGCATTCGCCGCCGGACACATGCTGTACCGTGCCATCACTTTTGTGTTGACGTTGGTGCTGCTGTAGTTGCTGTCGATGTGGCAGAGGTCAATGTTGTACAGGCCGACTCCGCCAGCACGACCCGGTTGCGGCCTTGCTGTTTGGCCTGCAACAGGGCGCTGTCGGCGCGATCAATGGTTTGCTGCAGATCCTCACCCTGGCTATGTTCGGCAACGCCGATGCTGACCGTCGCTGACACACGCTGCTCGGCCAGTGGCAGTTCACGCCGGGCAAAGTGTTGTCGCAAACGTTCCGCCAACTGGCGGGCGCCATTCAGATCGGTGCGCGGCAGCAACAGAACAAATTCTTCGCCACCCCAACGGGCAATGCAGTCGCTCTCACGCATGCAGGCACGAGCCGCCGCGACCAGACTGCAGATCACATCGTCACCGAAATGATGACCGTGTCTATCGTTGATCTGCTTGAAATGGTCGATGTCGCAAATCAGCACGGCGATGGGATGCACCGAGCGATTGGCCAACGCCAGTTGCTGCCGGGCGTGTTGCAGCAGGCTGCGTCGGTTCATCACCTCGGTCAACGGATCCAGCGTCGACAAGCGTTGCAGCTCGTCGACACCACGCTCGATCAGGATCATCAGGTAGCCGAAACCGTTGATCGTGATGCCGATAAAAACCCCGATCAATGCCAGCACTTGCCCAACGCCAGCCTGCAGAAAATTGTACTGCTCACCGGCACCAATGGCCTCGATCGAGCGCGCCAGCATGGTCAGCACCACGATCAGATTGCCGAGTTGCAAGACATTGAGCAGATGCGAACGGCGGACCCGGGCCGCGGCGGCGTAGACATAAACGAACTGGGCAAATTGCAGCGCGAACAGACTGCTGAGAATGCCCAAGCGAAACGATTCGCTGAAACCAAAATCGCGCAGCGACAGATGCAGCAGAGTCAGCACCAGCGCGCTCCAGCGCAGACTACGCTCCGGCAGCTGGAAGAGCCGCGCCAGCGCGATCAGCATCAGGCCATAAGCGAGCGCCGCACCGGCGTTGGGGATGCTGCTGCTGAAAAACACCGGGGTTTGATCGCGAAACAGACGAAACAGCTGGGTAACGCCGGCAAGCAACTGCGCCCAGAGCCAGAGCCGCAGCGCTGGCCGAACCTCGTCCTGCTGCCGGATGCTGAGCCCGGCGGCGCCCAGGATCAGGTGCAGTACGCCGGTCAGAATCAACACCGTGAAACCATTGATCAACTGCATAACAAGGCCTGCCGACGGTCTGCATCTAGCACCTCGAGTATAGGCAGGACGGCCGGCACCGACTTTATCTGGCACATTCCCACCAGTACGGTGCTTGGCAAGGTCGCGGAAATCCATTACCTTGCCGTCCGCCATCGGAGGTCTGGCCACAGAGCGCATGCGCAGGACGCGCAAAGAGGGCAGGTTCCCCAACCATCATGTTCAGTTATTCACTGCTGACGCTGACCAAAGCGGTCACCAGCCTGTTCTACCGGTTTCAGGTGAACTGGCTCAGTGACGAGAAGTTTGAGGTCAGTGATCAGGTCCGGGTATTGGTGCTGCTCAACCACACCAGCCTGTTTGAACCGCTGTTCATCCGCATCGCACCACAGAAGTTGCTGCGCCACATATCGCAGCGACTGGTGATCCCGGTTGCCGACAGCACCGTGCAGCGCCCGATTGTCGGCAAGGTGCTGACCACCATCGTGCCGGGCTCGGTGCCGATCTCGCGCAAGCGTGACGATTCCTGGCAGCAGTTTCTGGAAAAAGTGGCGCCGGAATCATTGGTCTGCATCCTGCCGGAAGGCCGCATGAAGCGCGCCAACGGCCTCGACAAGGATGGCAATCCGATGACCGTGCGCGGCGGCATTGCCGACATCCTGACCCGGTTCGATCAGGGCAAGATGCTATTGGTCTACAGCGGCGGCCTGCACCACGTGCAAACGCCGGGCGAAGCCAGATTGCGCCTGTTCAAGTCGATCAGGGTCAATCTGGAAATGATTGACATCGCGCATTACAAGAGCCAGTTACACCACGACGAACATCCGCAGTTTGTCCGCAATGTGGTCGGCGATATGCAGCAGCGTTTGCAGACACGGGTGCCGCATTGTCCGCACCAGCCTTGCAATCGTCAGGCGCGGGTCATTCCTGCCGTGGTGGTCGACTCGACCGTTACCGGCCGCTCACAGATCTGATTGCGGCCATTGGCCTTGGCTTGATACAGCGCCACAGCCGCCGCATGGATCAAATCGTGCAGCGACCACGAGCGTTCGGCAGAGGCCAGACCGAAGCACGCGGTCAGCCACATCAACAGGCTGGACACCATGGTGCTGAATACCAGCATGACGATACATCGTGCGAGTATCCAGCATCAGTGCAAATCCTCCGGCAGTACCGTCCTGTCCGCATCAGCCCGACTTCATGTCGGCGCTGGTGCAGTGGAGCGGTTTTGGCGATCAGCGGTTGCCAGAGCCGGATCGACCGTAACCCGACGAACCTGATCCTGATTCTGAACCAGCCGGGTGCGGACCGCGATGCCGACCGGAGCCGGGTTCACCGCTGCGGCGCTGACTGCCCTGTTGCGGCTGCGGCTTGTTGGTTTTCGGCGCGTGACCGCTGCGGGCATGGCTCTCGACAGCGGCGCTCTTGTTGCCACGGCTTTCGCCGTGACTCGCGCTGCGGCCATCGGCGCTGCGGCGTGGTGCCGCGGCGCGCGGCCGGCGCGCCTGCGGCGACCGTGGCGGCCGATCGTCTTCGTCGGCAACGCGCGGCGCTTTCGGATCCGGTTTGAAGCCCGGCACGATCTGGCGCGGCAATTGTTGCTTGGTCAGCCGCTCGATCGCTTTCAGCAATTTTTCTTCGTCGCGTTCGACCAGCGAAATCGCTTCGCCACTGGCGCCGGCACGGCCGGTGCGGCCGATGCGATGGACGTAATCTTCGGCGACATTCGGCAGCTCGAAATTGACCACATGCGGCAGCTGTTCGATATCGAGACCACGGGCGGCGATGTCGGTGGCGACCAGCACACGGATGGTATTCGATTTGAAATCGGCCAACGCCTTGGTGCGCGCACCCTGGCTTTTGTTGCCGTGAATCGCCGCGGCGGTGATGCCGTCACGGCCGAGTTTTTCGGCCAGCCGGTTGGCACCGTGCTTGGTGCGGGTGAACACCAGCACCTGTTCCCAATCGTGGTCGTGAATCAGTTTGCTGAGCAGCTCGGTCTTGCGGCCGCGATCCACCGAATAGACGGTCTGTTCGATGCGCTCGGCGGTGGTGTTGCGCGGCGCCACCTCGATGGACAGCGGATGGTTCAGCAGGCCTTCGGCCAGCTTGCGGATGTCACTTGAGAAGGTCGCCGAGAACAGCAGGTTCTGCCGCTGCTTCGGCAACAGCGCCAGCACTTTCTTGATGTCGTGAATGAAGCCCATGTCGAGCATGCGATCGGCTTCATCGAGCACCAGGATTTCCAGTTCGTTGAAGCGCACGGCGTTCTGCTGATACAGATCGAGCAGCCGGCCCGGTGTCGCCACCAGCACATCGACGCCTTTGCGCAGCGCCATCATTTGCGGATTGATGCCGACACCGCCAAACACCACGGCCGAACGCAGCGTCAAAAATTTTCCGTAGGTGGCAACGCTTTCCTGCACTTGCGCCGCGAGTTCGCGGGTCGGCGTCAGCACCAGCGCGCGGACGCGATTCGGCGAGACTTTCTTGCCGCTGTCCTGCGCCGATTGCAGCAAACGCTGCAACAACGGCAAGGTGAAGCCGGCGGTTTTGCCGGTGCCGGTCTGGGCTGCGGCCATGATGTCGCGACCGGTCAACACAGCGGGAATCGCTTGTGCCTGAATCGGCGACGGGGTTTCGTAACCTTGCTCGGCAACGGCGCGCAGCAAAGGCTCGGACAAGCCGAGAGTGGTAAATGACATGACTATTCTCAAAGCTGGCAGAAGGAAATGATGGCGCGCACGGGCAAACCATCACACCAGCGGGGTACTGCGGACAGCCGATGGATTCGGCGGCAAGGCAGGAACGGTCGTGGCACAAGTCGCGAAGCGTGCCATCAGACCGTGCGGTGATGTGTGATCTGGGCAACTGCTGGCGGGAGGCCCCATTCACCGGTCACGCAGCCTAACCGATCGGCGTTCAGAAAACGAGCCGAATCGGCCAATCAGGCCCGCGCCCAGCCGTAAACGGCACCTTCGTGTCGCTGCTGACCTCGAGCCGTCGTGGCCGCTACTGAATCTGCATGGGTCCGACGTTTGCCAATTTGCTGATCAGATCGGCGCCGAGCAGCCGCGATGGCGTATAGCAGCCACCTTCCGCTTGGCGTGCGGCGACGCCATTGACGACAGCGAGCGCGGCATCGACTGTCAGCGTGTAGCCATTCGGGACTTCGATACGCGCGGTCTTGACCGTCCCGACGGCATTGCGCGCTTCGCCCCAGACAAAAGTGCGCGCCTTGTCGCGTGCTGCTTCGCTCGGGCCACGCACCTTCTTCTCGATCTGCTTCTTCAGCAGGTTTTGCACGAAGCCCAGGCCCAGCAATGGCTTGATCCAGTTCAGCCGCTTCAGCTTGCTGATCAGCCCTGGTGACGCCGGAATGTAGACTTCGATATTCGGTATGCCGGTGCTGTGATAGGCGGTCGAGACATCGCCCCACGGGATCGTCATCGCGAGTTTTTCACCGTTGCCAAAATCGATGCGCCGGGTTTTCGCTGCCAGCGGCACCGTTTTGATCTGGCCGTTTTCGCGAATCTTGCCGCCTTGCGCCAGCCCTTCGACCGAGGTTTTCGCGGTGCCGGGGCTGAAGCTGGAGCGGGAATCAAAACCGAGCGTCAGGTGCGTGGCGTCCGGCAACGCGGCTTTCAGCGCGGCAGCGACGCAATCGGTCGGCACCACATCAAAACCGACGCCGGGGCAGATCACGATACCAGCCTGTTTCGCTTGTTCATGCAAGCTCTGCGCGTATTCAAAGACGCTGATCTCGCCGGTGATGTCGAGATAGTTCACTTTCGCCTGCAGGCAGGCCTGCATCATCGGCGCGGCGGTGGCCGAGAACGGCCCGGCGCAATGCAATACGGTTTGCACGCCGCGCAGCTGCGCCGCGATGGCAGCGGCATCGTTCAAATCGAAACAGCGGAATGACAGACCGAGTTCATTCGCGAGCGCGCCCAGTTTGTCACGGTTGCGGCCAGCCAGTATCGGCTGCAGGCCCCGGCGCCTGGCTTCGCGCGCGATCAGCTCGCCGGTGTAGCCGTTGGCGCCGTAGATCAGGAAGGTGTAACTCACGAACCGGATTCCTTCTGCTGAGGCGATTGCTGTGCCGCCCGGTACTGCGCGGCCTTGGCATTACGCTGGCGGATGTAATTGAGCATGGCCCGGACATAAAGCCGTGGCGAAATCCGCTTGAGCCAATAGAGCCGCTTGCTCTGCGGTTGACTCAATACCAGAAACTGTTTCCGGTCGACGGCCCGGATGATGTCGTCGGCGACTTGCTCGGCGGTGAAGCCGGAGCGCTTGATCAGCTTCTCGACCACCGGTTTCATTTCCGGATTTGGCGTCTGCAAGGACAGATGCAGATCGGTTTCGAAGAACGACGGGCAGGCGACGGTGACGCCGATACCATCGTCATGCAGCTCCATCCGCAGCGTTTCCGACAGCGAGATCAGCGCCGCCTTGCTGGCGTTGTAGACCGCCATGGTCGGCGCATTGGCAATGCCGGCAAACGAGGCGACGTTGACGAGATGACCGGCCTTTTGCTGACGCATCAACGGAATCACCTTTCGGCAGCAGCGTACGGCGCCGAACAGATTGGTGTCGAACAATTGCTGCCAGTCACGGATCGGCGTATCGACGATATGACCGGCATGGGCGTAACCGGCATTGTTGATGAACACATCGATGCGACCGAGCTCGTGTACGATCGCTTCGACAAAACTGCGCACACTGTCATCGTCGGTGACGTCGCAGCGCCGGCTGAAGGCGCGGGCCTTGATCGCGTCAAGCTGGGCTTTGGTTTCCCGCAGCTTGTCGGCATTGCGGCCGGCAATTGCGACCGCGTAGCCGCGCGCCGCATAACGCAGCGCGAGCGCCCGACCGAGACCGGAACCGGCACCGGTGATGGCAACCACCTGAGTCATGACTCACCATTTGGTTTGACCAGTGAAGCCGTCACGATGCGACAAGCGCGACCATGATGCAAGCCGCTGGCGAACGAAATGCGCGGTTCAGTGGCTGGTGCCGTCGCGCTGGCTGCGATGCCGGTACAGCCAATAGGTGCCGGACAGCAACATCGCCACAGCGGCTGGCAGTGCCAGCGCCGTGTAGGAATAGCGTTGATAGGCGACCGTGCCGACGGCGCCGCCAACGATAAAACCGCTGATCAGGAACAGATACAGTTTGACCCGGCGCGCATCGACTTTCAGGCCGCGCAACGCCTGACCAAGATAGATGCCGAGATCGGTGAACATGCCGGAAACATGGGTGGTGCGGATCACGGCGCCGCTATAGGTACTGGCCATCGCGTTCTGCAGACCGCAGGCTGCCGACGCCAGATAGTGGCCGGTATCAGAACCGCGATTGAGCAGCGCCATCGCCAGCAACAGCAGCGCGGCTTCAAGCAACAGCGCCGCGCCATAACGGCGACCGAGCCGCAAATGGGCATCGCGGATGATGAGGCCGCTGATCACCGCACCAAAGACAAAACACAACAGGATCAGCAGCAGATGCCAGCTGGCGAGCCAGTCGCCTTGCGCCAGCGTGGTGCCGAGTATGGTCGAGCTGCCGGTCAGGTGCGATACCGCTTGATGCTGGAAACCGAGAAAGCCAACGGCGTTGACGCTGCCGGCAATGAACGCCAGCGCCACACCACCGGTTTCCACCCAGGCCGGTAAACGTGCAGTCATGTCTTGCTTGCCAGTTCACGCAATTGCCGGTCATGCCAGCACGCCAGCGTCAGCTGCGCCAACAGCCCACCGATCCCAGCGAGCGCCATGTCTTTCTGGGTGTCCCATACATCGCCTTGCAGTGCGAGAAATGCTTCGGCGCTGCCGCCGAGTGCCGTTGCGGCGCACCATTCTATCAGTTCGTACAGCGCGCTGATCGCCAGGCAAACACAGAGCACGAGGAAGAACAACCAGCCGCCGCGCTTGAGTGGCGTCAGCCGCAGCAACAGCTCGCGGGCAATCATCGCCGGAATGAAACCCTGGGCAAGATGGCCGATACGATCATAGTGATTGCGGCTCAGTTCAAAGGCATCACGCAGCCAGTCGAACGCCGGCACCCGGGCATAGGTGTAATGGCCGCCGACAAACAGGATCAGGCTGTGGATCAGGATCAGCACATAGAGCAGCGTGGTCAGCGGGAATCGCTGGTGCGTCAACACCAGCAACGCCAGACCGATCAGCGCCGGCGCCACTTCCAGCCACCAGGTGAGTCGGTCATAAGGATTGATCGCCGACCAGGCGAGCACGGCAAAGAAAATCGCCAGCCAGAGTCCGCTGCGCGCCGTCAGAACCGAAGTCGTCGCTGTCATTGGCATCATCCGTCAGCCAGTCGCCTGCAGATTGATCATGTGCAAACGACGATGGCGGCGAGTGTAGCGAAAAACGCAAAACCCCGCAGCGCGGGGTTTTGTTCTGACTGGTAGCCAGCTTCTGGCTTACGCGGGCCGATTAAGCAGCTTTGATGATATCGATGCTGCCGTTCGACCAGCGCGGCGTCCGATCAATGAGCGGATAGACGCTGGCCTGACCGGCGATGATCGCTTCCAGCTCGGCCTGACCGATGTGCGGCGTCAGCCATTCCAGCAATTGGCGACCGTAACGGCGCAGCAGCGTGTTGTGGCGCAGCAGCACCCAGGTCACGCAAGCCGGGATCGCGCTCGGTGCCGGCAGCGCAACGAGCTCGTTCAGATCGTCACGGCTGACCGCCATTTCGGCCAGGATGCCGACACCCATGCCAGCGCGGACGTAAGTCTTGATCACGTCGGCGTCGCGGGCGGTGATGGCGAATTTCGGCGTCAGGCCTTGATCGCGGAAAGCCTGGTTCAGCGAGCTGTCGGCATTGACCGACGAGTCGTAGCTGACCAGCGGGTACTTGGCCAAATCGGCAATTTGCAGCGGCCGCTTGAGCTGGCTCAGCGGATGATCCTTGGGCACCAGCACGACGCGCTGCCAGCGATAGGCCGGCAAGCTGATGAGGCCTTCGGAGGCCGCACCGGTGCTGGAGTTGAATCCGAATTCCACGGCCCCGCTTTTCACCTTGGCGACGATGTCGGCATCGCTTTCTTGCGCGATGTGCAGCGACACGTCCGGATAGCGCTGGCGGAAACGGGCGAGCGTTTCGGGCAGCACGAAGCGGGCCTGGGTGTGGGTGGTGGCGATGGTGATGGCGCCTTTGGCGTCAGCGCGCGAATCGGCGGCAAGCGCCTTGATGTTCGCGGCTTCGCGCAGGATGACGCGGGCCCGTTCAATGATGGTTTGACCGGCCGGCGTGATGCTGTCGAGGCTTTTGCCCTTGCGGGTAAAAATCCGCAGCCCGAGCTCGTCTTCGAGTTGTTTCAGCTGCTTGCTGATGCCCGGCTGGGTGGCATATACGCGCTCGGCGGCGAGCGTGATGTTCAGGCCTGAATCGGCGATGGCGATTAAGTAGCGTAGCTGTTGCAGGGTCATGACAACTCTCTCCGTTGCGATCGTTGCTGGCGGCGGTCCGTAAGGTTCATTGCGGTATAAAACGGTTTGGCTACTGGTTTACAGGCGATGGCAAGCTTTACGGTTTTCATTGAGTTACTCCTGGTTGTATAGCTGCTTCAGGGCAGCCTTCGGGCCGTAGCCGTTTGGATGGCTACACGGCTGACTATACCGACTTATAACGATTCGTCAACGACCAATTTCGCTATTTCCGGTCTGACCTGCTACACAGCTTTGCGGCGGTGCAGCATGCCTCGAATATGCCTAAGGAATGACCGGCTGCCAAGCCTCCCTGCATACCAATTCACGTGATACTGGCCATCAGCCACAAACTTGCGTACCTGGCCGAGTGGTTGGCGACTAGAACACTTGAACCAGTACGCATTTCTTTTTAACCTCGACCCAATGGCCCAGCCGGTTGACGCTGTACCTATAACGGAAATGCATATATGGAGATTCAAATGAAAACTTGGCTAGCTATTTTCTGCTGTTCGCTGTTCTTCGGTACGGCGTTGGCGGGAGAACCTGCTCGCCCGATCTATGAAGTCACCATCACCACAAGTGAGGGAGCGGGCAGCCCGACGTTCAAAGCACTGGTGCTGGCAGGCACCCCGGCGTCGATGTATCTGAACAGTGCGGATGGCAAAAATGGGAGAAGAATCAGTTTTGCTGTTGAGCCAAATCCGCACCCCACCAGTAATGGTCGTGTCGCAATAAGCGCCCAAACCTTCCAAAAAACAGCAGCCGGTTGGCTTCTCACCGGCGAACCGAGCCTCATTGCCGAATTGGGCCAGCAAGCCGCATTGGCCGTCGCCGGCGCAGATGGTGCCGGCGATTTCATCGCCTTTTCTATCGCAGCCGTAAGCCGCGAGGAAATGCCCGCACGCTGTGCGGCCATTTCCGGAAATCCCGTCTCAAGTCAAACCAGCGCCGCCTTACACGCCAAGCTGGCAAACCCGACATCCATGGCCGTGGCGCGCTGCTGCAAGGCAAACTGCGACAATCAGTCGGGCACCTACCTGCGGTGTTGCAACGTGATCTGCTGTTCGGAAAACAGCAGCTGTGGAGCGAGTTGCTGCACCGAGTAAGGCAGGTGTCGTTCGAGCCGGTCGGGCAAACGCGTTTTTATATTCCCGCCCGGCATGTCCACCGTGCACTCCGGCATTTCCGCCGCCAGCCGGCCCGGCTCTAGCATTCCCGCCATCATCTGGAGAATGCGATGGACTATTTCCCACTGTTTCTGAAACTCGACCGGTTGCCGGTATTGGTGGTCGGCGGCGGTGACGTGGCCGAACGTAAAATCGCGCTGCTGCAGGCGGCTGGTGCCGTGATCACGGTCGGCGCGCCGGAACTGACGCCAGCATTGCAGGGTCAGCTCGCGCAACGGCAGCTGCATTGGCGTAACGGCGAGTTTGACGAGAGCTGGCTCGATGAACAGCGACTGGTGATCGCCGCAACCGATGATCGGGCGGTGAACGCCCGCGTCTACCACGCCGCTGAAGCGCGCGCGATTCCGGTCAATGTGGTCGATGATCCGGCGCTGTCGCGCTTTATCGTGCCGGCGATTGTCGATCGCTCGCCGATTGTGATCGCGATCAGCAGCGGCGGCCGGGCACCGGTGCTGGCGCGCCGCGTGCGCGCACAGTTGGAAAGCGTGCTCGACGAATCACTAGGCCGACTGGCCGATCTGGCCGAACGGTTTCGTCAGCGCGCCAAGCAGGTGTTTGCCTCGGTCAGCGAGCGACGCCAATTCTGGGAGAGTGTGTTCGATAGTGAAGTACCGAAGCTGATCAAGGCGCGGCGCGATGATGACGCCGACGCACAGGTCGCAGCGCTGCTGACCAAAGCCGAACAGCAGTCGGCGCAGCGCGATGGCAACGGAAACGGCCACGTCAGTCTGGTCGGCGCCGGTCCCGGCGATCCGGGTCTGCTGACACTGAATGCGCTGCGTGCTTTGCAGCAAGCCGATGTCATCGTCCACGATCAGCTGGTCAGCAAAGCGGTGCTCGAGTTGGCCCGGCGCGATGCCGATTTGCTCGATGTCGGCAAGAAAGCCGGCGATCACAAAACCGAGCAGCAGCGGATCAACGAGCTGCTGATATCACTGGCCAAAGCCGGCAAAAAAGTGGTCCGACTCAAAGGCGGCGACCCATTCATTTTCGGCCGCGGCGGCGAAGAGCTGGAAGCCCTGGTCCGGCACGGCATTTCGTTTGCCGTCGTGCCCGGCATTACCGCCGCACTTGCCTGCGGCGCCTACGCCGGTATTCCGCTGACCCATCGCGAACACGCGCAATCAGTGCGTTTTGTCACCGCCCATTGCCAGCGCGGCAGCGACGGCGTGGTCACCGACACGCTCGACTGGCCATCGCTGGCGCGTGATCGGCAAACGCTGGTGTTCTACATGGGGGTCGCCCAGCTGGAAACGATACGCAGCCAGCTGATCGGGCATGGTCGCGACGCCAATACACCGTTTGCGCTGATCGAAAACGGCTCGCGCCCGGAGCAGCGGGTCATCACCGGCACGCTGGCAAACTTGCCGGAACAGGCGGCGACATTTGCCGTGCGTTCGCCAGCGCTGCTGGTGGTCGGTGAGGTCGCGGGGCTGGCCGATAAGCTGCACTGGTTCGGTGAATTGCTGCAGTCGCCGCCCGGTCCGCTGAAAACCGCCGCTTGATCCGCTGCCCTTGTGGCGGCGCTTGCGCGTCCCCAGATTCGGACCGACAATGAATTGCGCGCAACCGCCGCTCAGGAGACCGACATGGAGAGAACGCCGTACCATTTCGACATCAAGGTCAAAACCCAGTACGTCGAGGAGCAATCCGATCCCGACGACAGCCGCTATGTCTTTGCCTACACCATCACCATCAAGAACGACGGTCAGCTGCCGGCCAAACTGGTCAGCCGGCACTGGGTCATCACCGACGCCAATGGCGAAACGCTGGAAGTCAAAGGCCAGGGCGTGGTCGGCGAGCAGCCGTATCTGAAACCGGGCGACGAGTTCGAATATACCAGCGGCACCGTGCTGGCAACGCCGGTCGGCAGCATGCAGGGCACTTATCACATGACCGGTGACGACGGCGCCCGCTTCGATGCGCCGATCCCGGCATTCAGTCTGGTGGAACCGGGACAGCTGCATTGAGTGAACACCGTTGCCCGTGTGCTCATCCCAACGCATCCACACACCCAAACGGTCGGCTACGCCGACCGTTTCGTTTGCACTGAAGTCCGCATATGGCAACGCATGTAATCGGTGATGTCCAGGCCTGCCTGCATCCTCTGCTCGATCTGCTGGACAAGCTGCAGTTTTCCGCCGACCGCGACGAGCTGTGGTTCTGCGGCGATCTGGTCAACCGCGGCCCGGATTCGCTCGGCACTTTGCGGGCCGTCTACGAGCGCCGCGACAACTGCCGCATCGTGCTCGGCAATCACGATCTGCACTTGCTGGCCGTCGCGGCCGGCTGCCATCCCTGCAAGAAAGGCGACACGCTCGACGACATCCTGCGCGCGCCCGATCGCGAGCGGCTGCTGGACTGGCTCGCGCAGCAACCCTTGGCCGTACAACAGGGCTCGTGGCTGATGACGCACGCCGGCGTGCCGCCGGGTTGGACGGTTGCCGATACGCTCGCCGCCAGTGCCGAGGTGCGGCAACAGTGGCTGCAGCAACCGGCGGCGTTCTTCGCCCAGATGTATGGCAACGAACCGTCACAGTGGCAGCCGTCGCTGCAGGGCGCCGCGCGCTGGCGTTACGGCATCAACGCGCTGACCCGGATGCGCTTTGTCGATGGCGACGGCCGGCTTGAACTGAAACAGAAGGGCGCGCCCGGCAGCCAGCCGGACCATTTGCTGCCGTGGTACCAGCACCCGAACCGGCCGGTCGGCGATTGCCAGATCGTGTTTGGGCACTGGGCCATGCTGCATGGCAAAGCCGACGCCGAACGGGTGCACGCGCTCGATACCGGTTGCGTTTATGGTCAGCAACTGACGGCTCTGACACTGGAAACCGGCCAGCGCACCCAAGTCCCGGGCTGGCGCCGCTGACAACAGATTTTGCGACCCGGTCGGCTGGTAACACGGTGCAAGCTGCGTGCTACACTCGCCCGCATGCTCGCATCCGCGCCCCACAAGGAAGCCATCACATGCGCTCACTGCTGTCTGTGCTCACGATAACGCTGGCCGCTGCCGGGTTTGCCGACAATGCCCTGGCCGCTGACCCGCTGACCGGTCGCCCGGTCAAGGAAGACTCGCTGTACCAACATCGCAGTGTCTTCTTCGTCAATTTCGGCGTGCAGAACGGCGGCGATGAATTGCTTGCATTGAATGATGCAGAATCGGGAGAGCAAGTCGACAGCTCACGTGCAGGTGGCTACACCCGCCTGACCGTCGGTGGCGAAATTGCCATTGGCGATACGCCATTCAGCGTGCAGATTGGCGCCGGCCTGCTGCGCGACGGACTGACTAGCAACGTCGACTCAAGCAAGTCAGTTTTCAAACGCAAAGTCTTGGAAGTGATTCCATTTTGGAACTTTGATCGCCATCGCCTTGGTGTTGGCGCTGCGGCTCACCTCGAGCCTACCTTTTATTTCAATCCCGACGGCCCGGGGAGTTTCAGCGAAGAGTTCGATGACGCGGTTGGCTTGGTCGTGCAATATGATATCCGCTACGACCAGAATATCTCTGTTGGCGCACGGTATACATATATCAATTATGAATCGGCTGAAGAAGGCGCATCCGACGAAGAGATACGAGGAAATTCGGTCGGCCTGCATGTCACCTATGCATTTTGATATTGGCCAAAAAAAGCCGCGCTATGCGCGGCTTTTTTATTGCTTGCAATCGATCACACCAGCTGCCAGCTCTTGCCGGTGGGGTTCACTTCCTTTGGCGCATCGGCCAAACGCTCATAGGTGACAAAACTGTAGTTGTAGGGATTCTCGGCATCCGGCGTGTGTGACTCGGAATCGAGCTCACGCCAGCGGTACTGGCGCAGATCCGGGAAATGGGCATCGCCCGGCACATTCAGCTGGATAAAGGTCAGATACAAGCGATCGGCAATCGGCAGTGCCTGTTCGTAGATGCTGGCGCCGCCCATGATCATGATTTCTTCGGCGGCATGCGGCTCGGCCAGTTTCAGGGCCTGCTGCAAATCATGGGCAACCACCACGCCGGCCGCACGAAAATTGGCATCGCGGGTAACCACGATATTGACCCGCATCGGCAACGGCTTGTTGCCGATCGACTCGAACGTTTTGCGGCCCATGATCACCGGTTTACCCAGCGTGAGTTTCTTGAAGTGGCGCAGATCGGCCGGCAGATGCCAAGGCATCTTGTTGCCGTCACCAATGACGCGGTTGGCGGCCATGGCGGCGATCATCGCGATACGGGGTTTGGCGTTGATGGTGGTTGCCATACAGAACATCCTTGCGGGCAGCGCGCTGGAATCGCACTGCAGAGCCGCGATTATACCGGCTTGTCCGGACCGCCGGTCAGCTGACCCTGTTGCAAAAGTTGTTGCAGTGCCAGCGCCGTTTCGGCCTGTTTGACCAATTGGCCGCAGACAATGTCGCAGAGCTGATAAGTGCTGTCGTTGGCCATGCGGTAATAGGCGGCCGTGCCGCGCGCTTCCCGCTGAATGAGGCCGGCCTGCAGCAGCACGCTCAGGTGTTTGGAGACATTGGCCTGGGTACTGTCGGTCAGCGCGACCAGCTCGCTGACGTTCTTCTCGCCGTCACGCAGGCTGTTCAGCAGCTTCAGCCGACGTGGCTCGGCCAGCGCTTTGAACACTTCGGCGACCCGGATCAAGGCGGCGTCGTTCAAACCTTCCATACTGTTCAATCCTGATGCGGTAGTTCAGTGAGCCAGTGACACAGCCCGATCGTCGGAAGTCAGCCTGGGGCGTAACCCCGGTTGCGGCATGGACGCATCATACCAGAGACTTGACTAAGTAACTACATAACCATATAGTTATTTAAAGATTGTCATGGAGTGCCCCGATGAACGTTCGTCTGTCCCTGACGCTGGCGACCCCGACGCTGCTGGCGCTGCCCTTGCTGGCCAGCCTCGCCGGCCCGGCACCGGCCGCCGAAACTGCAGCACCGCAAACGCTGACCGTACGCCGTAGCGAGAGCGGCGGCCACTATGTCGCCGATGGCGTGGTCGAGGCCGTGCGCCAGTCCGTGCTGTCGGCGCAGACCGCCGGCCGCATCGTCGAACGCCCGGTCGAAGCCGGTGCCTCGGTCAAACGCGGCAGCCTGCTGGTGCGCATCGATGACCGTGAGGCCGCCCAGGCCGAGTCGGCACGCCGAGCCGAACTCGCGGCCGCCGAAGCCCAGCTCGCCAACGCCCAGGCCGAGCTCGAACGCACCAGGCAGTTGTTCCAGAAATCGCTGGTCGGCCAGGCCGCGCTCGACCGCGCCGAAACCGCCCAACGCGCGGCGCTGGCGCAAGTGCGGGCGCTGTCGGCATCGACCGATGTCTCGACCACCCAGCGCAGTTTCACCCGTGTGCTGGCGCCGTACGACGGTCTGATCAGCGCCGTGCAGGTGCAAGTGGGCGACATGGCGGTGCCGGGCAAACCGCTGCTGACTGTGTACGACCCGAGTGCGATGCGCATCATCGCCTCGCTGCCGGTTGCGCAGCTGTCGCAGTGGCAGCGCGACCAAACCGTTTCGGTGTCGCTGCCGCAACAGACCCTGGCGCTGACCGCGGCTGCGATCACCGTGTTACCGGTCACCGATCCGAACGCCCAGCAAATACAGGTGCGGCTCGACTTGCCGCAAACCCCGACCGGCTTGCTGCCCGGCATGTTCGCGAAAGTGATTTTCCCGATCGGCAGCCGACCACAGCTGCGGGTGCCGCAGAGCGCGGTGGTTCAGCGTGGCGAGCTCAGCGCGGTTTATGTACTCAACAACCAGCACCGATTCAGCTTGCGCCAGATTCGACTCGGTGCACGCAGCGGTGATTATGTCGAAGTGGTCGCCGGTCTCAGTGACGGCGAGCAAATCGCGCTCGACCCGGTCGCCGCCTCGCAGCAGCGGAGCACACCATGAGCCAGCACGACGATCAGGCGCTCGGCTTTTCCGGCCGCATCGCCGCCACGTTTCAGGACAATGCACTGACGCCGCTGCTGGCACTGATTGCGGCTTTGTTGGGCCTGTTCGCCGTGCTGGTGACGCCGCGTGAAGAAGAGCCGCAGATCGACGTGACGATGGCGACGGTGATGGTGCCGTTTCCCGGCGCCTCGGCCAAAGATGTCGAGCAGATGATCGCGGTGCCGGCCGAGCAAGTACTCGGTCAACTCGTCGGCCTCAAACACATTTATTCGGTGTCGCAGCCGGGTGCCGCCCTGATCACCGTACAGTTCGATGTTGGCGTCGAACGTGAAATCGCGCTGACCCGTTTGTACGATGCCGTGCATAGCAATGCCGACTGGCTGCCGAGCAAACTCGGTGCGCTGCCGCCGCTGGTCAAAGCCAAAGGCATCGATGACGTGCCGGTGCTGGCACTGACCTTGTCGAGCGCGCGTCAGGACAACAGCGCTTACGATCTGGAGCGGGTCGCGCACAATCTGGAAAACGAACTGAAGCGGGTGCCGGGCACGCGTGAAATCAAAACGCTCGGCGGCCCCGGTCGCGTGGTCGAAGTGCGGCTCGATGCCACCCGACTCGCCGCCGCCAATCTGTCAGTCGCTGACTTGCGTTACGCGCTCGCCAGTGCCAATCAGGGCTTGCCGGCCGGCGAACTGGTGCAGGACAACCGCAGCATCCGCATCGACGTCGGGCCGTTCCTCGATTCGGCCGATGCGGTGGCGAACCTCGTCGTCGGCGTGCACAACAACAATCCGGTCTATCTGCATCAGGTTGCGGAAGTGGTGGAAGGGCCAGCGAGCCCGAACGCCTATGTCTGGACCTGGCAACGCGATAATGCCGACGGTGTACAGCCAGCGGTCACGCTGCAAGTCACCAAGAAGCCCGGCAGCAATGCCGTCGAAGTCGCCAGCAATGTGCTGGCGCAAGTGGACGCGCTGAAAGGCGTGCTGATCCCGGACGAAGTCAATGTCCATGTCAGCCGCAACTACGGCGAAACCGCCAACGCCAAAGCGACGCAGCTCATTCAGAAACTGATCTTCGCGACGCTGTCGGTGGTCGCGCTGGTGCTGTTCGCGCTTGGCAAGCGCGAAGCAGCGATTGTCGGCATCGCCGTGCTGCTGACGTTGACCGCGACGTTGTTCGCCTCATGGGCCTACGGTTTCACGCTGAACCGGGTGTCGCTGTTCGCGCTGATCTTTTCGATCGGCATCCTGGTCGACGATGCGATTGTCGTGGTCGAGAACATTCACCGCCATCAACAACTGAATCCGGGGACACCGCTGTCCGCGATCATTCCGCGCGCCGTTGACGAAGTCGGCGGCCCGACCATTCTGGCTACCTTCACCGTCATCGCGGCGCTGCTGCCGATGGCCTTTGTCAGCGGCCTGATGGGCCCGTACATGGCGCCGATTCCGCTCAACGCCTCGATGGGCATGTTGATCTCGCTGGCGATCGCCTTTGTGCTGACACCGTGGCTGGCACGGCGCTGGCTCGGTGCCAGTCAATCCAGCCATGGCAGCCACGACGGCGATCAAGCTGCTGGCAAGTTGCAGCGCCTGTTCAGCCGGATTTTCACCCCACTGCTGCACCCGCAAACCGGCAGCAAGGCCAGGCGCAAACTGCTCGCTGGCATCGGCTTGCTGATCGCGATCTCACTGGCCTTGCCGATGCTGCAGGCAGTGGTCATGAAGATGCTGCCGTTCGACAACAAGTCCGAATTCCAGGTCATGATCGATATGCCGGAAGGCACGCCGGTCGAACAGACCGCGGCAGTGTTGCACGCGCTTGGCGACTATCTGCAGACCGTGCCGGAAGTGACGGATTACCAAGGTTATGCCGGGCTGTCGGCGCCGATCACCTTCAACGGTCTGGTCCGGCAATATGATCTGCGTCAGAGCAGCGAGCTGGGCGATCTGCAGGTCAATCTGCTGCCGAAAAGCGAACGCGACGAACAGAGTCACGCAATCGCCCAGCGCCTGCTGCCGGAACTGCAGAAAATTGCCGATTCGTTCGGCGCCGATCTGAAACTGGTCGAAGTGCCGCCGGGACCACCGGTGCTGGCACCGATTGTCGCGGAAGTGTACGGCCCCGATGACGCCGGCCGGCTCGCGGTTGCCAAACAGGTGCGTGCCGCGTTTGCCGGTCAGGCCAGCATCGTCGGAATCGATGACAGCAGTGTCGCGCCGTCACCGCGCCTGCATCTGCGCGTCGATCGCAACAAGGCCGCGCTGCTCGGTGTCTCGCAGGCACAGATCGCCAGCACGCTGCGCGCCGGCCTGTCCGGTGAAGATGTCACCTATCTGCATGACGGGCTGGCCAAGTACCCGGCGCCGGTGCGGCTGACCTTGCCGCGCGCCAACCAATCGCAACTCGACGATCTGCTGAAACTGACCGTCACCAGCGTCACCGGCAAGCAAGTGCCGTTGTCCGAGCTGGTGACGATCGAACAGAGCCAGCGCGAACAGGTGCTGTACCACAAGAATGGTTTGCCGGTGATTTATGTCGTGGCCGACAAGACCGGTGCGAATGACAGTCCGTTGTACGGCATGTTTGCCATTCGCAGCGCGCTCGCCGATATCGAACTGCCCGGCCAAGACAAGCTCGGTGAATATTTCATTCAGCAACCGCCGCAGGCCTGGACCGATTACGCGATCAAGTGGGATGGCGAGTGGCAGATCACGTTTGAGACTTTCCGTGACATGGGCGCGGCCTATGCGGTCGGCTTGATCCTGATCTACCTGTTGGTGGTCGCCGAGTTTCGCTCCTATCTGACGCCGCTGATCATCATGGCGCCGATCCCGCTGACGGTCATCGGCGTGATGCCGGGCCATGCCCTGCTCGGTGCCCAATTCACCGCGACCTCGATGATCGGCATGATTGCGCTCGCCGGTATCATTGTCCGCAACTCGATTTTGCTGGTCGATTTCATCGAGCTGCAGCTTCGCGATGGTGTTGAATTCCGCACGGCCATTATCCAGTCGGCAGCGACCCGTGCCCAGCCGATCATCCTGACCGGCCTGGCGGCAATGCTCGGCGCGTTTTTCATTCTCGACGATCCGATCTTCAACGGTCTCGCCATCTCGCTGATCTTCGGCGTGCTGGTGTCAACGGTGCTGACGCTGGTCGTCATTCCACTGCTCTATTTCATCGCGTTCCGGCACCGCCATCTGGCGCCGAACACCTCCACGACTTCGGCAGGAGCCTGATCATGAGCGACAACCGTTTTCGCTTTACGATTCGCCAGCTCGACAATTTCCAGTTCCAGATGAATTGGGATCTGGCCGGGGTCGAGCCACTGCTGACTGATGAGCCGGCGCCGCTCGGTGCCGGCAGCGGGCCGAATCCGGCCCGGGTGCTGGCGGCATCGGTAGCCAACTGTCTGTCGGCGTCGCTGCTGTTCGCGCTACGCAAGTACAAGGATCAGCCGTCGCCATTGGCCGCGACCGTTGAAGCCGAGCTCGCCCGCAATGACAACAACCGCTGGCGCATCGCGCAATTGCAGGTCGACATCCAGTTGGCCGATGCCAGCGAAGCGCTGCCGCACCTGGAGCGGGCACTGGCGCAGTTCGAGGATTTTTGTGTCGTGACCGAAAGCGTCCGACACGGCATTCCGGTCGCGGTCAGCGTCCGGGATGGCAATGGTGTTGTGGTTAAAGCGTCGTAGTCAAATCAGCATGAAGCCCGCTGGCTTCGAGGAGTGTGAAAAATGAAATCCTGGCAATTGGTGCGCATGTTCGCCGGCTTCTTTGTGCTGCTGTCGCTGGCGCTCGGCGTCAAAGGCAGTCCGGTTTTTGTCTCGGAATACTGGCTGGCGTTCACCGCGTTCGTCGGCTTGAACCTGCTGCAGAGCGCGTTCACCAAGTGGTGCCTGCTGGAAAGCATCCTGCGCAAACTCGGCGTACAGCCCGGCGCCTGAACCACTTATATCAACGGAGCATCACCCCATGCGTTATGTCGTAGACAGCAACAAAAGCGTCGATCAACTGGTGGCCGATCTGACCGCGGCGGTGCAGAAGCACGGTTTCGGCGTCATTCACCAGCACGATCTGGAAGCCACGATGGCGAGCAAAGGCGTCACGCTCGGTGCACCCTGCCGCGTGCTCGACGTCTGCAACCCGCACAGGGCCAAGGAAGTGCTCAGCGCCGACATGGGCATGGCGGTGGTGCTGCCCTGCCGTGTCGCCATTTACCGCGATGGCAAGGGCAGCCATATCGGCATGGTCAAACCGACCGCGCTGCTGGCGATGTTCAGCGACGCGCCGGAGTTGTTCAGCGTTGCCGAAGAAGTCGAGCAGAAGTTGACCACGATGATCGACGAAGCGCGCTGAACCGGGCGCCAGGAGGGCAAGCATGCGAGTTCAAACCGTGTTGGCTGCCGCCAGTGCATTGCTGGCGGCAACGGTTGCGGCCGGGGAACCGGACACGGCCACACTGCAGCTGGCGCGTGCGCGCGCCGATCAGGCCATCAGCGAAATGCAGCGCCAGCTCAAGCTGGAGCTGCAAACCGCCTTGCAACAAGGTGGCGGCGTCGCGGCAATCCGCATCTGCCGGGAACGCGCGCCGGCCATTGCAACCCAGCTGAACCAATCGCTCGGTGTGACCATCCGGCGCACCAGTGAACGCTGGCGCAATCCGGCCAATGCCCCGGACACGTTCGAATCCGGCGTGCTGAAGCAATTTGCCGCCGCCGCGCCGGCTGCGCCCGACATCAACCAGCTGCGCTTTGAAGAAGTGCTGGATGGCAGCGGTGCACCACGCCTGCATGTCATGCAGGCGATCGCGCTGCAGGGACCGTGCGTGATGTGCCATGGCACCGAGCTCAGTGACGAGATTCGCGACAGCCTGCGCTTGCTGTATCCGTCGGATCACGCCATCGGTTTCAGTCCTGGTGAACTGCGCGGCGCGTTCAGTGTCAGCGTGCCACTCGAACCGGCTCCGGCGCGCTGACTCGCCACGCTAGCGCCACTGTATCGGCGCGCCCACGACGAACCGGATCGCCGCGGGCAGGCGAGGCCGTCAAGGACACACCTTCATCATCGGGTTGCACGGCGCGACGGCTTGGATTTGCGCCCGTGCCACCGCCTCCAGCGAAGTCATGCCGGCACTTTTGCCAAAGCTGATCGCTTCTTCTTCGCTCTGGCCGGCGGCCGCGGCCCGCAACGCCAACAAGGCGCCAACGCGATTGCTGCTGGCGCAGTGCAGCAGGGTCTTGCCTTCGGCAGCACGCAAGGCGGCATCCAGTTTGGCTGCGTTGCTGGCCGTGATGTCGCCCGCGCCGGCGATCGGAATGCTGACATAGTTCAGACCGAGCGCTTTCGCTGCGGCAGCTTCATCGTAACCGGCATCCTCGCTGGCGCCGCGCAAGTTAATCACGGTGGTGATGCCGGCGGCTTTGAGTTTTTCCAGATCCGCACGGCTGGGCTGGCCGCCGGTGATGAGCTCCGGACTGAGCTCGCTCGCCGCGTTCATATCCAATGTCGGCAGCTCGGCTGCCAAGACCACGGTGCTGAATGCCAGCGCCAGCGAGACTGCAAGATATTGAAGCCTGTTCATGAGCGTGTCCTTATTAACTGAACTGCATAGACCGAACTGCACCTTGGCAAGATGCTGGCAGGCTTGCCTTTTGCCAGCGCCGTCCCCATCGTATTGACTATTGCATTGCATGGTGATTAAACGCCATGCCCTCCCTGTAGCCGCGGCACGCGGCGGAGATTTTTATCATGACCGATCTGGTGCACCTGACCTGTCCACAATGCCACACCGGCAATCGCTTTCCGGCGGATCGGATTGATCGGCAACCGCGCTGCGGTCGCTGTCAGGCACCGCTGTTTCAAGGCGCGCCGATCGAAGCCGGAGCCAGCAATCTGCCGGCGATTCTGCAACACACCGATCTGCCGGTGGTGATCGATTTCTGGGCGCCGTGGTGCGGCCCCTGCAAAGCATTTGCGCCGGTGTTCGCCGATGCCGCACGCAGTCTTGAACCACAGCTGCGCTTCGTCAAGGTCAACACCGAGGCCGAACCGGCATTGGCCGCACAGTTCAACATCCGCAGCATTCCGACCATCGCGCTGTTTTATCGCGGCCAGGAAATCGCCCGCCAGAATGGCGCGATGCACGGCGGCCAGTTGCGGCAATGGCTGGCGCAGCAGCTGATGGGCGATCAAGCCGGTTGAACCAGACTCAGGCTTGCTGCGCCTTTGGCACCTGCAAGCCCCAACGCGCCAATACCTCAGCCAGCGCATCGAGTTTCACCGGCTTGGTCAGGTAATCGTCCATGCCGGCGTGCAGGCATTGCTCGCGATCACCTTTGAGCGCGTGCGCGGTCATCGCGATGATCAGCTGATGCCGATCGCCGCCTTCGTTACCGCGGATGGCTCGGGTGGCATCGAAGCCATCCATGTCAGGCATCTGGCAATCCATGAACACCACATCAAATTGCCGTTCCTGCAGCAATGCCACGGCCGGTCGGCCACCATCGAGCGTGGTCACCTGAAAACCAAACCGTTCCAGCAGTTTTTGCGCAACCCGGCGATTGATTTCATTGTCATCGACGATCAGCGCCTGACGGCACTGGCCAGAATTATCGGCAGCCGGCATCGCGACCACTGCTGACGGCGCCGGTACCGGCTCTGCGACACTGTTGCCCGGCAACAGCGCGGCAAACAATTCCGCCGGCCGCAGCGGCAACGGCAACACGGCATCGGCGAGCACCGGTTTTTCCCGCAGCCGTTTACGCGCCTGCGGCCCGGCCAGCAACAACACCCGGCACAGCGGTAGTGCCTGTCGCAGTTGACCGAGCACCGCATCGTTGCCGGCGCCGGCCGGTGCGATCAGCAACGCCGGTTTCACCGCAATCAATGAGGCGATGCCGGCATTGCCGACTTCGACGTAGCGCACGCCCACCTGCTGCAGCAGCTGCTGCAAGTGCTGGTGCAGCGCGTCCGACAATTGCCAGCCGAATACCGCCGGCACGGTCAGCGTGGCGATCGCCGGCGCTTCGGCTTCCAGTTGTTGCAGCTGGATGTGGACGATGAATTGCGAACCGCTACCGACCCGGCTCTGCACGCTGATGTCGCCGCCCATCAGCCGCGCCAGTTGGCGGCTGATGGTCAGCCCGAGACCGGTGCCAACCATGGCACGCGCGTCGGCAACGCCTTGTGAGAACGGCTCGAACATCTGGCTCTGCACTTCCGGCGCAATGCCGATACCCGTGTCTTCGACAATCAATTCGAGCATGGTCGGCCGGCCATCGCCCGCGAGCCATTGCACCCGCAAATCCACCGCACCCTGCTCGGTGAATTTGATCGCGTTGCCAAGCAGGTTGAGCAGAATTTGCCGCAGCCGCAGCGGATCGCCCTGCACCCGCACTGGCGCCGTCAACGGCAGCGAATAGTTCAGCGCCAGCTGCTTCTGCTCGGCCTGCAGGGCAAACACATCGAGCACCGATTCCAACAACTGGCGCAAATCAAACGGCTGGCTGTGCAGCTGCAGGCGGCCGGCATCGAGCTTGGACAAATCGAGAATGTCGTTCACCAGACTGAGCAGCGATTCACCGCTTTGCCGGATGGTTTGCAGCAGCTCGCGTTGCTCGGCATTCAGCGGTGTGTCCTGCAGCAGTTCACTGACGCCAATGATGCCGGTCATCGGCGTGCGGATCTCGTGGCTCATCTGGGCCAGAAAACGGCTGCGGCTCGCCGCTGCCGCTTCCGCCATCCGGCGGCCACTGCGCAAGCGGAAGAAAATCAGCAAGGCGATGATCAGCAGCAACAAGCCGGCGCTGGCACCGCCCCACAACGCCAGCCGTTGTTGCCGGACGTGGAGCTGCTGGATCTCGTTTTCCCGGGTCAGGTTGGCAATCTGGTTTTCCCGCTGCGCCAGCGACAAGCGGCTCTGGAACTGGCCGACCCGCAGCGCCGCCCGTTCAGAAAAAATGGCCCGGCCCAAAGCGTCCCGCTCCCGGCTGGCAGCAAGCGCGCCACGGTAATCCTGCTGCGCTTCCAGCAACTCGGTTTTTACCTGCAGCACTTCCTGCAACAAAACCCGATGACCGATACGTTTGCTGGTCGCTTCGGCCCGGTTCAGTTGCTCGTTGGCTTCCTGGAATTCGCGTTGCTGCATGGCCAGCCGTGCCAGCTCCACCCGGGTTTGCGCATGCCCGGCCTCGTCGCGGATCTGCTCACGCATGGCGAGCGCCTGACTGAACGCGGCGCGGGCAGCGCTGTACTGCTTGAGGCCGGCCAACGCCTGACCGCGGCTATGTTGGATGTGGGCCTGGGTGAACAGCTGCGGGATCTGCGATGGCAAGGCCGCCGCTTTTTCCAGCCAGCTCAGTGCCTGCTCGTATTCTTTGCTGTCGACATACGCGTCGGCGAGGTTGATACAGGAATAGGCCTGCAGCTTTTCATCGCCGAGCTCGCGCGACAGCTGCTCGGCTTCGCGCAACATCGAAAACGCATCGTCCAGGCGTTCCAGGCTCAGAAACAGCACGCCGAGATTGTTCAGCGCCGAGGTCTTGCGATGGCGATTGCCGAGCGCATCCTCCAGCACCAGCGTCTGCTGGAAGTAACCAAGCGCGCCATCGAGATCGCCGATGGCGCGACTGATCACGCCGAGCACATTCAAGTTGCGCGCTTCCGCCCGCTGATAGCGGAACTGGCGGGCTTCGATCAGACCCTGCTCGGCATCCTGCTGGGCGCGGACATAATCGCCGAGCATGGCGTACGCCCAGGCACTGTTGGCGAGCAGCAAGCTGTACAATTCGCGGGCATCATCGCCCGCCAGCGATTCGACCAGCGCCAGCGCTTCCCGGGCCGCGTCGAGCGCCGCTTGCGGTTCGGCATTGCGATCCAGCTCGCTCAGTTGATACAGCAGCCGGACCCGCTCGATGCCGACGGCCTGGGGCAATGTTGCTTCGATGCGCGCCCGATCGGCCGGCATGACAACCGTGTAATCGGCAGCGGCAACGGTGCTGGCAAAACCGAGCAGCAAGCCGCCACACACGATGCTCTGCCAGCGCCGCATGCGGCCTCCTAGACGGCAACCGGCGCTTTGATCGCCGGATGGGATTGGTAATCGAGAATTTCGAAGTCTTCGAACCGGTACGAGAACAGATCGGCCGGTTTGCGGGCGATCCGCAAACGCGGTGGCGGCAGCGGCGCGCGCCTGAGTTGTTCTTGGGCTTGCTCGATGTGGTTGCTGTACAGGTGCACGTCACCGCCGGTCCAGACAAAATCACCGACCTGCAGCTCGCACTGCTGCGCCACCATGTGCGTGAGCAGCGCATACGACGCGATATTGAACGGCACGCCGAGGAAGATATCGGCCGAGCGCTGATACAGCTGACAACTCAGCTCGCCGTTGGCGACATAAAACTGGAACAGCGCATGGCAGGGCTGCAGCGCCATCTTGTCCAGATCGGCCACGTTCCAGGCACTGACGATCAGCCGGCGCGAATCCGGGTTCTTGCGGATCTGTTCGACCACCTGGCTGATCTGATCGATATGACGACCATCCGGCGCCGGCCAGCTGCGCCATTGATAGCCGTAGACCGGGCCGAGGTTGCCATCAGCATCGGCCCATTCGTCCCAGATGCTGACGCCGTTGTCTTTCAGGTACTTGATGTTGGTGTCGCCATTCAGAAACCACAGCAGCTCGTGGATGATCGAGCGCAGGTGCAGTTTCTTGGTGGTGACCAGCGGAAACCCGGTGCGCAGATTGAAGCGCATCTGGGCACCGAACAACGAGCGGGTACCGGTACCGGTGCGGTCCGCTTTCTGGGCACCGTTGTCGAGCACGTCACGCAGCAGATTCAGATAAGTTTGCATCAACGACAATCCGTTTTATTTCGCCAACGCCGGCTGCGCCGACGCCTTGCGATACGCCAAGATGATCAACACCGCACCCAGCGCGATCAGCGGCACACAGAGCCACTGGCCACGCGACAGACCGAGCGCCTGCAAGCCGAGATGGGCATCCGGCTCGCGGAAAAATTCGACAATGAAACGAAACCCGCCGTAGCCGAGCGCGAACAAACCGCTGACCGCCATCTGCGGCGGTTTGCGTGAGGAAAACCACCACAGCATCGCGAACAACAGCGCACCTTCGAGCAGCGCTTCGTACAGCTGCGACGGGTGCCGGAGCAGGCCCTGCGGGTCGGTCGGAAAGCGAAACGCCCACGGCACATCGGGGCCGGCTTCGCGCCCCCACAACTCGGCGTTGATGAAATTGCCGATGCGGCCGAAGAACAGGCCCGGCGGCACCAGCGGCGCCATGAAATCCGCGACCTGGAAGAACGTGCGTTTCTGCGCCTTGGCATACCAGAAAAACGCCACCATCACGCCGAGCAGGCCGCCGTGGAACGACATGCCGCCTTCCCATATCTTGAACAGATACAGCGGATTGTCGAGGAACAAACCGAACTGGTAGAAGAACACGTAACCGAGCCGGCCGCCAATGACGACACCGAGAAAACCGTAAAAAAGGAAATCGCTGACTTGCTCGGTTGTCCAGCCGCTGCCCGGCTGTTTGGCGCGGACACTGCCGAGCCACCACGCCGCCAGAAAACCGAGCAGGTACATCAGCCCGTACCAGCGCAGCGCGATCGGGCCGAGCGAGACAATCACCGGATCAATGACCGGAAAATCCATTGTTCATCCTTATCGTTTTTGTCCGCAGCGGCGGCCGCGCTCACAGCGCAAATAATGCTTTGACCAGCAAGCGGGCGCCGACCACGGCGAGAAAGACCGCGAACAGTCGCCGCAGGCGCGCTGCCGGCCAGCGATGCGCCAAGCGGGCACCGACCGGTGCGGTAAACCACGAAGCCAGCGTAATCGCCAGCACCGCCGGCCAGTATACAAAGCCGGTCGCCCCCGGCGGCATTGTTGTTGCGCTGCCGGCCTGCCAGCCGGCAACGACATAGCCGAGCGTACCGAACGCCGCGATCGGCAACCCGACGGCAGCCGAGGTCGCCACGGCCTGCGTGATTGGCACGCCGTAGTGCAGCAGCAGCGGCACCGTCAGCGAACCACCGCCAATGCCAACCAGCCCGGACAGCAAACCGATACCGGCGCCCCAGCCGGGCCAGGCCCAGGCCGGCGGCGGCGTCCGGGTGGCACTCACCATGCTGACACGGACCGTGCGCAACGCCAGCGTGATGGCGAACAAGGCGAACAGCAGCGTCAGCCAGCGCGAGCCGAGCTGCGCCGCAACGGTCCCGGCGAGTACGGCGGCCACGGCCACCGCCGGTGCCAGCCGGCGCACCAGCGGCCATTGCACGGCGCCGCGCTGGGCGTGGGCACGCGTTGAGGCGACTGCGGTCAGCACGATGGCGGCCAGCGAACTGGCCAGTGCCGACGGCATCGCCGTGGCCGCCGGCACCCCGACCTGCGGCAGCAGCCACAGCAAGCCCGGCACCAGGATCAAGCCGCCGCCAATGCCGAGCAGGCCGGCCATCAGCCCGGACAGCGCGCCGAGCGCCAAGCAAGCCAGGGCAAGCGACAGGTAAACTGGCGACTGGAAAAACGCTGGATCCATGTACTCGTGTGCCTGATTGTGCTGGCGCGGGAGGTCCACCCGGACTACCCGCTGATCGTGCTTGCCCACCGTGACGAATTCACCGCCCGGCCGAGCCAGGCGCTGGCTTGGTGGCCGGACGCGGCGACGCTGGCCGGTATCGATCTGGCGGCTGGCGGCACCTGGCTCGGCGCCCATCGCAACGGCCGGTTCGCCGCCGTCACCAATGTCCGCGAAGGGCCGCCGCAAGCAAGTGCTCGCTCTCGCGGCGAACTCGTTCCGCATTGGCTGCACAACCCGGCACTCGATGCCGAACAACTCCAGGGCCAGCTCGCCGCGGCCCGGCAGTATAGCGGCTTCAATCTGCTGTTCGGTGACTGGCAAGGCAGCCGCCTGCGGCTGCACTACGGCAGCAACCGCTTTCCCGGTCGGCCCGTCGAGCCCGGCCTCTGGGCGCTGTCGAACGGTGATTTCGATGCGCCGTGGCCGAAAGCCCGTCGCGCCAAGGCCGCCTTGGCCGGATTGTTGGCCGAGGGCGGCGCGCCGGGCCCGCACTGGCTCGACCGGCTGGCCGATGGCCAGGTCGCCGCCGACCACGAACTACCCGATACCGGCATCGGCCTCGACAAGGAGCGCTGGCTGTCGCCGATGCTGATCACCGGTCCGCACTACGGCACCCGAGCCGCCACCCTGCTGACCCTCCGCACCGACGGCCAGCTGCAGCTGCATGAACGCAGCCTCGCGCCCGAGCGCGGCGGCCGCGTCACCGGCGAGCAAAGCTATACCGTGATACTGGCCTGACCAGCGTGACATCGACACAGCGCCAACGGACCGTAGCAACGGAGGCAAAATTCACCAAACGCCCGCGCTGGATCGGTCTCCGGGCCTCGGCTATAGTGCCAGCCCCGGTCTGTCGGCCGGGCTGCTGTGTCCATTTAGACTGATAACGAGATTCGCCATGCGCAAGAAGCACGCCGGAGCCGGTGACGACGCCGAAATCGACATGACCCCGATGCTGGACATCGTGTTCATCATGCTCATCTTCTTCATCGTGACCACGTCCTTCGTCCGGGAAGCGGGTCTCGATATCCAGCGCCCGTCCGGTCAGGCCGCGACCACCACCAAGGTCAAAGCCAACGTGCTGATCACCATCAACAGCACCGGCCAGATCATCCTCAATGATCGCGAAATCGATGTCCGCGCCGTTCGCGCCAACGTCGAGAAAACCCTGGCCGAAGCGCCGGATGCCTCGGTCATCGTCCAGGCCCACAAGGACAGCGACACCGACATCTTGATCAGTGTTGTTGATGCCGCCAAAGAAGCCGGCGTCGACAAGGTCTCGGTTGGCACCTACGACAAAGACAAGTAATCGTTACGGATTCGGCCAAAAGGGCAGCGCAAGCTGCCCTTTTTGTTGCCTGCACAACAGCGGCCAAATTGCGCGACTGCCAGCGTTGCCGTAAGGTGCCGAGCGACGCCACTAGCCTTGGAAATCACGATGACCGACAGCCGGTTTGCCAACCTGCAAGCGAGCATTGCACAGCAGGCATTGGCGCTGCCCGGCAGTCACTGCGACATCAAATGGGGCAACGACGTGGTGTTCTCGGTTCATGGCAAAATGTTTTGCTGTCTGAGCGTGGAAAACGGCGTCTTGCAACGCATATCGGTGAAAGTCCCGGCCGATCGGTTTCTGGAACTGACCGATCAACCCGGCATCGTGCCGGCGCCGTACCTGGCCAAACACCATTGGGTCAGTCTGCAGCCGACGATGACGCTGGCAGAACCCGCGGTACTGGCAATGGTGCGCGAGGCCTATGCGATCGTACGGGCAGGCTTGAGCAAGAAAGCGCAGGCCAGCCTGGCCGCAGTCGATGCCGTCACTCCATCAAGGTAATGCATTCATGACCCGCATTTTGTTTTTTGCCCTGCTCGGTGCAGCGGCCTGGTTTTGGTGGCACAGCATGCAGGCGCGCGAGAATGCCCGCCAGGCGGCCAAGCGCGAGTGCGAGCGTTATGGCCTGACCTTGATCGACGACACGGTGGAGCGGGTTCACCTCGGCTTTGGCCGCGCACATGGCGGCGGCACGACCGTTGTCCGGGTCTATCAGTTCGAATTCACCCCGAACGGCGCACGCCGTTACAAGGGCTTGATCCGGATGCGCGGCACCAGCGTCGAAGACGTCAAAATGGAGCCATACTCAGTCGATTGAGCGCCCCTGCTCGGCACCGGAGGCCGCGGACATGAAACCGGCAACGCGCATCATGCTGCTGCTTTGCGGCGTTGGTCTGAGCGCCTGTGTCAGCGCGCCACCGTCGACAACGGCACCGACGCCAGCGACGCGTTCCAGCACCAGCACGATGCCGTTTACCGGCCCGGGCCATGATCGGCGCAACGCCGTTCATTTTCCCGGCATCAGCAACCCGCTCGCATTCAGTCAAAAACAGCAGGAATGGCTGTGGCTGCACTACCGCGACTGGCAGAAGCTGAGCCAGTCGCTGCGCGAGTACGCGGGCGCTCGCTATGATGAAGTCACGCTGCTGAGCAAGGACGGCGAGCAGCGGGTGATTTATTTTCGAATGCCGAACGCAGCGAAACCTTGAGCAAGGCAATTCCGCGCTGAACGCAAACGCCGTTGCTACGTTCGTTATGACAAAAGAAAAGGGCGGTCAAACCGCCCCTTTCTTTTCGCATCGATTACGCGACTTTCGCGGCATCGGTCATCTTGAAGATGCCGGTGGCGTTGCTGGAATCGAACGTCAGATCCAGCTTC
This sequence comes from Permianibacter sp., assembly GCA_046297695.1. GTDB lineage: Bacteria > Pseudomonadota > Gammaproteobacteria > Enterobacterales > Permianibacteraceae > Permianibacter. The sequence goes on along the minus strand of JBKBHF010000032.1, from coordinate 4,906 downwards.
CACTCGCCCGAGGCCTCGTCGAGGAATTTGTCGCGGGTGATGAATTCGTAGAACGAGCCCGGCACGGTGTAGGTGGCGACGCGGCCATCGCTGTCGATCATCCGGCGCTCGACTTGTGCGGCCTTGAACGCAGTCTGGCGAACGCGGCCGTTGGCCGAGACTTCCACCGCTTCCTTGATCGAACGGCCGAGCGCTTTCTGCTCCTTGGTCAGTTCGAACACATCGGCGACGCGGTCGGTGACGTGGTTGTAGGCATTGCCCTCGGTGCTGATCCAGGCCATCTCGGCCGATTCTTTCAGCAACACCTCGTAATCGGCGCGGGTCACTTCCGCGTGCTGACGGGCAAAGCATTCCACGATGTTCGGCAACAGCGCCAATGCTTCGTCCTTGCTCAGTGCTTTCTGCTTGGCGAGCTTGGCCAGCAGCGCCTTGCTGTCGGCGGTCAGCGGCTCGCGCGAGTTGCCGACGACATTGGCAACGGCTTGCTGGAACGCCGGCGAGAACTGATCGACGTGCAGTTCAGAGACGAAGAACTGGGCGATGTCTTCCGGGAATTCGCTGTGAGTGTAGACGTGGCCGGTCATTTTCAGCCGCGGCAACGGATACAGGCCGCCGACGACGAAACCGAGCGGCTTCAGAATGCGTTCGAACGCGAGCTGACCAACTGGCAAGGCACCGCTCTGGGCAACAACGGTGCGCAACGCACCGTGATCGAAATTGATCTTGCGGCCGATGCGGATGGCGTCATCGACATACTGCGCGCCTTCCGGCACCCGCTTCAGCAGATCCGAGAACAGCACCATGTTCATGGCCTGGGCGAGTTCGGCCTGGCTGACCGTGTCGCCATCGCGCAGCAGGCGGGCATCGACTTCCATGGCATTGAAGAGCCAGACTGCGCGCTCTGCACCCAACACTTTCGAAACCAACTGCTGCACGTTGCTGCTCATGGACTGCCTCGCTACCAGATTCAGGACCATCAAACGTTCGGGCCGATAAAAAGGCCGGCTGTCCTCCCGGGGCGGGATTCGGTCCGACCAGTTTGCTGCGCCGCAATATAGCGGAGTGGTCAGGATTTGACCAGCCCTGACCGGGCTGGGAACGGGTCAAACGTTCGGAGCTTGAGGGAGCCCCCGCCAGTCGGCGGAGGCTACACGCTCGGGAGTACGACTTGACCGGCGCACCAGCTAACCGGCACGCGTTCAGGCTTGTTCAGGCCTTGTAGACGCCGCCGAAACGGTTGGCCAGGAAGTCGTCGAGGTTGACGGCTTCTTGCGGGACAAAGCCTTTACGCGGCAGCTTGCCGGCGCGCATCAGCTCCATCGCGGTGACGATGCCGGCAGCGGTGGTCAGCTGGATGGCGGTCATGGTCATGCCGGCGATCTGTTTCGGGAAAATGCGGGTCGCGAAGGTCTGTTGCTGGTACTTGCCGTCTTTCCAGCCGGTGACCGAAACGAACACCACGACCATGTCCTGGCTGGTGTACGGCATCGCGTGTTCGAAGATTTCCTTCAGGTTTTCCCGCTTGTCGATCATGCGCAGATCGTTGATCAGCAGACGCAGGATCTTGTTGTGGCCCGGGAAGCGCATGGTCTTGTAGTCCAGGTTGCGGACTTTGCCGGCCAGCGTTTCACACAGCGTGCCGAGACCACCCGAGGTGTTGAAGGCTTCGTATTCGTCGCCGTCGATCAGCAGGGTTTCCAGACCTTCCAGCGGCTGCACTTTCATGAACTCGCCGTTGACGATGGCGTCGCACGGCTCACAGTACTCGTTGATCAGACCGTCGGTCGACCAGGTCAGGTTGTACTTCAGGGTGTTGGTCGGGTAGCGGGTCAGCGCACCGACGCGCATTTTCACGTCCTGCAGCTTGTCGAACTTCTTGGCGAGGTCATAACCGGCAATGCCGATGAAGCCCGGGGCCAGGCCGCACTGCGGCATCAGCGCGGTTTCGGCGGTCTTGGCGATTTCCTTGATGGCATTGGTGGCGGCGACGTCTTCGGTCAGATCGAAGTAGTGCACCTTGGCCTTGGCCGCGGCAGCGGCGACGCCCTTGGCAGCGAAGAACGGCAGCGCGTTCAGCACGAAATCGGCATTTTGCATGGCAGCGAGCAGCGAGGCTTCGTTGCTGGCATCGACAATCACGCTCTTGACGCCGGGGATGTCGAAGTTGACCGGACGCATGTCGCCGACGGTGACGTCGTATTCGCCAGTCGACGCCAGCATGGTGGTGATCGCGACACCAATCTTGCCGCCGCCCAGCACCAGCGCGCGTTTGAAATCGTTAGCTGCCATGGTTCTTCCCTCCGCAGATTTGAGTAAGCCCCGGGACGGGTCTGTAGGCTAGACTCGGCACAGAAAAACTGGGGCAATAGACGGCGCAAATTCTGCGCAGCAGCTTCGTCAGATCAAAGCGAGCAATTCGACGAAAAGCAGGCTAGACTCGTCGGAATGACGAAATGACTGGTTGATTCGGCGGAACAGGGACGTCGCAGACGTTTTGCTCGCCCCCAGGCCTTACCCTCACCCAACCCTCTCCCCTCAAGGGAAAGGGCTTTTCTCTCCTCCCCCTGCTAGGGGGAAGCTGGGGGGGTGATTGCCACTGCCAACCAAGCCGCTAAACCGAAACCGCTAAAGACGCCCCCCATGGACCCGCTCGACGATCTCGACCGCCAACTGTTGACCCTGCTGCAAGCCAATGCCCGCGAAGCCACCGCCACCCTCGCCCGTAAGCTCGGCGTTGCCCGCACCACGGTTGTGGCGCGTATCGCCCGGCTGGAGAAGACCGGTGTCATCGGCGGCTATGGTGTTCGGCTCGGTAAACCCGGCGAAGAGAAGGGGCTGCGAGCGTACTGTGCGCTGCAAGTGGAGCCGAAAGTCGGGCCCGCAGTGGTGAAGCGCTTGGGGCGGCTTCCGGAGATTGAAGAATTGTCGGCGGTCAGCGGGATTTGGGATTACATGTTGCTGTTGCGGGCGGAGTCGCCGGAGCGCCTCGATCAGGTGTTGGATGAAATTGGGGCGATTGAGGGGGTTAAGCAGACGACGACGGCGGTGATGTTGGCGAGGAAGATTGATAGGCGGGGATGACGCTCCACATCTTCAGATAGAGACTACTTCTACTAAGCTTTACAGAGAACGGCATCTTGAAAAATCGCCATATTGCACTTTACTACTGCATCCCACACGCGCTGCTCCCGCTTCCAGTACTGTACCTTCTGCCCATCCTTGTCAAGAAATTTCAGTTAGGCCCAGGCGAGAGTTCTGTCGCATGCCTAATCACGATAATTGCCCTTGTACTCTTTATTCTCAATAGGCTCCCTGACCTGTTTTCGAGAAGCACTGACGCAAGCGCTAACATAGGAAAATTAGCCGGCTTAAAAGTATTCGCACTGCTTGCACCCGCATTTATAGCCACCTTCTACCAGCAAAAAGGCGACGGCCATACGATGGCGACCGACTTCTCAAATCTAAGCGCGAGTCATATCGGAGAATACTACTCATTTAAAAGTCCACACCACCCAAACTTTTCCGATTCGACAGTGATATCGGAGAATGCATCATGGCGTAGACAAGAGTTATTAGTAGCAACTCCATTTGGTGAAGTCGATGGAAGGAAAGTCATTCTACTTAATCGGATAGTAAATCGATTTGGCCGATCCGTTTCAGGCGAACTTCCACAAGAGAAACTTAATCTTGCCAGAGAACAATCTACAACTAATCAAGAGGTCAGATTTCGTTTGGCATTGAGAAGCGACTACTTGCACGTTCAGCGCGTTCCGTTTGATAACTGGCTCTCATCTCCATACCCAAGAAGCTCCATTTTCCTTATGTGGGATATAGAAACACCGGAAGAAGCGAAATCCGGCTTTCAGCTCCTTATGCCGTTGTTTTATCTGTTTCCGTACTGTCTGCTTTTTGCAGTGCTCCCGTTTTTTATCGGCACAGAAGATCCTCTACTTGTTGAATCCTTGCGGAAAGAGCCAAATCATCTGAAAAGGCTGTTCTTTTTTCGACCGAGGAATCCGTAGGTCCAAACCCGCGTAGCGGTTTCGGACGCATGTTGGTTTCCTCTGTATTCGACTCAGTCTCGTAATTCAAGGCCGCTGCCGGGTCCCGCCCCGGCGGGCGGCCTACTTTCTTGGCGCAAGAAAGTAGGCAAAGAACATTGCCTGTATTCCTCGCCGCTAAAACGATGAAACCGTTTTAGCGGTTCCCTGCGCTGCTCATTCCGTCTGGGGCTTTTCAGACAGTGCATCCCTGCACAGTCTGAAAAGGCTTCGGCATCCCTGCCTCGCCCCTCCGCTGGCGCTACGGGCTATTAACCCGAACTCCATTACGTTGCTCGGCTCGTCAGACGGCGGGAAAATCAAAAGCACGCTTCGCGCAGAGAAAAAACAAAGAGAATCGCCGCTTCAACTCCCCTCCTTGTCAAGGAGGGGCTGGGGGTGGTTAAGCTTTGTATGCGACGGGGCGAGCGACATATTTCGTTGCCTGATTTTGGCTCCGCAACCGCCCCTAACCCCTCCTTAAAAAGGAGGGGAATCGGAATCATCCACCTGCGCGGGGATGACACACAGAAAATGAAAAGCCGAAGCAGCTGGCTCAGCTAAATAGCCGTTCCGAAATCCCGATCACTTTGAATTGAACTCAGGCAAGGTCGCTTGATCGAACAGGCACCAACCACATCCGCTCAAGGACCTGCCTGAGATGTTTGATGATATCCGCAAGTTGTCACGCCCGGTAGTGCGCCGGTTGAAACGCCTGGTTCAGAAATCGAAGGAGGTGATCGTAGTGCGCCGAGCCACCGCCGTATTAGCGTTAGCCACTGGGCAATCTGTCGTCCAAACCAGTCGCCAGGTCGGTGCGGCTCGCAGCTCCATTCAGGAGTGGCGCGAGTTGTTTCTCGCGCACG
>JBKBHF010000031.1:0-49188 GCA_046297695.1 Permianibacter sp. | reverse complement strand
CTGCTGGAGGGCGTCAATAATCGCATCAAGGTGATCAAGCGCATGGCCTACGGCTACCGGGATAACAGCTACTTCTTCTTGAAGATCAAAGCCGCATTTCCCGGTATCCCGCGATGAACCTCATTTCAGCGCCAGGATGTGCTTGACCATGGTCAGCGCTTCGGCATCGGTGACCCGGCCTTTGTGCGGCGGCATCGGGATCTGACCCCAGGTACCGGCACCACCATTGAGGATTTTCTGGACCAGCATGGCTTCGGCTTTTTTGTCGCCGCGATACTTTTCGGCCACTTTCTTGTAGGCCGGGCCGACCAGCTGGGTGTCGATCGCATGGCAGGCCACGCAGGCGTATTTCTTCATCAGCTCTTCAGCCGGATTGGCCTGGGCCGTACCAGCAGCAGCCAGCAGTACGGCAGTCAGCAACACAGATTTCATCATGGCTCTCCACGGTTCGGGATAAGAAAAACGGTGAACGCGACCTTGCATCAGGGCTTCCCCTGATACGCGCCGCCGTCGCTGTTCGCTCAACTGGCGCCCAGTGTAGCGGCTGTTGCCGACGGCTGCCTGCCGACCACTGCGGCAAATTGACCCAGGTCAAGCCCGCGTGCCGGTCGGGATTGCGTATGATCCGCCTTTCCGTCCGTCTCGCCAGATCATCGCCATGACTTCCGACCGTCAGCTCAATACGCTGGACCTGCTGCTCGCCGGTGCCGATCAGGTGCTGCGCACCTTGTTCGCCAGCCCACCGGCCGGACGAGCGAATCCTGCGACCGGCATCGCCGAGGCCGAACTCAGTCCGGCCGAGCAGCAGCATGCCGCCGGCCTGATGCGGGTCAACCATGTCGGCGAGATCTGCGCCCAGGCGCTTTATCTGGGTCAGGCGTTGACCGCACGCGACCAGAACCTGCGCGCCCACCTGCTGGCCGCTGCCGCCGACGAAGCCAACCATCTCGCCTGGTGTGCCGATCGGCTGCGCGAGCTGGACAGCCGGCCGTCCTGGCTCAATCCGCTGTGGTTTGGCGGCGCCTTCGTGCTCGGCGCCGGTGCCGGTCTTGCTGGCGACGGCTGGAATCTCGGCTTTGTCGTCGAAACCGAACGTCAGGTCGAAGCCCATCTCGACAGCCACCTGTCCGATCCCGGACACGCCCTGCCCCGCCAAGACCTTCGCAGCCGGGCCATCGTCGCGCAGATGAAAGCCGACGAAGTCGCCCACGCCGATGCCGCCGAGCAGCGCGGCGCCCGACCGCTGCCGGCGGCGATTCGGGCGGCGATGCGGGCCAGCGCCAAAGTGATGACCAGCACCGCCTACCGCTTCTGACCAGAGCAGCCATCGGCGCAGGACAGTCGAGATAGCGCCGGCGCTCGGGTATCATGGCCGGCTTACCTGTAGCCCCGATTGCAGCCTCCGGTGTCCGAACGTCGTCTTTCTCCTGCTCCGCCCGCCCGCCGTGCCCTGTTCGGCCGCTCGCTGCTCGCCTGCGCCGTGGCCGGGGCACTGACGACCATGACCGGACTCCATGCTGCAGAAACCGGCGACCATCCACTCGCCCACTGTCCGGTCGCCCAGCCGTTACCGCCACCGCCTGCTGATGCACCGGCGCTGGCCGACGCGCCGCTGCGCGCCAGTGCCGACCACACCGAAATGCCGTCGGAAAGCGAGATTCTGCTGCATGACAATGTTCGCATCGAACAGGGCAGCCGCGCGCTGACCGCCGATGAAGCCCGGCTCGACGATGCCAGCGGCCAGATGCACGCGCGCGGCAACGTGGTGCTGACCGATCGCAACATCGAAATGCGCGGCAGCGAACTTCGCGCCGACATGAACCGCGAAAGCGCCACCGTGCGCGACACCGAATACCGGCTGACCGATCGCGGCATGCACGGTTCCGCCAGCGAGTTTGCCGTCCGCGAAGACGGTTTCATCACGCTGACCGATGCCACCTTCACCAGCTGCCCGGAAGGCGATGAAAGCTGGCGGCTGCGCGCCGGCGAAATGAAGCTGGATCGTAATGAAGGCTGGGGCGAAGCCTGGAATACCAGCATTGATCTGTTCGGCGTGCCCGCCCTCTATGTGCCATGGATGACCTTCCCGATTGACGATCGGCGCCGCTCCGGCCTGCTGATGCCGAGTTTCAGCAATGACCGCCAGAACGGCCTCGACATCTCGGTACCGTACTACTGGAACATCGCCGAAAATTACGACGCCACGCTGACACCGCGCTGGCTCGAAGAGCGTGGCTTTCAGCTCGGCACCGAATTCCGCTATCTGACGGACGGCAGCAGTGGCGAGATTTACACGGAAGCGTTGCCAGATGATCGCAATGCCGCTGCGGACATCGACCCGGATCGCTGGGCCTATAACTTCAAGCACCAAACACGTTTCTCGCCACATTGGTACGGCATGATCGACGCCGCCGGCGTCAGCGATGATGCTTATTTTGAAGACCTCGGGCGCAATATTGCAGCAGCCAATGCCAACACCCTGATCCGCACAGGCTTGTTGGGTTACCGTGACCAGCATTGGCAACTGAGCCTGCAGGCTTATCGCGCCCAGATGCTGCAAACCGAAGATCAGTTCGAGCCCTATCGCAAACTGCCGGAGCTGCGTTTTCTCGGCCAGTACCCGCGTTTGCTCGGCCCGCTCGCGTTCACGCTCGATGGCAGCGCGACCCGGTTCGAACATCCGGATCCGAGCCGACCATTGGCCGATCGGCTCGACGTGGCGCCGAGCGTGAAGCTACCGCTGGAAAGCCTGTGGGGCTATCTGACCCCCAGCGTCAAATACCGCTACACCGAATACGAACGGACCGATCAACTCAGTGATGAGCGCAGTACGCTCAGCCGCGAACTGCCGATTTACGCGCTGGACACCGGCCTGTTCTTCGAGCGGCCGCTGACCTGGTTCGATCGCGACTTGGTCCAGACGCTGGAACCACGGGTCTATGGTTTGTACGTGCCGTACGAAGATCAGGACGCGCTGCCACTGATTGACACCAGCGAGCCAACGCCCAACCTCAATCAGCTGTTCCGCGACAACCGCTTTATCGGCGCCGATCGCCAGGGTGATGCCCGCCAAGTCAGCATGGCACTGACCACCCGCTTCCTCAGCGCCGATGGCGGTGAAGAACTGATGCGGCTTGCAGTCGGGCAGGCGCGTTACCAGAGTGATCGCAAAGTCACCCTGTTGGCCAGCGACCCGGATGCCAGCAACGATCGCTCACCGATCTTTGCCGAAGGCGCGTTGCGCTTGCGCAATCGGGTCGAGCTGCGGGCATTGACCGGCTGGGATCGGCAAGAACACAACACCGTTCGCAGCAGTTTTGCCATCCACTATGAACCGGACGAGCGACGCGTGGTCAATATCGAGCACCGTTACCGCGAGTATCGCGACCGTACGGCGGAACAGACCGACTTATCCTTCGCCTGGCCGCTCGGCAACACCTGGCAAATGGTCGGGCGTTGGCAACATGATCTGGCGGAGGCGACCGACATCGACAGCTTCCTCGGCTTCGAGTACGAATCCTGCTGCTGGGCGGTACGCGTGGTCGGTCGCCGCTACCTGAACGTGCAGCTCGACGACGATGGCAACATCATCGGCGGTGAAGCAGACGACTACGACAGTGGCGTGTATTTCCAGTTTGTATTCAAGGGTCTCGGCGGCGCCGGCAGCAACAGCCTGCGCTCGCTGCTGACGGAAAGCATTGACGGTTACGAAGACAGGTTGAGTCCACAATGAAAACGTTGTTGAAACAGATGGCCATGCTGAGCGCGACGGCCGTATTGCTGTGCACCAGCTTGACGCTGCGGGCCGGGGAAGCCATTGATGAGGTTGTCGCCCTGGTCGATGACGATGTCGTCCTGCGCAGCGAGCTTGATCGGCGGCTCGCCAGCGTGCGCAAGGATTTGCAGGCGCGCAATGTCCGGTTGCCGGCCGACAGCGTGCTGCGTCAGCAGGTGCTTGAACGCCTGATCACTGACAACGTCCAGTTGCAGATGGCCAAGCGCGCCGGCGTCCGGGTGTCCGATCAGGAACTGGCGCAAATCGTTGCCAACATCGCCAAGGAAAATGATCTGTCGCCGGAGCAGTTCCGGCTCAAACTGGCCTCCGAAGGGATCAGCTACGAACTGTTCCGGGAAGATTTGCGCAACGAAGTGTTGATCAGCCGGGTCCGGCAAGGCGCCGTGGGCCGGCGGATTTTCATCAGCGAACAGGAAGTGCAGGCGATGATGGAAACCATCGCTGCCGAAGGCGAAAATCGCACCGAATATCACCTCGGCCATATCCTGCTGCCGATCTCCGAAAACGCCAGCACCGAAGATGTCCGCGAGGTCAGTGCCCGCGCCCAGCAGCTGGTCGAAAAGCTGCGTAACGGTGCCGACTTTGCCGAGCTGGCGATCGCCCACTCGGCCGGCCAAGAGGCGTTGCAGGGGGGGGATTTCGGCTGGAAAACGGCGAATCAACTGCCATCACTGTTTGCCACTGCCGCCAAGAGCCTGAAGCCGAGTGAAATTTCCGAGCCACTGCGCTCCGGCTCGGGCCTGCACATCCTGAAACTGTTCGACAGCCGCGGCAACGAGCGGGTCATGGTGCAGCAAACCAAGGCACGACATATTCTGGTCAAACCCAGCACCATTCTGACTGAAGAAGAAGCCGAGCAGAAAATCCGCGACCTGTTGGCGAAAATCAAGGCCGGCGGCGATTTTGCCGAGCTGGCCAAGCAACACTCCGATGATCCGGGCTCGGCCAATCTGGGCGGCGATCTGGGCTGGGCCAACCCAGGCATGTTTGTGCCGGTGTTCGAACAAACCATGAACGAACTGCAGCCGGGCCAGATTTCCGAGCCATTCCGCAGCGAGTTTGGCTGGCACGTGCTGCAAGTACTGGAACGCCGGGACGACGACCAGACCGAGGAGCGCAAACGGCAGCAGGCGTATCGCTTCCTGCACTCACGCAAATACGATGAGGAAGTGGAATCCTGGGTGCGCGAAATCCGCGATCAGGCCTTCGTCAAAATCCTTGAAAAACCGAAAGCGGGTTGAGTGGTGCGCGCGCCACGACTGTTGCTGACCACCGGCGAGCCGGCCGGTGTCGGGCCGGAACTGCTGGTCCGGCTGGCCCAGCAGGCGTGGCCCTGTACGCTCGCGGTGGTCGGGGATGCCGCACTGCTGCAGCAAACTGCCACCCGACTGCGCTTGCCGCTGCAACTCGAGACGATCGAATTGCGGCAACCGTGGCCCGAGCACCGGCCGGGGCATTTGCTGTTACTCCCCGTCGCCTTGCCCGCGCCAGTGCAAGCCGGTCAGCTCGATACCCGCAACGCGGCGTTTGTGCTGGCGCAATTGCAACTCGCTGCCGATGCCGCCCTGGCTGGTCAGATCGATGCGATCGTGACCAATCCGGTTCACAAGGGCATCATCAACGACAGCGGCGTGCCGTTTTCCGGTCATACCGAATTTTTTGCCGCCTGCGCCGGCAGTGCGGAAGCGCCGGTGCCCGTGCTGATGTTGCTCGCGACGGAGGGTTTACGCGTCGCGCTGGTGACGACCCATTTGCCGCTACGCGCCGTTGCCGATGCCATCACCAGCGAGCGCCTGCGCGCCACGCTGCAACTGCTGCACCGCGAACTGCAACGCCGCTTCGCGCTGCCGGCACCGCGCATCGCCGTGCTTGGCCTCAATCCGCACGCTGGTGAAGGTGGGCACATGGGCGACGAAGAAATCCGCGTCATCACGCCCGTCCTGACCGAACTGCGCCAGCAGGGTCTGCACCTGACCGGACCGCTGTCGGCCGACACCGCCTTCAACGCCGACAAGCTGCCGCAGTTCGATGCCTATCTCGCGATGTACCACGACCAAGGCCTGCCGGTGCTGAAAGCGCGCGGCTTTCACCGCAGCGTCAATATCACGCTCGGTTTGCCGTTTATCCGTACCTCGGTCGATCACGGCACGGCGCTGGATCTGGCTGGCCGCGGTGTCGCCGATCCGGCCAGCCTTTGTTACGCCACGGAAACCGCACTGGCGCTGATCGCCCACCGCCAGCCGCACCAATGAGCCCGCCATGACGCACGAGCTGCCACCGAATCCACAGGAACACAAGGCGCGCAAACGCTTCGGCCAGAACTTTCTGCACGATCAGAACATCATCGGCAAAATCGTGCAGGCGCTGAATCCGAAACCGGGCGACCGGCTGATCGAAATCGGCCCGGGACTCGGCGCGCTCAGCAAACCGGTGTTGCAGCGTAGCGGCAAACTGACCTGCATTGAGCTGGATCGCGATGTCATACCGATTCTGCAGCATGCGTTGGCAGGCGTAGGTGAGCTCACCATCGTCAATCGCGATGTGCTGACCGTCGATTTCACCGAACTCGCTGGCGGCGCGCCGATCCGGGTATTCGGCAATCTGCCGTACAACATTTCGACACCACTGATTTTTCACCTCTGCCAGCATCTGCCGGTGATCACCGACATGCTGTTCATGCTGCAGAAAGAAGTCGTGGAGCGGATGGCAGCCGGACCGGCGGACGATGCCTATGGCCGCTTGTCCGTAATGCTGCAGTATTACTGCGACGTCAGTTACCTGTTCACGGTACCGCCGGGTGCATTCCGACCGGCGCCGAAAGTGCAGTCGGCCATCGTCCGGTTGCTGCCGCACCGGCAGCGCGCGCTGCGGTCTGATCAGGAACCGCGCTTCGCCGAGCTGGTCAGCCTCGCGTTCAATGCCCGCCGGAAAACCTTGCGCAACGTCTGGCGTGAGACCGTCAGCGAAGCGCAGTTTGCCGCCGCCAACATTGATTCGGGCCAGCGGCCGGAAAATCTCGCGCTGGAAGATTATGTCCGGCTGACCCGGATCATGCTGCCGTAGGCAGCAGGCACGTCGTTACCCGCCATGCTCAGCACCGGCCGCTCCATGTTCGCTTTTTCTCTCCGCAACGCGACGACCCGATACCGTCGCTTGTTTGCTGGCATCAGCCTGCTGCTGACGTCGCTCGGTGTTACCGCGGCGGACCCGTCGCCGCGCAATGTCATTCTGATGATTGGCGACGGCATGGGTTTTGGTCAGGTCAGTGCCTATCGGCAGTTCGTTGACGATCCGGCCACACCGGCGACCGAAGCGACCGTTTTCGATGACATGCTGGTCGGTACCATCGCCACCCGCCCCAGTGATGGCGGTGATCACATTACCGATTCCGCTGCCGGCGCCACCGCCTACGCCTGTGGCATCCGCACGCGCAACGGCGCTGTCGGTGTCGATCCACAGGGCGCACCATGTCTGACGGTGGTGGAAGCGGCGCGCCAGCGCGGCAAAAGCACCGGCATTGTGGTGACGTCCCAGCTGACTCACGCCACACCGGCCGCGTTTTATGCCCATGTCCCGAGCCGCAAACAGATTCCGGCGATTGCCAGCCAGTTCTGGCGTAACCATCGCGGCGCGGTCGATCTGGCGCTCGGTGGCGGTGCCGAAGATTTCGAGACTGCACTACGTCAACAGATGCAACGAGCAGGCGTACATCTGATCGATACGCGTGCACAACTTCAGGCACTTGCCGCGCTGCCGGCATTCGGCACCTTCGACCGTGGCGGTTTGCCGATGGCGATTGACCGGTCAGGCGAGATCCCAAGCCTGGCCGAGATGACAACCGTGGCACTGCAGCTGCTCAGCCAGAACGAGCGCGGATTTTTCCTGCTGGTCGAGGGCTCGCAAATCGATTGGGCCAGCCATGCCAACGACATCGTCGGCACCTTGAGCGAAATGGGCAGCTTCGCCGACAGCATCGCGGTCGCCCGCGCGTTTGTCGCCAACCATCCCGACACGCTGCTAGTGGTCACCGCCGATCATGAAACCGGTGGCCTGAGCCTCGGTCGCGACAAGCAAACACAGTGGCGCAAATCGCTGCTGCGCGCGGTACGCGCCAGCGCCACCGGCATGGCCCGGCGCGTGCTGGCGGGCGCCAATGCGGTAGACGTGTTGCAGCAATTGAGCACGATTGTTGCCGACCACACCGACCGAGAGCGGCTGCAAAGCAGTCCGCGTGAAGAAGCGGCGCTGGCAGACGCCTTCGCCGAGATCGTATCCAAGCACAGCCTGACCGGCTGGACCACGCGCGGCCATACCGGCGCCGATGTTCCGTTGTATGCTATCGGTGCTGGCAGCGATAGCATCCGCGGCCATCACGACAACGCCTGGCTCGGTCAGCAGTTGCTGCAGCTCATCACGGCGGCCAGCAGCCACCCCACAGGTTCCACTACGTCCCGCAAGGAGCACACGCCATGATTTCGGTCGGCGACAAAATCCCCGAGGCCACGCTGCAGGTAATGGGCGAAAAAGGTCCGGAAGCGAAATCCAGTCTCGAGCTGTTCGGTAAAGGCAAGGTGGTGTTGTTCGCGGTGCCAGGCGCGTTCACGCCGACCTGTTCACAAGCACACCTGCCCGGCTTCGTCGTGCACGCCGATGCCATCAAGGCCAAAGGCGTCAATACCATCGCCTGCATGGCAGTCAACGACGCGTTCGTTATGAATGCCTGGGGCAAAGCCAGCAATGCGGAACACATTCTGATGGTCGCCGACGGCAACGCCGAGTTCACGAAACAGCTCGGCCTGGAAATGGATGCCAGCGGCTTCGGCATGGGGCTACGCTCGCGCCGCTTTGCCCTGATCATTCAGGATGGCGTGGTCAAGCACGTCGCGGTCGAGCAGCCGAAGGAATTCAAGGTCAGTTCGGCCGAGGCGATTCTGACGGCACTCTGACTATCGTCACCACCACCCGCTTCACCGAAAAACCACGCCATGGCGTGGTTTTTTGTTAGTGGCGAAACGACGCGCTTTCTACAGAACGCCGGCAAAAGAGCATGCTCAATAAAACAACAGCACGCCGGCAATGACAAACCCGGCGAGGAAGGTCAGATAGGCCCAGCGCAGAAAACGATATTTTTTCCAGGCCAGATACTGACCCATGCGGTAGATCTCCTGTAGCTGCAGCTCGTAGGCCTTGGCTGGGTCATTCAGGATGGCTGCCATTTCGGTTTTGTACTGATCGAAACTCAGATCTTCAAAATCGGCGAAGAACAGCAGATTGCGCTCGGCGATGGGCCGTTTGTCGCGACCGAACAGCAGCTTCGGCATCACCACATAGCAGGCCAGAATCAACGTCAGCAGGCAGGCCGACATCAAAGCGATCACCGCATACCGGTATTCCGGTTTGCCGAGCTGCGGTAACGACAACGTCAGCACAACGGATGACATGGTCAGCAGCATGTTGGCTTTCTGATCAGCCATGGTCGACAGCGCGACATGGTGCTGACGGGTCTGCCGGATCAGCTGATCGAGATAATTGGCCGGCTCGAGAATCGGCATGGCTGAACTCCGCCCCCAGCCCTCCCCCGTTGGCAGGGGAGGGAGCGCGATGGATTACAGTTTCAGATCGTAGTCCAGAATCAGCGGCGCGTGATCGGAGAACTTTTCGTCCTTGTAGATTTCGGCGCGTTTGATTTTGTCTTTCAGGCTCGGCGACACAATGTGGTAATCGATGCGCCAACCGACATTCTTGGCATAAGCCTGGCCGCGATTGCTCCACCAGGTGTATTGATCCGGGCGTTGATCGACCACCCGGAACGCATCAACGAAACCAACCTTGTCAAACAGCTCGTCGAGCCAGGCCCGTTCGTGCGGCAGAAAACCGGAATTTTTCTGGTTCGATTTCCAGTTCTTCAGATCGATTTCCTTGTGCGCGATGTTGTAATCGCCGACCACGATATAGGGTGTCGCTTCCTTGGCTTTCTTTTTCAGAATCGGCATATACAGCTGCAGGAATTCATCCTTGCAGGCCTGCCGCTCCGGTCCGGACGAGCCGGACGGCAAATAGAGCGAAGCAATCTTGACGCTACCATAATCAGCTTCGATGTAACGCCCCTCGGTATCGGCCTGACCGAAACCGAGCCCGGTCTTGATCGCTTTCGGTTTGACCTTGCTGTACAGCGCCACCCCGGAATAGCCGGGCCGTTCGGCCGGGAACAGGTAGCGGTGATAGCCGGTCAGCTGGAACTCGTCGGCATCGAGCTGGTGGTCCTGGGCTTTCAGTTCCTGGATGGCGATGACATCGAACTGGCGCTTGGCCAGCCAGGCAAACAACCCCTTCTTGGCAGCAGAGCGCAAGCCATTGACGTTGATGGAGACAACACTGAGCATCGGTAACATCTCACAGAAGCGGCATTCCGGCGCCGATGCGGCGGAATCAGCCGTGGTCATACTGGGTCGGGATGGCGTGGCAGGCTATCATAAGCAGCTGTAGCTGCCTGCGTGCTGTCCAGATCGTTATCCCTTGAGAGTCATCCGATGCTGTCGTTCCAACGCGAGTTCATTGAATTTGCCCTGTCCCGCCAGGTGCTGAAGTTTGGCGAGTTCGAGCTCAAGTCCGGGCGCAAGAGCCCGTATTTCTTCAATGCCGGCCTGTTCCAGCGCGGCCGCGATCTGGCCAAGCTCGGCCAGTTCTATGCCCAGGCCATCCAGACCTCGCATATTCAGGCGGATCTGCTGTTCGGGCCGGCCTACAAGGGCATTCCGCTGGTGTCGGCAACCGCCATTGCGCTGGCCGAGCACCACAATATCGACCTGCCATGGGCGTTCAACCGGAAAGAGGCCAAGGATCACGGCGAGGGCGGGCTGATCGTCGGTGCGCCGCTGCAGGGCAAAGTGCTGATCATTGACGACGTTATCACGGCCGGCACCGCCATCCGTGAGACCATGCAGCTGCTGCAAAAACACGGCGCCACCGCGGCTGGGGTCGTTGTTGCCCTGGACCGTCAGGAACGCGGCCAGGGCGAACTCTCGGCGATTCAGGAAATCGAACGCGAATACGGCATTCCGGTGGCAGCCATTGTCCGGCTGCGCGATCTGATAAGCTTTTTGCACGAAAGCCCTAGTTTCCGCAGCCACGCCGCCCGTATCGAGGATTATCGTCAGCACTATGGCATCCGTGATTAAACCGCTGCTGTTGCTCTGCCTGTTGCCATTGGTGGCACTACCTGTCGCCGAGGCGGCCCAGAACGGCAGCAAGAACAAACCGGTGAAGAGCACCGGACCAGGCGTGCTGTATCGCTACGTTGATGAGACCGGCAGCACCGTGGTCAAGGACTACCTGCCGCCGGAAATCGTGCCGAAGGGCTACACCATTCTGAATACCTACGGCCAGACCATCGAAGTGGTGCCGCCGGTCAAAACCAAGGCCGAGTTGGCCGAGGAAAAGCGGCTCAAGGCCGCGCAGGCGGCGGAAGAGCGCGCCAAGCGGGAAGCAGCCCGGCGCGATGCCGAGCTGCTGCGGCAGTTCACGGCAGTCGAAGACTTGATGCGCGCGCGCGACACCCAACTGTCGGCACTGGACGTTCAAATCAGCATCCGCAACGGCCAGAACAACCTGTTGACCAGCCAGCTCGAAGAGATGCAGCGCCACGCGGCGGACTACGAGCGCCGCGGCCAGCCGGTGCCGAGCCAGCTGTTGAAGGACATCCAGGAATCGCAGCGCCAGATCGAAGAGAACAAGAAGTTTGTCGACGGCCAGAACGCCGAAAAAAACCGCATCGCCGAGCGTTTCAAGGCCGACATCGTCCGGTTCAAGGAGCTGCAAGCCCAGCGTCTGCTGCGCAAGCGCGAAGAGACCGGTGTCGTTGGCGTGGAAGGCTCGACGTCGGTGGTGTTTTGCCGCGACAACGAGCAGTGCCGTAAGGTCTGGCAGTTGGCACAGATTTATGCCCGCGACAACAGCACCCGCTCGCTCGAAATCGTCACCGACACGCTGATCCTGACCGGCAAGCCGGTCAAGGAAACGGACATTGCGCTGGCCTTCTCGAAAGTACCGGAGCGAGAGCAGGGCAGCCAGGTGGTACTGGAGGTCAGCTGCCACAACAGCGACGAAGGTAACGCCCTCTGTGCCGGCGAGCGGGTCCGACAGATCGTCAACGGCTTCGAGAGCTACATGAACTCGCGGCTCTGAAACTTGTTGGTGGCACCGCGATCGGTGCCCGCGAAAACTGCAACAAAAAAGCCGCGCAAATGCGCGGCTTTTTTTGCCCCCGAATCTTTGCTTAACGGCTACGGGTGGAACCGATTCAGGCCAAAGCGGCGCGCGGTTGGCGCACACCCACCGCCAGCGATTCCTGCAGCAAACTCCACTGCGCATCCCACTGCGCAGTCGGTGCCTGTTTGAAACCGCTGCGGACGAATTGGCGAATGCGGCCTTCAGTGACCGCCAGCAACAAATTGGCGGCGGCGTTGACATCGACCACCAGTGGTGCCTGCGGATTCAATACGCCTTCACGCAGCACCTGACGCAACTGCATCTCCAGACGATCAAACAGCTGGGCAACACGCGCCGGCAGCCGCTCGTCTTCACCAATCAGCGCGTCACCGGTGAGCAGCCGGGTCATGCCCGGATTGCGCGCGGCAAAGGTCAGCACCAGGGTCAGGATCTTGCCGCAGCGGGCAACCGCATCCTGCTCTTCATCCAGAATCACCCGTACCCGCGTGAACACCACTTCCTCGATGAAATCGAGCAAGCCTTCGAACATCCGCGCCTTGCTCGGAAACTGCCGATACAGCGCCGCTTCCGACACGCCGAGGGCCGCTGCCAGCTGCGCCGTGGTGATGCGCTCTCCCGGACTTTGTTCCAGCATGCGCGCCAGCGTTTCCAGGATCTGCTGTTTGCGCGAGCCTTCGGTGCGAGTGGTCATGATGAACTCCTGTCGGATTCAGGCGATCAGAACGGCAAATCCACGTTCGGGTCAAGGGCCAGCATCTGGGCACGGAACAATTCCTTGATGCGCTCCAGCGCCGGCTCGTCGTCCGCTTCAAACCGGATCACCAGCGCCGGCGTGGTGTTCGACGCCCGGACCAGACCCCAGCCATCGGCAAAATCGACCCGAATCCCGTCGGTCGTGTTGATCTGGCCGCCGGCCCAGTTGCCGAGCTTGGCCAACCGGTCGACATAACCGAATTTGCGCGCGTCACTGATGCTGACATTCAGTTCCGGCGTCGACACCCCTTCCGGCAGGCTCTTGAAAATGTCCGCCGATTTGCGGAAATCCGCCGCCAGGATTTCCAGCAAGCGGGCACCGGTGTAAATGGCATCATCAAAACCGAACCAGCGCTCCTTGAAGAAAATGTGGCCGCTTTGTTCGCCAGCCAGCAAGGCACCGGTTTCGCGCATCTTGGCTTTCATGAACGAATGGCCGGTGCGCCACATCAGCGGCCGACCGCCGTGGCCGGTGATGACGCGGGCGAGATGGCGTGAGCATTTGACGTCGTAAATGATGTCGGTGCCCGGATGCCGCGACAGCACATCCATCGCGTACAGCATCAACTGACGATCGGCCCAGATGATCTTGCCGCTGGAATCCACGACACCAAGCCGGTCACCATCGCCATCAAAGGCCAGGCCGACATCGGCACCAGTCTGTTTGACGGTGTCGATCAGCACCTTGAGATTGTCCGGCTTGCTCGGATCCGGATGGTGATTCGGGAAACGGCCATCGACATCACAGTACAACTCGATGACCTCGCAGCCCAAGGCTTTGTACAAGGCTGGCGCGATCGCGCCCGCGATGCCGTTACCGCAATCGATCACCACTTTCAGCGGCTGGGCGAGCGCAATGTCGCCGGTGATCTGGGCGATATAGTCTTCGCTGATCGACAGCTCTTCACTGCTGCCATGACCGGACAGCATATTGCCGGTTTCGATCCGCTCTTTCAGCCGCTGAATGTCATCACCGGCCAGCGTTTCGCCGGCAATGACGATCTTGAGGCCGTTGTAATTGCTCGGATTGTGGCTACCGGTCAGCATGACCCCCGAACGGGTCGACAGGTAATGGGTCGCGAAATAGAGCAGCGGTGTCGGTACCGCGCCGAGATCGACCACGTCGCGGCCACTTTCGAGCAAACCTTGTTTCAGCGCTTTCAGCAATTCCGGGCCGGACAAACGACCATCGCGCGCGATCACCACCTTCTGCTCGCCGCGATCAAAGGCTTCCGAGCCAATCGCCCGGCCGATCTGCTTGACCACATCAGCGGTCAGCGATTCGCCGACCACACCACGGATGTCGTAGGCGCGGAAAATTTCCGGGTTGAGCCGGACCCGCCCCGCCTCCGGCGCCGCCAATACCGGTGCACCGCCGCTACTCGGCAGCGCCGTCGCCGGTGCCGGTGCCGCGGCGGCGGAACCATTGCCCACAGCAACCACCTTGACCGCCCAATCCTGCCGCGCCAGCGTCACCGCCATGTCCTTGAACACGGCCAATTGATAGCGCTCGGGTGCCAGCTTGCCATCGCCATTGCGGGCTTCCAGCAACACCTTGAGCAGTCGCGCGGCATCGCCGTGCTGGGCCCGATCCAGCGTCTGGATGATCAGCCAGGCAAAGCCGCCAACGGCCAGCAACAGCAGCCCGATGCCGCCCCAGTAGATGAGCGTCTGGCTCGAGCTGACCGCGCTTTCTTCGTCGGCCGGCCAATACGCCAGCCGCCATGGTGCGCCGGTCAAATCCTTGCTGTACGGCGCCTCGCCCACTTTCAGTCTGTTCTCGCCACGGGTCGCCACCGTTTGCGCCGCGTCGGTGAAATCCTGCGACAGTTCCAGATAACCCGGCGATCCCTGCGCCCCCGCCATCGCCTGTTGCAGCACTTCCAGTTTCAGTCCGGCAAGCAGGAAAGCAACGATCTGATTGTTGACCTTGACCGGCTCAATCAACGCGATGTGCTGACGTGGCTTGCCCGGCAACACCAGTTCGACCGGTACCGGTTTGCCTTGTCGGCCGAGTCGCAACAAATCGAGAGTGACGTTACTGATCGGCAACGAGCTGTTCATGTCCAGATCATGCCAATCGGCGGCCAGCAGGCGGACGCCGAGCGCTTCCGGGAACCGGCGCAACAAGCCTTGCTCCGCCGCCTGCAATGCGCTCGGCTCGGTCGCTTGCAGGACATCGGCAAGGCCGGGCTCGCCGGCCGCCACCGCCAGTCGCAGACGCAGGAAACCGAGCTGCTGTTCAATCCGATCGGCAGTGTTGCCAAGCAAGGTCTGGGTGTATTGATCTGCGCGCTGCTTGGCCGGTCCGGCCACAGCCAGCACATGCAGGGCGAAGCCGATCACGGCGATGGTCACCAGCGCAGCGATCAGCCAGGTCAGGGTCAGCGCCAGCGCCGACTTGGCAGCACCAGCGGCGACCGGCGGCGCAGCGCCTTCTTTTTTGGGTTCAGAACGGGGACGAGCCGCGACGGGCTTCTCGCGCTTCTTCACAAGCAGTGCTTCCTTTTCTCTTTCTGTGAATCCGGCAGGTCAGTCGACTGCGGCGCCGACTGGCATCAATGCTGACCTGAATGGCCAAAGCCGCCGCTACCGCGGGCACTGGCCTCAAATGCTTCCACAACCCGCAAGCGCGGCTGCACCACCGGCAGGATCACCAATTGGGCGATGCGCTCGCCGGGCTGGACAGTATAGGCGTGCTGGCCGCGGTTCCAACAGGAGATAAGCAGCTCGCCCTGGTAGTCGGAGTCGATGAGGCCGACCAGGTTGCCGAGCACGATGCCGTGCTTATGGCCAAGGCCGGAGCGCGGCAGTATGGTCGCGGCGAGCCCCGGATCACCGATGTACAGCGCCAAACCGGTCGGGATCAGCACCGTTTGGCCCGGTTCGACGACCAGCGGCGCATCCAGACAGGCGCGCAGATCCATGCCGGCCGAACCGTCGGTGGCATAGGCCGGCAGTGGAAAGTCACGACCGACTTTCGGGTTGAGGATTTTCAGTTGCACGTCTTTGACGGCAGGGTCGTAGTGGCGATCGTCGGCCATAACAGCAACAAGGCTCCCGGAACAGGCAAAAGGCAGCGGACTACGCTGCCGGAGTGGTGACGTAACAGATTCAGTGTGACCGTAATGCGATTTGCTGGCCTTGACCCGGACGACAGCCATTGGCGCGACCACTTCAGCCGGCGCGCTGACGGTATTCGTCGGCAATCAGGGCGATCAGCGCCCGCGCCAACAGGCGCTTGTTCTGCGCCGGCAAGGCCTGCTGGCGTATGGTATCGGCTTGCCGGACCAGCACCGTGACGGCGTTGTCATCGCAACCAAAGCCAAGCCCCGCCTGCGACACATCGTTGGCGCAGATCATATCCAGTTTTTTACGCTGCAGCTTGCTTTCGGCGTGAGCGAGCACTTGCTCCGTTTCAGCAGCGAAACCAACGCAGAACGGCCGCCTGGCGAGCGCCGAGACCTCGGCGAGGATGTCCGGATTCTTAACCAGCTTGAGCTCCAGCTCGTCGCTGGTCTTCTTGATCTTCTGGCTGGCCACGGTCGCCAACCGGTAGTCGGCCACCGCCGCGCAGCCAATGAAAATGGCGCTGTCCGCCACTTCTTTCATCACCGCCGCGTGCATCTCGGCGGCGCTGTCGACATTGAGCCGACGCACGCCCGGCGGGGTCGCAATGCTGACCGGACCCGACACCAGCACCACCTCGGCACCGGCCGCCACGGCCGCTTCGGCCAGCGCATAACCCATCTTGCCGGAGCTGTGGTTGGACAGGTAACGGACCGGATCGATCGGCTCCCGGGTCGGCCCGGCGGTGATGACTATTTTCCTTCCCAGCAGTGACTTCGGAACGAAGTAGGCGCTCACCATCGTAACCAGTTCGAGCGGTTCGAGCAGACGGCCGGGGCCGACCTCGCCACAGGCCTGATTGCCGGACGCCGGTCCGAGTTGCAGCACGCCGCGGCTTTTGAGCGTTGCCAGATTGGCCTGAGTCGCCGGGTGGGCATACATCTGCTGGTTCATCGCCGGCGCAATCAACACCGGCGCGGCGGTCGCCAGCACCAGCGTGGTCAGCAGATCATCGGCAAGGCCGGCGGCCAGCTTGGCCAGCACATCGGCACTGGCCGGGGCGATCAAGACCAGCTCGGCCCAGCGCGCCAGCTCGATATGGCCCATCGCCGCTTCGGCGGCCGGGTCGAGCAGATCGGTGCCGACCGGATTACCGGACACGGCTTGAAAGGTCAGCGGCGTGACAAATTCGCGGGCGCCCTTGGTCATCACGACCCGGACATCGGCGCCTTCATCTTTCAGCCGCCGGACCAGTTCAGCGGATTTATAGGCCGCGATACCGCCAGTGACACCGAGCAGAATCCGCCTGCCGTGCAGCGACGCCGGCGAGGTTGTTGTACAAAGTTCGGCCACGCTAAACTCCCGTCCGGTTTCGGCGCCGAAAGCGGCATGATAGCCGAAACCCGGTGCCAGGAAAGGTGACCGCTCACTGCCGTTTAGTCGAAGTGGTTCTGGTGGAATCACTGGCCGGCATAAGCCCGAACCGGGCTTGCTCAGACAACTGACAAAGGACTGTCATGGCCATTACCGATCTGCCCCTCGACGCGCGTCCGCGCGAAAAACTGCTGAATCGCGGCGCTGCCGCGCTGACTGATGCCGAATTGCTGGCCGTGCTGCTGCGGGTTGGCGTGCGTGGCAAAAGCGCCATCGAGCTCGGTCAAGCCTTGCTCGATCGATGTGGCGGCCTCGCCGGCCTGCTCGCCACCGAATCGCCCACCAAACTGAAGCTGCCGGGCCTTGGTCCGGCCAAATCGGCCGGTCTGCTGGCAGCGCTCGAATTGTCCCGGCGTGGTCTCGCCGCCGAATTGCAGCGCGGCCCGGCCTTCAGCCAGCCTGTGCAGGTGCGGCGCTACCTGCAGGCGGAGCTCGCCGGCGAGCGCAACGAAATCTTCCTGGGTCTGTTTCTCGATACCCGGCACCGGCTGATCGCCAGCGAGCGCTTGTTTCAGGGCAGCATCGACGGCGCCAGCGTGCACCCGCGGGTGCTGGTCCAGAAAGCCATGCTGCACAATGCCGCGGCCTTGATCGTCGCCCACAACCATCCGTCCGGGGTCGCCGAGCCGTCGGCGGCCGATGAGGCGCTGACCCGGACCCTGAAAGAGGCCCTGGCGCTGGTCGATGTCCGGCTGCTCGACCATATTGTGGTCAGCCAGGGCAGCACGGTGAGCCTGGCCGAGCGCGGCCTGATGTAGGCAGGCGCCGGCAGAAATCGCCGTCAGGGGAGGGCAGGCGAACCGGTCGCCCTGATCAGGAATTGATCAATTCGTACCCGGGATCAGCTTGCAGGGCCGGGGAGGGTCAAGTAAGATCCCGCGCCCTTGTGTCGGCGCCTGCATCTCTGCCGCCCCGGCCTCGGACCGATTTTGGTAGTTTTTGGAGGCTTTGCAATGTCCCGCGTTTGCATGGTTACCGGTAAGGCAACGATCACCGGCAACAACATTTCTCACTCGAACCGGCACACCCGTCGCCGTTTCCTGCCCAATCTGCACTGGCACCGTTTCTGGGTCGAGAGCGAAAAGCGCTTCGTGCGCCTGCGCGTCTCGTCCAAAGGCATGCGCATCATCGACAAGAACGGCATTGACGCCGTGCTGGCCGATGTCCGTGCCCAAGGCATCAAGGTATAAGGAGCTGAACCATGCGTGACAAGATCAAACTGGTATCGACCGCTGGCACCGGCTACTACTACACCACCGACAAGAACAAGCGCACCACCCCGGAAAAGCTTGAACTGAACAAGTACGATCCGGTTGTGCGCAAGCACGTGCCGTTCAAGGAAGCCAAGATCAAGTAATCGTTGGCTGCGAACGCAGCCCGACTTGTACTGCCTCCAGCAGAAAAGCCCGCCTCGGCGGGCTTTTTGTTTGGGCCAAATCCGGCGCCTTAACCGGCTCCAGCGTGGGCAAGCGCCGGCATCGTTGCCTCGCCTGCACCATGGCCAACCAAAACGGCCGCTTTGCGGCCGTATT
Organism: Permianibacter sp.; assembly: GCA_046297695.1. Taxonomy (GTDB): domain Bacteria; phylum Pseudomonadota; class Gammaproteobacteria; order Enterobacterales; family Permianibacteraceae; genus Permianibacter. The sequence continues at coordinate 30,375 of JBKBHF010000031.1, read as the reverse complement.
GGTTGGGCGCTACTACCTCGCCCACGTCATGCCATGGTCGGCACCGGTTGCGGCACGACGGCACGCAACGAGCGAGCGAAATCCTGCAGCACGCGGATGCCGGTGGCTTCGGCTTCCTCACACCACTTGCGCAGCGCGGCAACCAGCTCGTCGCGCGACAATGCGGCGTTCTGCCAGAGCTGCTGCAGCTGTTCGCGGAAGTGCTGCACCTTGCGCAGCATTTCATTCTCGGCCAGCACTTTCTGCAGCTGTTCCTTGTCACTGCCTTTGAGCAGACGTTCATCGCGGAACAGGCCACGGCGGGCACGCTTGAGCAGATCCGCCATCGCCGCTTCGGCCTTGGCGCGCTCGGCTTTCCAGATCGGTTTGACCACCTCGCGGGAATACTGCGCGAGCACCTGATAGCGGTTGTTGATGATCGCGGTCAGCGTGGCCATGTCGACGTGCTGACGCTCGTCTTCGCGCACCAGCTTCGGTGCTACCCGGTTGATCTTGGCGAGTTTCAGCCAACTCAGCAGTTTCAGATAACCCCAGCCGATATCGACTTCATACCACTTGACCGAGAACTTGGCGCTGGTGCCGAAGGTGTGGTGATTGTTGTGCAACTCTTCGCCGCCGATGAACAGGCCCCACGGCGAGATATTGGTGGCGGCATCCGGGCACTCGAAGTTGCGGTAACCGTAGTAGTGGCCGACACCATTGATGACGCCAGCAGCCCAGAACGGGATCCAGATCATCTGGATCGCCCAGATGGTGATGCCGGGCAAACCGAACAACAGCAGATCGAGCGCGAACATGATCGCGATGCCGAGATAGTTGTACGGCGTATAGAGCTTGTTCTCGATCCAGTCATCGGGGGTGCCGTGACCGTACTTGCGCAAGGTCTCTTCGTTGACCGCTTCTTTCTGATACAGCTCGGCGCCTTCGCGCATGACTTTGCGCAGGCCCAGCACCTGTGGGCTGTGCGGGTCTTCTTCGGTTTCGCAGCGGGCGTGGTGCTTGCGGTGAATGGCGGCCCAGGCCTTGGTGTTCTGGCCGGTGGTCAGCCACAGCCAGAAGCGGAAAAGGTGACTGATGACCGGATGCAGTTCGACGGCTTTGTGGGCCTGGCAGCGGTGCAGATAGAGGGTGACGGCGGCGATGGTGATTTGAGTCAGGATAAACGTGGCCAGGATGTAGCCACCCAGGCTGAGGTCGAGCAAACCGTACATGTACAACTCCAGAGACAGCCAGCGTGGCTGCAGGTGACGTCAGCATACGTGGCCGCCGGAGCCGTCACAAGGAACATGCTGGTCTAAGCCGAGCCGGGATGTCCCATGAGCCAAGCATGCAACGACTGGCAAGCACGTCCCGGCAGGAACCGGCTCCGGTATAGTTGGCGCCCCCGTCTGTCCTGCTCGATGGCCTCTGATGAGCGCGCTGGAAACCCCTGATACCGACGCCGTACTGACCGTCGCCGATCTGCAGTGCCGGCGCGGCCGCTTGCGGCTCGGCCCGCTCAGTTTTCTGCTCCGCCGCGGCGAGAAGGTGGCCCTGCTTGGGCCCAATGGCGGCGGCAAAAGCAGCCTGCTGCTGGCATTGGCCGGTCAGTTGCCGGTGCACGGCGGCTGGGTGACCCGCAGCCCCCGGCTGGCACTGGCCGGTGACGGCCTGGCGCTGCTCGACGAACTCAGCGTCGCCGAGAGCCTGGCGGACGCCGCCGCGCTCAATGGGCGGCCCGCCAGCGCGGTCGACGCCGCGTTGAATCAGTGGCAACTCGGCGCCGTCGCGCACCGGCCGGTGCTGGCGTTGTCGCTCGGCTTTCGCCAGCGGCTCGGGCTCGCGCTCGCCACCTTGCCGCAACCGGACCTGCTGCTGCTCGACGAACCGGGCAACGGCCTCGATCCGGAGCAGCAGGCGCTGCTCAATCACTGGCTGGAACAGGATCGCGAAACTGCCGTGCTGCTGGTCAGCCACCAGCTCGAACGCTTGCCACGCAATATCGAACGGACGCTGCTGCTGGGCAGCGATGACGGCGGCAATACGGTGCTCAAACACGATGGTGATCGGCGGGCATTGCCGGCGCCGTGGGGTAGCCACTGATGGGTGCGTTGTTTGTTCTGGAACTGCGTCGGCAGCTGCGGCAACCGCTGGTATTGTTGGCCTTGCTGCTGCAATTGCTGCTGGTTGGCTGGTTGCTGCGCGGCCAGCTCGATCAGTACCTGTCGCTGCAGGCGGGTGGCCTGCGCAATCTGTCGGTCGGCAACGATCTGCTGACACCGATGCTCGGCACCATGGCGTTTGCGCTGCTGTTTACCGCGCCACTGTTTGCCGCCGGCATGCGACCGGCGCTGCAGTCGCCGTACCGTCGATTGAGCGCGGCCGGCGCAGCGCATTGGCTGGCGCCAACACTGCTCGCCGGCAGCCTGTTGTTCTTTTTGGTGCCGTGCCTGCTGCTGGCGCATTTGCTGCTGCTGCGCACCGCCAGCGCGATCAGCCTGTGGCCGCTGGCAACCGGCGGCCTCGGTTTGCTGCTGCTCGGCACACCGCTGCTGTGGTTTGCGCTCGCGTTGCAGCTGCTGCAGCGCCATGTCGTCGGCGCACTGGCCCTGTCACTGCTGGCGATGGCATCGCTTGCCGCCGCCGAAATGCAATCGCTGCTGCCGACGCCACTGGCCGTGTTCCGGTTGCTGCGCGATGGCGCGCTGCCAGTGGCGGCGCTCAGTTTCGTGTTCGCCAGCGTGCTGCTGTGGTTCTGGCTGCTCCGGTTGCGACGGCACACGGCGCGAGCGCTGGCTGCGCGCTTGTTGTTACCGGTGCTGCTGCTGGCAACGCTGGCCTGTCTTGGCTTGCCGCAACGCTGGCAACCCGATGCCGCGCACGCGCTGACCGCAACCGAACAGCAATGGTTACGGGCCTTGCCGGATTCGACCCGGCTCATCATTGTCAGCGCCGATCCGGATCGGCAGCGTGATTACCTCGCCAGCCTGTCACTGTTGCCGGCGACCAACGCGGCCGTGCAGCTGCGCGCCGTACATCCGGACGCACTCAGCCAGGCCGAGCGCGATGCCCTGCCGGGCCGCGAAGGCCTGCTGTTGTCAGTGGCCGGGCAATCGGCCTGGCTGAAACTGCCGGCAGCGGATCTGGCCGCGCAAACGGTGCGCTGGTTGAGCCGCTTGCAACGTCGCAACGATCAGTTCCTGGTGTTTCTTGAAGGTCACGGTGAACGCAGTTTGTTTGGCACCCAGACGCGCGATCTCGGCCAGTTGAAACAGGCCCTCGATGCACTCGGCGTACGCGCACTGCCGCTGCAATTGCAGGCCGGACTGCAAATTCCGGCCAACACCTCCGCACTGGTTCTTGCCTCACCGACCGCGGCGCTGCTGCCGGCCGAACAGCAGGCGCTGCTCGATTTTGTCGCGCGCGGCGGCAACCTGCTGTGGCTGCGCGAACCGGACGAACCGGCCGGTTTTGCTGCGCTGGAAAGCGCCCTGGGCGTTTACCGTGCCGACGGCACCGTGCTCGATCTGGCCGGCGTCCAGCGCGGCACGCCGCATCCGGCGATCGCCATCGTCGATCAGTACCCGACGCACGCTGCCGTCAAAGGCGTACAAAGTCTGTCGGCGCTGCCGTGGGCAGCGGCGTTAAAATTTGTCGCGGCCAATCAATTCCACGGCACCGCCATCTTGAACAGCAGCAGCGACAGCGTGCTGGTCGCCGATCCGGATCAGCAAAGCCTGCCGCTCGACGCGCCGCGCGGCCGTTTTGCCCTCGGCTGGGCGTTGACCCGTATGATCGGTGACCAGCCACAGCGGATCGCCGTGCTCGGTGACGGCCATTTCCTCGCCGACACCGCCATCAACAATTACGGCAACCGGGCCCTCGCTCTGGCTGTGCTGCAATGGCTGGCGTTCGGCGACGACGCGATCACGGCACCGGATGAGCGCGCCGCCGACGCGGATCTGCTGCCATCAGCAGCTCTGCTGAATTGGTATCGCTGGGGCTTGCCGATGCTGCTGCCGATGCTGCTGTTGTTTGGGCTTGGGTTTTATCAATGGCGTTGGCGTCGACAATGAGGCCGCGCTGATAACGAGTTCATGGCATGCCCGAATTACCGGAAGTCGAAACTACCCGTCGCGGCCTCGAAGCACATGTGGTCGGCCAGACCATCGAGCGCTTGCTGGTGCGCGAGTCGCGGCTGCGCTGGCCGGTCGAGCCACAGTTGCCGCGGCAACTGAAAAATCGCGTTGTCGAAGCGCTGGAACGGCGCGCCAAGTATCTGCTGTTCCGCTTTGAACACGGCACCGTGATCAGCCATCTCGGCATGTCGGGCTCGTGGCGGGTGATCACCGACGTCGCCCATTCGGCACAGGAATACCGCACCCACGATCATCTGGCGCTGCGGCTCGGCAGCGGCGACGAATTGCGTTACCACGATCCGCGCCGGTTTGGTTGCTTTCTCTTTACCAAAAAAGTCGAAGAACACCCACTGATCACCGAACTGGGACCGGAACCGCTCGGCGATCAGTTTGATGGTGATTACCTGTTCACGCTGTCGCGCGGGCGCAAGGCGCCGATCAAGAGTTTTCTGATGGACAATCATGTCGTGGTCGGCGTTGGCAACATCTACGCCCAGGAAGCGCTGTTCCGGGCCGGCATCCATCCGCTGCGGCAAGCCGGCCGCGTCAGCCGCGAGCGCTACCTCGTGCTGGCCGACGTGGTGAAGGAAATCCTCGCCCATGCCATCGCGCGCGGCGGCACCACCTTGCGCGATTTTCTCAACAGCGATGGCGAACCCGGTTATTTCGCGCAAGAATTGAATGTCTACGGCCGTGCCGGTGAGCGCTGCCATGCCTGTGGCAGCGTGATCAAGGAAGCGCGGCTGGCCAATCGCACCACGGGATACTGCCCGCAATGTCAGACCTGAATCCACCCACTGAAACGCCATCGAGCGAACCGAACGGTTCGGCAACGCCGCCGCCATTGTCGATCTGGCGCGACATGTGGCTGAAGCCGCGCGCGGTACTGCGCCAGGAGTTGGCGCTCCCCGGCCATTGGCAGCAGTGGGCGCCGGCCATTCTGGCCGGTATTGCCGCCGTGCTGGAAACGTTCATGCTGATGACCGCGACGCCGGTCAACACGGGCAACGCACAAGCAGCCGCCATCACCGCTCAATCACTGCTGCTGACGGCCATGCTGCTCGGCCCCTTGTTCGGCATGTTGCACGTTGGCCTGATGGGCTTTTTGTTGCGTCACGTCGGCCGTTTGTTCGGCGGCCAGTGTCAACCGGATGCGATGCGTCGTGGCATCAGTCTGGCGCTGGTGCCGTTGGCCTGGAGTCTGTCGTTGGTGCTGTTCGAATTGTGGTGGATTGAACAGCACGGCAAGGATGCCTGGGTGATGATCAGCACCGGTTTGCGCGCGCTGCTGAACCTGTGGACGCTGTTGCTGCTCGCCATGAGCATTTCGGAAGTGCAGCAATTGCCGCTGCGCCGCGCCGCTGGCACGCTCGCCAGCACCATTTTGCTGCTGATGCTGGTCCTGCTGTTGTTGCAGCCGCGCTGACGCCTGACGGAACGTGTCGATGAAACCGAATGAACCCAGCCCCAGTGAAGCGTTCTGGCAATTTTCGTTGTCGTTCTATTGTCTGAACGGTGTCGAACAGGCGCTGCTGACCTTGCAGGACACCTATGGCCTCGATGTCAATTGCCTGTTGTATGCCTACTGGCATGGCGCCAGCGGCCGCGGTGCCATTGGCAAACTGGAATGGCAGGCGCTGCAGGCCAGCGTCAATGGCCTCGCCGAACATGTCGCCGCGTTACGCGCGCTGCGCAAAGAAGCCAAACTGATGGCGATCCCGAACTATTACCAAGCCTTGAAAGACGCCGAACTGGCCGGCGAAAAAGCCATCCAGCAACGCTTGGCGCAGCAGGCGCGGCAAATCAGCAGCAAATCCGATCGCGCCGCCGCGATTCAAAAATCCATCAGCAGCTATCTGGAAGTTGCCCATCGCAGCGTGCCGACCGCGACCAGCCAGCTGCTCGACGCACTGGGTCAACAGGCACTACAGCAAGTCTGATACGTTCGCTCGACGGACCGGAACCATTCGGCAGTTCTCTGCTCCAAGCGCGCTCAAGGATTTGTCATGTGAGTGCGCAGGAGTGCATGAATCCACTTTCGTCGACATTTCGAATCTGTTGCCTACACGCTGTTGGCTGATCGTGTCGATGGTGACCGGGTCAGTTGTGTTGCTCAGCGGTTGCGCTAGCGCGCCCCGGCCGTTTCACCCGAGCACCGTTTATCAGCCACCGGAAGCCGCTCCTGCCTGCACCGAGCTTGGCTGCCCCATCGGCTACGCGGCGCCGCCGGAACGACTCACGGTGGCAACCGAATTGCAGCGCGAGTTTGATCGCTGCCTTGCGATCGGTGTCAGTGCGGATTGCGTGCGCGAGGCGTTTGCCACGGTCAGGAAAAGTCAGGGCCTGGATGAGCGAGTACCGACCGGCACAGTCACGATACGCAAGCTGCCGCCGACCGAAACCGGAAACTGACGGTTCACAACCAGCCTTTTTCCCGCGCCAGCCGCGCCGCGTCGGTACGATTGCGGGCACCGAGTTTGCTGATCGCTTCCGACAGGTAATTGCGCACCGTGCCTTCTGACAACTGCAACTGCGCGGCGATGTCGGCATTGCCCTGACCGTCGCCGGCCAGGCGCAGCACCGCGCGCTCGCGTTCGGTCAGCGGGTCCGGCTCTTCCCAGGCCGCTGCCGCCAAAGTCGGATCGATGGCGCGGCCACCGCGCTGGACGTTGCGAATGGCAGTCGCCAGTTGCTCCGCCGGCGCGTCCTTGAGCAGGTAACCGCGGACACCGGCATCAAGCGCCCGGCGCAGGAAACCGCTGCGAGCGAAGGTGGTCAGGATGATCACCCGCAGCGCCGGATAGCGCTCGCGCACGCGCGCTGCCAGATCCAGACCGCTGTCGGCACCGAGCTCGATATCGGTCAACAACACTTGTAGCTCTGGCTGCGCCGCCAGCACCGCTTCGGCTTCGGCAACGGTGGCCACCGCCGCGACGATTTCGATGTCGTGTTCAAGCCCGAGCAGCGCAGCGAGTGCGCCGCGCACCATCGCCTGATCTTCCACCAACAGCACCCGAATCATGGTGACGGCTCCGCCGGTAACGGCAGGCGCACCCGAATGCGATGGCCGTCGCCGCTGGCAAATTCCAGTTCGCCCTGCAGCGTCAGCACGCGTTCACGCATGCCGCGCAAACCGTTGCCTTCGGCACCGGCCGGGGCCTGACCATCATCCTGCACCAGCAACTCGATCTGGCTCGGCAGCCGGCTGAGCCGGATCTCGCAATGGCGCGCGCGCGCATGGCGGATGACATTGGTCACCGCTTCACGCAGCACGAAGCTGAGCACATTCTCGACTGCCGGCGGCAAGCTCAGCGTCGGCATCTGGATCTGCGGCTGGATGTTGACCACCTGCAAGGCCTGGCTGACCCGCTTCAGTTCCTGCTGCAAACCGCTGCCGCGATAGCCGGCAACGGCTTCGCGCACTTCCTGCAACGCCTCGCGCGCGGCCGCTTCGATGTCGGCCACTTCGGTTTTGGCGCGGGCCGGATCGCGTTCGAGCAGTTTGCGGGCGAGTTCGGCTTTCAGCGCGATCAGGCTAAGGGTATGACCGAGCAGGTCATGCAGATCGCGGGCGATGCGTTCGCGCTCGGCCAGACCGGCGAGGTATTCGATCTCTTCCTGCTGGCGCAGCAATTTTTCCCGGGCCCGGGTGCGGGCGCCTTCCTGCACATTGACCAGACCGATCAACGCCGTGATCGCCATGCTTGACGCCCACAGCCAAATCGGCGGCCGCCAGAACAACGCCCACAGCGCCATCCACAGCAATACCGCGATGACGTGGAAAACACCGCGGCGTGGCGCGCTGTAGTTGGCCGATAGCGCGGCCGCATAGACGAACAGCGTGCCGGCACCGGTATTCCAGTGCGCCGCCGTGATGCCGAGGCCCACCATCGCCAGCGCCAGCCACGGCTGCCAGGATTCGGCCAGCCGCCAGCCGGCGAAATAAATCGGCAGGAACGCCGCGATCAACGCCAGATCGCGCAGCACCAGCTCTGGCGTGATGGGCCGGAACAGGTAGTGAAAGAACAGGAACAGCAGGTAGACGAGATAGAGGTAGGGCGCGCTGCCCCGCTCGGGCGGTGGTAACAGGGCGCGCCAGAACGGCAGCGCCGCCGACGGGGAGGACATAGCTGGCTTCGATCCGTGAACAATGGCCACCAGTATCGCCAAGGCCGCCGCCGCCGCCAAGCCGACGCGACCGCAGTCGCGATTTGCGCAGCTGGTCGGTCGGCAGGCTAGCAGTCTCGGTCTGGCCCGAGTAGCATGGCCGGCGAACCGCGGATGCGGCCTGCCATGACTATTCCAAGCTTCAGGAGTCTTTTGTGAACCGTATGTTGATCGCCGGCGTTGCGCTGGCCGCCGTAATTGCCGGTGCCGGCTATTACGCTATTCAATCGGGTGGCGTTGCCACCGGTGCCGCGTCGACCAACGCGGCCGACTTCACCAGCAACGCCGACAAAGCGATGTATGGCTTTGGCCTGCAAGTAGGTGGACAAATCCGCGGCAACCTGGAAAACGTCCGCAACATGGGCGCCACCTTGAACAATGACGCGCTCGCCGCCGGCTTTCGCGATGGCCTGAATAACACCCGCACGCTGAGTGAAGAAGAAGTCAACGCCGCGGAAACCGCGTTCCGTGCCGAAATCGAAGCGCTGGCCAAAGCCGATCAGGACAAGAAAAAAGCCGATGGCGAAGCCTTCCTGACCGCCAAGGCCGGTGAGGCTGGCTGGACCAAGACCGAATCGGGCCTGCTGTACAAAGTGGTCACCGAAGGCGATGGCAAAACCAAGCCGGGCAAGTCCGATACCGTTGTCGTGCACTACACCGGCACGCTGATCGACGGCAAGAAATTCGACAGCTCGGTTGATCGCGGTGAACCGGCTACGTTTGGCGTCGGCCAGGTCATTCCGGGCTGGACCGAAGCGCTGCAGCTGATGAGCAAAGGCGCCAAGTATCAGTTGGTGATCCCGTCGAACCTCGCTTACGGCGAGAACGGCGCCGGCGGCACCATTCCACCGAATGCCGTGCTGCTGTTCGATGTCGAACTGCTCGACGTCAACCCGACCGCCGCCGCTGGCGAGCACAACGGCCACCAGCACTGAAAATGAGGTAAACAAGTGACCCCGACCGGTTTGCAAAGTTTTGCCGAGTTCTGGCCGTATTATCTGGCCGAACACCGCTTGCCGAGCTGTCGGGCCTTGCATTACCTCGGCACCAGTGCCGCCAGCATCAGCTTGCTGGTGTTGCTGGCACTCGGTGCGTGGCAGTGGCTCTGGCTGGTGTTGCTGCTTGGCTATGGCCCGGCCTGGATTGGCCATTTCGTGATCGAGAAAAACCGACCGGCAACGTTTACCTATCCGCGCTGGTCGTTGTTCGCCGATTACAAGATGTTCGCGCTGTTTCTGACCGGCAAGCTGCAGGCGGAAATGGATCGGCACAAGCACATCATCTTTGCACCGCCGCGCTGAGCGTCAACGCGTGCACACGTTCGCTCTGTGCATGATTGCATGCCATGAACAAAACAAAAGGCCGTCTTGCGACGGTCTTTTGTTTTCGCAGGCACGGCCTCAGGCCGCGAGATCGCGGTCACCGAACAGTAACGCCAACAAGGCGTCTTCGTGTTCAAAACGTTCAGCCATCGCGACACCGAGTGCCGCCAAATCGGCATCGAGCCGCTCGATCAGCAATTCATCTTCCGGGTCGGCATAGCGATCATTGAATGCCAGCGCGATATCGGTACTGGCGGCAATGCGCGGATACAGTTGGTGCACCTGCGCCTCCGTTTCCGGACCGTTGCGCTCAGCCTCCTGCAACAGCTCCTGATAAATCTCGAAATGCCCGGCCGAGACATAGTCGACCAGCCTGGTACAGAACTCGCTGATGGCCGAACGACTCGGCAGCGCGCTGCCACCACCGGTCAACTGCAGATACTGCACCAGCAACTGTTTACGGCTGTCCAGCCAGCGGTCGACGGCATCGAAACGGCCGCCAAAGCGACGATGGGCGGCCTCGGCCTGGGTGAGCATGGGCATGGCCTGACATCTCCTTGGTTTTGTCTTCCCTCAGCCCGGTCGATGGTACACAGGCCTTCGCCCTGCCGGAAGCTCTGGCGACAGTGGTCGGTGCTGGGGTAGGCTTGCCCGATCGTCCGTGATCCCGCTGCCATGACGCCAAACCGGCAACCGCGCCGCTACTTGCCCCGCCAACTGAATCTGCTGCTGACGACAGCGGTCTCCACGGTGCTCGCCATCTTGTTGCTGGTGCTGGTCTGGTGGCACCCGCAGACCGTCAATCCGCAACCATGGGAATTCTGGGTCGCCATTGGCGCCGCCGGTTGTGTGGTGGTTCTGCTGCTGCTGGCGATGCTGCGGGTGCGGCACGGCCAGACGATGCTGAACAGCCTCGAGCGCAACTTTCTCGAATTCATGGACGCCGCGGCGGACATGATGGTGATCAGCACGCTCGATGGCCGCATCATCGACGTCAACCGGCGCACCTGCGAACTGCTCGGCTACAAACGCGAACAACTGCTCGGCAAAACGCTGTGGGATCTCGACATCGAGTGTTACCTGCGTCAGCACCCGCACACCCGCTACTACCTCGAACGCGGCCGCACCATCAGTTACGAAACCTGGTATCGCGCCGCCGATGGCCGCCGGGTGCCAGTCGAGTCGCGCGCGCGCAAAGCCTGGTGGCATGATCAGGCCTGCCTGATCGAACTGGTGCGCGACATCACCGCGCGCAAGCAGGCCGATGATGCCTTGCAGGAATCGAAGGCGGCGGTCGAGCGCGCGCGCAACCTGCTCGAAACCAAAATGCTCGAGCGCACCGAAGAACTGCAGCGCCGGATCATCGAACGCAATCTGGCGGAAAAACGCGCGCGCGAGTTGTCGACGCTGCTGTCGGAAATCATCGACTGCATGCCGTCGGTCATCATCACGGTCGACGCCCAGCGCCGGGTCACCCAGTGGAACCGGCAAGCGACCCAGCTGACCGGCATTGATGCCGCCCAGGCCAATGGCAAATCGCTGAAAGTCTTGTTGCCGCAATTCGATGCCCAGATCGACAGCCTGACCGAAGCCAGCCGCTACGGCCAGCGCCAGCACGCCACCCGCATGCATGCGCGCCTGAACGAGCAACCGTATCTGTTCGATGTCGTGGTTTATCCGCTGCAGATCCGCGGCCGCGGCGTCGTGATCCGGGTCGACGACATCACCGAGCGCGTACGCATGGAGCAAACGCTGGTGCAGTCGGAGAAAATGCTGTCACTGGGCGGGCTGGCCGCCGGCATGGCGCACGAGATCAATAATCCGCTCGGCGCGATTCTGCAGAGCGCGCAGAACATCGAACGCCGCATCGCGCTGGACTGGCCACGCAATGCCGAGCTGGCAAAACAGCTCGGCACCAGTATTGCCGTGGTGCACCAGTATCTGGAAAAGCAGCGGATCCCGGATTTTCTCGCCGGTATACGCGAGGCCGGCGAACGTGCGGCCGCCATCGTTGCCGACATGCTGTCCTTCGCCCGGCCCGGCACCGGCGAGCTGGTCGCGATTGATCTTGCCGCAGCGATGGATGCCGCGGTACGGCTCGCCAATACCGAATATAACCAGAAGAAGAAATACGATTTCCGCCGCATCAGCGTCCAGCGCGATTACGAACGTCATTTGCCGAAAGTACGGGCCCAGCGCAACCAGCTCGAACAAGTCTTTCTGAACCTGTTGACCAACGCGGCCCAGGCGCTGATGGCGACGCACGATCCGCAGATCCATCTGCGCTTGTACCGGCAAGGCGATCAGGCCGTGATCGAGATCCACGACAACGGCAGCGGCATGGAAGAGTCGGTGCGCAAACGGGTGTTCGAACCGTTCTTCACCACCAAAGACGAAGGCACTGGCACCGGCCTCGGTCTGTCGGTGTCCTACTTTCTGATCACCGATCAGCTGCACGGTCAGATGGAGGTGGAGTCAACGCCGGGCGAAGGCAGTACCTTCCGGATCCGGCTGCCGTTTGCCGATGCGGTCAGCCGCGACAACGGCAACGATCAGGCCAGCCAAATCGAATTGCCGTTATAGCGTATGTTGTAGCGCGCGTTCTGTCGCACAGTCGCCACCGGCGGCGACGCGCAGAACCCAACCGTCTTTTTTTACCGACTCTTTTCACCCAAAATCCGGACAACAAAAAACCCGGCCAAGGCCGGGTTTTTTGTCAGGCAACTGGCATCAATCCAACGGCTTGATGTTCGAAGCTTGCTTGCCTTTTTGGCCTTGCACCACGTCGAACGAAACCTTTTGGCCTTCGCGCAGTACTTTGAAACCCTGGACCTGAATGGCTGAGAAGTGTGCGAACACATCTTCACCACCGCCATCCGGAGTAATGAAACCGAAGCCCTTGGTTTCGTTGAACCACTTCACAGTACCAGTTGCCATGCTAACCATCTCTCACAGATATTGATTGAACGGGGTGATGGATCACGAGCGATCACAGACCCCTTTTTTTACGAGACTCAACAGGGTGGGACTGACGAGGCGCTAACCGATTTGCAACAGTGTCCGCGAACGCGCAACACACGATGTGAAGATCTCGCTCCCGCATGTTACCAAGCCCGGCCGCAAACGCAACGCTTTCTTGACCGGTCCGGGGAACTTCCGCCGGACCGGTCAATACACCCGGCCGATTGGTTTAGCCGGCCAGTTCCAGCAGCAAATCCCGGGCATCGACGACCTGGCCGACCTTGGTATGGACGGCCGAAACCGTGCCATCGGCCTCGGCCCGCAGTACCGTTTCCATCTTCATCGCTTCCAGCGCCAGCAAGGGGTCGCCCCGTTTGACCTTCTGGCCGACCGTGACGTTGAGCAGGGCGATGCGGCCCGGCATCGGCGCGCCGAGCTGGTTCGGGTTGCCGTCTTCGGCCTTGCGCCGGGCCTTGGCCTGGTTCGCCTCGGCGGCGATGCGGATCTGCCGGCCCTGGCCGTTCAGCTCGAAGAACAGCTTGTAGAAGCCCTCGTCATCGACCTCGCTGCGGCCCAGCAGGCGGATGATCAGCGACTTGCCCGGCTCGATGTCGACGACGATCTCCTGACCATCGGCAAGACCGTGGAAGAAGGCCGGCGTCGGCAGCACCGACACGTCGTCATACTCGGCCCGGTGCTTGGCAAACTCGACGAACACTTTCGGGTACATCAGGTAGGAGGCCAGATCGGTGTCGCTCAGTTCCTGCTCGCAGAGCCTGGCGGCCTTGGCGCGCTCGGCCTGCAGATCCGCTGCCGGCAAATGGTCTCCGGCCCGGCCGGCCAGCGGTTTGGCGCCGCGCAGGACTTTCTGTTGCAGCGCGGACGGGAAGCCATCCGGCGGGAAGCCGAGTTCGCCTTTCATCAGCGAGACCACCGACTCCGGAAAGGCGATTTCCTTGTCCGGGTTCAGCACATCGGCACTGGTCAAACCGTTGCCGACCATGAACAGCGCCATGTCGCCGACCACTTTCGAGGTCGGTGTCACCTTGACGATGTCGCCGAACAGCTGGTTGACCTCGGCATAAGCGCCGGCGACTTCCGGCCAGCGCGCCTCGAGACCTAAGCCCCGCGCCTGCTCACGCAAATTGGTGTACTGGCCGCCCGGCATTTCATGCCGGTAGACGTCGGCGGTGCCGGCTTTCATGTCCGGCTCGAACGGCGCGTATAGCTTGCGCACGCCTTCGAAATAGAGCGACAGCGTCTGCAGATTGTTGGCGTCGAGTTGCGGGTCCTTTTCGGTACCGGCCAGCGCCGCGACGATCGCGCTCAGATTCGGCTGCGAGGTCAGTCCGCTCATGCTGTCGAGCGCGCCATCGACGATATCGCAACCGGCCTCGACCGCGGCCAGAATGCTGGCGGCGGCGATGCCGCTGGTGTCGTGGGTATGGAAGTGAATCGGCAAGCCGACTTCCTGTTTCAGCGTTTTGATCAGCTCGCGCGCCGCGCGCGGCCGGCAGACGCCAGCCATGTCCTTGATCGCCAGCGTATGGCAACCGGCTTTCTCCAGTTCCTTGGCCAGTTTGACGTAGTAAGCGAGGTTGTATTTCGGCCGCTTGGCGTCGAACAGATCGCCGGTATAGCAGATGGCGCCTTCGCAGATCGCGTCGGTGTCGCGCACGGCATCAATCGCGACGCGCATGTTGTCGACCCAGTTCAACGAATCGAACACCCGGAACAGATCGATGCCATTGCTGGCCGCCTGCTGGATGAAATAGCGAACGACATTGTCCGGGTAATTGGTGTAACCGACCGCGTTCGAACCGCGCAGCAGCATCTGGAACAAAACATTCGGGATGGCGGCACGCAGCTTGGCGAGTCGCAGCCACGGATCTTCTTTCAGGAAGCGCAGCGCCACATCGAAGGTCGCGCCGCCCCAGCACTCCAGCGAGAACAGATTCGGTGCCAGCCGGGCGTAATACGGCGCGATCCGCAACATATCGTGGCTGCGCATCCGGGTCGCAAACAGCGACTGGTGCGCATCGCGCAGCGTGGTATCGGTCACCAGCACCTGTTTCTGCGCAAGTATCCATTGGCTGAATTTCTCGGCACCGAGCTCCTTCAGTTTGTCACGGCTGCCGGCCGGCACGGTCTGCTGCAGCAGTTGCGTCGACGGCGTCGGCGGCTCGACCGGCACAGTGGTGATGTGCCGGCCTTTCAACTCCGGGTGGCCGTGAATCACAACCCCACCGAGATAACGCAGCAGCTTGGTCGCGCGGTCACGGCGCGGCGTCGACCGCAGCAGTTCCGGTGTCTGGTCGATAAAGCGGGTCGTGCATTTGCCGGAAACGAAATCCGGGTGCTTGATGACGTTTTCGAGGAATTGCAGATTGGTTGCGAGGCCGCGAATGCGGAATTCGCGCAGTGCCCGATCCATCCGGCTGATCGCTTCATCGCGGGTCGCGCCACGCGCGGTGACTTTCACCAGCAGCGAATCGTAATACGGCGTGATCACCGCGCCGCTGTAAGCACTGCCACCGTCGAGACGAATGCCGAAGCCGGCCGGACTGCGGTAGGCCGTGAGCCGGCCGTAATCGGGCCGGAAGCCGTTGTCCGGATCTTCGGTGGTGATCCGGCATTGCAGCGCATAACCACGCAGCTGAATGTCCGCTTGCGCCGGCACGCCGCTGCCTTGCTCGCCTTGGATGAGGCCAATCCTGGCGCCTTCGGTGATCTTGATCTGCGCCTTGACCAGATCGATGCCGGTCACTTCTTCGGTGACGGTGTGCTCGACCTGGATGCGCGGATTCACTTCGATGAAATACAGCGCGCCGGTGTCGGCATCCATCAGGAATTCGACGGTGCCGGCGTGGGTGTAGTTGACCTGTTTGCCGATGGCGAGCGCATAGCCATACAGTTCTGCGCGTTGCGCTGCCGTCAGGTACGGCGCCGGCGCCTGCTCAACGACTTTTTGATGCCGCCGTTGCACCGAGCAATCACGCTCACCGAGGTGCACCAAGGTGCCGTGCGTATCACCGAGAATCTGCACCTCGACGTGGTGCGCGCGCCGCACCAGTTTCTCCAAATACACTTCATCGTTGCCGAACGCCGCGCCGGCTTCGCGACGGGCGGCGTCGATCTGGCTCAGCAATTCGCTTTCGTTTTCGACCACGCGCATGCCGCGGCCACCACCGCCCCAGCTGGCCTTGACCATGATCGGAAAGCCGATTTGGTTCGCGAGCGTTTGAATGCTGGCGGCATCACGCGGCAGCGGGCCGGTCGCCGGCACCACCGGCACCTTGGCGAGCTGGGCCAGTTCACGTGCCGCGACCTTGTTGCCGAGCCGACGCATCACGTCGGGTTGCGGGCCGATAAAGGCGATACCGGCCTTGGCACAGGCCTCGGCAAAATCCGGGTTCTCGGACAGGAAACCATAACCGGGGTGAATCGCATCGACGCCGGCGTCGCGGGCAATGCGCAGGATGTCGGCGTAATCGAGGTAGGCCTCGACCGGTTTCTTGCCTTCGCCAACGCGGTAGCTTTCGTCGGCCTTGAACCGGTGCAGCGAGAACCGATCCTCGCCAGCGTAAATGGCCACGGTCTTGATGCCGAGTTCGTTCGCGGCGCGCATCACCCGGATGGCGATCTCGCTGCGGTTCGCGACCAGAATCTTGCGAATGCGGCGCGCTGCATGGGGGCCGGACGTCGTGCTCATGGGCGGTGCGGTTCCTTGGCTCGGGTGCGTGACGGGACTTTGCTACGGTGCAGCATAGCCAGCCGCTTCGACAAGACCGACTAACGAACTGGCATAAGCGATACAGACGTATTCATTTTGGCGCGATCGAGCAAATGACCTGCGGTCAATTACTTCCCAAGCGCTGGACTGGCGCGTAAGCTTCGGCCATCTGCCGCGCCTATCGACGAGCCGCCATGACCGCTGCGCTGACCGTTGTCACCACCCCGGGTATCGACCCGTTGACCCTGCCGTTCGAACAGCAAAAGGCCGCCTGCCTGCGCCAACCGTTCCCGACCGAGGACGAACGCCGTGACCGGCTGAACCGCTTGCTCAAGATGCTGAAAACGCACAAGGCCGAATTCGCCGCCGCCATCGACCGCGACTGGGGTGGCCGGCCGGCCACCGAAACCGACATTCTCGAAGTGTTCCCGTCGCTGGAAGCGATCAAGCACAACCGCAAGCAGCTGCACCGCTGGATGAAGCCGCGCAAGCACGGTGTCTCGATCTGGTTCAAACCTGGAAAAGCTTGGGTGCAGCCACAGCCGCTCGGCGTCGTCGGCATTGTCTCGCCGTGGAATTACCCGCTGTTTCTGACCCTGTCCGGCATCGCCGGTGCGTTCGCTGCCGGCAACCGGGTCATGGTCAAGCCGAGCGAATTCACCAGCCAGTTTGGTGAAGTGCTCGCCGCCTGCGTTGCCCGCTATTTCGCGCCGGAAGAACTGGTCGTGATCAACGGCGGTGTCGAAGTCAGTCAGGCGTTCACCGCCCTGCCGTTCGATCACCTGCTGTTCACCGGCTCGACCAACGTCGGCAAAGCGGTGATGCGCGCCGCATCCGAACACCTGACGCCGGTCACGCTCGAACTCGGCGGCAAATCGCCGACCGTGATCGGCACCGATTTTCCGATCGCCACCGCCGCCGAGCGCATCATCACCACCAAACTGCTCAATGCCGGCCAGATCTGCGTCTCGCCCGATTACCTGCTGCTGCCGGTCGGCAGTGAAGAAAAATTCGTCAATGAAGCCAGGCGCGTTGCCAAGAGCCGTTACCCGAACTGGCCGCAGGATTTCAGCGCGCTGGCCACGCCGCGTCAGCGCGAGCGCATCGCCGCGGTGATCGCCGATGCCGAAGCCAAAGGCGCGCAGCTGATCAAACTCATTGATGCCGACGACAGCGCCACCCATTTCGTTCCACGCCTCGTGCTGCACGCCAGTAACGACATGCGCATTTTGCAGGAAGAGATCTTCGGCCCGCTGCTGCCGGTGTTGAGCTACCGCGCGCTGCCCGATGCCATTGCCTACATCAACAACCGGCCACGGCCGTTGGCGCTGTATTACTTCGGCTATCACCGGCAGGACATCGACAAGGTGCTGCACGAAACCCACAGCGGCGGCGTCACGCTGAACGACTGCGTGCTGCACGTCGGCCAGGAATCGCTGCCGTTCGGCGGCATCGGTCCAAGCGGCCTCGGCCACTACCACGGCGAATACGGCTTCAACACCTTCTCGAAACTGAAACCGATTTTCCAGCAAAGCAAACTGAACGGCGCCCCGCTGCTGTACCCGCCGTTCGGCCCGCGCGTCAGCGCGATGCTGAAGCTGCTGCTGGGTCGCTGAGCGCAACATGCTGACCCGTCGACAACTGCTGCTCGGCTCGCTGCTCGGCGGCGCAGCGCTTGCCGGCCTGACGCTGAGTCTGGCGCCTGCAGATGACGCTGCCGCGCCGCAACCAGAGCTGAAATTCCTCACCGGCGACGACGCCCTGATCCTGAGCGCGCTGATCCCGGTGCTGCTCGACGGCGCGCTCAGCAGCGATGCGAACTTGCAGCAGCAGCAAGTCCAGACCGTCATTCGCCGCCTTGATGAAGCGCTGCGCCATCTCTACCCGCGCACCCGCGCCGAACTGCGCGAACTGTTCGATCTGCTCGGCAACAAAGCCGGCCGCGTTACCCTCGCCGGCATCTGGAGCAACTGGGCCAGCGCCAGCCTGCACGACAAGAATGAATTCCTGAACAACTGGCGCGACAGCTTTCTCGATCTGCTGCAAACCGCCTACGCCGGTCTGCACAACCTCGTGATGGCCTCGTTCTATGGCGATTCGGCGAACTGGGCTTTGGTCGGTTATGCCGGGCCGCCGCAAGTAAGGTGAGTGAACGTAGAACTTTTTTTTGAAGTTGCCGCGCCCGTTCGACGAGCCGAGCAGCGTAGTGGAGTCTGGGTTAACAGCCCGTAACGCAGTGAAGGGGCAAGGCAGGATGCCGAAGCCTTTTCAGACCGCACAGGGACGTGCTGTCTGAAAAAATCGCATGGAGCGATTTTTAGCGTCAGCCCCGAAGGGGTCAGGCACATGGAGGTGCCTGACAAAAGCCCCAGACGGAATGAGCAGCACAGGGCACCGCTAAAACGGTGTTTTCGTTTTAGCGGCGAGGAGCCGGGCATGTTGCACCAAGGTCAGCCATGACCTTGGCCTTTCGGCGCCTTCGGCGTGCAAATTTGCTCCCAGTAAATTTGTCTTTGGGAACTTTCTTTGCGCCAAAGAAAGTTCCTCGCCCGCCTGGGTGGGCCCCGGCAAACCGTCCGGTTGCACAGCGGCAAAAATAGGCGAACCGCTCGGAGCGGCAACTACCCCACCCCGTCCCTCCCCTTGACAGGGGAGGGTGATAAGAGCGCCGAGCCAGCACAGTGAAATAGTGATGACAAGCGAATACTTCCACCAAACCTACACCGACGATCGCTACGACCCCAGCTGGCGCATCATCGAAGGCGACACGCTGAATGCTTCGCTTGAGCTCGACGCCGATGTCGTGATCATCGGCAGCGGCGCCGGCGGTGGCGTAACGGCCGAGATTCTGGCGCAGGCCGGGCTCAAGGTGATTCTGGTCGAAGAAGGCCCGCTGAAAACCGCAAAAGATTTCCGGATGCGTGAGGACGAAGCCTACAGCCAGCTCTATCAGGAAGCGGCGGCGCGCAAGACCAAAGACAAGGGCATCAATATCCTGCAAGGCCGCAGCGTCGGCGGCTCGACCACGATCAACTGGACCTCGAGCTTCCGGACACCGTTGCCGACGCGCGAGTACTGGCAACGTGAATTCGGTACCGCAGGCGTCGATGACGCGACGATGACGCCGTGGTTCGAGCAGGCCGAAGCGCGTTTTGGCATTGCTCCGTGGCCGGTCGAACCGAATGCCAATAACCGGGTCCTGCAGGATGGCGCGACGAAACTCGGCTGGCATGCCGAGGTGATTCCGCGCAATGTCCGCGGCTGCGCCAATCTTGGCTATTGCGGCACCGGCTGTCCGATGAATGCCAAGCAGTCGATGCTGATCACCACCATCCCGAATGCGCTGCGCCATGGCGCCACGCTGATCACGAGAGTCCGAGTCGAGACGCTGCAGTGGCAGGGCGATCGGGTCAGCGCCGCGGAAGGCGTGACGATGGACAACTGGGGCCGGAAGCTGGAGAACATTCGGGTCCGGCTCACGGCCAAACATTTTGTCCTGAGCGGCGGCGCGATCAACACGCCAGCGCTGTTGCTGCGGTCAAAAGTGCCGGATCCGAATCGCTTGATTGGTACCCGCACCTTCCTGCATCCGGTGGTGATCTCGATTGCGCTGATGCCGTTCGATGTGCGCGCCGATGCCGGTGCACCGCAGAGCATTTATTCCGACGAGTTTGTCTGGAAGCACGGTGTCAGCGGGCCTTGTGGTTACAAACTGGAAGTGCCGCCGATTCACCCGCTGATCGGTTCGACCATCCTGCTGCGGCATGGCCAGACCCATGCCGAATTCATGCGCGCCTTGCCACGCGTGCAGGCGACGCTGGCGCTGCTGCGCGACGGCTTTCATGCCGATTCGCCCGGCGGCACCGTCGCGCTCGATCAATTCGGCGATGCGCAGCTCGATTACCCGGTCAATGACTATCTGCTGACCAGCATGCACGACGCTTTCGAGCGCATGGCCGAATTGCAGTTTGCCGCCGGCGCCGAGCAGGTGCTGCCGCTGCATATGGATGCCACGCCGGTGAAAACCCTGGCTGAAGCAAAGAAACTGATCGCGCGGCTACCGAAGCAAACGCCGCGCACGCAGGTCGTCAGCGCCCATGTCATGGGCGGCTGTGCGTTTGGCGAGGACGCAAAGAAAACCGTCTGCGATTCGAATGGTCGGCTACGCGGCTTTGCCAATGTCAGCGTGCACGACGGCTCGTTGTTTCCCACCAGCCTCGGCGTCAATCCGCAGCTGTCGATTTACGGTTTGGTGATGAAGCTTGCGACCGAGTTGGCGGCGACGTTGAAATAGCCTTTCGTGTCGGAGCGCCTTTGGTCGCGATTTTCTGATTGCCGCGCGGTATCAAAGAATCGCGACCTAGGTCGCTCCTACAATGACGCAGATTTGTACTGGCAGATCCGCTCACACATCCAGAAACCGCAAACCAATCCCGGCCGATTCCATCCGCACCACCTGCATATCCAGCGTCGGCGGTTCTTCGCCGCCACCGAGATTGCCTTGCAGGCGCACCTTGATCGTGCTGCCGATCACCGGCCGCGGCCCTTGTTCGATGATCAGAAAAATGCCGGTATCGGAGATGTTGCGGGTCGAATAGACATGGGTGGCGCCATCCCAGCTGGCTTCGACCTTGAAGCTGGCGGGCAGGCGTTCGGCACGCGGGTTGAGCGGATTGGTCATTGTGGTTCGCTTTTTCGGGGCGCTGGCGCGGCCATGTCGCGGGCTTTGAGTCAGCCCATGGCCATCGGTTACCATGTGCCTTTCTAGATCGTTATCGGCTGGCGCGCAAGGCATGGGCAAGACTGTCATTTACCCGGGGACGTTTGACCCGCTGACCAACGGCCATGCCGATCTGGTCGAGCGCGCGGCGCGGCTGTTCGACAAGGTCGTGGTCGCGGTCGCCGCCCACACCAGCAAAAAGACGCTGTTTTCACTGGATGAGCGGGTCGCGCTGGCCAATACCGTGCTCGGCGCCTTTCCGAATGTCGAAGTGGTCGGCTTCCAGGGCCTGCTGGCCGATTTCGCCCGCCAGCGCCATGCCAGCGCGCTGCTGCGCGGGCTGCGCGCGGTGTCCGATTTCGAATACGAATTCCAGCTCGCCAACATGAACCGCCGACTGGCGCCGGAAATCGAAAGCCTGTTTCTGACCCCGTCCGAGCATCTGTCGTTCATCTCGTCGACGCTGGTGCGCGAAATCGCCCTGCTCGGTGGTGATGTCTCGGCCTTCGTGCATCCCGCTGTCGCGGCTGCGTTGAAGCAACAGGCGGCGCTACGGCATCAGGCCAGCGGCGGCTGATCCGGGTCAACACGGCAGGCCGGGCCACGCGCCATGCTGCGCGTCCCGGTGCCGGAAAAGGTGTTTACGCATGTCACTGAAAATCACCGACGAATGCATCAACTGCGATGTCTGCGAACCGGAATGCCCGAACGAGGCGATCTCGCAGGGCCCGGAGATTTACGTCATCGATCCGGACAAGTGCACCGAGTGCGTCGGCCATTTCGATGAGCCGCAATGCCAGCAGGTCTGCCCGGTCGATTGCATTCCGCTCGGCATCGCAGAGTCGCGCGAGGTGCTGCTGGCGCGCTACGAAAAGCTGACCGGCAAGAAAGCGTCCTGATCCTCACACCGTGACTTTCACCCTGCGCGACTGGCTCGCCGCCGAGCCCTATACCCTGACCCTCGGCTCCGGCTTCTTCGGTTTCTTTGCCCATTTCGGCGTCTTGAAAGCCTTGCTCGATGCCGGCGTGGCGCCGGCGCGGCTGACTGGCGCCAGCTCCGGCGCGCTGGTCGCCTCCTGCTACGCCAGCGGCATGCCAGTCGAGGCGATGCAACAGCTGCTGTTCACGATGAAGCGCGAGGATTTCTGGGATCCGGGTTTCGGCCTTGGCCTGCTCAAGGGCGAGAAATTCCGCGCCCAGATGCGGACGACGTTTCCGCGTCAGCGCTTCGATGAGCTGACGCTGCCGCTGAAACTCTCGGTCTACAACCGCAGCCGCCGCTGCACCGAAGTGATCGCCAGCGGCGATCTGATCGACGCCGCATACGCGAGCTGTGCGCTGCCCATCCTGTTCCAACCGCTGAAACGCAA
Organism: Permianibacter sp.; assembly: GCA_046297695.1. Classification (GTDB taxonomy): domain Bacteria; phylum Pseudomonadota; class Gammaproteobacteria; order Enterobacterales; family Permianibacteraceae; genus Permianibacter. The sequence continues at coordinate 7,984 of JBKBHF010000031.1, read as the reverse complement.
CGGCGAACAATTGCTCGATGGCGGCGTCAAGGACCGGCCGGCGCTGGCTGGCGTTGCCGACGGCGAGCGGGTGCTGATCCATCACCTGTCATCGAAATCACCGTGGCGACGCGCCGACGATCCGGCGCTGGTGCCGCCGCAGCGCGGCAACGGTACCACCCTGGTGCTCGACGGCCTGACCCGGACCAGTCCGTTCAAGCTGGAGCGCGGGCCACGGGCTTTCGCCGAGGCCTATGCAGCGACAACCGATCGCCTGCAGGGCGCGTGGCAGCCGCTGCTGCGCGGTCCGGTCCGTCCGGCATAACACCGCCAGCGCTAACGTCGCCTGCGACCTGTGGCCGCTGCATTTCGCTTCTATACTGACGCCATCCGGGTGAGCGCGCCGCCCTGGCGCGCTGACGTCCCCGCTTCGCATTGCCGAAGGAGGACCCCGCCATGCCCGGCAAAACCATCCAACACATTCGCAATCTTGCCTTGGTCGGCGCCGCCGGCGCCGGCAAAACCACACTGGCCGAGCAGCTGTTGCTGCAGATGAATGCCATCGCCAGCGCCGGCAGCATCGAACGCGGCAACACTGTCTGCGACTTCGATCCACTGGAAAAGGAATTCGGTCATTCCCTCGATGTCGCCGTCTGCCACGGCGAACTGGCTGGCCGCGATATCAACCTGCTCGACACGCCCGGTTATCCCGATTTTCTCGGCCGCACGCTGGCGGTGTTGCCGGCGGTGGAAACGGCGCTGCTGGTGATCAACGCCAGCAATGGCGTCGAGCGGCTCAGCAGCCGCCTGTTCAGCGCGATTCGTGAACGCGGTCTCGACTGCTTCATTGTGGTCAACAAGATCGATGCGGCCGGCGTCGATTGTGGCGCGGTGCTGGCGCAGATTCAGCAGCAGCTCGGCAAGGAATGCCTGCCGATCAATCTGCCGGCGGCCGGCGCCAGCACCGTGCGCGATTGCTACTTCGAACCCCAATCCGGTGCTTGCGATTTTGCCGACGTCGGCAGCGCCCATGATGCGCTGATCGATCAGATCGTCGAGCTCGACGAGGACCTGATGGCCCGCTATCTGGAACAGGGCGAGTCGCTGAATCCGGAGCAGCTGCACGGGCCGTTCGAACAGGCGCTGCGCGAAGGCCATGTCGTACCGGTCTGCTTTGTCTCGGCACGCACCGGCGTTGGCATCAAGGAGTTGCTGCGCATCATCGCTGAACTGGCGCCGGATCCGACCGAAGGCAATCCGCCGCCGTTCCTGAAAGGCGAAGGCAGCCAGGCCAGGCCAATCGCAATGACCACCGATGCCGACAAGCATGTGGTCGGCCATGTCTTCAAGGTGGCGATCGACCCCTACGTCGGCCGGCTCGCCTATGTGCGCGTGCATCAAGGCACGTTGCAGGTCGGTCAGCAATTGTTCGCTGGCGATGCCAGAAAGGCCTTCAAACTCGGCCATCTGTTATCGATACAGGGCAAGCAGCAGAAAGAGATCAACAAGGCAGGCCCCGGCGACATTGTCGCGATCAGCAAGATTGACGAGCTCGGCTATGACACTGTCATCCACGATTCCCACGATGAAGATCATCACCACCTGAAACCGATCAAGCTGCCGACTCCGCTGCATGGGCTGGCGCTGAAAACCAGCAAGCATGGCGACGAACAGAAACTTTCCGATGCCCTGCACAAACTCGCCGCCGAAGATCCCAGCCTGCATATCGAACACCGCGCCAGCCTGAACGAAACCGTGCTGATGGGCCTTGGCGAGCTGCACCTGAAAGTGGCGCTGCGCAAAATGAAGGAGCGCGCCAACATCGAGGTCGAAACCCATATCCCGTCGGTCGCTTACCGCGAAACGATCACACTGGCAGCCGAAGGCCACGCTCGGCACAAGAAGCAAACCGGCGGTGCCGGTCAGTTTGGCGAGGTGTATCTGCGCATCAAACCACTCGAACGCGGTGCTGGTTTTGAGTTCGTCGATGATGTGGTTGGCGGTGCGATACCGGGCCAATTCATTCCGGCGGTGGAAAAGGGCGTGCGGGAAGTGCTGCAGAGCGGCGCCATTTCCGGCCACCCGCTGCAGGATCTCCAGGTCAGCGTTTACGACGGCAAATACCACAGCGTCGACTCGAAAGAAGTCGCGTTCATTGCCGCCGGCAAAAAAGCCATGCTCGATGCCATCGACAAGGCAAAACCAGTGGTGCTGGAGCCGATTGCCCGGCTGACCATCGACATCAGCGCCCCCTGTGTTGGCGACATCACCGGCGAACTGACCGGTCGGCGCGGCCTCATCACCGGCACTGACAGCAGCCAAGGCGGCCGCGCGCTGATCAGCTCACTGTTGCCCATTGCCGAACTGCCGGCATTTCAGTTGCGACTGAAATCGATTAGCGGCGGCGATGGCACGTTCACGATGGAACTCAGCCATTACGAGGCGGTGCCACCTGCCGTGCAGAAAGAGCTGGTGGGGAAATACAAGCGCAAGGAGGAGGAGGACTGACTCATACCCGATCAGTACTCTGCTCGTTGAGCAATTCCCTGATCGAATGCAACCGTCTTATTCAGGGCAACAAGCTTGCTGATTGAGGTTTGGAACTGGCCGTTGGTCGGCATTTTTTGCCGGTGAACTGACTTCAGATCAGGCGCCCCGGTCCATTGAAAATCTCCTCGAAGGAGCCGTCTTTCGCTATCTTGACCACGAAAACGTGTTGAGGCTCACTACGAAACGCAGCAGTATCCGCCTGTGTCGCCTTGATTTCCACCTTCACGCCCCTGATCGTCACGGCATCGTAGCCGGCGTTTGAAGCAAGATCAGTTCCAGGCCACAGGCATCAGCGACCAGACACTCGCCCAAACTGCCAACCCAATGTCCAACCGGAGTGAAGTGTCTGCCTGGCTATCGGACGCGATCAGCAACCACCGACATTATGATGAGTGCCGTCGCAGAGCGGCTGGTCCTTGCTGTGTTTGCAGCCGCAGAAATGGACAATCTCGTTTTCTTCCGCTTCGAACTTCACTGGACTGAAACCGGTACCTTTGTGCGAGCCATCGCAGTAGGGCTGGTTCTGGCTTCTGCCACAGGCGCACCAGAAATAACTTTTACCGGCTTCGACCCGGACCGGGTAGGCGCCACGCTTGGCAATCACCGGTTCGATAATCGGGCGGTCGGACTGCTGCTCGCTCATTTGTACGCTCCTGTCATTGTGGCGACGGGTTTCATGCCCAATCGATCTAGCGCTGCCGGCCCCTGCGCTGCCGCACTGGCCTACCATCACAACAGGTGGGCCAAGATACGGAGGATGCCGCCATGCCGCAGATCGTTGACGATCACAATTTGTTTCGCGAGTTCCCGGAATTCAGTGACCGCATCGAGTCGCTGTGGCAGGAAGACCGGGAGTTTGCTGCTGCCGCCGAAGAATACCACGCACTCGACAAGCAGATTCGCGGCCTGCAGATGAACCATATCCCGATGTCGGATTTCCAGTTTGAAGAGTTGAAGAAGCGCCGTTGCCTGCTGAAAGACCGGCTCTACAACATGATCGCCTCGCCATACAGCAGCCCGTCTTCGTATTACCGTTACCGTTGAATTCTGCCGCTTTCCCGAGCGCGACTGACCCGCCACCCGGCGGGTCAGTTTTTTTTGGCACTGACGGAAATTGTGACCAACCGTTCCGTATCGGTGATGAACTCAGCCGGCTCTCAGCGTCTGTGCATCACTGAGCGCCAGCCGCACACCGAGACCGATCAGCAACACGCCAACACCACTGATGCCGAGCACCGACCAGAACCCGGCCAGGCGGCCTTGTTGCACCGTGCGCGCCAGGATGTACAGCGAATCCGGGCCGGGGCTGATGCTCAGTGCCAGCACGGTCATGACAAACAGACCGTAGTGCTCGATGCCCAACATGGCGGCTCCTTGCGCAAAGGAATCGGTGCTCATTCACCACGGTGAAACTGCAACTGCCAACGCTCCTGACGCGCCTGCACGGCCAGCGCGCCGAACCATAGGGTCATCAGCAATGCCAGTGACCATTCCAGCCGGTTTTCCCAGGCGTCGTAATCGGCGAGGCTGGCTTTCAGGATCACATGCAGCATCGCCAGCAGCCATTGCGCCCCCACCAGATACCACAGCCAGCGCAGCGCCGCAGTCGCCGGCAGCGTCAGTTTTTGCAAGCGGTAAACGACCAGCAATTGCGCGAGTCCGGTACCGGCAAAGTGAAAGGTGATGCCGAACCGGCGCATGAATTGATAAAAATCGCCGCTGCTGCCGAGAAAGCTGACGTAGAGGGCAAGCGCCAACGCGCCGACCAACCCGGCCAGAAAGATGCTGCGCAAACCACGGTGTTGACCGTGATGACCCAGCCAGGCGGTTACCGCCAACCACAGCACAACCAGCAACAGGGCTTGCGGCAGCATCAGCACACGGAACAGGAAAATGGCCGGTTCGACCCGGGCGGCACGGCTGATCGACGTGCAGCCCTCGAGCATCGGCCAGCACCACGGCACCTGATCGGTGCTGGCGCTGATGAGGTAGCTGCCGATGGCGGCGACCAGCGGCAACACGGTCGCCAGCAGCAGCAACGGCCACAGTGACCAACGCGGCGATGACGGAGGCGTGACGGTCGGTCTGGGAACTGACGGCGTTGCGTTCGATGCCATGATGCCCTCGCTCAGCGCCAGGCCAGCAACGATTTCAGGATTTGGGTGCCGCGCTTCAGCTCGTGGTGGTCGGCCGCCGCGTAACCGAGAATGAGACTGTAGCGTTTGTCATCCCCCATATAGAAGCCTTCAAACGCTTTTTTGAAGTGCTACCCGGCCGCTGGCCAGCCGTTAGGCAACCGAATGCCAAGGAAAGCGCGGCAACCACCGTGCTGCGCGTGCCGATTGCCGACGCGGTGCTGAAAGCACGCAGCGGCGGCCCGACGGATGATGAAGACGATCTCGCCTGGCCAGTCTGGGCCGGCGTGCTGCCGTTTACCTTGCAGCAGGGTGCGCCACGGGCGGAACCGGGTCCTGTGTTTTCCTTGCCGGCCAGTGTGCTGACGCGCTGGCGCTCACATTCAGCAACCTGACTCAAGCACTGACTTGCAGGAGCCTGCCACTGTGTATGTGCCAAGCCGCTTTGCCGAAACCCGCATCGAAGTCATGCACGCGCTGATCCAGCAGTATCCGCTTGGCAATCTGGTGACGCTCGATCCGGATGGCTTGACCGGCAATCATCTGCCATTCGAACTGGATGGCAGTGGCGGTGAATGCGCTGTGCTGCGGGCCCATGTCGCGCGCAACAACCCGTTCTGGCGCAGCGTATCGCGCGATGTCGATGCGCTGGTGATGTTTCAGGGTCCGCAGGCCTATATCAGTCCCGGCTGGTACCCGAGCAAAGCGATTGATGGCCGCGCAGTGCCGACCTGGAATTACATCAGTGTGCATGCACATGGGCCACTGCAGGTGCGGGACGATACGGAATGGTTGCGCGCGCATCTCGGCCGGCTGACCCGAAAACACGAAGCCGGGCAACCGGTGCCGTGGCGACTGGATGAGGCACCGCCGGCGTATCTCGAACAATTACTGACGCTGATCGTCGGCATCGACATTCCGATGCGTCGGCTGCAGGGCAAATGGAAAGTCAGTCAGAACCGCAGCGATGCCGACCGCGACGGCGTCATCGCCGGCCTGCAGCAGCAATCAGACGTCGGCGCTGCCGCCATGGCGCTGGCGATCCGCAGCCGGCGCTGACGTGGCGGCCGGCAAGGTAAACCAGAACGTGCTGCCTTCACCGAGCGTCGACTGCACGCCAATTTGGCCGCCGTGCAGCTGCACCAGCCGGCGACAGATGGCAAGACCGAGACCCAGGCCTTCGTAACGGCGCGAGGTCGTGGTATCGGCCTGTTCGAACGAATCGAAGATCCGTTGCTGGTCCTGCAAGGCAACGCCGACGCCGGTGTCGGTAACCCGAATCAACACCTCGCCGGCACGGCTTTCCGCGCTGACCCGGACCAGCCCGTGATGGGTGTACTTGATGGCATTGGTCAGCAGATTGCCCAGTATCTGCTGCAGGCGGTCCGGGTCGGCGATCACCGCGGGCATCTTGTCGCTGATGTCGTTGATCACATGCACTGATTTTTCCACGAGCATCGGCCGGCACAACTTTATTGCCAAATCGACCTGGGCCGGCAGCGCTGTCGGCTGCAACTGCAGCACCAGCTTGTCTTCCTTCAGTTGCGAGAAGGTCAGCAGATCATCGACCACTTTGGTCAGCCGCTTGCCACTGTCCAGGATCATCTGGGCATAGTCGCGCACATCGGCTGGCACATCTGCCTCCACGATCAACTCCGACAGGCCGACGATGCCATTGAGCGGCGTGCGCAGTTCATGGGAGGTGTTGGCCAGCACGTTGTCCTTGGCCTTGTCGAGTTGCGCCAGCCGCTCATTCAATTGCTGTTGCCGACGCAGCTCATGGCGGTGGGTGCGCAGCAGCATGATCAGGAACAACAGCAAGGCAATGCCGACCACTGTTACGGTCCAGGCGACGGTTTGATATTTCTGCCGGCTGAGCTCCGACAAGGTCAACTCATTACTGAGCCTCAGCGAGGCAATTTCCTGCTCTTTTTCCTGCACCAGATAATTGATCCGCGAGCTCGCCAGCTTGACCGCCGCCAGCCGGTTATAGAGCTTGTTGCTGAGCTCATGGTGGCGGCGAAATGCTGCCAGCGCATCGGCGTGCAGTTGCTGCTGCTGATAGAGGGTTGCCAGCAGTTCATAACCGTCACTCAAGGCACGCGGATACGACGCCTCCGACAGCTGTGGCAACTGTTGTTCCAGCAACCGCTGCGCGGCCTTGATGTTCTGCTGGGCCAGCAGCACCCGTGCCTGTATCAGAATCGCCCGGTTGTGCAGCGGCGTCAGTTGCTGTTGCCGCGATACCGTCAATGCCTGCTCGACTTCCTGCATGGCCTCCGGCAACTGGCGCAACCCGAGATAGGCCTCCGCCAGGAACAGCTTCGCTTCGGCAACGCTGTAGTACTCCTGTTGGCGAACAAAGACCGGCAAGGTTTGCCGTTGCCGCTGGATGCCAATCTCGTAACGGCCGGCCAGGATGTCAACATGACCGAGATTGGACAGCGCCATCGCCGCTTTCAGTTCATTGCCGGACTGCCGCCATTTTTCCCACGCCAGTTGGTAGTACTGGCCCGCGAGCTGGGGTTGCCCGAGCGCCAGATAAATCACGCCGATATTGTTCAGCGACCCGGCAATGCGATCTTCCACACCGAGCTGCTGGCGAAGCGCCAAACCTTGCTCGGTCCATTTCAGCGCATCTTCGTAGTCTTCCGCCATCAGGTAAATGGCACCGACTGCGCCGTAGGCGTGAGCGAGACAGGGTTTGTGATCGAGCTCGGTGATCAGCGGCAAATACTGTTCGATCAGGGCCATTGCCTCGCTGAAGGCACCTTGATCGCCGTAGGCGTAGGCCATGTCGAACGCAACGACCGCACGCGCCAGAGGCGGCGCATCGCTTTGCAAATACGGAGAACCAAGGCGGATCGCCTCACCGGGATTCGACAGCCGAAACTTGCGCACCAGCTGACCGGTGTCGCCGTAGGGCTCGCAGCTGCCGTTGTCATCGGTCGTGGCCCAAGCCGGCACCGCCACCATGAGCAAACCGAGCAGAAAAATGCCGAGCCAGCGCCGCCCCCCGAGTGGCGACGCTGGCTCTGGCCATAGCACGACGGTCATGTCTTAACGTTTGGTTTTGCCACGACCAGGTTTGTCGAGCTGTGGCGAACGCTTGCGCTTGGGCGTGTCGAGCTGGGCCGGTGCGTCGAGCTGCGGCGAACGCTTGCGCTTGGGCGTGTCGAGCTGCGCCGGTGCGTCGAGCTGTGGCGAACGCTTGCGCTTGGGTGTGTCGAGCTGCGCCGGTGCGTCGAGCTGCGGCGAACGCTTGCGCTTGGGCGTGTCGAGCTGGGCCGGTGCGTCGAGCTGCGGCGAACGCTTGCGCT
>JBKBHF010000030.1:0-50840 GCA_046297695.1 Permianibacter sp. | reverse complement strand
AAATCACCGGCGGACGAGCATTCGGCAACTGATGGAGGATGTTCGTTGCTTCCTGGCAAACTGCCAACCCTTTCCCGGCAGCTCTCCGGCGCTGGCGAGACTGTAGGGGATTTCGGATCAGCTATTTAGTACGGTCGAAATCGTTTTTCCCGGCATTAGCCGACAAATAACAAAAAGCCCGCAGAAGCGGGCTTTTTGTTCAGTTGTGTCTAAACGCAATTAGAGAGCGTCTGCACACGTTGCCGACTTACCAAACGGACTGCCAATCACAGTCGTGGAAGTACCGAAGTCGATGAAGACTCGTCCAGGAGGCGCGGTATCTTCCTTGTTAAAATCACTGGCAAGACCTTCTGCCACCCAGTTTTGCGTTGTGCTGGATTCGGTGCCGCTCACCGACGCGGATGCTTTTATCTGAACCTGCATCCAATACGCGTACTGCTGGGCATAGCGCAAGTTCACCAACGCATAGCCGGTGCTATCCGTTGTGACAGTTGCACTCGCAGCCCCGAGTGATCCCACTCCGATCTTGTTTCCTGGTGTCAGGCTACCATCAGCGTTTGTGTCTTCTCCGACATCAAGAACACCGTCCTGATCCAGATCCTCTGATGCGCAAGTCGCCGAGTATGCTGGTGACCAGGATGACCCAGTCCAGACATAGGTCCCTTTGAGATAAGCAATGCCATCGCCTTGCGAAGGCAGGAGCGGTGTTACTGACACGGTGACACTTTGACTGGCACGCGCAACACCACCAGAATCGGTCACGTAAATCGCAAATTGCTTGATATAGGTGGTGGTGTCCGGCTCCTGAATAGAATTACCAGTACCGATCGTGATGAAGAGCGGACTCTGAGCAACGGTCAACGAGACTGAACCGGTAACAGCGCTGCCACGAACGGTTGCAGAAACCGTTACGCCGTTCTGGGCACTTGGCGTATTCGATGATGTATAAACTGTCGATGCTAGGCCATTGGCATCGGTAGTGCCACTCGCAGAACTAAGTGAACCACTGGTCAAGTCGCTGGTAATGGCAAAATCAACAATTTGTCCCTTCACCAGGTTGCCGGACGCATCACGTACCACCGCACTGATGGTGCTTTGCTGACCCCCAACACCAATCGAAGCCGGAGAGGCGCTTACCGCAATGGCGGCGGGGGTTGACGCTGCGAAGTAGACATTCAGGGTCGCGGTCGGACCCGATGCACTGGAAGCCGTAATGACGGCAGGACCGGCGCTGTTTGAGGTCAGGGTGATCGAAGCTTGGCCAGCGCCATCTGTCAGTTTGCTTACCGATGTGCCAACACCATCAATGGTGCCACGAGTCGTGGTGAAGGTAACACTCTGGCCAGCCTGAGCAGCACCACCGCTTGCCCAAGTCAGGCGGACTGTACCGGACCCACTCAGCATGATGTCACCACTAGCCGGTGAAGTTTGCTCCAGCAAGAATGTCTGGTTTGAAATGTTGATAGGCAAGGTGGCTACAACGGTGCCATCCAGAGCGGTAGCCGTAATGGTTTCACTGCCGCCCGTTGTTGATGTGTACTGGACAGTAACGCTGCCGGTTACGCCCGTGACCGGCGCGTTGTTGGAGAACGGATTGTTCAGAGCAGAGGTCAGCGTAATCGTTTCCGACGGAATGCCGGTATTGGCCGAGTTGCGCAAATTGATCGTGATGTCTTGCGTGACACCTGCCGCCATGGAGCTGGGTCCAGTGAGCGTCAATTGCGAACCGGCTACAGCGATCGAAAGGGTCTGTGTCAAGCTCGTGCCGTTAACCGTCGCGGTTACCGTAATGGTGCGTGAGGCGGCATCACCGCCGGTGGTCAACGTGGCAAACGCCTTGCCTTCTGCATTAGTTGTCGGTTGTGTCACCGAGAGGGAACCCGAACTCGCGGAAAAACCGACCGTTACATCAGGAATGACGATATTGTTGCTGTCTTTCACCAGCGCGGTAAGCGTCGCGGATTCGGCGCCACTCGAAGGCAGTACGACCAAATCCGAACTCAATTCAAGAATTGCCGGCGTAGGCCCCGTCGGCGTTTCACCATCGGTTTCATCCGACGTCCCCGAACCGCCACAACCCGCCAGCACAACAGCTGCCAGCAGTACGGCCCATCCTTTCTTCAGCCACACGCTCATCGTTTTACTCCTGCTACCGGCATCCACCGGATACGGGTGAACCGCCGCTGCCACGCGAATGTTCATAAGCCTAATCCATGGTCCGGAGGATGGCAATCAAGCGGTCGGTAAATTTTCTGTTGGATCAAGGGGTTTTCGTTAGATCTTCGACAAGTTTGGCAAATCGGGGCGACCGCCGGACGCTCCAAGCCGCCGAACGGTCAGCGGAAGCTCTCGAAGAACGCCAGCTCGTTGCTCAGGGCCTCGCGCAGGCTGTCTGCGCGGCGAAACCCGTGTCCTTCGCCGGCAAACACCACCAATTGATGGTGAATGCCTCGACTGGCCAGAGCGTCGGCGAGCTGCCGGGCCTGGGCCAGCGGCACCACGGGATCTTGGTCCCCCTGCTGTATCAGCATGGGGACTGCCAGGCGATGGAACTGCCGAATAGGCGAGGCGAGCTTTAGCGCGTGTGGTTGGCTGGATGATGCGCCAACAAGCCGCCCGAGGTATTCCTGTTCGAATTTGTGGCTTTCAGCTGCCAGCGCAGCCAAATCAACCACGGGATAGCGCACAGCAGCGGCGCGGATGGGGCCGCCATGCGCCAATAGATGCAGCACCGTGAAGCCACCGGCACTGTTGCCGCGCACAAAGATGCGTTTGGGATCTACCTGACCGGAAACGCTCAGATGCGCGATGACGGCGGCACAATCGGCGACATCGTATTCGCCCCAGTGCCCAAGCAAACTCTGACGCCAGGCCCTGCCATAACCGTCACTGCCGCGATAGTTGGTGTCTGCCACCGCGTAACCGCGCGATGTCCAGAACTGTACGCTGGCTTGCAGCATCGGCGTCGCGGCGCCGGTCGGGCCACTGTGGCAAAGCACCAGCAATGGTGGCGCGCCTTGGGGTGCGACCGAGGGCCGATAGAAATAGAAAGGAATGCGGCGCTGCTCATGCCCAAGCCACTGCGGTTCGGCAGGGGAAATGGCAACGGCATCGGGCCAACTTGCTGGCGCGACAATCCACTCGGCAGATTGACTGTGTCTGTCAACGCGGATCAGCGCTTCCGTTTGGCCGTCTGAACTACGGAGCAGGAAAAGGGCTTGCTGGTCTGTCGCGATAAATGGCGCCAAGGCAGAGCGACCGGGCATCGGTACCGGCATGGCCATTTGCCCGCCGGATGCCGGCAAATGCCACAGTCGCTGCCAGCCCGCCTCTGTGCTCATCCAGTACAGATCACCGTCTGCCGTCGAACACCAGCTGCGATGCCCCAATGACCAGGGCGCCACGGCCGCGTCGCCAGGAACCGCAGCGACTGCCTGCCAGCCCGTTTCAACCACCTGACCCAGCTGCCAAAAGCCATTCTGGTCACTGATGGCAAGCAAGCGACCGCGCTGGTCGAAGCCGGGTTGCAGCACGGAAATGTCCGGCCCGCCCGCCACGGCTCGCACGTGATGCAAGCCGCCGGTTGGGTCGACTTCCGCCGACATCAAGCGAGTCTCGTCCCATGGCATGCAGGGATGGGACCATTGCAGCCAGATCAATTGACTGCCTTCGGGAGAAAAGCTTGGCGCGGCATAGAAATCGGCGCCGTCAGCCAGCACGCTAACCTTGCCAGACATCGACAACGCGACGAGGTCGTTACAGACGCCATCAGGCAGGTGACGCTCCCGCACCGCAACGAGCCATTCGCCACCGGGATGCCAGTGAAAATCGGCGTATCGGGTCGAACCCGCCGGTTCCGTTTCGGCGGTCAAGGCGTGCATCGAACCATCCGCCGCGCGCAGCCAGACGCGTTGACCCGGATCGGCACAGAAAACGATTACGTCATTCCGAACCGCGAACTCACCACCACCGTACTCATGCACCCGGGACCGGACGTTTAACGTTTCGGGGGTCAGCGTTTCAATGCCCGTCGGCGCCGACCATCGCACAATGCAGGCCCGACCTTGCGCTTCCGGCCGTTGCTCCAGCCAGTACAGATAATGCCCATCATGGCGCAGCATGGTACGCCGCGTGGCGGCGGCAATCACGGCATCAAGCGGCAATGCCACACTCGCCGGCGTCACCACTGAACGCTCCAGGCCTGCTCAGCCAATCGGGTAACGCCTTTGGCCATGAAGCGTGGTTCATGGGCGAGAATGTCATGTTCAATCAATTCGGCAAGTTGTGCGCCGGCATAAAGCTCATGGACTTCTTCGGCGCTAACGGAGAACGGCGGGCCCGCCATCTCCGCTTGTGGATAAACCAGCGTCAATAGCAGCATCGTGGCGTGCGGCAACAATATGCGCAGGTGGTGGGCATACCGCTGACGCAAGGCGGGCGGCAGCGCCACCAGTGCCGCGCGGTCATAAATGAAATGACAGTCCGGCAGCTGCGCCTGCGTCAAGGCAAAAACATCGCCGCAGTAAAGTGAATAAGGCCCCGACGAAAACAGTTGAACATCGCCAAATGTTTCTATGGCCGGCGTCAACTCTTGCTCTGCAAAAAACGCCCGAACAGCCAACTCACTGAGTTCGACACCGACAACCGCATGCCCTCTTTCTGCCAGCCAAACCATATCCAATGACTTGCCACACAGCGGCACAAACACAGTCGCCGTGGCGTTCGGCACCAGTGTCGGCCACAGCGACAGCAACTTGGGGTGCGGGCGCGGCAGATGGAAGCCGGTTTCACCTCGCTGCCAACGTGTCTGCCAGTACGAACCATCCATCAGCGATACCTGTCCGGCTGCCACTCAGCGCTTGAAGGAATGGGTATTGGTGCCGCGCTGCCACCAACGCAGCAACAGCTTGTCGGCGGTCATCAGCGCCGCCAGCGACAGGCGCTCCGCCAACGTCTTGCGAAACTCGTAGTTCACCTCGAAAACATCATGGCTGTCATACAGTGATTGCAACAACGCATCCGACGTTTGCAACTCGTCAACCAGGCCCAGCTCGATGGCCTGCGCGCCGTACCAATGTTCGCCAGTGGCCACTTTTTCGATATCAACGGAACCACGGTGCTGTTGAATGTACGCTTTGAACAGGCGATGCGTATCTTCCAGCTCTTGCTGGAATTTGCGTCGGCCTTCATCGCTGTTCTCGCCAAACATGGTCAAGGTGCGTTTGAACTGGCCGGCCGTGTGCTGCTCATAGTCGATGTCGAATCGTTTCAGCAGGCGATTGAAGTTGGGAAGCTCCGCAACAACGCCGATTGAGCCGATGACGGCGAATGGCGCGGCCACGATTTTGTCGGCGACACAGGCCATCATGTAACCGCCACTGGCGGCAATTTCGTCAACCACAGCGGTCAGCGGCAAGCCGGCGTCACGAATCCGCTGCAACTGCGAGGCAGCATGACCGTAGCTGTGTACCAAGCCGCCGGGACTTTCCAGACGCAGGATAACCTGGTCATCGGCATCCTTTTCCGCAACGGCCAGCACCGCGGTCACCTCCTCGCGCAGACACTGGACGGAAGAGGCTTCCATGTCGCCGTAAAAATTGAGCACGAAGGCGCGCGGCTTCCGGGCCGGCTCATCCTCATCATGCTCGTCGGAATCTTGCTCGACCTGCTCCGTTTCTGCCGATTGCGCCGCTTTCTTCTGCGCCTGCTTTGCCAGCCGCTTGCGCGCCCTCGCCTCTTCCTTTTCGCGCTTCTCTTCCGCCTTGTGGCGTTCCTTGTATTCGTCGGGGTCAAGAATCTCGGCGTACATGGTATCGGTCAGATCCTTGTACTCCTCACTCAGATTACGAACCTCGATTTCGCCCGGTGCCGGCTGGTGACGATGCTGGCGACTGCGAACGATGCCGCCGATGATCAGCAAAATGGCAACCACCACGGTCGCAACCTTGGCCAGGAACAGGCCGTACTCGTAAAGAAACTGCATCAAGGCAATGGACTCCGGAAACCCGCCCGCTGGCAGGGCCGGCGATCATAGCAAGAACCCGACGAAGGGACAGCCAAGCAAAACCCCGGCACATGGCCGGGGTTTTTGTCAGGAACAACAGAAGCTATCTCAGTTTTCGATGATGGCACTGTTCGAGATATCAACCAATGTACCGTTGGAGGCAAAGTACTTGGCGATAATCGTGTTCATTTCGACCGTCACCGCCAAAGCCTGGTTCGGATCGGTAGTAGCCGGTGCGCACGTCGCCGGCGTCAGCAACGAGCCGTGGCAACCGGTGTTGAAGCGAATGAACCCGCTGACACCTTCAGCATTCACAGTGTCCGCACTCAGGTTGGGCAAGCCAAATGCGCGCGCCAGCGGCGTGGTACCCGCGTAAGGAGCGATAGCAGGCACGTTCGTTGGCAACGCAATCGGGAACGGCGGACTTGCCGGCACTTGATAGTTCAGGGCCGAGCCATCGTTCGGCACCACCAGGTCATTGCGGACCTGGAACATCAAGGTCGGGACACCCGCAGCGCGGAACTGCTGCCAGTTGCCGAGCGGATCACCTTGGTCGACCACGGTTTGGAGCAGGAACAGGAACTGCTCATAACCGGCAGTACCGACGACACGACCAGCTGCTGCCAAACCGCCGTTGATGGTTGGCCCAAACGCTGGCGAGACCGGCACCATCTTGCCCAAACCACCGCCGGGGCTGACCAGAACGGCGGCTTTGACGCGCGGGTCATGGGAGACAAACTGGGCGCCGGTGATCGCTCCGAGCGACAGGCCGGAGAAATACAGTTTGCTGGTGTCGAAATCGGCGCCGCCCGTGTCGTAATCCATAGCGACCAACGCCCGCGACAGGGCCAACAGATCCGCCGCGGCCTCACGCAGGTTGTCGCGCGAAGTCAACGGACTGGTCAGGTTGATGAAGTGTGCACCGGAGCTGTCGACGAAACCATCCGAGCCGCTTGCCCCCGTGGTGTTGTTGACATAGTCGACCCCGAAAATACGTTCACGAACACCACCTGGTGTGTAACCGACGTGCAGCAGACCGGCCAAACCCTGATCCGAAGAACCGGCAGCGTAATCGGCAGCGGCCCGCAGACCATGCAACGGCAGATCGATGGCAACCGTTGCCATGCAGATCGGCGCCTTCGCCATGGTGTTGGCGATCGGCAGCATCTGGCCGCGATGACCGGTGATGCCGTGCTGGAAAATCATGACCGGCCAGCCACCCGCCGGCTTCACGCAGGCACCACCGGGCACTGCGAGCAGCACGGGGATGGTTTCATCCGCCGTTTTCTTCGGGATTCGATTGGTATAGGTAAGGTTGGTACCCAGCAACGCGCCCGGGGCGATCGTCGTGTCAGCCTTCCAGAACTCCTTGATGGGCGCCAGCGGATTCGACATCGTCGGCGCGCTGAGGTAGTACGGAATCGTCACCGAGCCCTGCCACAGCACCGCACCGGAATCCAATGCAGGATTGATAGCGGCAAACGGTGCCTTCGGCGCGAAGCCACCGCTGGCCGGTGCTGGTGCTGCCAAATTGTTTACCATCATGCTGATCGTATTCAGCGCGTCGCCGACGCCCTGAACACGGAACTGGTAAGCCAAGGTCACTTCTTCACGCGGCACATG
Source organism: Permianibacter sp. (assembly GCA_046297695.1). Lineage (GTDB taxonomy): Bacteria > Pseudomonadota > Gammaproteobacteria > Enterobacterales > Permianibacteraceae > Permianibacter. Next base: position 43,213 of record JBKBHF010000030.1, on the reverse strand, counting down.
CGCGTCGATGGCATTGAGCATGAAGTTGACGCGCTGACGTACCGGCTCAAGCGCGGCAAAACTGCTCTGCGGATCAATCGGGTCAGTACCGGTTACCGCGGCAAACTGGCCATCAGCGACCACCAGATTCTGGTTGCCGTCGCGAATGCCACGCGACAGCGCCACGACATAACCGGTGTCTTCCTCCAAAGGGTTGATGGGCGTGATACGAATCGTCCGCAGGGCCGGATTGGTGTCTTCGCTCGCCGCCACGAGATCGACCCGGAAATCATTGCCATCAAGCACGTCAAGCACCTGGGTTACCACGCCGGTAGGCGCCGGCACACCGGCCGCCACCTCTGGCCGCAGCAGTGCGACCTTGAATACATGCACCGTTTCGCCAGGAATCAGGGTGCTGGCATCGATGCTCGCACCACCCTCATTGATAAACTGGATGGTGAATGGGGCAACTGCCGACCAGCCATCCAACGCAAACAGGTGGTTGGCGGCATAGGCGGCATTGGTCTGCGTCGGGTTTGGGTCAACGTAAATTTCATCGGTGCGGTCATTGGCCGCGGTAGGCGAGCGGAGCGTGAGGTCGGTGGTATTGCCATATATGCTGCTGGCAAACAACAGGTCGTTCGGCACCGGAATCTGGCTGGTTGCCGGTGAGAACAACGGCCGGGTCAACCGCACCGAACCTTCACCACCGGTCGCATCTGGAACCTTGGGGTCGGCCGGGCCGTCACCTCCGCCACATCCGGCCAAGCCGAACGCGCTGACCAGCGCCAATCCAAGCAAGTGTTTTTTCATGGAATTCTCCCAGTAAGGCTGTTCCACTATTGTCGTTGTTTGCATCCGCGATGCGTGCCGTCAGCACTGCCGTCGTCGAGGACGGCAGGCGCAAGAGAGCTGACCAATCCTAACCGCTCCCCTGCCCACTCACAAGACCACTGACCAGTTACAAGAGGGCGCTTTTCCGACCTTTTATGCTGCAGCGCAGCAGAAAACGTGGCATCGGGCCACCGTCAAGAGTGCCAGAGACGGGCCGCGCCCGGCGAAGTGAACCTTTGCCGCTGACGGCAGTCGTCTGTACCAGCACGAACTACACTACGTTTCAAGGCACGCGCGCGCTATCTCGCGCCGACACCGCGGAGGTCGTCATGAGCCTGTTTCAGCACTACCGTTCACGCTACGAGGAAGCCAAAGAAGACGAGTTCAGCCTGCAGGAGTATCTCGAACTCTGTAAGCAGGATCGCATGGCCTATGCCAACGCTGCCGAGCGCATGCTAAAAGCGATTGGCGACGCCGAAATGATCGACACATCGACCGATCCCAGACTATCGCGACTGTTCTCCAACCGCGTCATTGCTCGCTACCCGGCGTTCCATGAGTTTTACGGCATGGAAGATACGGTCGAGCAAATCGTTTCCTATTTCAAACACGCGGCGCAGGGGCTCGAAGAGAAGAAGCAGATTCTCTACCTGCTCGGCCCGGTCGGTGGTGGCAAATCCTCGCTGGCCGAGAAACTGAAAAAACTGATGGAGAAATGCCCCATCTATGCGCTGAAAGGCTCGCCGGTATTTGAGTCACCGCTGGGACTGTTCGACGCCAATGAAGATGGCCGCATCCTGGAAGACGAGTACGGCATTCCAAAACGCTATCTGAACACCATCATGTCGCCGTGGGCCGTAAAGCGGTTGCACGAGTTTGGTGGCGACATCAGCAAGTTCCGCGTGGTCAAACTCAAACCATCGGTCCTCGACCAAATCGCCATTGCCAAGACCGAACCCGGCGACGAAAACAACCAGGACATTTCTGCCTTGGTCGGAAAAGTGGATATCCGGATGCTGGAGCGTTTCGCCCAAAATGACCCAGACGCCTACAGTTACTCCGGGGCACTCTGCCGTGCCAACCAGGGCATCATGGAATTCGTGGAGATGTTCAAGGCACCGATCAAGGTGCTGCACCCGCTGCTGACCGCCACACAGGAAGGCAACTACAACGGCACCGAAGGGCTTTCCGCATTGCCTTTCAGTGGCGTCATTCTCGCGCACTCAAACGAATCGGAATGGCAAGCGTTCCGCAACAACAAAAACAACGAGGCGTTTCTTGACCGGGTGTATATCGTCAAGGTGCCGTATTGCCTGCGCGTTTCCGACGAGATCAAGATCTACCAAAAACTGCTTTCCAACAGCGATCTGTCGAGTGCACCCTGCGCCCCCGGCACGCTGCAGATGATGGCACAATTCTCGGTGCTCTCGCGTTTGAAGGAGCCGGAAAACTCCAGCCTGTACTCGAAGATGCGAGTTTATGACGGCGAATCGTTGAAAGACACCGACCCGAAAGCGAAATCGTATCAAGAGTACCGCGATTATGCCGGCGTCGATGAGGGCATGAACGGTCTGTCGACACGTTTCGCCTTCAAGATCCTGTCGCGGGTTTTCAACTTTGATCACAGCGAAGTCGCCGCCAACCCGGTACATCTGCTGTATGTCCTGGAAACCCAACTGGAGCGTGAACAGTTTCCGCAGGAAACCTACGAAAAGTACATCGAACACATCAAAGGCTATCTGGTGCCAAAATACATCGAGTTCATCGGCAAGGAAATCCAGACGGCGTATCTGGAATCTTATTCCGAGTACGGCCAGAACCTGTTCGACCGCTATGTCACCTATGCCGACTTCTGGATTCAGGATCAGGAATACCGGGATCCAGAAACCGGCGAGAACTTTGACCGGGCGGCCCTGAACGAGGAACTCGAGAAGATAGAGAAGCCAGCCGGCATCAGCAATCCGAAGGATTTTCGCAACGAAGTGGTCAACTTCGTGTTGCGGGCGCGCGCCAACAACGGCGGCCGCAACCCGAACTGGACCAGTTACGAAAAACTGCGCACGGTCATCGAGAAAAAAATGTTCTCGAACACCGAAGATCTGCTACCGGTCATTTCGTTCAACGCCAAAGCCTCGAAAGAGGACCAGAAAAAGCATCAGGACTTCGTCTCTCGCATGGTCAAGAAGGGCTATACCGAGAAACAGGTCCGGCTGCTCTGCGAATGGTACCTGCGGGTCCGCAAAGCCAGCTGACAACCCGGTGCCGACGCGGCAAGACCGCCGCGTCGGCACCATCATGAGGGCAGTGCCGTGTCACGTCTCGTTGATCGCCGGCAATGGAGCAAAAACAAGAGTACTGTCAATCGACAGCGCTTCATTCGCCGCTTTAAGAATCAGATCAAGAAGGCGGTTTCCGAGCAATTGAACAAGCGCAGCGTCACCGATCTCGACAATGGCGAGAATGTCTCCATCCCATCGCGAGACACCCGTGAGCCGACCTTTCGCAGCGGTCAGGGTGGCGTGCGCGAACGTATCTATCCGGGCAACAAGGAGTTTGTCAGCGGCGACCGCATCAAACGGCCGCTCAATGGTGAGGCGCGCGGACAAGGCCGCCGTGCCAGCGACAGTGGTGAAGGCGAAGACGAGTTCCGGTTCGAGCTGTCGCGTGACGAATACATTGACTTGCTGTTTGAAGATCTGGAGCTACCCAATCTGGATATTGCCCAGCTGCGCAAGACTGAACAGTTCCGCACCGTCCGTGCCGGCTTCAAGACCGATGGCGTTCCCGCTACCCTGAACATTGTCCGCAGCCTGCGTGGCGCTCTCGCCCGCCGGGTCGCGCTGTCCGGCGAGTCACGGCGCGAACTGCGGGAGCTGGAAGAGCAAGCCGAGCAGCCGGAAATCGATCCGGCGGAACAGGAAGCCCTGCGTTCACGGATAGAAATGCTGCGCGAACGCATCGCCAAAGTGCCGTTCATCGACACCTTTGACCTGCGCTTCAATGCATTCGTCAAGCAACCGGTGCCGACCACACAAGCCGTGATGTTCTGCCTGATGGACGTCTCGGGCTCGATGGACCAGGCAACCAAGGACATGGCAAAGCGCTTCTTTCTGCTGCTCTATCTGTTCCTGACCAAGACCTACAAGAATGTCCAGGTCGTGTTCATTCGCCATCACACCCAAGCCAAGGAAGTCGACGAAAAAGAGTTTTTCTACTCCCAGGAAACCGGCGGCACCGTGGTGTCCAGCGCGCTGAAGCTGATGGAAGAAATCGTTCGCGCCCGTTATTCGCCGCAGCTGTGGAACATCTACGCCGCCCAGGCCTCTGACGGTGACAACTGGGGCGATGACTCACCGATCTGTCAGGAGCTGCTGGCCAAATCGATTCTGCCGCAGGTGCGCTACTACGCCTACATTGAAATCACCAAGCGCAATCACCAGAGTCTCTGGGAGCATTACGCCGAACTCTTGCCGCAGTACCGCAACTTTGCGATGCAACAAATTGAAGAGGCCAGCGACATCTACCCGGTGTTCCGCGAGCTGTTCAAACGGCAGAAGGCCTGATCACCATGACACTGAGCAAACGCCAGCCACTGACCACCAGTTCGGAATGGAGCATCGAACTGATCGATGCTTACCACCGGGAAATTGCCCGCATAGCGAGCGAATTCGGCCTCGACACTTATCCCAATCAGATCGAAATCATCACTGCCGAGCAGATGCTGGATGCCTATGCCAGTGTCGGCATGCCGGTCGGTTACAACCACTGGTCGTTCGGCAAGCATTTCATCACCAACGAGCAACAATATAAGCGCGGCCATATGGGCCTCGCGTACGAGATCGTCATCAATTCCAGCCCTTGCATCGCGTACCTGATGGAAGAAAATTCGATGATGATGCAATGCCTCGTCATCGCCCATGCGAGCTATGGCCACAACTCGTTCTTCAAGGGTAATTACCTGTTCCGAACCTGGACCGATGCCGAAGCCATCATCGATTACCTGCTGTTTGCCAAGAGTTACATCACGGACTGCGAAGAGAAATACGGCATCGACGCCGTCGAAGAGCTGCTGGACTCCTGTCATGCCCTGATGAATCACGGCGTTGACCGCTACAAGCGTCCCCACCCGATCAGCCTGCGCGAAGAGCAGCGACGCCAGCGCGAGCGCGAGGCCTTTTTGCAATCACAGGTCAACGAACTGTGGCGAACCATCCCGCACAGCCGGGAAAAACTGGAAGCCAGGGAAAGCAGCCGGTTTCCGAAGGAACCGCAGGAGAACATCCTGTATTTCATCGAGAAGAACGCGCCGCTACTGGAACCCTGGCAGCGGGAGATTGTTCGTATCGTACGCAAGATTGGCCAGTATTTTTACCCACAGCGGCAAACCCAGGTAATGAACGAGGGCTGGGCGACGTTCTGGCATTACACCATCATGAATCGGCTGTACGACGAAGGCTTGATCACCGAAGGCTTCATGATGGAGTTTCTCCATTCGCACACCAATGTCGTTTATCAGCCCACATACGACAGTCCGTATTTCTCCGGCATCAATCCGTACGCGCTCGGTTTTGCCATGTATATGGACATCAAACGCATCTGCGAGCATCCGGATGACGAAGACCGGCACTGGTTCCCCGACATTGCCGGCAGCGACTGGCAGAAGACGCTCGACTTTGCCATGCGCAACTACAAGGACGAGAGCTTTGTCGCACAGTTTCTCTCGCCCCGGCTGATGCGGCAGTTTCGCCTGTTCGCGGTGCTGGACGATGAACAGCAGAGCGAGCTGGCGGTCACCGCCATTCATGACGAAGCGGGCTATCGTGCCATCCGGCAATCGCTGTCGAATCAGTACAATTTGTCGATGAATGAGCCGAACATCCAGGTCTGGAATGTCGATGTTCGCGGCAACCGCGGCATGACCTTGCGCCACACCCCACACAACAACGTGCCGCTGGCCGATGGCTACGAAGAAGTGATGCGGCATCTGCACCGACTCTGGGGCTTTGATGTTCGCCTGGATACTTTGGATGAGAAGGGCAATGTCCAGACGCTCTGTACCATCAGTGAACGCGAACACAAGGAACGCGCGCATGGTTGAGCATGGCAACCAACAAAAAAGCGGCCATTGGCCGCTTTTTTATCTTTACTGACAGCTCAGATGCCGACCACCGGCAAGTCGTGCAGCGAAGTCAGTTTGACCCGCGCCTCCTGCCAGAGCCGGCCACTCTCCCGGCCCGCCTGCCAGATCACCGAGTTGAGCCCGTTCAGATCATCCTTCTTGATGACTTCTGCGAGAGCTCGGTAATAGGCGCGCGCCTGTTCGCGCGCTTCCGGACGCTGGAAATGATAGCGCCCCACCCGGTAATAGATGCTGCGGAAGCCGTTCAGCACCAGCGTATACACTGGGTTCATCGACAGCCGGGACAAGGTGTGGTGCATGCGCCAGTCGAACTGGGTAACGCTTTCCGCGTCGTCGCCAATCTGTTCGCCTTCGGCCAACAACTGCAAAACGGCATCCTTGTTGCGCTTGGCCGCGGCACGGATATAAACGCTGCTGAGGCTGGTGCGGGCATCCAGCAACTGATCGACCAGCTGCAGCGAATTTTCGTCATCGAGCCGGGTCAGGGTGTCGAGGATATTGAGGCCGGCGGTGTGCCAGATATCGTTCACCTGGGTCGGCTTGCCGTGCTGGATCGTGAGCCAGCCATCGCGGGCCAGCCGCTGCAGGACTTCACGCAAGGTGGTCCGGGTCACCCCGATGAGCTCTGACAACTCGCGCTCGGCCGGCAAAATGGTGCCGGGTGCAAACTTGCCCTGCCAGATGGACTCGACGATGTACTGCTCAGCGAAGGCCGCCGGACTCTGGGCACGCGCAGGTTTATTCATGGTGTATCGTTCTCGTTATCAGACGGGCAGCTGGTTGGACCGGCGCTATTAGTAACAAAGGCGAGCGCAGCAAGCAAGAAAAGCGCGCCGCTGCGACCGGGCCAGACTTGCCGATTTCACATGTCAGTCAGCGGAATATCGGCAGCGTCCGGATGGATGGTTTGCATGTGTGACAGGACTTGCTGCAGTGCAGTATCGAGCTGCTTGAGATCGTCGCTCGGCATGTGCCGCAAGGCTTGCAGCAGCAGCCCTTCGTACGGCCCCGGCGAGCGCAGCAGCAGAGCGGCGGCCGCTTCCGTGATGTAGAGCCGGACGACGCGTTGGTCATTCTCGGCACGTTCGCGCCGGAGCAGGCCTTTGCGCACCAAACCAGCAACCAGGTTGCTGGTCGTGGTTTGATGGACGCTCATCGCCTCGGCGAGCTCCGACACCCGGATGCCGGGCTTGCCACGTACCAGTCCCAGCGCCCAGATCTGGGCGCCGCCAAGACCACAGGCCTCTTCAATGCGCCGGAAATGCAGCCGGACGTTGCCGAAAATCACCCGGAAATTGCGCAGGACTTCGGTCGCATCAGGTGAAGTTTCAGCGCCGACGTTGGCAATCGCAGCGGAGGCGGGAACTGGCGTAGGTACGGAACGAGGCATGGCGGGCAATTCCAGACGGCGCGAGCCGACTTCAGCGGAGATTGGCTATTTTCGCGCCAATCTGCGCGCATTCCTAGCCCTTTCTTTGGCTCGGCCACTTGCCGTATGTCCCTGCTGCCATTGCGGTTTTGCTTGACACAAATAGGCTTTGAACAAATATAATATAGCCTACTGATTTACTCGGGTAATTAGGAGATTCAGGTACTCGGGTGGTTTTTCCGGGCAAAAGCGCGATTCTCGCCGAATCCGGCCTCCGTCATCCCCTCTCTCTGGACCAAGGAGACCTTATGCTGACGTTTACCGCTTCGGCGCCATTGACCCTCGGGGTCGAATTGGAATTGCAGTTGATTGATCGGCAGACACGCGATCTGTCACCGACCTCGCCGGAACTGCTCAATGCCTTGGCGACTCATCCGCGCGTTGAGCAATTCAAACCTGAAATCACCAAGAGCATGATCGAGCTGAACAGCTCGATACACCTGCAAGTCGACAGCCTCGGTGAAGAACTGCAACAGCTGCGCGACGTACTCGTCGAGCACTGCGATGCGCTCGACATCGACATCTGTGGCGGTGGCACTCATCCCTTCCAACATTGGGCCGACCGGCAGATCTTCCCCAGCGAGCGCTTTGAGCAGTTGGCTGACGATTACGGCTACCTGGCCCGCCGCTTCACGGTATTCGGCCAGCATATTCATATCGGCTGCCCGAACGGCGACGCCGCCGTGTACCTCAGCCAGCAGCTGCTGCGCTACATCCCGCATTTTGTTGCCCTGGCGGCTTCCTCGCCTTACCACCTCGGCATTGATACCGGCCTCAACTGCGCCCGCTTGGCCGCGGTCTGGACTTTTCCGCTCGCCGGCCACATGCCGAGCCTGCGCAACTGGTCCGAATTCAATCAGTATTTTCAGGAGCTGCAGCAGCTCGGCGTCGCCGGCAGCATCAAGGATCTTTACTGGGACGTGCGGCCGAAACCGGAATTCGGCACCGTCGAAATCCGCATCATCGACACGCCGCTGACCGTTCAGCTGGCCACCGATCTGGCCGCCTATGCCCAGACGCTGGCCAAGCACCTGCTCGATCAAGCCTGGCAACCGATGCCGGAAACGCTGCAACGGGTACATCGGCACAATCTGTTCCAAGCCTGCCGTCATGGCTATGCCGGCACCATCACCAATCCGTTCACCGCCCAGCCGGTGACCTTGGCCGATGATCTGCTCAATTGCCTGCATCAGCTGTTACCGGTCGCCCGCAGCCTGGGCACCGAAGCGGCGCTGAATCGGCTGGCAGCGCGCACCGAACGCCGCGAGAACGACGCCAGCCTGGCCCGCCAGGCCGTTGCCCAAGGACTCGATCTGCCGGGTCTGGTCGCCCGTCACTGTCAGCAGTTCCGCGCCGACCCGCCGCAATAAGGATTCGCTTTGCTTCACCCACCGCTGCACTCTGCTACTATCCCGCGCCGCTGGTTGTTGCCGCCCGCCTCCCTGGCGTGGCGCGGCAGAACACCCGGGCCAGGGATGCCCTTGATTGCCGGCAGGAACAACTCCCTGTAACGGCCCATCCATCACCAAGAAAAAACTGCAGGAGACCCCATGTCGAACAGCTCACAGTCGCTGGCCGGCGCCATTCAGCGCAGCTTTCTCGGCGACGCGCCCGATTGGTACAAAGCGACGATTCTCGCCTTTCTGGCGCTGAACCCCGTTCTCTTGGCCGTTGCCGGCCCGATCGTTGCCGGTTGGGTCCTGGTTGGCCAGTTCATCTTCACGCTGGCGATGGCGCTGAAATGCTATCCGTTGCTGCCGGGCGGCCTGCTGGCCATTGAGGCCATCGCCATCGGTCTTACATCGGCCGACACGGTTACCCATAAAGTGCAAGACAATTTCGACGTGCTGCTGCTGCTGATCTTCATGGTCGCCGGCATTTACTTCCTGAAAGGTCTGCTGCTGTTCGTGTTCAGCCGCATCCTGATCGGTGTGCGTTCGAAGGTAATGCTGTCGCTGCTGTTCTGCGCGGTCGCGGCATTCCTGTCGGCCTTCCTTGATGCCCTCACGGTGACCGCCGTCGTCATTGCCGTGGCCGTCGGTTTCTATGGCATCTTTCACAAGATCGCTTCCGGCAAAGGCTTCCACGCCGATCACGATCACGGTGGCGATGATGAAGTGCAGGAGCTGCACCGCGCCGATCTGGAGCAGTTCCGGTCATTCCTGCGCAGCCTGCTGATGCACGCCGTGGTCGGTACCGCACTCGGCGGCGTCATGACCATGGTTGGCGAGCCGCAGAACCTGCTGATCGCCACCAAGGCCCATTGGGGCTTCGGTGAATTCTTCCTGCGCATGCTGCCCATCAGCTTGCCGGTGTTGATCTGCGGTCTGCTGACCTGCGTGCTGCTCGAACTGACCGGATGGTTCGGCTACGGCGCCAAGCTGCCGGACTCGGTTCGCAAAGTGATGGAAGACTTCACTGAAGAAGAAGACAACCGGCGCAGCAAAAAAGAAAAAGTGCAGCTGGTCATGCAAGCGCTGACCGCCGTCTGGCTCATCGTCGCGCTCGGCATGCATCTGGCGTCGGTTGGTCTGATCGGCCTGTCGGTGATCGTACTGGCCACTTCGCTCTGCGGCGTCAGTGACGAGCACAGCATCGGCCCGGCCTTCAAGGAAGCACTGCCGTTCACCGCCCTGCTGACGGTGTTCTTCGGCGTGGTTGCCGTCATCTATGATCAGCAGCTGTTCAAACCGGTGATCGACTACGTGCTCGCGATGGAACCGTCGCAGCAAGCCTCGGCGTTCTACCTTGCCAACGGCATTCTGTCGGCGATCAGTGACAACGTGTTCGTCGCCACGGTTTACATCGATGAAGTGAAATCGGCACTGCTGAGCGGCCAGCTCACCCGCGATGCCTTCGACATGCTGGCGGTTGCCATCAACACCGGCACCAACCTGCCTAGCGTCGCAACCCCGAACGGCCAGGCCGCGTTCCTGTTCCTGCTGACCTCATCGATTGCACCGCTGATTCGCCTGTCGTATGGCCGCATGGTCATCATGGCACTGCCCTACACCATCGTCCTGACCGTTGTCGGTCTGCTGATGGTGATGAAGTCGCTGGTGCCGGCGACCGACTGGATGTACCAACAAGGCCTCATCAATCACCACACCGTGCAGGAAATCGCCACCGACGAAAAAGACGGCAAGCACTGAGTCTGCGCCTGAAAAAAAAGCCGGTCCGTCCGGCTTTTTTTTCGCGCCGGTTTTGCTTGGCCGGGCCCGCCAAGTTGGTTATCTTTCTGGCAGCTGCCATAGCTCCAGCGGCGGCGAATCCTCGTATCACTGGCTGCGACGCCGCCCCGCGCGTCCCGACTGCAGGATCTGATCATGCTGCCTCGTTTCATCCGTCGTTTTCTCGCGCTCGAATCGGCCTCTGGTTTGTTGCTGGTCGCCGCCGCGTTGCTGGCGCTGGCGGTCAGCAATTCGTCGTTACAGTTTCTTTACGACGGCCTGCTGCAGCTGGAACTGGAGATCCGTCTCGGCACGCTGCAACTGGAAAAACCGCTGCTGCTGTGGATCAACGATGGCCTGATGGCCGTGTTCTTCTTTCTGGTCGGTTTGGAGTTGAAGCGGGAGCTGGTGGTGGGCGAACTGCGCTCACCGGCGCGGCTGATGCTGCCCGGTATCGCCGCCATTGGCGGCATGGCAATGCCGGCCGTGGTTTATCTGTTCATCAACCAGGGCGATCCGGACAGCATGGCCGGCTGGGCCATTCCGGCCGCAACCGACATCGCATTTGCCTTGGGTGTGTTGTCACTGCTCGGCTCACGGGTGCCGCCGGCACTGAAACTGTTTCTGCTGACCTTGGCGGTGATTGACGATCTGCTTGCCATCATCGTGATCGCGCTGTTTTACAGCGGGCAGTTGTCGAGTATCCATCTGCTGCTCAGCGCGATCTGCATCAGCGTGTTGTTCGTGCTGAACCTGCGTGGTGTCGTCCGTCCGGCACCGTATCTGCTGGTCGGCATCCTGTTTTGGCTGTTTGTGCTGAAGTCCGGCGTGCACGCCACGCTGGCCGGAGTGATTTGCGCGCTGTTCATCCCGATCCAAGGCCAACACAGACCGGAGCAGTCACCGCTGGAGCGACTCGAACATGCCCTGCACCCCTATGTCGCGTTTCTGATTCTGCCGATTTTTGGTTTCGCCAACGCCGGCGTCAGTCTCGCCGGTTTGGGGTGGCGTGATTTGCTGGCACCGGTGCCGCTGGGCATCGCACTGGGCTTGTTGATAGGCAAGAGTGTTGGCGTGCTCGGTTCGGTGTTGATTGTCCGCGTACTGCGGCTGGCACCGCTACCATCCGGTTGTCACTGGGGCCATATTGTCGGGGTCAGCCTGCTCTGCGGGATCGGCTTCACCATGAGCCTGTTCATTGCCTCGCTGGCCTTTGAAGCCGGCGGCAATCACCCGCCGGGAACGGATCGGCTCGGGATTCTGGTCGGTTCCTTGCTGTCAGCCGTGCTGGGTTATCTGGCGTTGCGGTTCTGCGCGCCATCAAAGGCGCAGACGGCGAGGTGAAAGCAGTACCGCGGACGCCCGCTCAGGGGCGTCCGCTCCGCAGCCGTTTCTCGATTTCGATGGCAAGCCAAACCAGCGCGGACAGCGCAAGGCAAAGCAGCCATTCCATCCCGGTCAACGGCACCGTGTGGAAAAGCCGATTGCCCCACTCGCTGTGCACCACCACGAACTGCAGGGCCAAGGCGGCCAACACGGCAAGCAGCATGCTGCGGTTGCTGGCAAAACCGCGTCGCCACAAACTGTCGTATTCCGAGCGGATCGCTTGCGCATGCCAGAGCTGGCACAGCGTCAGCACCGTGAACACCAGCGTCTGTTGATGTGCCGGTGAACCACCGGCATAGGCTTGCACCAACAAACTCAATCCGGCGATCAGCGCCCCGACCCACAGCACGTGCTGCCACAATCCACGCGCCAGCAAGCTTTCCGACGGCGGTCGCGGTGGCCGCTGCATGACATTGCGTTCCGCCGGTTCGGCCGCAAAGGCCAAGCCCGGCAAACCGTCCGTGATCAGATTCACCCAGAGGATCTGGATCGGCAACAGCGGCAACGGCATGCCGAACAGTGGCGCCAGCAGCAACAGCAGGATCTCACCGGTGTTACCTGCCATCACAAAGCGGACAAACTTGCGGATGTTGTCGTAGATGCGCCGCCCTTCGGCGACAGCGGCGACAATGGTGGCGAAGCGATCATCGAGCAGCACCATGTGCGCCGCTTCCCGCGCGACATCGGTGCCGCGCAAGCCCATGGCGACACCGATATCGGCCCCTTGCAATGCCGGCGCATCGTTGACCCCGTCACCGGTCATCGCAACCAGCTGGCCATTCGCTTGCAACTGCTGGACGATCTCGATTTTTTGCGCTGGGGTCACGCGGGCAAAGATCAGCGTTCGATCGATGGCCGCTGCCCGTTCACTGGCCGGCATGGCAGTCAGTGCGGTGCCGGTGAGCACGGTTTGGTCCGCATCAGCAGAATCGGCCAGCAAACCGATCTGGCGCGCGATCGCGCGTGCGGTGATCGGGTGATCGCCGGTGATCATGCGCGGTTGGATGCCGGCGCGGCGACACTCGGCAATCGCCGCCGGTACGTCGGCGCGTGGCGGGTCCTGCAAACCGATGAGACCAAAGCACTGCAAGCCAATCTCGACTGCGGCAGCCGGTGGCTGCGAACTCAGCGTCGTTTGCGCTTCTTCTGCCGACAGCGACCGCCCGGCAAACGCCAGCACCCGCAGCCCGTCCGCCGCCATGTCCTGCGCGGCGGCGAGCCACCTCTCGCCTTCATCCGCGGACAGTGCGCAACAGCTCAGCACGGTTTCCGGCGCCCCTTTGCAAAACAGCCACTGCTCACCGGTCGTATCGCAGCGATGCCATGTCGTCATCCGTTTGCGAATGGCATCAAACGGCCATTCCGCCAACCGTGGCCATTGCTGCTGCAATCTTGCCACCGACCAGCCGGCGGCCTGGACCGCTTCCAGCAGCGCGATTTCCATCGGATCGCCGCTGGCATTGTTGCGCGCCGATTCGTTGGTTCCGGTGCTGGCCAGCGTGGCGTCATTGTTCAATGCCAGCGTAAGAATCAGTGACGGCACGGCGTCGGCACCAATCGCAGCATCGTGAGAAAGCGTTGACGATGAGTGATCGGGTCGCGGCAATCCGGCAGCGGAAGCATTCGGCGCCGCCGGATGGGTCTTGACGACCTGCATCCGGTTTTCGGTCAGCGTGCCGGTTTTGTCGGAACAGATGCAGGTCACCGAGCCCAGCGTTTCCACCGCCGGCAATTTCCGGATGAGGGCGTTGACCTTGACCATGCGCCGGGCACCTAGCGCCAGCGCAACCGTCACGACCGCCGGCAAAGCTTCCGGTATTGCCGCGACCGCCAGACTGACAGCGGTCAGGAACATCAGCACCGGGGCTTCGCCGCGGCCGATCCCGAACAGAAAAATCAGTGCACAAATCAGCAGCACCAAAAGCGCCAAGCGGCGGCCAAATCCGGCCAGGCGGCGCTGCAATGGCGTCGTCAGACTCAGCTGCGATTGCAGCAGGCTCGCAACCTGACCGAGCTCGGTTGCCATGCCGGTGGCAACGACGATGCCGGTGGCGCGACCGTTCACCACCCAACTGCCTTTGAATGCCAGATTGTGGCGATCAGCCAGCGCGATTTCGCTGCCGTTATCTCGCTCCAGGGCCTCGGTGGTTTTGTCGACCGGCACTGACTCACCGGTCAAGGTTGACTCATCGATGCGCAGATGTGCCGCCTGCCAGAGCCGCAGATCGGCCGGCACGGCATCGCCACTTTCCAGCAGCACCCGATCGCCGGGCACCAACATGGCGCTGGCGAGCGTTTGCAGACGGCCATCGCGGAACACCTTGGCCTGAACCGCGACCATTTGCCGCAATGATCGCACTGCGCGTTCAGCGCGATACTCCTGCACCACGCCGATGATGGCATTGAGCAGCACAATGGCAATGATGGCGATGGCATCCAGCCATTCGCCGACCCAACCGGCCAATACGGCTGCACTCAGCAGCACCAGAATCATGAAGTCGCTGAGCTGACTCAGCAGCAAACGCCACCACGGCCGTGCTGGCGCCTCCTGCAACTGATTGGGTCCGTATTGCTGCAAACGCGCCGCCGCCTCGGCACTGCTCAGGCCGGCCAGCGACGATCGCAACTGCTGCGCGCACGCTTCCGTCGTGAGTTGATGCCAAGGCGTTGCAGCCATCAGGAGATTCCGTTCCGGCAAACCGACGCAGAAAGCCGGCGCAGACCAAGCGTCAGCACAGACGAAAATCTTCGTTCGTCAACGCTGCCGCCATCAATGCCCCGGGCTTCAATGGGAGCCGCGAAACTCAACTGCCTTTGATAACCAACACATCACTGGCCAGTTTGGCCGCGATGCGTTCCGAAGTGTTGCCGATCAGCCATTCCTTGACACCGGCACGCGCCATCGTGCCGAGCACCACCAGCGAGTAACGGTTTTTCTTGGCGAGCCGGACCAGCTCACGCTCCGGATCGCCGAACACGCCATAACGCACCGCGACCGCTTTCTGGGCACCATAGCGTTTGATGGCCGCCTGCAGCAGACTGTCGGCACGTTGCTGCGCGTCGGCCCGGTAGCGCTTCTTCTCGACCAGATCCAGATCGAACAATACGTTCGGCACTGGCTCGACATAGATGGCATCGAGCGGCGCCGACAGCGCCTTGGCAAGCTGGCTGGCGTGCTGGCAGATCGTCGCATCAAGCGTCTGCTGGGCCGGCATTTCACTGCCAGCATCGAGTGCCATCGCCAGTCGCGGCGTGAATTTGTCGGCCACCGGATTCACCAGCCAGAGCGGGCGCGGCAATTTGCGCATCAGATACCAATCGCTCGGCAGGAAGAACGGCCGCTTGTTGTAGTGCGCGTTCTTGATCACCAGATCGACGCCGAGCGACTCGACATTGGCACACAGCCATTCGTGATAATGCTTGTGCCATTCGACCCGGATGCTGACCCGCTTGAGCGCACCGATGGCGGCCAGCTCGGTTTCCAGTTCACCACGCCGATGTGCCAGCAGACGGGTCTGCAATTGTGCGCGGGCGCGAGCATCGAGCAGGGAGTGTCGATCGGCGGCGGCATCATAGACAAAGGCAATCACCTCGATTTTGGCTTTGGTTTTGGCCGCGACCAGCAAGGCGCGGTCGATCGCCGGCCGGGCCGTCTCCGGGCTTGCCACCACGAGAAGGGAGGAAAGGCCATTGCTCATTGGAAACTCCTTGTTGTCGAGATGAGGCGTCGGTCAGCAGCAGTGAGCGAGCGCAGCGCCGCAACAGGACGCCACCGCACGATACATTTGCACGAATTCATCTTGACGATAAGGTATAGAGCAGAGATTGCGCCGGATCAAAAAGGCGGCCAGATATCGGCCACCGGCGAGCGTGGAAGATCAATGTCAGCGCGGCCGCAAAACGCGCATCAGCAGCTGGTGAAGTACTCACTCAAGCGGCGGCACGCTCGGTCTGGCGAGAAACGCATTTTCCCCGGCAGGCTTGCGGCCGCCGCTCAGGTCGGTGTTTCGCCCTGCAGCGTGCGCCACAGGGTTTTGCCGCCCGAGGCTTTGTCGAGTGCCGCGAGCCGAGCTTCGTGTGCCTCGAGCTCCTGCTCGTTCGCCCGCAGCACCGGCAAACGAGCCCGGTTTGGCGACAGGCGCCGGATGACGCCGGGCTGATTGCCGGCCGCACCATCCTGATTGCCAAGCGCCAGCGAGCCCTGGCCGCCAGTCATTCGCAGATAGACGTCGAGCAGGATCTCGGCGTCGAGTAGCGCGCCGTGCAGATCACGATGCGAGTTGTCGACTTCGTAGCGTTTGCACAGCGCGTCGAGGCTGTTCTTCTGGCCCGGGTGCAGCTT
This sequence comes from Permianibacter sp., assembly GCA_046297695.1. Lineage (GTDB taxonomy): Bacteria > Pseudomonadota > Gammaproteobacteria > Enterobacterales > Permianibacteraceae > Permianibacter. The sequence continues at coordinate 26,933 of JBKBHF010000030.1, read as the reverse complement.
GCGCGCCAGCATCAGGGTGTCGAGCACGCTGCAGTGATCGGCGATTTGGCCATAGCGCTCACCGCTGCGGCGGAATTCGGCGTTGAGAAAGCCGACGTCGAACGCCGCGTTGTGAATGATGAGTTCTGCGCCTTTGAGGAAGCTCAGCAGGTCATCAACGATATCGTTGAAGCGCGGCTTGTCGGCGAGAAACTCGTTCGACAGGCCGTGCACCGCGACGGCGCCGGCATCGACTTCGCGATCCGGATTCAGATACTGGTGATAGCGGTTGCCAGTCGGCCGTCGGTTGACGATTTCGATGCAGCCGATTTCGATGATGCGATGGCTGTCCGGTTCGAGACCGGTGGTTTCGGTATCGAGAATGATTTGTCGGGTCATGTCCGCATCTCTGTCTTCGCGTCAGCACAACAACGGCTGGCGCCCTGTCAAACCAGTAAATCGGTCACTTCGGTAGCCGGCACATTGGCACCGGCAGCAAGCACCCGTTCCACCCCGCGATTGGCCAGCTGATCGGCGTGCTCGTTTTCGGTGTGGCCCTGATGGCCGCGAACCCAGTGCCAGGCGATTTGGTGGCGTTTGATCTCTTCCGCCAGCGCCTGCCAGAGATCCTGGTTCTTGACCGGCTTCTTGTCGGCAGTGCGCCAGCCATTGCGCTGCCAGCCCGCCATCCACTCGGTGACGCCGCGGCGCAGGTATTCCGAATCGGTGGTCAGCTTGACGTCACAGGTCTTTTTCAGCGCTCGCAGCGCTTCAATGGCAGCGAGCAGTTCCATCCGGTTGTTGGTGGTCAGCAGTTCACCGCCGCAGAAGGATTTCTGATGCCTGCCATAACGGAGCAAGGCGCCCCAACCACCGGGGCCCGGATTACCTTTGCAGGCGCCGTCGGTAAAAATTTCTACCTGCATTCGCTGTTCTACGTTTTATTGCATCAAGGGTTGGCACGCAGGGTCGAGGCCCGCCGTGGCGCCGTCGCCACACCTGGCACCGGCAAGGCAATCAGGCGCCGCTTGGCGAGCCGTATCGGCGTCAGCGGCAGCACCCGCTTCTGCGCCGCAATCACATACAGCGCACCGGTATTGGGCCAGGCCCGTTGACCGAGCCGATCCAGAAACTGCCAGCGCCGCTGCCACGCCTCGGTGCGCAGCGGCGGCAAATAATGATGGAAGCAAATCTCGGTCACCTCAAAATCGAGCAGCTTGAGCCAGTCGATAAGCCGACCGGCCGACAGAAAGCGCGCTTGCCACGGCGGCGCTTTTTTCGGCAAGGCACGCCCGGCAAGCGCGCGGCGCGCGCCCCACAAACTCCACGGATTGAAACCGGCGATGACCAGATGACCGTCTCCGATCAGCACCCGCTGCACTTCCCGCAGCAAGGCATGCGGATCCGGACTGAACTCCAGCGTCAGTGGCAACAGCACAACGTCGACACTGTCGCTTTGCAGCGGCAAGGCCTCTGGCTGCGCTCGAATATGGCCATTGCCGAGCGGGCCGAGTGCCCAATGGTGCCGGACCGGACAACCGCTCAGTTCCAGCGTGCTGGCGTACTCGCCCAGGCTCAACAGGTGATAGCCGAAGGCACATTGCAACCGGGCCGCCAGCTCGACCTCCAACGTGCGCTTGAGCTCCCTGCCGGCCGGTAGCTGCAACCACGGACAGGTCAAATCGGCGTCACAGCCAGCAACGGTTGCATTCATGCCTTGTGCCCCTGTGTCAGACTGTCGGCCAGTACCAGCTTCCGGGCCGATACGACGAAACGAACACTGTGACGAGAGCCTTCACGATGCTGCATGTTACCGGAATTCCGGCGTCCTTCGACAACTACATCTGGCTGTTGGCGCGGCCCGGCGAAGCACGTGTCACGATCATTGACCCGAGCGATGCCGAACCGGTGCTGAACCATCTGCAGCAGCATCAGCTCGTTCTCGACAGCATTTTGGTGACTCATCACCACCGCGATCACATCGGCGGACTGACGGCGCTGAAAGCCGCGACCGGCGCCCGGGTTTATGGCCCGGCCGTCGAGCAGGTCGCCGATTGCGATGTGGCGCTGGCCGAAGGCCACGAGGTGCTGCTGCCGCACCTGGGTCAGCGACTGCAGGTTCTGGCGGTACCGGGCCATGTTCGGGAGCACATCGCGTTCTACGGTGACGGCAGGTTGTTCTGCGGTGACACCCTGTTTCTGGCCGGCTGTGGCCGCATCTTCACCGGCACTGCCGCACAGCTGTTCGCGTCACTGCAACGATTGGCGCGCTTGCCACCCGAGACAGCGATTTACTGCAGCCACGAATACACCGAGGCCAATCTGCGCTTTGCCTGTGCGGTGGAACCCGAGCACGCCGGCCTGAACGCCCGTGCGGCGCGCGTACATGCCCTGCGCGCGCAGGGCATCCCGACTGTACCGGGCTTGTTGCAGGAAGAGCTTGCCACCAACCCGTTCCTGCGCTGCCACGAGCCGGCGCTGCAGGCGGCGGTATCACATGAAACAGGCGTTCCGATTCAAGACAGCCTGAGCTGCTTCGCCGCGCTCCGGGAGTGGAAAAACCGGTTTCGCTAAGCACTTGAATGACCGGAAAACTTTGACAGTTCGATGACCGTCTTCCTACCATAGCCACCGGCCGCCACAGCCTCGCTGGGCGCCTGTGCCAGATTTTCTTCCGCCGTCTGCCCGCTTCGGGCAGGTTGTATTTGCCGAACAACGGAGACGACACATGCGCCGAGGCCTCTGGGCTGCCGCCAGCCTGCTGTTGCTGACCGGTTGCCAACACCTCGCCACCGATGCCGATCCCGGCACGCTGCCGACCCCGCCAGCATCCGAACCAATCAGCCAAACCAGCGAAACCGTGATACCGCTTGTCGCGGAACCACTCGTCGCAGACGTTCTGCCGGAAGTAACAGAGCCCGCCGGCCCGGCCCCGGTTACCGACCTGTGGGAGCGCATTCGCACCGGCCTGCAATTTGAAACGGTCGAAAACGAAGACGTGCTGGCCCAACGCGCCTGGTTCGAACGCAACCAGGAATACATGGATCGCGTCTCACAGCGCGCCCAGCGCTACCTGCATCACATCGTCGAGCGCATCGAAGCGCGCGGCCTGCCGCTCGATCTGGCGCTGCTGCCGATCGTCGAAAGTGCGTTCCACCCCTACGCCTATTCGCGCAGCCGCGCTTCCGGTATCTGGCAGTTCATGCCGAAAACCGGCAAAAGCTATGGCATGGAACAGAACTGGTGGCAGGACGGCCGCCGCGACATCATCCGTTCCACCGATGCTGCGCTCGAATACCTGACCCGGCTCAACCGGATGTTCGGCGGCGATTGGCTGCTGGCACTGGCGGCTTACAACGCCGGTGAAGGCAACATCATGCGCGCCATCAAGAAAAACCAGCGCGCCGGCAAACCGACCGATTTCTGGTCACTGAAACTGCGCAGCGAAACCAGTGCCTATGTGCCGAAAATGCTGGCGCTGGCGCAGCTGCTGCGCGAGCAGGACAAATTTGCCCTGCGTTTCCAGCCGATCCCGAATCAACCCTACTTTGCCCGGGTCAATATCGACACCCAGATCGATCTGGCGTTGGCGGCCGAATTGTCCGGCACGCCGGAAGACGAACTGTATCAGTTGAACCCGCATTTCAATCGCTGGGCCACCGACCCGAATGGTCCGCACTACCTGCTGGTACCGATCAGCAATGCGCCAGTGTTTGAAGAGGCACTGCGCAACACGCCGCACGAAGATCGGGTCAAGTGGGCGGCCTATACGGTCAAGAGCGGTGACAACCTGGGCCGCATTGCCAAGCAGTTCCGCACCAGCGTTGAGCTGCTGCGCTCGACCAACAAGATCAAGGGCAACACCATCCGCGCCGGGCAGCAACTGCTGATCCCGAAAGCCGGCAGCAAGACCGAAGTGCCTGGTACGCTGGTGGCAAGCTTGAGTCCGCGCCAGAAAGCCGAGCTCAATCGGGTGGCCAGCCAGCGCGAAAACGCCAGTGAATATCAGGTCGAGAAAGGCGACACCCTGTGGTCGATCAGTCGCCGCCACAGCATGAAACTCGACGAGTTGTTGGCGCTCAATGACCTGCATAGCAAGTCGGCATTGAAACCGGGCCAAGTCATCAAGATCAGCGGCAATCGTTCTGGCAACAAAGTGGTCAGCAGGGAAACCGCCAGCAACCCCAATCTGGCCAACCGCAAGATCCAATACACCGTCCGCAGTGGCGACTCACTGGCGCGCATCGCCCAGAAATTTGGCGTCAAGGTGGCCGATCTCGGTCGCTGGAACAACTGGCCGGTCAACCGCGTCCTGAAACCGGGTCAGCGCCTGACCGTGTACGCCGACCTCAGTGAAATCAATGGCGGCTGATCCCGCACCGACCGACCAATAAAAAAACACGGTCGCGGCCGTGTTTTTTGTGGGTTGGTGAATACGGACTGGCACCGATGCGAAGGCGGCTACGGCCATGCCGCATTAGCGGATGCCGGCAGCACATCGATGATTGGCCGCACACAGCGGCGCCACCGCCTACTCGGCGCCTCCTGGGCAGGCTCAACGGTTCAGGCTTTGCTCGGCGCTTTCAGGCATAGCGTGGCTTGTGAGGTGAATAGCTCAAAGGCCTCTTGATCGGCTACCGACAGCGCCTGCTCACCACGATCGGCATAAATCACACCGATGACCTTGCCATTCACGGTCAACGGTGCCAGCAAGCAATCCGCCGCACCGGCCTGTTTCAGCACCAAGGTAAACGCGTGCCGGTCGCTGTCCCGCCAGGCCCACAACGTCTGGCCTTGCACGACGTGTTGCAACACCGGCACCTCGGCCAGCGTGAAACGAAACCGCCCCAGCACATTGCTGACCGGCCACTCCACCACATATTTGCCAACCAGCTCGGTGCGATTCGGGTTGAGCAGGGCAATCATCACCCGCGGCAGCCCAGCGCCACGGTGCAAGCCTTCGAGCAACAGTTGCAAGACCAGATTGATATCGATTTTGCCGCTACACAGCGTATTCAGTTCTCGGATGATGGCGAGCTGCAGCTTCAGGTCCGGTTCGCCGCTGAACCCTTGTGGCAAAGCCTCCGCCGAATCCTCAACGGTGCCAGCACCGTCCTGGATATAACGCACCAATTGACCGGCACCGCTCGCTCTCAGCACATCACTCGCCCGCTCCCCCGCCTCTTGCAGGCGCCTGCGCAGCTCGGCCTCACTCTGGCCGGTAAACGCCATCAACGGCTTCAGTTCGGCGATGTCAGCCTTGTTTTCCCGCAGCGCCGGCACCAATCGAATTGCGTCGAAAGCATGCGCCACGCACTGGGCGGCAGGCGACGCATCACGGCTGCGCAGACTGGACAACAAGGTATCGCTGACGCGCCATTCCTGAGCCAGCCCCCAGGTCAGCTGCCGCAGCCGAAAGCCAAGCACCTGTTCTTCGGCCTCATCCGGTGCCACACCGCTGGTCAGCAGTTGATGCAGCTTGGTCGCGTGCTCACCGCCGGCAGCCCAGAAGCTCAGCTCACCGATACGATATAAAAGTGCCGCAATGAAGATTTCCTCCACATTCGGTTCCTTGCGCAGCAACGCCAACTCGCGTGCCTGCATGGCGGCATGAAACGCATCGGCCACCTCCTTGCCCAGCTCGGCACCGGTATCACGGCTCAGCAATTCATCTAGCAGCAAGGTTGCAACGCAAATCGAACGCAAGGTCTGAAAGCCCAGCACAATCACTGCCCGGCTGACCGTGTTGATACGTTTCTGGGAAGGATTGAAATAGACACTATTGGCCAGGCGAAGGATCTTGGCAGTCATGGTTGGGTCACGCAGGATGACCCGGGTCAGCTCAGCGGCATGACTCAGCATGAACTCATTGAGCGCCGCAATCTGCTGCAGGGTTTGACCAAATGCCGGAAGCTCTGCCCTGGCGATATGTGTCACCCATTCTTGGACCGTTCGCGCCATGTCACACGATCAGTTGTGATCACCATGACAGCAGTATGGCACGGACCATAAAAAAACCCCGCGAAGCGGGGTTTTTTTATACCGATACAAACCGTTACTCACTGGCTACACGGCGGCTGTTGATGAAGTTCATCCACGATGTCGCGGCACTTCGCGCGCGATCATACTGGGTAGCCTTCTCTAAATTGGCCATCGCCTGCTGCGTCTTGCCCTGGTGATACTGGGCAATACCCAAGTTCAGATAAAGCCGCCCCGGATCTTTCAAGCCACCTTTCTCCAGCGCCTTGCCAAATGCTGTCGCGGCTTCCGCCCATTTCTCGTCCTGAGCGTAAATCTCACCCTGATAGACAAAGTAGGTGCCATCGTTGGCAAACTTGGCGGCTTCGCCGTACGCCGCTATCGCCTTGTTGTTCTCGCGAGCGACGCTGTAGTTCTGACCAATTGCCTGCCAGATTTTCTCCGATGCAGGAATTTGATTGGCCTTGACCGCCTTTTCCAGTAATTGAGCCGCTTTCAATGGCACGCCGGCGTTGGAATACAAACCAGCCAGATTCCGCAGACTGCTCTCCTGATCTACATACCCTTTTAGATATGCCAGATCCAGAACAGCCAGCGCGTCACTGTCTTTACCCTGCTGAAGATAAATCGAAGACAGCGCCATCCACGAACTTTTATCGTCCGGAAAGTTCTCGACAATCTCTTTCAGAACAACAGCCGTGCCATCCAGATCCTTTACTTCCAAATGCGCCGAAGCAAGCAGTTGCAGCCACGGCTTTTTCGGAGTAGTTGATTTGGTTACTGCGATGTAGGCCGGGCAGATTGCCTCTTGATACCGATTCGATTGAATATACAAGCTGCTAAGCAGCGCGTACATGTCCGGTTTTGGCGCAGTGGCATACTTGAAGTAATCCAGTGCGGCCTCCAAGGCCTTGGCATTGTTCTCTGCAGACAGGTAGAAATACACCAGATTCTGCCGAAGTTGCAGCTCCTGTGACTCCTGCAGCGCCTGCCGATCCAGCGCCCCTTTGGCATGCTCAATCGCTTTCGACCACGCCTTCTTTTGGGCATAGATGAAAGCAACCTGCATGCGCACCCAGGCATTCTCGTAAGCCTTGTTCTGGGTACGCTCGATCAGGGGCAGAACGATTGCCAAGGCTTCGTCGTGAGCCTCACGGCCGAGCGGCTCCTGGGCCTTCTGCATCTGTTTGTAGACGTACTCGTCGGTCAGACCCAGCTTCGGCTTCTGCTTGTTTGGGTCAACGGCCTCCGGTGTAAACGGTTTGCATGACGCGGTATAGCGAGTCTGCAGTTCAGCAGCGGCCTCACCAGTTACAACAAAGGTTGCAACGAATGCGCAGGCGAGGGCGGCTTTATTGAATTTCATAAGCATCAAGCGCTCCTGAGCCTCAGCTCTCATCCAACTTGAAGTCCATGCAGTACTTCGCACCCTGTTGTGAGGTCGGCTTACCGTCAACAATCGCCGGGCGGAACTTCCACTTCAGAATGGCACGGCGAGCTTCCTGATCGAACACGCGACGAGGCTTCGCATCATAGATATCCAAGTCACCGACCGAGCCATCAGGCTGGATGGTGAACGTGAAACAGACATAACCTTGAATACCATCACGCGCCGCCTCGACCGGGTACCGCGGCTGCAAGGTGGCAATCGGAATTGCCATACCATCACCACCACCAGTAGTCATCAGACTGACACCACCGACCACACCGCCTAGCGCCATGCCATCGCCCAAGCCAAGCTGGGAAGTGTCCAGTTTGAGATCCACCATTTGTGCAACCGGCTTCTCTTTTTGCTGCACGCGCTCTGCGGTCGGCGGCGGTGGCGTTTTAGGTGGTTCCGGTTTACGCGGAACCCGACGCTCTTTCTCTTTCAGCTCAGATTCCGGCTTGATGACCGCAAAATCGATCACGACACGCTCAGAATCCGCGACGCCGACTTCACCCATGGCAACCAGACCTGCCATGACGAGCAGCAGCACGAAAGCGACAACCGCGCCACCAACAATGCCCAATAGCAATCGATTCATGACTTATCCTGCCCCACCTGGTGCCGCGGCAACCGAGACATCGCTGATGCCAGCTGCCTTGACCTGATCCAAAACTTGGACCACGACACCGGACTTGGATTCCCGGTCAGCTTGAATGACCACCGAGCCCACCGGCACTTCCTGGCGCAACCGTTCAATCGCCTGGCGTACCGCAGTAACCTCGACCGGGCGTTTGTCAACCCAGACCGTGCTCTCTGCCGTTACCGCAACGAAGATGTTGGCTTTCGGGCGTGGATCGGCGGTGGCCGCCGTTGGTGACCGCACGTTGACGCCGGCCTCTTTTACGAACGAGGCGGTCGTAATAAAGAAAATCAGCATAATGAAGACGACGTCCAACATTGGCGTCATGTCAATTTGCGCGTCTTCACTCTGCACGCGTTGCTTTCTGGCCATGCCTTCTGTCTCAGCGTTGTATTAGTGGTGCGGCATGCTGTCGGCGAGCTGGTCTGCGCGGTTGCGCGCCATGCCGTCCAGACGCGAAATCACGAAAAGGCCAGAGATCGCCGCGACCATCCCCGCCATGGTCGGCATGGTGGCGCGGAAAATGCCACCTGCCATCAGGCGAGGATTACCGGAACCTTGCGAAGCGAGCGCTTCAAACACACCGATCATCCCGTACACCGTACCCAGCAAACCAATCAGCGGGCAAACAGCGACCAAGGTCTTGATCAGCGTCATTCGGGCGTTGAGCCTCACAGTGGCTTGGCTGAGCCAGGCCTCGCGAATCCGGTGCGCCTGCCAGGACGTGGTGTCCTGGCGGGCGTGCCATTGGCCGATCAGCTGGCGCGCTTCTTTTGGATAGACGAACTGCAGATAAATCCAGCGCTCGATGATCATGGCCCACATGACGAACAGGACCACCGCGATACCCCAGATAACCGGGCCGCCGACCTCGGTAAAGCGCAGAACCTTATCCCACAGCCCCATCAGCGCGTACATGCTGGAGGCTCCTTATTTTTCGTTGTGCTGAGCAACGAGACCAACGCTCTGCTCTTCCAGCACCTGCACCAGCGACTTGCTCTTCGCGGCCAGCAGGCTGTGCAAGAACACCAACGGAATCGCCGTCACGATGCCCTGAACGGTGGTGACCAATGCGGTCGAAATACCGCCGGCCATCAGCTTCGGATCGCCCGCACCGAACATGGTGATCTTCTGGAACACTTCGATCATACCGGTCACGGTACCGAGCAGACCGAGCAGCGGCGCCAGAGCAGCAAACACTTTGATGATGCCAATACCGGTTTCCAGCTTCGGCACTTCCTTCATGATCGCTTCATCAAGCTTCAGCTCGAGATTCTCGACATCAGCCGACTTGTTGGCCTGGTATACAGCCATGATACGACCCAGCGGGTTGTTGCCCGGAGTCGGGTTCTTGACCTGGGCGTTGATCTTGGCACCGACCGACCACAGCGCGGCAGCACGCCACAGAACGATCAGCAAACCTACGACCAGAATCACCATGATGACGTAACCGACCGCACCACCTTGATTCAGGCGCTCCTGCAGCGTCGGCTCCTGCACGACCACCGACAACAGCGGACCACGGGACGGGTCAACGAACAGCGGCGCATAACCCGAAGAAGTGCCAAGGTACGGCGCCACGGTGTCCAGGAAGCGCCCCGACGGCTGACGCGCCAGCTCGGTGATCTGCTTGGTTTCACCGCTATAAATCAGGTACTCGCCATTCGACAGCAGGTTGAAGGCACCAACGCGCACCACTTCCCGCTCTTCGGTCGAACCGTTGCCAAGCACGACCGGGGCGGTAAAGCGAACAACCTTGCCCTGCTGGGTCATTTCATTGGTCATTTCCAGCCAAAGCTTGCGCAGATCTTCGATCTTCGGCAGCGCTTTCGACTGCGCCATGTTCTCCAGGAACTTCTCACGGCCCGGGAACTGCGCACTGACATAGGAGCGGTTGATCGCGGCGGCGGCATTGCCGGCACGCTCACGCACCACCCCGAACATCTCGCCGAGGTTGCCGACCCGAGCATTTTTCTGCTCTTCCAGCACGGCAAGCTCTTTCTCGTTGGCGTCGAACTGGTTTTTCAGGCGATCGCCTTCGGCTTCCAGCGCTGCCAGCTCAGCCTGAACCGAACGCAGCAGCGCAGCCTGCTGATCCCGGGCTTGCCGGAACTGCGCTTCACGCTGCTTGTTCGCCTCGCTCTCGGCCGATTGGGCCTTGCGAACCATGTCGAGCAGTTGGTCGAGCGAAACCGCTTTCGGCGCTGCAGCTTGCACACCGGTAGTTGCGAACAGGGCGCCGGCGGCAAAAATAGTCAGAAAACGCTTCATTGCGCAGCCTCCGCAGCGAAGATCGGGAGTTTGATAAGGTCAGGTGCGGCTTGCTTGCCGGCAATACGGACAGCTTCCGTGATCGAGGCGACGTAGTCACCCGACAGGGCACTCCAGTCACGGGCGGACTGATCCCAGACGTAGGCAGTCTTGCCATCCAGGGTCTGGTAGATAAAGGCTACGCGGCCGACCTGCAGGAAGCGCACGGTCTTCTCTTCGCCGCCCGCATTCAGTTTGCCTTCATAAGAGCTGACCGATACACCGTAATCGGCTTCGATCTGGTACGCCTCGAGGATTTGGCGATATTTCTCGGAAATTGAGATATCGGCCCGCTGCATGTTGGTACGCAGCTTGGCAACACGCTTGGTGCGCTCTTCCGCCAGGAACGGCACGTCCAGCTGGACGAACTGATCCAGGGTATCAATCATCTGCTGCATCAGCGGAATCAGGCCTTTCTCGGTGTCGTCGACGCTGACGATTTCGGCCTTCAGCGAGACTTTCTCGGCCTCCTGGCTCTTGACCAGCTCACGGACCTGGGCGTTATACGCCTTCAAGCTGTCGATCCGTTGCAGGGCAGCCTTGTATTCGGCAGCCAAATCCGCCTTTTGCTCGGCCAGGGAGTCAATGGTCTTCTGGCTCTCTGCAGCGGCCCGGCTGATTTGCTTCTCGAGATTCAAAGAAGCATCCAGAGGACCTGCGGCCAGCAGAGCCCCGCTCATGATGCTGGAGGCACCGGCCACGAAGGCCCCGGCCAGCCAACTGCTCTTGATACGCATAGGCATGTTGTTTTCCGACAGTTTGTTTAGAGACCCGGTACCCGCTGGGTGGTTTGACCTCTATGCGGGTGTTCTACCAAATACCGGAGGGAATGAGCCGAGGCTCAAGACAGGACAGGCCGACGGCCGCCCCGCCAGGTCCCCCAACCCGGCGGCAGGGCTGCGAATATAGGTCCATGTCGATTTGTAAGTCAATGTAAAAACCTGAGTCGTATACAAACACTGCTCCGGCAATTTTCACATTGCATTGAGGTCAGATCACGGCAGCAGCTGATCGATGAGATTTCAAGCTTAAGCGTTTGCCTCGTTAGCAAGCTGTCACCAAAGTTGAGGTCATGACTAGATTCATGAGCTTAGCGCTTTTCTGCAACAACAGCCCATCCAAACCGTTTTCCATCTACCGCTAGAGAGTGATGAGAGGCTTCCAGATTCGCAACGCGCATCAAATGGCACAGATTTTGAACACGCTCCTCATCCATCGCCGCCTGCGTTTGGTCCCGCAAGCGGCGTTCATAGTGCGAGTACTGAATGCTCAGTTCATCGAAATACCGTTCCAACGCATCAGCACTAACAGCTCCGATGTTGCGTAGAGGCTCTGCAATTCGCCCCAGAAACTCCCTTAATAAAATCTTTTCCAGATCGGTTTTGACTGAGCCAGATAGCTCAGAGACCGCACGGTTCAGATCTGCTCTGAGAGTCCCAAGAGCTGCATCCCTCTTAGCTTCATCTAATCCACGATGGTCACGAACTCCGACAATACCGACAGCTAAACGACGGGCTAGCAACATAACGTGTTGGAGAGAAGGCCTCTGTACGAACAGCAGGGATTCTGCACATTCCTTGGTTATGGAGGCATCAGCATCATGAATCACTGCAACAAGCCGTCCACCAAAGACAAGAACCCTGCGAATCTCCCTTACCACAGTCTCAAGGTTCATGTATTCAAGCGCGAACTGACTAGTTATCAGATGCACGCTCTCATCTGCAAATGGCAAAGTCTCAGCGGATATGCCTCCAATGAACTCCAAAGAGCCATCGTTCGACCATGGCGCAAATTCTTCTGTAGATACTGGACAAATTTCCGCCGCATCTACCCCAACAACATGCCATCCAAGTTCGTGCTTCTTTGCATATTTCGCTGTAGCTAACGCTAGCGCGCCATTTCCAGTTCCAATATCGACGGTCGTCGAGACATTTGGAAGAGAGGAGAATATCTGATTCCAGTAGGACTCAATCTGCTCGGAATACCTACCAGCCATTGGGCCATCTCGAAAACTGTTCGATCCCTTATTCAGTTGCCAAAATGCCGACCAATGCTCAAAAGAGGATGTGCTCATTTTCATTCTCTAAAAAGCAAGGGGCGGAAGTCCGCCCCTTGCTCCAAAACACCCTACAACTAAACGCTTAGAAGTTCTGCGTGTAGCGAATGTAAGGAGTGACACCATAGCCGTCATACAAGGTTACATCGTAATTACGATCGGAGAACTCGTTCAACGGCGGCATCTCATCGGTCACGTTACGCGCACCAACAACAATTTCACCATTCCACGGAGCAGCCCAGCTGACTTGGATGTCATGCGTGGTCCAGGCATCGACTTTCGGCAGATCATCACCAACTTCAAGGCGATAGGTTTCGTCGATATGGTTGATGTTCCAAGCGATGGTGAAGTCGTCGATGGACCATTGGTTGGCGAGAATGAAACGGAACTCCGGAGCACCCGGTGCGCCGACCAAATCATCCACCTGACCAACGGAGTTGGTGACCTCGTAGGAGTTGACCCAGCTCAATTGGAAGTTGTTGCGCATGGTGGCAACACCGCCGAGGTCACTGGTGAACGCCAAGTTCAAATCAAAACCATCGGTTTCCAAAGTCCCGGCGTTACCGTAACCAGCGTTGATACGAACAATCGTACCGGTGTTCGAACGAATAACACCCAGACCCGGAGGTGCGGCAAAACCGCGGTATTCCATGTTGATCAGGTCTTGTGCACTGAACTGGCTGATGGTGTCTTCCAGCTCGATGTTATAAAAATCGATCGAGCCGTTGAACCAGTCAACCGGCTGGAATGCGACACCCAAGCTGTACTGCTTGGACTGCTCGGATTGCAGGCCGGCATTGGCACTGTAGTAGGTGTCATACTGCAGCGTCGGGCAAGGATCTTGGTTTTGCTGTTCGCAGCGAACGAAGTCCTGCGCGAAATCGGCACTGAACGACTCTTTCTGGGTCAGGATCGAAAGTTCCGGGGCACGGAAACCCTCACCATACGAGGCACGCAGCGTGACTTCCTCGATCGGCTGGAAGCGGAACGACACTTTCGGAGAAAAGTCCGAACCGTAGTCCGAGTACTTGTCGCGACGACCAGCCACGTTCATCTCCAGATTGTCCAGGATCGGGACAATCATTTCGAAGAACACGGAATCAACATCGCGATCACCGCCCGCGCTGTTACCGGCCGAGCCACCAATCTGACCCGCCTCTTGCAAGCTATCGTACTGGTCGGTGAACTTCTCATTGCGCGACTCAACACCGATCAGGCCTGTAACTGTACCGGCGCCCATTTCAAACAGGTCACGAGTAGCAGTCGCGTAGATCTCTTTGGTCTTGAAGATACCTTCACGGGTAATGGTCGCTTTCATCGCGTTCAGCACGGACTCATCGTTACCGTACGGATCGAAGATGTCATAAGTGCCATCGGCAAGATATGCACGCGCCGTCGTACGAACGAGGTAGTTACGGCCAAACTCTTTGTAGTTGTACTCGTTTACGCGCAGACCAAAGTCAAGTTCGGTACCACCGACATCACCGGTAAAGCCGACCACGCGGTCGAGGCTCAATGCATCAGTGAAGTTGTCACGCGGACCGAGAGCAGCGTAGCGGTGAAGAATGAAGGCCGGAACACCGAGCGTGTTATTCGGCGAACTGGCAGGAAGCAACAGTGCGTCCGGAGCAGGCGCATAACGGCCAAACGACTCGCTACGAGCAACTGTCAGGTTGGCATACACCGACCAATCTTCGTTGATTTCAAACTCACCATTGACAAACAGCGACTCGTTCTCGCTTTCCGCCTCTTGCATGGCAATGGTGGTGTAGTCGTAGGCACACATCATACCGCCGGTCGTGTTACCGAACGGACCGATGTCATCCTCGACCAAATACATTGCGGGCAAGTTTTCGCAGCCAGGAACAGGTTCAATTTGGTCGGTGACCAAGTTGTAATATGAGTTGCCATACGGGCTCAGGTTAATCGAGGTGCCGAGCGTATCCCCCGGGAAAGATTTCGACCAATCACGGTCGGCATCAAACACGGGACCACGGCTGTTGAACGACAGACCAGCCAAGATGCGGCCGCGGTCGCTCGAGGTTCCGAAAGTAATCGAACCTTCTTCGGTTTCACCACCTTCCAGATCCGGTTCGCCTTTGCCGTAACGGAAGCTCATGCCATCGAAATCTTTACGGGTGATCACGTTAATGACACCACCGATGGCATCTGAACCGTAAACCGACGAAGCGCCGTCGGTCAAAATCTCGACACGTTCAACGGCAGCCAACGGCAGCGAGTTCAAGTCAGCCGCGGAACCACCACCTTGCGGGCTCTTGGCAACACGACGGCCATCGATGAGCACCAAAGTACGGCCGCTGCCCAAGCCACGCAAGCTGACTTCAGCCGAAGCCTGGTTCGAGCTACCCGACACCGGGCGGAAGGAACCGAAAGAGTTGAAGGTGGTATTGCGCAGCAAGTCGGCAACAGAGGTTTGGCCGCTGAGATCGATTGCTTCCCGGTCAATTGTAACGACCGGCAGCGAGCCTTCGACATCGGTGCGCTTGATACGCGAACCAGTCACTTCGATACGCTGCTCTTCTTCTTCGCCAGCAGCTTCGTCAGCGGCGAAAGCCGGAGTGGCAGCAGCGATTGCAGCACCGCCGATGAGCGCAAAGCGGATGGCTTTGGCGATCGGGTTATTACGTTGAGTACTCAATGTCGTTCTCCCTGGGTGTGTGAGGGTTCACTAAGCAACACCCGCTCGGCGTTATGGCTCGTCGATGCGAATGAAGCGGGTCCAGGCCAAGCGGCCTGATCTGTCCGGGGCCGATACTAACTACAAGCGTTTTGGACGGTCAACAGGTTTTTGGTGCGGGTGTCAATGCGAAAAATCCCGCATTTCCTGCGGTACTCTGCACAATTCTTGAGCGACCGCCGTCGCGGGATTTGCACGCGGAATCGCGCGAACAGAGCTAAAGAATGGCGACTTCCGTAATGCCGATTCAGGCCCGATGCGCGTTGCGCAGGTTTGGCTGAACAGGAGCACGAAATTGGTGCGACGCACAAGGCGCTGGTCGAACGGGGCGACCGGCCCCTTTCAGAGCGTCCTGGGACGACTTACATGGCAAGGACCACAGCGATCAGATCAGACCAGAACTGAATCCGCCGATGGCGAAATTTCGCTCAAACCCATCTTTTTGTACCAATTAACCGATTTGCAGGCTCAGAACGCTTTAGAGCGAGCGAAATTGCTGGCGCAGCACGAATGCCGGCTCGGTGACATGGCGTTCCATGGCCTGAACCCGAGACTCCAGTTCCGCAAACGCGACTTCTACGCTGTACCAGTCCGGCTCGAGTCGCGACCGTGAAGCGGCCTCGTGATTTGCTGATTGAGGAGCTGCCGACTCTGGTTCCACAAATGGTTCGGCGTCCGCCGCCGGTACCGGACCGCCGTCCCAGCGACTGCGGGTATGGCGAACCCAACCATCGACCTGCCCGCGCAGTCCCGGCGGCGAGTAGCTGGACAGTGGGTCGAGCACGAACCAGGCAATGAGGTAGACCGCCACCAGTGGAAAGACCTGGGTGGTCACCGCCAGCACGACCAAGGCCAGACGGATAAGCCAGACCGGCCAATCGAAGTAACGGCCGATACCGGCGCAGACGCCGGCTATCTTGCCGTGCGCCGGGTCACGATAGAGCTCGCGCGGGCGGGTCTGTTTAACCATGGCTGTTGCGCTCCTGGCGGTCGCGCCAGCCGGGGGACTGAGCATCCAGGATGGCTTCGAGCGCGCTGACCCGCTGCTGCAGGCGTTCGGCCTGATGGGCCAGATGGCGCAGTCGCGCCTGATCTTCTTCGCCGGGCGCGGCACTGCTGCGGCGCTTGCTCCAGTAATGCAGCAACAGCCACAGCGGCACCACCAAACCAAACAGGGTGCCAAACAGCACGATCATCGCGATACCCAAGAACTCTTGCATGCTTGCTTACGCCTCGATTTGAATCGGTCGGGTCGCCGGCTTGGCTCAGGTCCCGTTTTTGTCGTTGTCGGCCGCCATCTTGGCTTTGAGTGCTGCCAATTGCTGTTCAATGCGGTCTTTGGCCGCCAGTTCCTCGATTTCTTCCGCCAGGGTTTTGCGCCGGCCGAGATCATGCGCTTCCAGGTTTGCCTCTTTCTGATCGACTTCGCGTTCGTAGGCACTCATGGAGGCATTGGCCAACGGTTGTTGATCGAGCTGCCGGCGGATTTTCCAGCGCGAATCGACGGCTTGATGCCGGGTCGACAGGGCGGCCTGGCGTGCGCGCGCATCGTCGAGCTTGTCTTGCAGCTGGCCGATCTCGGCAGTGAGCCGGCTCAGGGTGTCGTCATACAACGGCAGCCGCTGGCGCCACGCGGCCAGCGCATCCTCGACCCGGGCCCGCTCCATCAACGCGGCCTTGGCCAAATCCTCGCGGCCTTTGCGCAACGCAAGCTCGGCTTTTTGCTCCCAATCCAGCACTTCTTCCCGGCCGCGCTGCAGGCGGCGCTCGAGTTCCTTGCGTTCGGCAATGGTCCGGGCCGACGTCGTGCGCACCTCGACCAGCGTGTCTTCCATTTCCTGAATGATCAGCCGAATGGTTTTTTGCGGGTCGGAAGAACGCTCCAACAAGCTACCGAGATTGCTGCCAATCATGTCGCTGAAGCGGGAGAAGATCCCCATTTGCACCTACCTCTTGGCCGGAAACCGGGCCGAACACCATCGCAAGCGGGCTGCGCCTGTCCGCCATTCTCATACAACTGCCATGCCAAATGCTAACGGCTTGTTTTGGCGGGAATTTTTTCCTGGCACTCTGGTTTGATGAGCGACGCTGCGGTATAACACGCCACCCTTTGGCCAAATCGGCTAACACGGATGACCGAGCGTGCCCCGGCGCACAATCTGATCGGCGAATCGGCCGTGTTCCTGGAAATGTTGGAGCACATTTCGCTGGTGGCGCCACTCAGCAAGCCGGTTCTGATCATCGGCGAGCGCGGCACCGGCAAGGAGCTGGTCGCAGCGCGCCTGCACTACCTGTCACGGCGCTGGGACCAGCCGTTCCTGAAACTGAACTGTGCGGCCATCAACGAGAATTTGCTGGAGACCGAATTGTTCGGTCACGAAGCCGGCTCATTCACCGGCGCCAGCAAGCGTCATCTCGGCCGCTTTGAACTGGCCGACGGCGGCAGCTTCTTCCTCGACGAACTGGCCAACACCTCGGCGCGGGTGCAGGAAAAACTGCTGCGGGTCATCGAGTACGGCGAATTCGAACGGGTGGGCGGCAACCAATCGGTCAAAGTCAATGTCCGGCTCATCGCCGCCACCAATGAGGATTTGCCGGGGCTGGCCGAACAAGGCCGATTCCGCCACGATCTGCTTGACCGGTTGGCCTTTGATGTCATCACCCTGCCGCCACTGCGCGTGCGCCCCGACGACATCCTGAAACTTGCCCAGCATTTTGCCATCGCCATGAGCAAGGAGCTTGGTCGGGATTATTTCCCTGGATTCAGCAAGACGGCGGAGCAGCAGCTGCTGGAATACAGCTGGCCCGGCAATGTCCGGGAATTGAAAAACGTGGTCGAGCGCGTCGTCTACCGCAATCCGTCTGATCGCATGGTCAGCAAAATCGATTTCGACCCGTTTGCCTCGCCGTGGCGGCCGCGCATGGTGGCAAGCCCCGTTCGCGGCATCGCGACCACGGCCGACAATCCGGAACCACCGCTGCCACTGGACTTCAGGCAGGTAACCGAAGCGCATGAAATCCAGCTGATCAAGCGCGCCTTGCAGCACGGGCAATTCAACCAGAAAAAAGCCGCCGAGCTACTGGGATTGACCTATCATCAATTGCGCGGCTACCTGAAGAAATACCAGTTGCTGAAGGACGACAACTGATGTGGCGTTCGCTGTTCGCAGGCTTCTGCTCGCTTGGTCTGCTGGTGGCTTGCACCGGTGGCGAACAATCGGTGCGGGCAACCGGTCTGGTGTATTGCTCGGAAGGCAGCCCCGACAGCTTCAATCCCCAGATCAGCACCTCGGGCACGGCCTACGATGCCAGCGCGCATCCGCTGTACAACCGGCTGGTCGATCTCGATCCCGACACCGGTACGCCACAACCCGCGCTCGCGGAAAGTTGGACCGTGTCCCGCGATGGCACGCGCTGGAAATTCAAGCTACGCCGCGATGTCCAGTTCCATCGCACCGCTTGGTTCACCCCTACCCGTCCATTCAATGCCGACGATGTGCTGTTCAGTTTTGAACGGCAATGGCGCCCGCGCCATCCGTTTCACCGCGTGTCCGGCGGCAACTACACCTATTTCGCCAACATCGGCCTCGGTGAACTGCTGACCGGCATCGTCAAACGTGGCGAATACGAGGTGGAATTCCAGTTGCGCGAAGCCAATGGCAGCTTTCTGACCATGTTGTCGATGGAGTTCGCCTCGATATTGTCGGCGGAATACGCCGCGCAGGTCATGCAAGCCGGCCAACCGCAACAGCTCGATCAACTGCCGGTCGGCACCGGACCGTTTCAGTTGGTGCGTTACGACCACGGCGCGTTCATTCGTTATGAAGCCCATCCGGATTACTTCGGCGGCATGGCCAAAGTGAAGCGACTGGTGTTTGCCATCACGCCCGACGCCAGTTTGCGCCTGTCTCGCCTGCGCGCTGGTGAATGCGATGTGATGGCGCAGCCATCGCCAGCGCATCTGCCGCTGATCCGTCAGAATAGTAAACTGAAACTGTACAGCCAGCCGAGCCTGAATATCAGTTACTGGGCTTTCAATACCCGGCGTCCACCCTTGAATGATGCGCGAGTCCGGCAGGCCCTCAATTACGCGGTGAATCGCGCGACCATTCTGGATGCGGTGTATTTCGGCGCGGCAGAGCAGGCCAAGAGTCCGGTGCCACCGCAGGTGCCCGGACACGATCATCTGCTGCAGGATTTTCGTCACGATCCGGACCGGGCACGCGAACTGCTGCGCGAAGCGGGTTATGGCAACGGTTTCACGCTCGACATCTGGGTCATGCCGGTAAGCCGGCCGTACAACCCCAACGCAAAGAAAATGGCGGAGCTGATCCAGGATGATTTGCGCCAGATCGGCGTCAATGCCCGCATCGTCAGCTTTGAATGGCGCGACTTTCTGCGCCGACTCCGGCTAGGCGAACACGACAGCGTACTGCTCGGCTGGAGCGGCGATCTGAACGACGCCGATAACTTCCTGACACCGCTGCTGAGCTGCGATGCCATCCGCGCCGGTTCCAACCGCGCACTCTGGTGCAACAACGAATTCGACGACCTGCTGAGCAAGGCGCGCGGCAGTCGCGATCCGGCCGTGCGGGAACAGCACTACCGCGCCGCACAGGAGTTGTTCAAAGCCGAAGCGCCCTGGCTCACGATTGCGCACTCCACCCAGTTCCTGGTGGCGCGACAATCGATTCAGGGCCTGCGCCAGTCGGCCAGCGGCGGCGTCTACTTTCATCACGCGGAGCGACGGCCATGACCGCGCAGCTGGGACGACAACTGCTGGCATTGCTGAGCACACTGTTCGGCGTCAGTCTCGCCTGCTATTTGTTGCGGCAACAAATGCCCGAGCAGAGTGCACCCTCTTTGTTCGGTTTCAGCCGCTACTTGCTGGATCTGCTGCAGGGGCAGTTCGGCGTTGATCAAAATGGCGAACCGGTGCTGCAGGGGTTTCTGGCAGTGCTGCCGGCCAGCCTGGAGCTGTTGTTCAGCGCCAGCTTACTGGCGGTGCTGATCGGCATTCCGGCTGGCGTCAGCGCCGCGCGTCGCCATCAGCAGTGGTTTGATCGGCTGGTCGGCGCGTTCACGCTGGTTGGCTATTCGGTACCGGTTTTCTGGTGGGCATTGTTGCTGGTGTTGTGGTTCTCGCTGACGCTGGATTGGACGCCGGTGTCCGGCCGGATCAGTTTTCTATTCGATGTCGAAGCCCGCACCGGCTTCATTCTGGTCGACACCTGGTTGGCACGCGATGCCTACGCACTGGAAGCGTTTCTCGATGCCTTGCGACACATCCTGTTGCCGACCGTGGTGCTGGCGCTGCTGCCAATGGCGATGATCGCCCGCGTGACGCGCGCAGCCATGGTCGACGCGCTGGCCGCCGACTACATCCGGATGGCGCGCGGTCAAGGCATTCCAGAGTGGCGATTGGTCTGGATTTACGCCTTGCGCAACGCCAGCCAACCGGTGGTGGCCGTGCTCAGTTTGCAACTGTCCGCCCTGATCACCGGATTGATGCTGGTCGAGTCGATTTTTTCCTGGCCCGGCGTCGGCAAATGGTTGCTTGATGCGCTGAGTCGCGGCGATTACGCCATCGTCCAGGGCGGTGCCCTGTTGCTGGCGATTGTCCTGGTGCTGATGAATTTCAGCATGGATCTGCTGCGGCTATGGCTGAGTCCGCCGGAACGAGGTCGCCGCCGATGAACAGCCGTTTTGTGCAACGTTTTGTCAGCCACCCGGCCGCATTGCCGGCGCTGTTCGGCTTGCTGCTGATTTTGCTGCTGGCCTTGCTCGGCCACGCCTTGAGTCCGTTCAATCCGTTGCTGGTCGATCCACACGCGCAGCTGCTGCCGCCGATGTGGCAGGCCGGTGGTGTCGCCGCCCATCCACTCGGCACCGACGATCTCGGCCGCGACATGTTGTCGCGTTTGCTGCACGGCGCCCGTCTGACCATGGGCTCGGCAACCGTGGCCCTGTTGCTGGCGCTGGTGGCTGGCGTACTGCTCGGATCAATTGCCGGTTTGGCCGGCGGTCTGCCGGATCTGCTGCTGCGCCGCTGCATGGACGTGTTACTGGCCTTCCCGTCGATTTTGCTCGCCATTTTGCTGACCTTGGCGATTGGCGGTGGCATGACGGCCTGCGTGGTCGCCGTCGCCACTGCGCTGACGCCGCATTTTTTCCGGGTCTGTCGCGATGGCCTCTGCGCAGAGCTCGGTAAGGATTATGTCTCGGCCGCACGTCTGGACGGCGCTGGCGCCGTCTCGCTGTACTTGCAAACGCTGCTGCCCAATCTCGCCGCGCCGATTGTCGTGCGTGGCACGCTGGCGTTTTCCACCGCCATTCTCGATATTGCCGCGCTCGGATACCTGAACCTCGGAGCTCCGGCACCGACCGCAGAGTGGGGCAACCTGCTGGCCTCCGCACACGACTTCATTCAGATTGCACCGTGGACGGTCACCCTGCCCGGCTTGGCCATCCTGCTGACGGTGCTGTGTGCCAATCTGGTCGGCGACGCGCTGCGCGATGCGGTCAATCCGCGAGGAGCCAATCCATGAGCCTGCTGCGGGTCGACAATCTGTCGGTGGAATTTCCGTCGCTGTACGGCGACGTGCGAGTCGTCGACAATTTTTCGCTGCAAATGGCCGCTGGCGAAGTGCACGGACTGGTCGGCGAATCCGGCTCCGGGAAAAGCCTGGCGGCGCTGGCGATTCTTGGCCTGCTGGACCCGGCAGCAAGTCGCTGGCGCTGCGATCACCTCAGTTTGAATGACAAGGATTTGCTGCGCGCCAGCGCCAGTGAGCGTCGTCGCTGGCAGGCCAAGTACGCGTCGGTGATCTTCCAGGACGCGCAGGCCAGCCTGAACCCGAGCTTTACCATCGGCAAGCAGCTGGATGACATCATCAAACTGCATCACGGCGGTGGCAAAGCCGAACGGCGCGAACGCGCTGCTGATCTGTTGCATCAGGTCGGCATTCACAGTATCGGTCCGGCACTGGAGAGCTACCCGCACCAGTTTTCCGCTGGCGTCAATCAGCGGGCAATGATCGCCCTGGCGCTGGCCTGCGAACCCGCGCTGCTGATCGCCGACGAACCGACCACCGGGCTCGATGTCACGATTCAAGCCCAGCTGCTTGAATTGCTGCTGAAACTGAACAGTGAACGTGGCATGGGCCTGCTGCTCATCACCCACGACATCGCCCTGCTGGCCCGCAACGTCGAACGCATCACGGTGATGTACTGCGGACAAGTGGTCGAAAGCGGTGACGCCGATGATGTTTTCCTGCAGCCGCTTCATCCGTACACCCGCGCGCTGCTCGACAGCCTGCCGAAACTGCACCAGCCAAGCCGGCGCCTGCAGGCCTTGCGCGGTGCCAAACCGAGCATGATGAACCTGCCGGTCGGCTGTTACTTCGGCCCGCGCTGTCCACGCGCCGATCGTGCCTGCGTGCACAACGTGCCGCTCAGCGAGCAAGGTGATCACCGTTACCGCTGCCTGTTTCCGATTGGCCTTGCCGAGCGCCGTGACGGAGCCAGCTCATGACCGCGACCCTGCTGACGGTCAGCGAACTCGGCAAGCGCTATCCGCTGCCGCGTCGACTATTACGCCCGCTGCAATGGCAGACCGCCTTGCGCGATGTCTCGTTCAGTCTGACCAGCGGCAAGACCATTGCAGTGGTCGGCGAGTCCGGCTCCGGCAAATCGACCTTGGCGCGCCAGCTGGTTGGCCTGGAGACACCGAGCGAAGGCGACATCCTGCTTGAAGGGCACAGTATTTTTGGCCGGCGCGAGGAAGCGCTACGACAACTGCGGCGCGACATCCGGATGATTTTCCAGAATCCGTCGGCGTCTCTGAATCCACGCGTCACGGTCGGCGCCCAGCTCGATCAGGCGCTGCAGCACCTCGCACAAATGGGACCGCGTCAGCGGCAGGAGCGCATCCACGAAGCCCTGACGCTGGTCGGTCTCGCCACCGATCACAAGCATCACTATCCACACCAGTTCTCCGGCGGCCAGCGTCAGCGCGTCGCCATCGCCCGCGCCATTTTGCTGCAGCCCAAACTGATCATCGCTGACGAACCGGTATCGACACTGGACGCCTCGGTACAGGCCCAGATCCTGAATCTGCTGCTGGATCTGCAGGACGCCCGCAACCTGTCGTTCGTGTTCATTTCGCATGATCTCGGCGTGGTCAAAACCATCAGTGATAAGGTGCTGGTGCTGTACGCCGGCGAAGTCATGGAGCTCGGCCCGACTGATGCCATTTTCCGGCAGCCGCAGCACCCTTACACCCGCGCTTTGATCGCCAGCAGCCCTACCGTTCAGCGTGCCTTGCAAGTGCCGGTGACGCCGCTGCGCGGCGAGTTGGCGCCGAGCCATGAAACCGCTCTCGGCTGTCCGTTCGCCCACCGCTGCCCGCACGCCGATGAACAATGCCGCCGCGAGCGGCCACAGCCACGCTGGCTGGCCGAGCAACGCGTGGCCTGTCACAAAGCCGGCAGCGTTTGACATCGGCAACCGCGTACCGGCAAACGCATCCGACCAGTTACGAAAAGGTGGCAGCAAAACGCTGTGTTACACTGCGCGCCTCCCTTGCATCCTGAGGATATCGTCATGGGTTTTCTTGCCGGCAAACGCGCCCTGATCATCGGCCTTGCCAGTGACCGTTCGATTGCTTACGGCATCGCCGAAGCGATGCGCCGCGAAGGCGCCGAACTCGCGTTCAACTACCAGAATGAAAAACTGCAGGGCCGGGTCGAAGATTTTGCGAAAGAATTCGGCTCCAGCATTGCTTATCAGATGGATGTCGCCAGCGACGACAGTATCAGCGAGTTCTTCGCCAAACTGAAAACCCATTGGGACAGCTTCGATGTGTTGGTGCACTCGGTCGCCTATGCCCCGAACGGCCAGCTCGAAGGCGATTACCTGGACTGCGTCAACCGCGAAGGTTTCCGCATTGCCCACGACATCAGCTCGTACAGTTTCGCAGCCGTGGCCAAAGTCGCCCGCGACATGATGCGGCCGAATGGCTCAATGGTCACCATGACCTACCTCGGTGCCGAGCGCGCGCTGCCGAACTACAACGTCATGGGCGTCGCCAAAGCCTCGCTCGAAGCCAACGTCCGCTATATGGCAGCGAGCCTCGGTCCGCGCGGCATTCGGGTCAACGCCGTTTCCGCTGGCCCCATCCGCACGCTGGCCGCCTCCGGCGTGAAAAATTTCCGCAAGATGCTGTCGTATTACGAGAAGGTCTGCCCGCTGCGTCGCAATGTCACCATTGAAGACGTCGGCAATGTCACCGCCTTCCTGTGTTCGGATCTGTCGGCCGCCGTCACCGGCGAAGTGGTGCACGTCGATAACGGCTACCATTTCATCAGCATGCCGGAGCTGGAAAGCGCCGAATAAGCTGCTGCGACAAGCCAAACAAAGACGGGACCGATGGTCCCGTTTTTGTTTGCTGAACATCCGACGCGGTCATGCCCTTTACCCAAAGCGGCAAGCGCTGACGAGCGGCGATGACCAGCAAATGCGGTTACCAACAAAAAAGGCTTCCTGACGGAAGCCTTTTTTGTTTATCGACCAGACAGAATCGACCTGAGCCCGGGGACTTATCGCAACGATCAGTTCGCTGCGGCCGGTTGCAGGCGACTGTCGAAATATTCGATGTCGGCGTGCGCCTTCAGCCACTGGATGTAGGCCATGTATTCGGCTTCGCCGCTGAACCGGCTGAGCCGCTCGACATATTGTTTGCGACGAGTTTCATCCAACTCGGTCACGGCCGGCAAATGCGACTGCTGCAACTCTGCCAACAGATAATCACCGCCGGTCAGGCTGACACCGGCCACGGTCGGCTGACCGTTGTTCGGCCGCGCCAGCTTGAACAGCTGCTCACGGACAATCGGATCCGGCGCGGCCGAGGCGCGGGTGATCGCGTCGAAACCTTGCCAGTTGGCATTCTTTTCTGCCAACGCCGCGGCGACGTCCTCGCCGGCTTTGGCTTTCGCCAGCAGTTCATCGCCAAACGCCTTGGCCGCCGCCTTGGCTCGCTCGGCATTCAAGCTGGCGATGATCTCACCGCGCACATCCGCCAGCGGTTTGGTCGCGGCCGGGCTGTAATCCTTGATCCGCACCATGACCGCATGCTGATCACCGATGCTGAGTACGGCGCTGTTGCGACGCTCGACCAGCACTTCGTCGGCGACCACCGCTTCCATGACCGTCGGGTTGGCCGCGATGCCAATGGGGGCGCTGCGCTCGAAGCTGCCGGTTTCCTGCACCGTCAGGCCAGCGGCGTTGGCGGCCTCGTCCAGGCTGTCCGCCGACTCGTAACCAACGTTGGTCAGTTGCAGTTCTTTTTCGGCATAGAGATCGGCAATCTTTTGCGCCTGAACCGCTTCCCGTACCTGCTCGCGCACGCTGTCCAGCGTCGGCTGCTCACCACCTTCGATATCGAGCAACTTGATGATGTGGTAACCAAACGCCGTACGCACCAACGCTGACACCGGTTGTTCGCGGGTCAAGGCAAACGCAGCTTCGTCAAAGGCAGGTTCCATCGCACCTTTTTCCAGGACCCCCAGCTCGCCGCCTTGCGCCTTGCTGACCTCGTCTTCGGAATGGCTCTGGGCCAGCGCAGCAAAATCGCCGGTTTGGGCTTCTGCCAGCACCGCTTCAGCCTTGCGCTTCACCGCCGCTTCGGCCGCACTGTCCGCGCCTTCCGGCACCGTGAACAGGATATGAGCCAGTTTGCGCCGCTCGGCGCGGGTGAATTCACTCTGGTGCTGCTGGTAGTAGGCTTCCAAATCGGCATCGGTCACCGAAACCTGGCCGGCCAGCGCATCGGCTTTGAGTTCAACATACTGCAGATTGAATTTTTCCGGCACCGCAAACCGGGCGGCGTTGGCGCTGTAATACGCCTCGATTTCACTGTCGGTCGGCGCCTCGGTCGGCAGAAACGTCGATTGCGACAAACGGGCGAAGCGACCGGTCAGGGTCTCGTTCTCCAAGACATAAAAACGCTCGGCTTCGCTGGCAAGGGCAAAGCCGGTATCGGCAAGCCCGCGCAGCATTTGGGTCGCGACCAGATCTTTTTCCAATTGCGCCGAGAACCGCTCCGGGCTGTAACCGGCCTGGGTCAGCACCATCTCCGCCGTGGTTCGGTCATATTTGCCATCACGCTGGAATTGTGGAATGGCCTGGATCTGTTCCTTGATACGTTCCTTGCTGATGCGCAGATTCAGCTCATTGAGCGACTCGGCCAGTGCTTTCTGGGTAACCAGTTGCTCAAGTACATTGCGGCGGAAATCCAGCTCTTTTTCTTCGGTATTGAAGATCTGGCCGAACATCTCGCCATAGCGCTGACGTTGATTCTGATAAGCCTGATCAAACTCCACGCGGCTGACTTTGATGCCATCGACTTCAGCCAGTTTGTCGCCATCTGCCGAGACAAAAAAGTTGCTGACCCCGGAAAACACAAAACTGATAACGATGACGATCAGAAATGCCCAGGCGATAGGGCCACTCAGGCCTTCGCGGAAACGATCCATCATGGGTGGAAATCTCTCTTGTTGGAGCAATAGGCAAAGCAGCCACGACCCGGACTACGGCCGGCCGAGACAAGCGCCGCATTGTGGCGCAAAGGCTTCGGGTTGAAAAGCAAAAACGCCGCCCGGACAAGGTCCGGGCGGCGTTTTTGTCGATACGGGCAACCAGCAATTCGTGGCGCCAACCCAGGCCGAAGCCAGGGTCAAGCAACGGGCAAGGCGACGAATGGATGTTGGCGGAGCGGACGGGACTTGAACCCGCGACCCCCGGCGTGACAGGCCGGTATTCTAACCAACTGAACTACCGCTCC
>JBKBHF010000029.1:0-50964 GCA_046297695.1 Permianibacter sp. | reverse complement strand
GCGGACGAGCATTCGGCAACTGATGGAGGATGTTCGTTGCTTCCTGGCAAACTGCCAACCCTTTCCCGGCAGCTCTCCGGCGCTGGCGAGACTGTAGGGGATTTCGGATCAGTTATTTAGACCATCTGGCAGGAGCGGCAAATCGGCTATCGATATATCGAACCAAGAGTCATCGCTTGATGATTCCATATGCGCTTCATCGTTAAACGCCCTCGCAAATGCCGCCGTAATCGCGCCATTGGCAAACTTGCCGCCAGTAAGCTCCGATACCGTTCCGCCAATAGCCGCTGCGACTGCGATACGCGACACGCGCGCAGCCAAGTGGGTTTCGCCTTGGAATATTCCGCCAAAATCGTCATGAAGCAAAAGGGGCGCTTGGCGCCCCTTTTGCCACAATCAGTACAACAAGCGCGCCCGAATGGTGCCCGGAATGGCTTTCAGTTTTTCAAACGCGCCAACACTCGACTCTTGATCAATATCGGTGACGACATAACCAATTTCGGCGTTCGTCTGCAGATACTGCGCCGAGATGTTGATGTTGCCGTCGGCAAAAATGTTGTTGACCTGACGCAGGATGCCCGGCTCGTTGCGGTGGATGTGCAGCAGCCGATGCTTGCCGATGTGGGTTGGCAGCGACACTTCCGGGAAATTGACTGCCGACAGCGTAGAGCCGTTGTTGCTGTACTTGACCAGCTTCTCGATCACTTCCATGCCGATCGCAGCCTGCGCTTCCTGGGTGCTGCCACCGATATGCGGCGTCAGGATCACGTTGTCGAATTCGCGCAAGGGACTGACGAATTCATCCTTGTTCGACTTCGGCTCTTTCGGGAACACGTCGATCGCCGCGCCGGCGAGGTGGCCGCTTTTCAGCACGCCGTACAGCGCGTCGATATCGATCACGGTGCCGCGCGAAGCATTGATGAGCAGTGCTCCCGACTTCATCTTGGCGAGCTGGCTGGCGCCAATCATGTTCTTGGTCTGCGGCGTTTCCGGTACGTGCAGGGTGACGATATCGGCGGTCGCGAGCAGTTCGTCGAGCGTGCTGATCGGCTGGGCGTTGCCGAGCGCGAGCTTGTTCTCGATGTCGTAATAGCGCACTTTCATGCCGAGGTTCTCGGCCAGAATGCCGAGCTGGGTGCCGATGTGGCCGTAGCCGATGATGCCGAGCGTCTTGCCGCGCGCTTCGAAGCAACCGTTCGCCGCTTTCTGCCATTCACCGCGGTGCGCCGCCGCGTTTTTCTCCGGCACCCGGCGCAGCAGCAGAATGATTTCACCGAGCACGAGTTCCGCCACCGAACGGGTGTTGGCAAACGGCGCGTTGAACACCGGAATGCCGAGCCCCTGCGCGGCATCGAGATCGACCTGGTTGGTGCCGATGCAGAAACAACCGACGGCGTTCAGCTTGGTCGCCTTCTTCAGCAGATCGGCCGTCAGCTGGGTGTTGGAACGGATGCCGACGAAGTGCGCCTGGGCCAGCTCGGCCTCGAGCTGCTCAGGCGGCAGCGACTTTTCGAAATAGCCGATATTGGTGTAACCGTCGGCCTTCAAGTAGTCGACGGCCTTCTGGTGGATGCCTTCCAGCAACAGGAAACGGATGCGGTCTTTGCCGAGCGATTCGCGGACAGTCACAGCGGGCCTCGATGGGGACAAATTGTGGCAGGAGTTGACCGACTTTCGCACGTTTAGACGGCTATTGCAAACTGGTGCTGCGGTGCGTCATTTACACCCGTTGTCAGCTTTCTTGCCAATTTCATGAGCCGCGCCCACAATAGCGGCCTTGGGACGGAGCCCATCGGCAAGCAAAGGAAAGAGAGGACCCCTCGCATGCGCCACGCCACCCGCTTTTTCGCCCTTTTCGCCGCTACCGGCCTGCTCGCCGCTTGCAGTGCGATCCCGCCGCTGCCGAGCGCAGCCCCGAAACAGCCCTTCACCACCGACCCGGCCCAGTATCAGTACCTGATCGGCCCGGGTGACGGCCTCAGCATCTTCGTCTGGCGCAACCCGGATGTCAGCGCCAGCGTCACCGTGCGCCCGGACGGCCGCATCACGACCCCCTTGGTCGAGGATGTCATGGCCGCCAACAAGACCCCGACCCAACTGGCCCGGGACATGGAAAGAGCGCTGGCCAACTACATCAAGGACCCGATTGTCACCGTGACCGCGACCGGCTTTGTCGGTCCGTATTCGGAGCAGGTCCGTGTGGTGGGCGAGGCCGCCAAGCCGCAGTCGCTGTCCTACCGGCAGAACATGACCCTGCTCGACGTGATGATCGCGGTCGGCGGTCTGACCGAATTTGCTGACGGCAACGACGCCGTCGTGGTTCGTATCGTCAACGGCAAGCAGGAACAGTACAGCGTTCGCCTGGAAGATTTGATCCGCGATGGCGACATCAGCGCCAACGCCGAACTGCTGCCGGGCGACGTCATCATCATTCCCGAAGCCTTCTTCTGAGCACTCGCCGCTGGCCCGCAGGGATGCGCCAACGCCAGTGGCCCTGATACGCATGGAACGCACCTATGCAGGATGTTATTGAACAGATTCTCAGTTATCTGCGCGGCATTTGGCGTCAGCGCTGGTATGCCTTGTTGGTCACCTGGTCGGTTTGCATCGCCGGCTGGGCTTTCGTCATGCACATGCCAGATCAATATCAGGCCACCACCCGGGTGCAGGTTGACACCTATTCGGTGTTGCAACCGCTGCTCAACGACATGACGGTGCCGGTGGCGGCACCGGAGCGGGTCCGCCAACTGCAACAAACCATTCTGGCCCGGCCGAATCTGGAAAAAGTCATCCGCAGTGCCGACCTCGATCTGAAAGTGTCGAACGACGCCGAGTTCGAAGCGCTGATCAAGAACCTGGAAAAGAACATCCAGTTCCGTCGCGCCGGCAATAACGATCTGTATTCGATCAGCTATCAGGCCGATGACCCGACCATGGCCAAGCGGGTCGTGCAGTCGCTGCTGAATTTGTTCATCGAACAGGCGCTCGGCGACACCCGTCAGGACACCGACAGCGCCCAGCGCTTTCTCGACCGCCAGATTGAAGAATACGCCCAGCGCCTGTCGGAGTCGGAAAACCGGCTGAAAGAGTTCAAGCGCAAAAACCTGGGCCTGATGCCGGAACAAGGCAAGGATTATTACCAGCGGCTGCAGGAATCCCGGCAAGCCGTGGAAGAGGCAGAACTGGAACTGCGCCAGTCGGAAAACCTTGCCAACGAACTGCGCCGGCAGTTGCAGGGGGAAGACCCGACTTTCGGCATGGTGCAGGCACCGAAGGTGAGCGCCAACATCCCGGAACTGGACAGCCGGATCAGCCGCCTGCAGCAGCAGCTCGATGAATTGCTGACCCGCTTCACCGACAAGCATCCGGACGTGGTCAATACCCGCAATCGCATCGCCGAATTGCAGGAGCAGAAAGCCGAAGCGCTGAAAGCCGGCGGCGGCTTCTCCGCCAGCGGCCCGCTCGACACCAACCCGGTTTACCAGCAGCTGAAGATTTCCCTGAGTGAAGCCGAGGCACGCAGCGCCAGCCTGCGCACCAGGGTCGCCGAACTGCGTGCCCGTTCGCAGGATCTGGACAAGAAGGTCTACATCCT
This sequence comes from Permianibacter sp., assembly GCA_046297695.1. Lineage (GTDB taxonomy): Bacteria > Pseudomonadota > Gammaproteobacteria > Enterobacterales > Permianibacteraceae > Permianibacter. Next base: position 47,369 of record JBKBHF010000029.1, on the reverse strand, counting down.
GCCGCAGATCGAAGTCGAACTGGCCCAGCTGGATCGTGACTACAACGTCACCAAGGAAAATTACGACAAGCTAATCCAGAAACGCGAACAGGCACGCATTTCGCAGGACCGCGATCAGAACACCAACGACGTCAAATTCCAAGTGATTGATCCGCCGCGGGTGCCACCGCAGCCGTCCGGCCCGAACCGCACGCTGCTGCTGTCCGGCGTGCTCGCTGGCGCCATCGGTGCCGGCTTCGCGGTTGCCTTGCTGATTTCGCAGATCCTGAGCACTTTCGACAATCCGAAACTGCTGATGCAGTCGATGCAGATCCCGGTGCTCGGCACGGTATCGATGGTGCTGAGCCCGCGCGCCGAAAGCATTCGTCGGATGAAAAACTGGGTTTTCCTTGGCCTCGCCTTGGCGTTGTTGCCGGTCTATGCCGGCCTGCTTTACTTGCAGACTGCCGGTCGCGCACTGCTCGGTTCCTGATGTGAGGACGAACAAATGGATTTGATCGAACGCGCCGCCGCCCGTCTGGCTCAACAAGACAGCAAGGGCGATAAACGTAGCGAAGAGCTGGAGCCGGAAAGCCCGCGCCCGGTTGCCACGCTGCATCGGCCCAGCGAGGACAGCAAACCGCTGCTGAAGCTGGATGAAGAGCGCCTGCGTCAGGCCGGCATGGTCGTGCCGGATGCGACCCGCTCCAAAATCAAGGAAGAGTACCGGCACATCAAGCGGCCGTTGCTGATGAACGCTGCCGGCAAAGGCACCAGCGTGCTCAAGCACGCCAACCTGATCATGGTCACCAGTTCGCACCCGGGCGAGGGCAAAACCTTCACCGCCGCCAACCTTGCGCTCAGCATTGCCGCGGAACGCGACAAGACCGTGCTGCTGGTCGATGCCGACGTCGTGCGACCGTCCTTGGGCAATCTGCTGGGTTTCAGCGCCGAAAAAGGCTTGGTCGATCACCTGATCGACCCGACGCTGGACGTCGGCGAGCTGTTGATCAAAACCGAATTGCCGACGCTGACGATTCTGCCGGCCGGCACCCCGCACCACCTGTCGACCGAATTGCTCGCCTCGAAAGCGATGCAGCAGTTGACCGAAGAACTGTCCAGCCGCTACCGCGACCGCATCGTCATTTTCGATTCGCCGCCGCTGCTGCCGACCACCGAGTCGAGCGTGCTGGCGCATTTGATGGGACAGATCGTCATCGTCGTCGAAGCGGAGCGCACCACCCGCTCCGACGTGCGCGAATCGATTGAACGGCTGGGCACCTTGCCGGAAACGGCGGTCGGGTTTGTCCTGAACAAAACCCGGCACGAAATGGATCCCGGTTATTACGGCTATGGCTACGGTTCCGGTTACGGATACTGAGCCAATGCGTGCACGCGCCCTTCTCCGCTGCCTGCTTCCAGTTTCGGTGCTGACCGCCGGACCGGTCGCCGCCGAGCGCTGGGAATTCACGCCCAACCTGATGCTGCGGGAAATCTATTCCGACAACATCACGCTGGCCGAAGAAGAACCCACTGCCGACTGGGTAACGGAGATCACGCCGGGCTTTACCCTGCGCGGCCAGAGTGAGGTGTTGAAGCTCAACTTTCGCGCCAGCGCCCAGCATCTCTACTACCGTGACGGCAGCGCCAACGAAGATGGCGATCGCAGCGAAACCAACCCGCAACTGCAGCTATCCAGTACGACGACCCTGTTGCCGTCGTTCCTGTTTGTCGATGTCAACGGCAATGCCGGCCAGCGCATCGTCTCGCAGAACGCCCAGCTGTCCTACGACAATATCGCGCTGGCGGGTGACCGGGTTGATTACTCGACCTACAGCATCGCGCCGTTCATCAAATACGCCAGTCGCGCCGGCATCAATCTGGAAGCGCGCGCCGAACGCACCGTCAATGACTATGACAGTGGCGACGAGTCGAACACCGATGTGCTCAGCAATGCCGACGGCGAGAACTACCGCTTCCTGCTCGACAATGCCGGCATGCGTTCGGCGCTCGACTGGCGGCTGAGTGCCAGCCGGCGCTACCTGGATCGGGAAAGCGATGAGCTGGCCGACCCGGATTTTCGCCAGGCCCAGTTTGATCTGGCTTACCAGACCTCAAGCGCGCTGGCATTGCTGGCCCGCGCCGGTCGCAGCGAAAACACGCTGGGCGGTTACGACAGCGATCGCAATGGCGACTACAGCGCCGGGGGCTTACGCTGGTCACCGAGCCGCCGCTTCAATCTATCCGCGATGGCCGGCAGCAATTACGGCGACGCCGAACTGAAATGGAAGCCGAGTCGACGCACCGAAATGATGCTCGGTTACCGCGATACCGATGTCGGCCTGATTGTCGGCCCGTCCTGGCGCGCCGACATGAAGTTCCGCGGTCGCCGGATGACCGCCAGCCTGGGCTACAACGAGGAGGTGACTACCGAGCAGCAGCTGGTGTTTGGCACCGAACTGGTCACCGTCATCGACCCGGTTACGCAACAACCGATCGAGGTTCAACTCGGTCGCTTCGAAATCGCCGATGATGAGTTCGAGCGCCATCGCGGTACGTTCACCCTGGCCTGGCAAGGGCGCAGCGGCAATATCACGCTCACTGCGTCCAGCGAAGACCGGCAGTATCTGATCCGCAATGAGCTTGACGGGCAGGCCGACGCCATCGCGCTGTCAGTCAAATGGCCGATTGGTGGAGGCTTCGATCTGGTCAGCCAGCTGCGCGAACAGCGCAACGTGTTCAGCGAAGACAGCGACGAAGAGCGGTTCAGCCTGGCCAGCCTCGGTTTGCGGATGAATTTCTCCCAACGCAGTTACGCCGCACTCACCGTCCAGCAAGCCGAACAGGACAGTGAACGCGACGCCCGCAGTTACGAAGAAGGGCGAGCCATCGCCGAAGTTTTCCTGCAGTTCTGAGGTGATAGCCGAACCATGACCGCCGCCGCCACACCTCGCTATCGCAATGCCATGAGTGTCGATGTCGAAGACTATTTCCAGGTCTCCGCCATGGAACCTTATGTCCAGCGTGCCGACTGGGATCGGACACCGCTTCGGGTCGAACGCAACACCGACACCGTGCTGCAACTGTTCAGCGATGCCGGCATCAAGGCGACCTTTTTCACCCTCGGTTGGGTGGCCGAACGCTGCCCGCAATTGATCCGCCGTATCGTTGATGGCGGCCATGAACTCGCCAGCCACGGCTACCAGCATGTCCGCGCCCATCAACAAACGCGCGAGCAGTTCGCCGCCGATATCCGGAAAACCAAACAACTGCTGGAAGATCTCGGTGGCGTCGCCATCACCGGCTACCGCGCCGCCAGCTATTCCATCACCAAACAAAATTTATGGGCACTGGAAGAGCTGGCGGCAGCCGGTTACCGCTACAGTTCCAGCATCTATCCGGTCAAACACGATCTGTACGGCATTCCCGATGCGCCGCGCTCGCCGTTTTTCCCGAGCCGGGCGCCGGCGCTGCTCGAAATCCCGGTGACCACCGCGCAGATCGCCGGCCGCAATGTGCCGGCAGGCGGCGGCGGCTTTTTCCGACTGTTTCCGTACGCGTTGTCGAAGCATCTGATCGAGCGGGTCAATGCCCGCGATCGGATGTCGGCGGTGTTCTATTTCCATCCGTGGGAAATCGACCCGGCCCAGCCGCGCCCCGACAAGCTCGATCTGCGTACCCGGGTGCGCCATTATCTGAACCTGACGCGCATGGCGCCGCGACTGGAACAGTTGCTGCGCGATTTCGACTGGGGCCGGATGGACGATATTTTCCTGTCGCAACCGGCACCCACTTTTGATCTGCATTGAACCCTTTTCTGTGAACCCAACGCCATGGATGCGCGTGTGACCCCGATTACCCTTTCCGCTCTGACACCTGCACGGACCGCTGCCTGGGACGACTACGTCCGCCGGCATCCGGATGGCAGCTTCTTCCATCTCGCCGGCTGGCAGCGGGTGATGGAAGAAGGTCTTGGCCATCGCAGCCATTTCCTTTGCGCCCTGCGCGGCGAACGCATCGTCGGCGTCTACCCGATGGCCGAGGTGCGCAGCTTCCTGTTCGGCCACAATCTGGTCGCGCTGCCGTTCTGTGTTTATGGCGGCATTCTGGCGGACGACAACGACGTCCAGCAGGCGCTGGACAACGCCGCCCAGCAGCTTGCGCAACAGCTGAACGTCGATGCCCTGGAAGTGCGCAACCGGCAGCCGGTGCATGATGATTGGCCGCGCAAGTCGTTGCATGTCACGTTCCGCAAAGCCATCACCGGCGATGCCGAAACCGATCTGAACGCGATACCACGCAAGCAGCGCGCGATGATCCGCAAAGCCATCGGTAACGGGCTCGACCATAGCATCGACGAGTCCTTGCAGGACTTTCTCGATTGCTACGACACCAGCGTGCGCAACCTCGGCACGCCGGTGTTCCCGCGCAAATACTTCCGGGTGTTGCGGCAAGTGTTCGGCGATGACTGCGAGATCCTGACCGTCCGCAAGGATGGCACCGCAGTCGCCAGCGTCATGAGTTTTTACTTCCGCGATGAAGTGCTGCCTTACTACGGCGGTGGTGGTGTGCTGGCACGGCAATTGGCCGGCAATGACATGCTGTATTGGGCCCTGATGAAACACGCCGGTGAGCGTGGCGCCCGGCTGTTTGATTACGGCCGCAGCAAGATCGACACCGGCGCCTATCACTTCAAGAAGAACTGGGGCTTTGAACCGCAGCCGCTCGCCTACGAGTACTTTCTGGTGAAAGCCACGGCGATGCCGGACGTCAATCCGCTCAATCCCAAGTACCGGCTGTTCATCGAGACCTGGAAAAAGCTGCCGCTGCCGGTCGCCCGCTTGCTCGGGCCGCTGTTGTCACGCCATCTCGGATAATGCGCATGTCGACCGACACCACCACCGCTCCCCTGCCCGTTGCTGCCTGGCAACGCAGCGGCCTCGTGCTGGTCGCGCTGTTGCTGTTGCAACTCGCGCTGCAGTGGCCGCTGGTACACGATCTCAGCCAGATCTGGTGGCATTCCAAAACCTTCAATCACTGTCTGGTGATCCCGGCGATCAGTGCCTGGCTGATTTACCAACGCCGCGCCGAATGGCTGCCGCTGCCGCCGCAGCCGAGCTGGGCCGGCGTCGGCCTGTTGTTGATCGCCAACCTGCTGCTGCTGCTCGGCAATCTGGCAGCCATCGGTTTGATCGGCCATTTCGCACTGGTGCTGAGCGTGCAGGCGCTGATCTGGGCTGTCTGCGGTAGCGCGATCTGCAAGCAACTGCTGTTTCCGCTGCTCTATCTCTGGTTCGCGGTGCCGTTCGGCGAGTTTCTGGTGCCGTGGCTGCAGGATGTCACCGCCGACATGGCGGTCGCGCTGCTGCGCCTGCTCGACATTCCGGTGTTCCGCGATGGCCATTTCATTGCCCTGCCGAACGGGAATTTTCTGGTCGAAGAAGCCTGCAGCGGCATCAGCTATCTGATCGCCTCACTGGCGCTCGGCACCTTGTACGCATACCTGCAGTATGGTTCGTACACCCGGCGCGCCATTTTCATCGGCCTCAGCATTGTCGTGCCAATCGTCGCGAACGGTATACGGGCGTTCGGCATCATATTGATCGCGCACCTGACCAACAACGAGTACGCGGTCGGCGTCGATCACCTGATCTATGGCTGGGTGTTCTTCGGCATCGTCATTTTCCTGCTGTTTCTGCTCGGCCGCACTTTCGCCGATGGCGGACCGGTCGCCAGCGATAACGCCGTGCTCGTCCGTAACGGCAAGCACACACATTGGCTGCCGCCGGCGGTGATCGCCGTGCTGATTCTGGTGACCAGCGCCATGCTTGGCCAGCGCAGCAGTGTTGAGGGCGCGCCGCAGCTGGCGACACCGATATTGCCGGCAGCATGGCAGCCAGCCGAACGCGATAGCCTGGGCGCGTATATCGAGCGCAGCCGTCAGCAGCTGGTGTACCAGGACGGCGAGCTGCAAGTGTTGCTGGGCTATTTCCCGGTCGATCGGCGTGGCGAGGAACTGGTGAACAGCAATCACCGGTTCTACAACAGTCTGCACTGGCGCCGACTGCAGACCGACCAGCGAGCGCTGTTTGGTCAGTCACTCGCCGGTTTGCGCCTCAGCGATGGTTACAACGAACCGGTGCTGGTGCATCGCCTGTACCTGTTTGCTGATCGACGCTACGGTGCCGGCTGGCAAGCCAAGTGGCATCAGTTGCAGGCGCGCCTGCAGCAAACCCCGGCACCTGCATTGTTGGTGCTGATCAAGCGCCCGGTGCCGCTCAGCGACAGTGAACTGGAAGCGCGGGTCGAACCCTTGCTGCAGGTCTTGCAACAGCAGTTGCAACAGGCCGGAGCGGTCACACCATGACTGACACGCCCATGGACCACAAAAACCCGAACACCCCGACCGACGAGCGCCCGTTGCTGGCGCACGTGCTGTACCGGTTCGCGATCGGCGGTCTGGAAAACGGTGTGGTCAACCTGATCAACCATCTGCCGGCTGACCGTTACCGCCACGCGATCATCTGCGTGACCGATCACGATCGCCAGTTTGCCCAGCGGTTGCAACGCGCTGATGTCGAGATCCACGAACTGCGCAAACAGCCCGGCTTGGATCTGGCAGTCTGGTGGCGCCTGTACCGACTGCTGCGCCAGTTGCGGCCGGCACTGATTCACACCCGCAACCTGTCGGCGCTGGAAGCTCTGGTGCCGGCGCGACTGGCCGGCGTGCCGGCGCGCCTGCACAGCGAACATGGCCGCGACGCCAACGATGTCGCAGGTAACAACGTCCGCTACCAGCGCCTGCGTCGCTGGCTGTTGCCGCTGGCGCACCGGGTGGTGGCGTTGTCACACGAACTGGCCGATTACCTGCGCAACAAAGTCGGCATTGCCGGCAGCAAGATTGAAGTGATCTGCAACGGCGTCGACTGTGATCGTTTCACGCCGGCCACCACGCCGCGCCAGAACAACAGCCTGCGCTTCGTTTCGGTCGGACGCCTGCAAGAGGTCAAAGACCCGCTCAACGTCTTGCGCGCCTTTGCCGCGCTGACCGCACTGCGGCCGGAATTGCCGCTGCAGTTGAGCCTGGTCGGCGACGGCCCCTTGCTCGCTGCCTGTGAGCAGTTTGTCCGCGAACACCATCTGCAAGGCAAAGTCGAACTGGCCGGCGCCGCCAGTGACGTGCCACAACGGCTGCGCCAAGCCGATGTCTATCTGCTCGGCTCACGCGCGGAAGGCATTTCCAATACCGTTCTGGAAGCGATGGCGAGCGGCCTGCCGGTGATCGCTACTCGCGTTGGCGGCAACGGCGAACTCGTCGTCGACGGCGAAACCGGTTTTCTGGTGCCGGCCGAACAACCCGAGGCGATGGCCGCTGCCATGCGCCGCTATGCCGATGACCGCACTCTGCTCGGCCGGCACGGGGCGGCGGCCCGGACACGTGCCGTGGCAGAATTCAGCCTGGCCGGCATGATGGCGCGCTACCAAACACTTTATGACCAGCTGCTCAATGCCCAGCTGCCAAATCACAACAAAACAACAAAACAGGGATAAGCACATGTGTGGAATCGCCGGCCTTTTTCATTTGCGCACACCGGGCGCCGTCGATGAAGGTCTGTTGCGCCGGATGACCGACAGCGTCCTGCACCGCGGCCCGGACGAATCCGGCCTGTATTGCGGCAAGGGTGTCGGCCTCGGCCATCGCCGGTTGTCGATCATCGATCTGGCCTCCGGTCAGCAGCCGATGTACAGCGATGACAAGCAGGTGGTCATCGTGTTCAACGGTGAGATCTACAACTTTCTCGATCTGCAGAAAGAACTGATCGCACTCGGCCATCATTTCCACACCCATTCCGATACCGAAGTGCTGCTGCACGCCTGGCTGCAATGGGGCGAGGACTGCGTGCCACGCCTGCGCGGCATGTTTGCCTTTGCCATTTACGACAGCCGCCATGACTGCCTGTTCCTGGCCCGCGACCACCTTGGCAAGAAGCCGCTCTACTACGCCGAACTGCAAACCGGTGAAGTGGTGTTCGGCAGCGAATTGAAAGTGCTGCTGCAGCATCCGGGCTTTGTCCGCAAACTCGATCCGATCGCCGTCGAAGACTATTTCGCTTACGGCTATGTGCCGGAGCCGCGCACCATCTTCACCGAAGCCAAGAAGTTGCCGCCGGCTTCGACGCTGCTCATCACCCGCGCTGGTGTGCGCGCGATCAAGACCATTTGGGACGTGCCGTTCACGCCGGTTGCCGTCAGCAGCGAAGCGGCGGCGCAGGACGAACTGGTCGCACGGCTGCGCGAAGCGGTGCGGGTGCGGCTGATGGCGGAAGTGCCGCTCGGCGCCTTCCTGTCCGGTGGCGTCGACTCCAGCGCGGTCGTCGCGATGATGGCGAAAGAAAGCAAGGACCCGGTCAATACCTGCTCGATCAGTTTCGGCGATCCGAAGTTCAACGAATCCGAGTACGCCCAGCAGATTGCCGATCGCTATCACACCCATCACAGCGTTCGTCAGGTGGATCCGGATGATTTCTCGCTGATCGATGATCTCGCCAAACTCTATGACGAACCGTATGCCGACAGCTCGGCGCTGCCGACCTATCGGGTTTGCCAGCTGGCCCGGGAACGGGTCACGGTCGCGTTGTCCGGTGACGGCGGCGACGAACATCTGGCGGGCTACCGGCGTTATCTCTGGCACATGCGTGAGGAGCGCGTGCGTCAGCGGTTGCCACTCGGCTTGCGCCAGAAAGTGTTTGGCTTTCTCGGCAAGACCTATCCGAAACTCGACTTCGCGCCGCGCTTCCTGCGCGCCAAGGCGACGTTCCAGGGCTTGGCGCGTGACAGCGTCGAGGCCTACTTCCATGCCGTCAGCATTTTCAAGGACGACATGCGCAGCGAGCTGTTCAGCCCGGCGCTGAAATCGCAGCTGCAAGGCTATGGCGCGCTGGAACTCATGCGCGCCCACGCCGCCAACGCGCCGACCGAGCATCCGCTGAGCCTGATCCAGTATCTGGACATGAAAACCTATCTGGTCGGCGACATCCTGACCAAGGTCGATCGCGCCTCGATGGCGCACGCGCTGGAAGTGCGGGTACCGTTCCTCGATGTCCGTTTTGTCGAGTGGATGTCGGGGCTGCCACCGGAACTGAAACTGCACAACGGTGAAGGCAAGTACCTGCTGAAGAAAGCGATGGAACCGCATCTGCCGCATGATCTGATGTACCGGCGCAAGATGGGCTTTGCCGTGCCGCTGGCCGCCTGGTTCCGCGGCCCGCTGCGCGAACGCATCCGCAGCGAACTGTTGCACGGCCCGCTCGCCGACAGCGGCCTGTTCAATCGCGCCTATCTGCAGACCCTGCTCGATCAGCATCAGAGTGGCCTGCGCGATTTCAGTGCACCACTGTGGACCTTGATGATGTTCGCCCGGTTCCTGGCCAATCAATCCGGCCTGAAGGTGTGATCGTATGCGTGCGATTCGTTCCGATCAGGTGGACCGTCATGCGGCTCGCTCAGTGTCTCAGCAATCAACTCGGCAGGAAGGTCTGAACCGATGAAGAGCCTGTTGTTTCTCGCCCATCGCCTGCCCTACCCGCCGAACAAGGGCGACAAGATCCGCTCGTATCATCTGCTGCGGATACTGGCCAAGCATTACCGCATTCATCTGGTCACGTTCATTGACGATCCAAATGACTGGCAATATGTCGATGCGCTGAAGCCGCTGCTGGCATCACAGCACATCGAAGCGATCAACCCCTTGCAATCAAAATTGCAATGCCTGCCGGCGCTGCTGACCGGCGTGCCGCTGTCGTTCGGCTGGTACAACTACCGTGCGGTGCACCAGCGCGTGGCCGAGCTGGTCGACAGCAAGGAGGTCGACGCCGTGCTCTGTTACAGCTCGGCGATGGCGCAATTTGCCGATCGCTACCCGGAGCTGCCCCGGTTCATGGATTTTGTCGACATGGATTCGGAAAAGTGGCGGCAGTATGCCGTCAACGGCAAAGCGCCGATGAAATGGGTGCATGCGCTGGAGGCGCGCCGGTTGGCGGATGCCGAGCACGACATCGCCGACAGCTTCGATGCCAGCTGGCTGGTCACCCCGGAAGAGCGGAACCTGTTTTGCGAACGGCTGTGCCTGTCACCGACCCAAGTCGGCTTTTACCGTAACGGCGTCGATGATCAGTATTTCGCACCGGACGCCAGCCTGAGCTCACCGTATCAAGCGCACGAGCAAGCATTGGTTTTCACCGGCGCGATGGACTATCACGCCAACATCGATGCCGTGCTGTGGTTTGTCGAGCAGGTCTGGCCGCGCATTCGCGCCCGGAACAGCAATGCCGTTTTCTACATCGTCGGCAGCAATCCGAGCGCCGCCGTGCTGGCGCTCGGCAAGCAAGCCGGCGTCACGGTCACCGGCCGGGTACCGGACGTGCGGCCCTACCTGCAGCATGCCGCGGTCGCGGTGGCACCGCTGCGCATCGCCCGCGGCATTCAGAACAAAGTGCTCGAAGCGCTCTGCATGGGACGCACCGTGGTGGCAACACCGCAGGCGCTCGAAGGCCTGGTGCCCGATCCGCTGCTGACCGATTTGGCGCACGAAACGGCCGAAGCGTTTGCCGATGCCTGCCTGCAGCGGCTGACGTCCCCGCTGCCGGTGGAAGCCTGTCGCGATTACATCCGCGCGCACAGCAATTGGCAGGCCTGCGTGCAACCGGTACTGACGGCGATCGGCAAAACACTGCCTGACCGCAACGGATCGGCATCGTGAAACCCTGGCTGCCGTTGCTGCTGTTGCTGGGCGCCTGCTCGGATGCCGCCACTGACGACGCGGCAAACAGCACTGCGGGCGATAGCGCTGTCCATGCTGACAGCAACAATGCAGCGCATCCACTGCCGACATTGCGCCCGGAACGGCCGCGGCTGCTGGCCACTGACATCGTCGCCCGCAACAACGCCTTGCCCGCCAACTCACCGCTGCAACAGGAAGTGAGCCGACGCTATCTCGGCTGCAAGGACGAACGCCGACTGCATTTGCTGAACTGCTGGCTGCGCACCCGCCGTGATGACATCGGCCAGCTGCTGGTCAGCCGGATACCGAAATTTTATGTATCGGAAGCCAGCGACGCTGGCGCCGTGAGTACCGCCTGGGAGCTCGCGTTGATCTACGACGCGCTGCACGGCTCGCCCTGGCTCGATGCCGACAGCGAAGCGCTGGCACGCAAGAAAATCAAAGACGGTTTGCGTGACACGCTGACGGTGCTCGACGACGATTCCGCCTCGCTGTGGCACAACCGCGCATCGCTCGCGGCGACAGCGCTGATCATGGCCGTGGCGATCGGCGACGCCGATGCCGAAGCCAAGGCGCTGTTGCAGCGTGCCCTGCCGCATTTCCTCGACACCATGCAGGCGATTGCGCTGACCGAAGCCTGGCCGGAAGGCTACAACTACTGGATTCAGAACCGGGCCATGTTGTTTGCCCATGCCACTCGCGCCTACTTGCAAGGGTTCGTTGAAAACGACGACAGCAAGTACGTCAAATTGGCATTCTGTCGGCATGCCTGGTGGCCGGTCTACGCCACCCGCCCGGATCACCGGGTCGAAGGGCTCGGCGACGAAGGCTCGCGGGTCGATCTGGCCGAAGAAACCCGGCCGTTCATCGATGCCGCTGCCAGCCTGTGTCAGCAGCCGCTGCTGGCCGGCTATTCCGACTACTTGCGTGCGCGCTACCCGGAGCGCAGCTATTACGAAGCCTATCGCTGGAGTTTCCCGCTGTTCAACGACCCGGCGCTGGCGCCGCTGCCGATGACCGAACCGTCGCTGCGCTTTCTCGAAGGCGTGCAGCCCAAAGCGATCTGGTTCGGCCCCGGCGGCATGAACCAGTTTTATTTCCGCACCCGCTGGGACAAGGATGCGGTGTTTCTGAGCGCGCGCGCCGGCGCCAGCTTCAGCCACCATGGCCATTACGATGCCGGCCATTTCACCCTGTTCCATGACAAGCCGCTGCTGGTCAACGGCAGCAGCTACGGCAAATATTTCGGTGACAACCGGCTGCACTACGCCATTCGCACCATCGCCAAGAACAGCGTGCTGGTGCTGCGACCCGGAGAGAAAGTGCGGCCCAATCACAAGTTCACGGAAAATGTCAGCGACGGTGGCCAGCGCATCACCATGCCGACCGGCAGCGCCATCACCAGTGTCACCGATTGGCGCGCCAACCTGGGTCAAGGCCAGCATCTCGAAGGTGGCAAGGTGCTCGCCTACGGCGCCGCCGATGATCAGTATTTCTACAGCCTGCTGGATTTGACCGCGGCTTACAACAGCACTGCCTACGATGACAACGGCGGCGACGGGAAAGTCGCGCATGTCCGTCGCACGCTGGTGTATCTGCAGCCGGATGAGCGACTGCTGGTGCTGGACGATGTCGCAACGACGGCGCCCGAGTACACGGTGAAATCGCTGTTCCACAGCATCCATAAACCGCTGCTCGAAGGGGTCCGCGTGCTGGCCGGCAGTACCGATGACGGCATTCTGGAATCGACCAGCGACAAACTCGGCATCCGGAACGGCGAGGGACGCGCCGTGCTGCAACGGCTGTTGCCAAGAGACGGCGTGTTCCGCCTGGTGGGCGGCCCGAATTACCGCTTCTATGTCGAAACGGACGCTGATGAGCGCGAGCTTGACGGTCACAACTATGCGACCGGCGCTTCAGACGAAAAATGGTTCGAACCGGCCTATTGGCGCACCGAACTGCAAGCAAGGTCGCCGCGCCGTGAGCATCTGCATCTGGCCAGCGTGGCGGTATCACGCAATCAGTTCCGTGCCGACCCGGCCAAGCTGCTGGTGCATGAACAGGATTATCTGGTGGTCGACAGCGGTCGCTGCCTGTGGCTGCACGCACTCAACGCCGACGCCAAAGTCAGTCGCGACGTGCGTGACAAGGACTGCGTGCTGATCACAGGCGATGCCCGCGCCGCGATCAACGTCACCACCGCTGACGGCGCACTGCTCCGTGACCGCCAGGGCAGTGCCTGGTGGCGCCGCCATAACAAACCATAAGATTCGAGTAGGAAACGGTAGTCATGAAAGTCTTGCACGTATTTGATCATTCCTTACCGCTGCACTCGGGTTACACCTTTCGCAGCGGCGCCATTCTGCGCGAGCAACGCGCGCTCGGCTTCGAGACCTGCCATGTCACCGGCGCCAAGCAGGGCGCTTATCGCGCGGCCAGCGAAACTGCCGATGGCCTGCAGTTCTACCGCACTGCGCCCGGGTTGCTGGCGAAGGTGCCGGTGCTGAACCAGTGGGATGTGGTGCGCGGCCTGAAAGCGCGTCTGCGTGAACTGGTCAAGAGCTTGCAGCCGGATCTGATCCATGCCCATTCGCCCTGCCTGAATGGTCTGGCCGCCGCTGCGGTAGCAAAAGAAGCCGGTTTGCCGTTTGTCTATGAAGTGCGCGCGTTCTGGGAAGATGCCGCGGTCGATCATGGCACCACCGCCGAAGGCAGCCTGCGCTACCGGGTGACCCGGGCGCTGGAAACCAAAGTGTTCAAACAGGCCGATGCCGTCACCTGCATTTGCGAAGGCCTGCGCCGTGACATCGTCGCGCGCGGCATTCCGGCCGAGAAAATCACCGTCATTCCGAATGCGGTCGACATCGACAAGTTCCAGTGGATCGATCAGCGCGATCACGAGCTGGAAGCCCAGCTTGGCCTGCAAGGCAAAACCGTGCTCGGTTTTCTCGGCTCGTTCTACGCCTACGAAGGGCTGGATCTGTTGCTCAACGCCACTGCACGCCTCGCCGCGCGGCAACCGGATCTGCGGGTGCTGCTGGTCGGCGGCGGCCCGCAGGAAGCGGCGCTGAAAGCACAGGTGCAGGCGCTCGGACTGCAGGATCGGGTGATCTTCACCGGCCGCGTGCCGCACGCGCAGGTGAACCGCTATTACAGCCTGGTCGATGTGCTGGTGTATGCCCGGCACAAGATGCGGCTGACCGATCTGGTGACACCGTTGAAACCGCTGGAAGCGATGGCACAAGGCAAGCTGGTGCTGGCCTCGGATGTCGGCGGCCATCAGGAGTTGATTCGCGACGGTTACAACGGCTTTCTGTTCCCGGCTGGCGATACCGCCGCGCTCGCTGACTGCATCGAACGGGTGCTGGCCGCGCGCGCGCAGTGGCCGACCCTGCTGCAGAACGGCCGTCATTACGTCGACACCGAACGCAACTGGGCCAACAGCGTCCAGCGCTACCGGAAAGTGTATGCCGACGCCAAACGGAGCGGCGGTCAATGAAGGTATTGGTGGTGGGGCCGCTGCCGCCACCCAACGGCGGCATGGCACTGCAAACCGAAGCGCTGGTGCGGCAGCTGCGCGCCGAAGGCGTCGAGGTCGAGGTGGTTGCGGTCAATGCCCCGTATCAACCGACCTGGATCGGCAAGCTGCCGGTGCTGCGCGCCGGCTTTCGTCTGCTGCCGTACCTGTGGCGGCTGGGGCGCGCGGCCGGCCGCGCCGATCTCGTGCACATTCTCGCCAACAGCGGCTGGTCCTGGTTTCTGTTTGCCGTCCCGGCAATCACCATCGCTGACTGGCGTCGCAAAGCGGTGGTGCTCAATTATCGCGGCGGACTGGCCGGCGAATTTTTTGCCCGCGCGTTCAGCAAGGTGCAGCGCTCGCTGCGCCGCTGCGATGATGTGATCGTGCCGACCGGTTTTCTGCAAACCCTGTTTCAGCACTACCAGCAGCCAGCCGCCATTGTGCCGAACATTGTCGACACCGAGCTGTTCGCGCCACGCGGCGAACGTTCAAGCGCATTGCATATCGTGGTCACCCGCAATCTGGAAGCGCTTTATGACAACGCCGCCGCGATCCGGGCGCTGGCCCTGCTGCGTCAGCAGTATCCGGATGCACGCCTGACCCTGGCCGGGGAAGGGCCGGAGCGCACCAACCTGCAACAGCTGGCGGCACAACTCGGCGTGACCGATGCGGTGCATTTTGCCGGCCGCTTGCCACGCGAGCAGGTCGCCGCGCTGCTGCACAGTGCACGCGTCGTCCTGAACCCGAGCACCGCCGATAACAGTCCGAACTCCCTCATTGAGGCCATGGCCGCTGGCGTGCCGATCGTCAGTACCGATGTCGGCGGTGTGCCACAGCTCTGTCAACCGGATGTGCACGCGCTGCTGGTGCCGGCCCGGCAACCGGAAGCGATGGCCGCCGCGCTCGCGCGCGTGCACACTGATGACGCGTTGCGCGCGCGCCTGATCGCCGCCGGCCGCACACGCGCTGCGGAATTCAGCTGGGCGGCCGTCTGGCCGGCGCTGCAGGCCAGCTATGGCCGCGCGCGCCAATGCCGGAGTCAACGCGATGCGTGATTACATCATCCTGTTGCTGATTGCCGGTGGCTTGCCGGTGACGCTGTTCCGGCCATTCTTCGGTCTGATGATGTGGTGCTGGATCGCCTACATGGTGCCGCACAAACTCGGTTGGGGACTGGCCGCGCATTTGCCAGTGGCTAGCGCCGTCGGCGCGACCTTCCTGCTGGCTTTCTTGTTCAGCAAGGAGCCGAAGAAGCTGCCGATGAACCAGCCGATCATCATCGTCTACCTGCTGATGCTGGCCTGGTGGACGCTCAGCTTCGTCGTCAACCCGGCCACCGACTACGCGCTGCAACAAGCCGACAAGGTACTCAAGATCCAACTGTTCACCATCATCACCATCATGATGGTGAACACCCGCGAACGACTGTTCTGGCTGGTTGGCGTGATCGCGTTGTCGATCGCTTCCTTCGGTGTCAAAGGCGGCATTTTCACCGTGCTGACCGGTGGTGATAACCGGGTCTGGGGCCCGCCCGGCGGTTTCTTTGAAGGCAACAACGAGTTTGGTCTGACCTTGCTGACCATTCTGCCGCTGCTGCGCTTCCTGCAACTGCAGGCGACCAAGAGCTGGCAAAAGCACGCGCTCACCGCCTCGATGCTGTCCTGCTTTGTTGCCGCGCTCGGCACCCATTCACGCGGCGCCTTGCTGGCGGCCGCTGCGATGTCGGCGTTCTTCTGGTGGAAGAGCCCGAGCAAGCTGCCGATCCTGCTTGCTGGCGTGATCCTGATCCCGACCCTGTATTTCTTCATGCCGGAAAGCTGGCATGAGCGCATGTCCACCATCAAGGTCGAAGACAGCGGTGGCGGCGAACAGGAGTTCTACCGCAATACCGACACCTCGACTTGGTGCGGGCAAATGACCGACAAGATCCAGCGCCATGATTTGTCCGCCGGCGGTCGGGTCAATGCCTGGTGCTTTGCCATCAATGTCGCCTTGCATCATCCGGTTGGCGGCGGTTTCGAGGCGTTCAACCCGGAGTCGTTTCTGATCTACGCGCCGGACCCGACCGACTTTCACGATGCCCACAGCATTTACTTCAAGATTCTCGGTGAGCATGGCTTTGTCGGTCTGGCGCTGTTCCTGACGCTGCTGGCACTGAGCTGGTTCCGTGCCGGCAAGCTGCAGAAACTCGCGACCCAAAAGAACATGATCTGGGCGGCGCAGCTTGCGGCCATGATGCAGGTGTCGCTGCTGGCGTTCTGCGTCGGCGGCGTGTTCCTCGGCTTGTGTTACTTTGACTTGCTCTATCACCTGATCGCCATCGTCGTGATTCTGGATGTGCTGATCCAGAAAGGCGAAGTGAACCCGGCCGGAACGGTGCCACCGGCGAGCACCGAGGCCAGCCACGGCAGGCTCCGCTTTGCCAATGTACATTTCCCGTCCGATCAGCAAGGACAACGCTAATGTCGGCTTATACCTGGCTTGCCAGCACCGTTTTGTTTCCGCTGCATGAGCACCTGAAGCGCCACGACAGCGTGGCGTTGCGGCGCGAACTCGAGCGCAGCCAATGGCTGTCGGCCGCCGAGATCGAAGCTTTGCAGGCAACGCGATTGCAACAGTTCATGCGCGACATCACCACCCGCATTCCGTATTACCGGCAGCTGTTTGCCGAGCACGGTATCGCGCCCGACAGCATCCGCAGTCGCGCCGATCTCGTTCGGTTGCCGACCTTGGACAAGCCGACCATACGCCGTCATGGCGAGGCGATGAAAGCCCCGGGTGCGCCGCTCAAGCGCTTCAATACCGGCGGCTCCAGCGGTCAGCCACTGATTTTCTGGTTGAACGAACGCATCAGCCACGATGTTGCCGCCAAGTGGCGTGCGACCCGTTGGTGGGAAGTCGATATCGGCGATCCGGAGCTGGTGTTGTGGGGCTCACCGATTGAGGTGAACACCCAGGATCGGATCAAACAGATCCGCGATCGCCTGCTGCGCACCGAGCTGGTGCCCGCTTTCGATTTGGCCGAATCCGGCATTCGCCATTTTCTCGATGTCTACGCGCGTATGCGGCCGCGCATGCTGTTCGGTTATCCGTCGGCACTGGCGCGCATTGCTCGGTTTGTGGCGGATCAGCAGATCACGCTCGACAACAGTCGATTGAAAGTGGCGTTCGTCACGGCTGAGCGCCTGTACCCGGAACAACGCGAGCAGATTCAACGGGTGTTTGGTGCACCGGTTGCCAACGGTTATGGCAGTCGCGATGCCGGCTTTCTCGCGCACGAATGCCCGCATGGCGGCATGCACATCATGGCCGAAGACGTCATCATCGAAACGCTGGACAACGACGGCAAACCGACGGCGCCAGGGGTCGCCGGGGAAGTCACCGTGACCCATCTTCGCACCAGCGATTTTCCGTTCGTTCGCTACCGCACCGGCGATGTCGCGGTGCTGTCGCAACAAGCCTGCGCCTGTGGTCGCGGCCTGCCGCTGCTCGCCAACATCGAAGGCCGCACCACCGATTTCGTGGTCTCGGAAACCGGCACCGTCATGCACGGGCTGGCGCTGATTTATGTGGTCCGCGAGATCGACGGCGTGGAATCCTTTCGCATCATCCAGCACAGTCAGACCGAGCTGGAAGTCCTGTTGGTAACCACCAGCTGGGACGACGACCGACAGCAGCGCGTGATCAAGGGCATGCAGGCCCGGCTCGGTCAAGGCGTCCGGGTAACCGTCAGTCGGGTGGACCACATTCCGACCGAGGCGAACGGCAAATTTCGCTATATCATCAGCAAAGTGGCCTGCTGACGCAGTGTGCACGACACGGATCGTGTGGATGCGTATCCGGCCGTATGCAGCAACCATCTGGAACCGCTCGCAACCGGTGAATCCCGTCACCGGATGGAGTGATATCAGCGCTGTCGGGATAGCGTGGTAGTGCGATGTCGATGGCATTTCCGAAAGTCCGTGGCGCCTTGCAGCGGCTGCAGCTCGCCCAGGACATTGTCGCCATCATGCGCAGCAAAGCGCAGCAGGGCGGCTTGTCATTCTGGCGTCAGGCCGGCGAAATGCTCTGGCTGAAGCTGCGCCGCCAGCAGACATTCCGGTTCTACCTTATGGCCCGCATGTGGCGCCCCGATCTGCCTTGGCAGGACAAACTCGAGCATTTCAATCACGCCGATTTCAGTGCCCTGATTGATCAACTGAATCCGCCCGCGGCGCGCCAGCGTTACCGGCACAAACCGGAACAAAAACGAATACTGCTGCGACATGGCATTGCCACGCCGCCCTGGTACGGTTACTTCCATCCACAGCACGGCCGCTGCAGCAATGACAAACCGTTGACCAATGCCGCTGAACTGACCGCCTTGCTCGACAACCTGGTCGACCGGCAGCTCACGCTGAAACGGGTGGTCGGTTCCGGTGGTGACGGCTTTCTGTCGTTCATCGTGCGCCGTGGCGGCGAGCACATTGAGCTGGAACACCCTGTCACCCGGAGTCGGATCCGGATTGCCGATCTGCTTTGCCTGCTACAGGGCGAACAGACCGGCTATCTGATCGAACACTATCTGGTGCAGCATCCAGCGCTGGCGCGGTTGAATCCGGATTCGGTCAATACGCTACGGATCTGGGCGACACGGGAGGCCGGTCAACTGCGCGTGGTGGGCTCGTTTCTGCGCGTGGGCCGACGTAACGTGTTGGTGGATAACACGGCCGCCGGCGGCTTGATCTGCACCATCGATGAGGCCAGCGGCACCCTGCTCGAGCTGAGCAGTGGCGATCTCTGGCGCAAGATCTACGCTCAACATCCGGACACCGGCATCCGGGTGACCGGACTGGTGGTGCCGTTCTTCCACGAAGCCGAAACCCTCGCCTGCCAGGCACTCGCCTGTTTTCCGGACATGGCGTTCGCCGGACTCGACATCGCGATCACCGAACAGGGTCCGGCCGTGATTGAGATCAATCTCGACAACCCGGCGCAAATCGG
This sequence comes from Permianibacter sp., assembly GCA_046297695.1. Classification (GTDB taxonomy): domain Bacteria; phylum Pseudomonadota; class Gammaproteobacteria; order Enterobacterales; family Permianibacteraceae; genus Permianibacter. The sequence continues at coordinate 28,107 of JBKBHF010000029.1, read as the reverse complement.
TTCGGCCTGTTTTGATAAGCCGGGTCGGCGGCTGTTTCCGGGCTTTTTTGCCAGCCGTAAAATGTAAGGCGTCGGCGCGCCGGCAGTGCTCAGCGTGCCGGCGCCAAGCGTCGTTTCAGAAAATCGATTGCGATCTGCTCGAGACCGGCTGGCCGGCCGCTGCCATGCCACAGCAGCAACAAGGCCAGCAGATAAACGGGCGCTGCGATCAGGCCGGCGATCACCATACGGACGAGGGCGTCGCTGATGCTCAGCACCGGTGTGCCCGGCAACCAAAGCCACAACGTCAGCGCCATCACAGCGGCGGCGGCGTAAGGCCGCCAGGTGCGGTGCCACCAATACCGTATGCTGAATTGCAGGCTGCGCCGGATCAACCAACTGTCGATACTGACCTGCACCAACAATACGAAAAAAATCGCCAGCGGCACGCCTTCCATGCCAAACCAACGAAGCGCAAGGAATATCAATACTGGCCGATAAACCAGCGTTGCCAGCGCCCGCCAAAACAACCCGCGCACGTTTCCGAGTGCCATTAACAACGGCACACTGCTGGCCGTTGCCAACGCCACCACCTGCGCAACAGCCAGCCCCTGTACCAGCGGCGTGATCGGCAACCATTGCTGGCCGAGCAGCAGCAGCACCGCTGCCTCGGCAACAAACGCCAGACCAACGGCCATCGGCAAGGCCAGCGTCAGCAAACCACACAGCGCCTGCAGATAGGTATCACGCAAACGTGCTGGTTCGTTCAGCAGCGAACTGAAGCCGGGAAACAGCGCCCGGCTGATCGGCATCACCAGCTCGACAGTCGGCAAGGCCGCCAGCATATGCGCATTGGAATAGAAACCCAGACTGGTCAGCCCCTCAATCCGGCTGATCAGGAAATGGTCAGTTCGCTGCGCCACCGTCATGGCAAAATTGAAACCCATCGCCCAGCTGGAAAAACCGGCCAACTCGCGCCAGTGCCGCAAACAGAAGCGTGGCCGGAACGGATGCAGCCAGTAGCTGAGCGCCAAACCACTGAAGCGACCAGCGACCATGCCGGCGACCAGCGCCCACACCGATGGCGAGAACCAGGCCCAGCTCACCGCGACCACCACTTCCAGCAGCTTGCGCCAGAACTCCAGATGAAATTCCTTGCTGAAGGTCAGCTGCTTGCGCCACGCGACCATGCCGATGTTGTGCAGACCATCGAAGAAAAAGCACAGCGCGATGACTTGCAGTACCAGCGTCGCGTCCGGCGCCTTGGCAAACGCGGCCAACCACGGCGCCGCCAGCGCCAGGGCGAGCGCGATGGCGGAGTTGCCGATGACATTCAGGGTCCAGGCGGTGTGGTAATGGCTGTCGTCGAGTTGTTGTTTGCGGATCAGCGCCAGATCGAAATTGAACTCCGCCAACACCTCGAACAGCATGCTGAAACTGAGCGCCAATGCCAGCAAACCGAAATCGGCCGGCACCAGCATACGCGCCAGAATCATCGTGCTGATCAGGCTGAGCACACGCACGGCCCAGCGCTTGGCGACCATGATGGCGCCACCAATGGCGATTTTCTTGCCGCTCATGCCGGTTGCCGTGTCGTGACGGGGTACAGGCCAGCACCGTGATCGCGGCCAAGCGCGCGCCGCAGCAGTGTCATGAAACCGGACAGCTCGGCGGCAAATTCCAGCGGGTGCCAATTTTCGCCATCGAGCAGACGTGGCAATTGCAACAGATCCGATTGCGCGGTCACCAGACCCAGCACCGTGGTGGTGGCGCTGCGCACCGCGTTTGCGCGCAGCAACGGCAAGTGCTCGGCGTGATACTCGCCGCTGGGAAAACACAGATCATCGGCAGGGCGCTTGGTCAGCGCCGTGATCAGTTGCCGGTTGTGGTTCAGTTCGTCGGCCAGCGCTGCCGGATCGCGCGGCAGGCGGTGGCGATGCGTGTGCAACTGCACATCAAGCCCTTGCTCAGCCATGGTTTGCACTTCCGCCAGCGTGCTGAGCCGGAACAGCGGTTCGCCGGCATGCGCCAAGGCAACGCCGGCCTGCGCAGCGGCGTGCTGCAGTTGCTGGTATTCCTGCCAATGGTCGGTCGATTCCGCTGGCAGCGCGACGCCGCGCCATTGCAGATAGCGGCGCAGCACGTTCAGCACCGGCCGCTGCTTTTCGACATACCAGGTGGTCAGGTACAGCGTGCTCGGCAGCCGCAAGCGCTGCAGCACCGGAAACGCGAACCGGGCAAAACCGGTCCAGCCATCGTCCACGGTGATGACCACCAGATTGTCGATCGATTCGCCGTGCTGCAAACGCCGCAGCAATTCCGCCAGCGGCACCACGTCGTAACCGGATCGCGCCAGCTGCTCCATGCGCCGGGTGAAGGTTTGCGGCTGCATGAACAGTTTCGGCGCAAACCGATGTTCGTCGTGATAGGCAAAGCCGTGATAGCACAGGATGCGCGCCTGGCCACGGGTCAGTCGTCGTGCCAGCGCGAACAGCCCGAGCAGCTGCGCGACGGCCAGCACCGCCAGTTTGATCGAACGGATCAGCTGCTGCTTCATGCGGAACGACCCAGTTTGCCGAGAAAGTTGCACCACGCCCGCCAGTACAATCTGCGGTCGCCCGGGAACCACAGATCGGAATGTACCGCCGGATGCAGCGCGAGCCAAAAGAACTCGGCCACGGTTTTCAGTTTCTGCCAAGCACTGACCCGGCCATCGCGACAGCGCGACATCACGTAACCGACATCGGCCGGCACCGTGTAGCGGGCGCGAAACCCGAGTCGGCCCGGGCCCATCTCCTGCACCGGCTCGGCACCGAAGTACGCGTCGAGTTGCCAGCGCGGAAAGTCCTTGCCGGCCAGCAAATCCAGATTCAGCGCATTCCAGTAGCGGGCATTCAATTCGAGAAACCAGAACCGACCGCTGCTGGTTTCGTATTTGTATTCGACCATTGCCACGCCGTTCCAATCGAGCGCCTCGAGACGGCGTTTGGCATCGGCCAGCATGGCTTCATGCCACCAGAGCTTGCGGTAGGCGGTCAGGCCGCCGGTGTGCGGATTCTCGTGCATGGCAATGCACATGCTGGCGGCACGAAACTCACCGCGATGGCGCCACAGATTCACCGTGGCCTTGACACCGGGCACCGTCTCCTGAACCTGGCAGCGTTGATGCGTTTGCATCGCAGCGGCCAGCGCCGCCTGCAGCGCCGACACTTCCGACACGGCGCGCACACTGCTGCCATGGCCGGCATCGGCGTGACGGCCGTCGGTCTTGACGTACAGCGGCCACTGCCACCCGGCAAATTGGCGGTCATCCGGACGCGGCTCTTCACGCTGCACCACGACGGCCTTCGGCAAATGCGCACGCACTGCCGGATCGGCGTGACTGGCGAAGTGCGCTTCGACATCGGCCTTGGCAAAACAGCGGTAAACCGCCTCGGCACTGCCGGCATCCGGCAACAGCGCGCGATACTGTTCATAGTGCGGTGCTATCGCCAGCAGAAACGCTTCCGATGGCACAATCGCGGCAATCTGCTGTTGCCGGACATATTGGTGCAGCCATGGCAGGAATGCCGGATCGGCATACGCCGGATGGCGCACCGCCGTGCTGGCATAACGCGACGCCAAACCCGGTGCATCGACGTGCGCCGACGCGGCATGCACGCGATAACCGGCCCGGCCGAGCGAACGAATGACGCCGATCATGCCGATCGCCTGCGCTTCGACCACCAGGACGTTGTGCCTTGCGGCAACGGCATCAGGATTCATGACAAGCCTTGGCGAGCGGTTCAAAATAATCCTTGTGCGGCAGATCCCAGCGCACGGCGCTGATCCGATCCGGCATCACGTTCAGTTCGATCATCGCCGGGCCGGTCGGCGTGATCGCGACATCGATACCGGCAAAGCGCATGTGCGGGAACACCGACAGCGCTTTCACACCGAGCACCAGGGCCTCCGGCCAGAATGGCACTTGCCGGCCGCTCAACATCACTCCCGAATCCGGATGCTGCAGAATGCGTTGGTGGGGTCGCCGCAAATCCAAGCCTTCTTGCAGCCGGCCAGTTGCCATATCGATGGTACAGGCCAAGCCGCCGCTGGTGGTGTTGTCGACCTGACTCCCCGCCCGACCGACCCGCAGCAAGGCATGCGTCGGCACGATCACACCGTCACGTTCGATCAACCAGATGCGCAGCGTATTGACCGAGCTGGCGTTGATGGCGGCCAGCTCCGGATGCTGCGGCAGGCACTCTTCCAACAGCCAGCCGGCCGGTGCTTGCTGCAATTCTTCGCACCACTCTGCCAGCGTCCAGCGCTGGCCGCTGACCGGATGTTGCAGGCCGGCACCATCTTCCATCACTTCCAGCGCGGCAAAACCGCGACCGCCGAACCCTTCGACCGGCTTGAAACAGACGCAGTGGCCGGCATAGGGTATCAATACCCGTGCCAGATCACTGGCATTGATCAGCGCGCCGCCAGCGCGATCACATCCGCGGCGGACGTGAAAAAAACCTATGAAGCGCGGCGTCGGAATGCCGAACAAAGTCAGCGTGGCTTTCTCCAGCACCTTGTGCTGCGACATTTTCCGGTAATTGACCGGATTGATCGCGAACAGCAGCTCGTCATATTCGCGCTCATTGGCATGACGCCACTTGTCACGAAACGAAACCTCGCGGCGCCAAAACCTGGCCGCATGGTAATAATTCGGCCCGAGATCACGGCACAGTTTCAATACCAACATTTCCAGCAGCTGGCGCCAGAACGGCAAGCCGCCATGGCGCGCCGCGTCGCGGCTCGCCAGCACAATACGTTGCACGTCATACCGTCCTGGCATGGGTCGTCCTCCTTGTTCTCGCCGCTGCTCAGCGCAAGCCGTTGACGAAGCTGACCGTGAGCGCCGCGACCTCGTCGCGCCACACCGCTCGGGCAAAAGTATGGTTGGCCTCCGCCAGCCGGTAGGTCTGCACACTGGCCTGTTCGCGCAGACCTTGCCAGAGCGGATCGGTGCTGGTCACGCTTTCGAACTCCTTGGCGACCAGATCGTCACCGGACAACACCAGCAGTTTGGGGCCGGTGAATTGCCGCCAGCCAGTGGCCATGCGCGCCGACAGACTCGCCGGTGCGGCAGTCGTGGCGGTGGCGTTCGCGGCGGCTTTCGGCGCCCGCTGGCGCGCTTGCTTGAGCGTCTGCCACAGGCTGCGCACACTGCCGCGCAGATCGAACTGGCCGGTGAACAGCTTGCGCCAGAGATCGCGCGAGAACAGCCGCTTCTTGTAATAGTGCTGGACCATCGTGCGGGCTTGCGCCTGGGCCTGGCGCAGCCACGGATTCAGCAACACCAGCGCGCCGATGCGGGCATCGCGCGGAGCGTAAAACAGCGCGGCCGATGCCGCGTCGCACAGACCCCACAGCACGATGCGCTGCAAACCCGGCGTGGCCGCGATAAACGCATCGCAGGCGGCGCGAATGTCAGCGTCGATCTGGTCAAAATCGCGGCTCGCTCCGCTGGCATCGCCCATGCCACGGTAATCAAAGCGCAAAGTGGGAATGCCATGCTCGGCGAGCGTGCGCGCCAGCAAGACGAACTGGCGATGACTGCCGACCCGATACTGCGGACCGCCGACAATGACCAGCACGCCGGTGCGCGCGTCGGCCGCACCCGGATGCAGGATGCCGAGCAGTTGTTCGCCGTCACAGGCAAATTGCAACACGCGCTCGCTCATGCTGACGCTCCCGCCACCGGTTCGACATAGGCCGCCGCCGGTGTCCGCAACTGCTGGCAGACCGCGTCGACCAGCGCCGGGCAAACGGCGATCTCGGTGGTTTGCCAGAAGGCATCGCCGGGCGCCGCTGCCCAGCTCGCCTGCCAGCGTGCCAGCAAGGTTTTGCTGGCCGGCGTCGGCACCGGTTGGCTGCCGACTTCGATCAAATGGCGCCAGGCACCCTGCGTTGCCGTGTCAGCAAGCCGGATGTTGCGCATCGGCGCGATCAGCGCCGGCGGCAGGAAATAACCGGCGATTTCAACGCCACCGGCATCGAGCTGGGCTTGCAACTGTTCGCTGCTCAGGTTGTCGCCGGCCATGCGCGCCGCCATCAGTTTCAGCCGCAACCACTGGTTCACTTGTTGCTGACCATCGCTGATCGGCGCGCACAAGAGCCAGGCGCAGTCCGGCAGTTCCGGCAGCAACAACGCACCGCCACGCAGCGCGCAGGCCACTGGCGGCAAGGGATAACGTTCGGTCAGGAAGGCGCGGGCACGGGCGACATCGGCCTGCCACTGCGACCAGCTGGCATCGGCCAATTCGCCGCCGCTGTCGCCGGTGCCAAACCAGTCGACCAGCAGCACGGCATGGCCTTGCGCCTGCAGCGCACGAGCAAGTTCATTGAGCGCGCGCCGGGATTTGTTCAGCTCTTCGAGCAGCGGCGGCAGCAGCAGCACCGGCGCACACGCGGTGCTGCCGGGCCAATGCAAGGTGAACAGCGGTGCCGCAGCACCGCTCAGGAAAAACGCTTCAGGCATGGCATCCTTGCCGTCGTCAGTTGGCGCCAGGATGGCCGTCGGAAGTTGCCGCCGGCCATCCGCAATCAACCGCGCTTCTGTTCGACAAACGCGGCCAGACTGCCGACGGTTTCGAAGGTTTCCGCAGAAATTTCGTCATCGCCAATGCTGATGCCGAACACACTTTCCAGCTGGGTGATGACACCCAGTACCGCCATCGAATCAAACTCCGGCATGGCACCGAGCAGCGCCGTGTCGGCGGTCAGCTTGTTGGTGCGCTCACCGAGCGCCAGTACTTCACCCAATACCCGGATGACATCTGCCATCACTGTCATGTCCATGTTTCCTCTGGCGATACCCACTTCAACCCGGCCTGCCGGTCCATTTTTGGCGTCCGCGCCGGGGCCGCACAGGATACAGCAGATCGCCGCTGACGTCGCCCTCGACGCGGCCGCGCCGACCGCGCGCCGCTTGCCCGGCCGGCGCCAAGCTTGGTACCTTGATCACACGCGAAGCGGCGCTGTCTGCTGACAGTGACCGGCCGGCCACAAGGGTCGCCCGTCCCGGGTCTCGCGCTGCATTGGATGCACACCGCAACATGGATCACCGTTTCGCCTTGCTTCGCCACCGGCTGCGCCGCGTGGCACTGCCCATCGCCGGCTTGGCTTTGGCCTGCACTGCCGGTGCCGAACAACTGCCGCCGGATTGCGGCGATCTGGGCAATCACTACGGCCCGTACGACTACACCAACCCGAGCCACTTCACCGAGAAGCTGCCGGTGGTTGAACAGTTCCACTTCTCGCGTGAGCAGGAACTGTCGACCTTCAAACCCAACTCCAAGGAAAAAGTCGATTTCGACTACACTTTGCGCGCGTTTCCGAACCATCACCGGGCGCTGATGTCGCTGGTGCGCTGGCTGAAAAACCACGAGCGCGATGCCTGGCAGGGCAAAATGCGCGCCGAATGCTATTTCTACCGCGCGCTCGCCTGGCGGCCGCGCGACAGCGTCGCCCGGATGATCTTCGCGCTCTACCTGCACCAGAACCAACGCCTGTCGGAGGCCGAGCAGCAGTATCAGACCGCGGTGAAAATCCAGCCGGACTACGCCGAAGCACATTACAACCTCGGTCTGCTGTACGCCGATCAGCAGCGCTGGCCGGAAGCACTGGCCTCGGCGCACCGCGCCTACGCGCTGAACTACCCGCTGCCCGGTCTGAAAAAACGACTGCTCGAAGCCAAAGCCTGGCGCGATCCGGCCCCCGCCGCCAGCAGCGCCGAACCGGCAACACCCGCCGCACCGGAACAACCGGCCTCGCCCTCCTCCGCCCCCACACCGACGCCGGTTTCACCGCCGTCAGGAACACCGACATGACGTATTTGCTTGGCCGCATGGGCAATCGCCCGGAGGTTGCGCCACTGACCGCCCCCGCCACCGCACCGCAACCGCTGATCGCCGTCAACTTCGCCGCCGGCGCGGGTGTGCTCGCCGCCGGCGCCCGCCACGACCAGCGCGACGGCTGGCACGCCCTCGTCCTCGGCGATCTGCGCTGGCGCAACAACACCGGCGATGGCAATGGCGCGAACAGTGCCGAGGCCCTGTCCGAGCTGATCAGCCGTTTCCGCCGCGATGGCAGCGCCTGCCTGCGCGATGCGCTCGGTCATTTCCTGCTGCTGGTGGCGCATCCGGCCAGCCAGCGGCTTTGGCTGGCGATCGATCGCACCGGCACCCGCCGCCTGTTCTACCGTCAGCGCGGCAACGAGCTGCTGTTCGGCAGCAAGCTTGCCGACATCGCCCGCTTTGCCGGTGACCAACCGGCGATCAACGCCCAGGCGCTGTACAACTACGTTTATTTCCACATGGTGCCGAGTCCGGACACCATTTTCGCCGGCTGTCGCAAGCTCGAACCCGGCCATGTCCTGTGCTGGCAGGACGGTCGCCTGACGGACGAAAACTATTTCCGCGCCCGCTTCCATCACCGCGGCGATCCGGCCTTGCCGGAGGCGCGCAGCAAGCTGTTGCCGGCGCTGGAGCAGGCGGTTGCCCGGGCGCGCAATGGCGCACCGTGTGGCGCGTTCCTGAGCGGCGGCCTCGACAGCTCCAGCGTCGCCGGTGTGCTGGCCAGACAGCAACCGAAACCGGCCACATTCAACATCGCGTTCAGCCAGCCGCAGTATGACGAAAGCGCCTACGCCCGGTTGTCGGCCAAGCATTTCCATACCGAACATTTCGAGCTGAAACTGGAGCCGGACGACGCGCTGGCCGCGCTGCCGACCATCGCCGCCTTTGGCGACGAACCGTTCGGCAATTCGAGCGCGCTACCGACCTATTTCTGCAGCAAATTCGCCCGTGACAACGGCATCAAGGTGATGCTGGCCGGTGACGGCGGTGACGAGCTGTTCGCCGGCAACGCCCGCTACGCCAAGAACAAATTGTTCGAACACTGGTGGCGGCTGCCGGGCGGCTTGCGCCGCGCAGCTGAAAGCCTCACCGGTGTCGGCCTGCAGGCGACCGGTGCGCGTTGGCCGGGCCCGTTTGGCAAGCTGCAGAGCTACGTTCGGCAAGCCGCGGTGCCGATGCCGGATCGGCTGCAGAGCTACAACTTCCTGCATCTGCATGCGCCGGAAACGGTGTTCACGCCGCAGCAGTTGGCGCAGTCGGATCGCGATTATCCACTGCAGATCTGGCAACAGCGTTATCGCGAAGCCGATGCCGACGACTCGCTCGATGCCACGCTCTATCTGGACTGGAAATTCACCCTGGCCGACAACGATCTGGTCAAGGTCAACAGCATGTGCGAGCTGGCCGGTGTCGAGGTCCGTTACCCGATGCTGGACGACGGTTTGATCGATCTGTCATTGCAACTGTCGGCCGACGAGAAATTGCCGGGCCAGAAGCTGCGCCACTACTACAAGGAAGCCTGCCGCGGTTTTCTTGCCGAGGAAACGCTCGACAAGAGCAAGCACGGGTTCGGCCTGCCGTTCGGCGTCTGGCTGCGCGAACACGCCGGTCTGCGCGAGCTGGTCACCAGCAAACTCGAAGCGCTGAAAGCACGCGACATTTTCCTGCCGAGCTTCATCGATCATGCCCGGCACCAACACGAAACCGGCCACGCCTCATTTTTTGGCGAACTGAACTGGATTCTGATGGTGTTGGAGTTGTGGCTGGAAAAGCATGGCTGAGTCAGCAGTGACGCCGTTTTTCTACTGGCGCAAGCCCCGGATCTACGCCGATAACAGTAAAGGCGTCCGGTAACTGACTTCAGCCAGCTGACGCGGAAACCCGAGCGCGTCCCAGCGGTACGGGCTGAAACGCGGGATCTGGAACCGATCGGTGCGGCCATCCCAGGCGCCGTGCTCGGTGGTCCAGGCTGCGGCGTAGCCGGCCTCACGGATCAGGCGCACATGCTCGGCGCGGTAATCACTGTTCGGCTTGCCGTTCGGGTAGGCGAACAGGGTCGGTGCGACGCCGAGCAAGTCGGTCAGGCGCGCGCGGTTGTGCTGGATCTGCCAGCGCGCCTGTTCGGTGGTCAGCGTTGCCAGCACATGGTGATCGTGGGTGTGGCCGCCGATGCCCATGCCGGCGCGGTGCATGGCGCGCAGTTCATCGGCATTCATCATCAGCCGGGGCGGGTTTGGCACCAGGGTGCGCAAATGCGCGACCACGGCGAGGCGGGCGTCGGCGCTCAGGTATTTGAGTCGTTGCCGGAGCGGGCCAAGCACACTGCGGCGCTCGTCGAGCGAGTCGGTCAGGGTGTGCTGACCCAAACCGAAGGCCTGCAGATCCAGCGTGCCGCTGGCTTGTTGGCGCACGGCTTCGGTCAGCCAGTCGTTCCACATCAGATCGCCGTCGGTGAAGGCGGTGGCGATGAAGAACGTCGCGTGCAGCTGGCGCGCCTGCAGCAGCGGCAAGACCAGATCGTGATTGTCACGGTAGCCGTCGTCGAACGTGATGCTGGCGGTTGGCGTGCCGTCCGGCTGACGCTGCAGGGAGTCGGCAAGCGGGATCACGGTGAAGGCCGCCCGAATCCGATCCAGTTGGGCAGCAAATTCGGTTACCGTCGGCAGCAACCGCATTAGCGGATCACGCTGCTCGACCACGCGGTGAAAAATGAACACGTGGTGACGCTGCGGTAACAGGCGCAGGCGATAGGCACAGCGAAAGGCAAGGCTCATCCGTGACAACTCCGGGGCAGCGGCCGGGCGCGACGATCCCATCGTCATCGGGTGAACCCGGCGGAGCGGAATTGTACCGTGTCGGCACCGGCCGCCAACAAGACGTTTTCCGACACACGCGCCGGTAACGGTGAAGCTGAAAAGGAGCGCTGCATGCAAACCGTGGCAGGACAGGGCAGGACGCGACAGCTGGCCGCAGCGCTGTTGCTGCTGACCGGCAGCACGCTGATGGCCGAAACGTCGGTACCCGACCGTATCGCCAGCGCCAAACGCTCGGTGGTGGGCGTCGGCACCCTGCTGCCGACCCGGCGACCACCGGCGGCGGTTTATGGCACCGGCTTTGCGGTCGGCGACGGTCGTCATGTCATCACCAACTTCCACGTGATTCCGGACGTGCTGGCAAGCGAACGACACGAAACGCTGGTGGTGTTTGTCGGCACCGGCGACAACGCCCAGCCGCGCACGGCGCGGGTGATCAAAACCGATCCGGAACACGATTTGGCGCTGCTGCGACTGGACGGTCCGCCACTGCCACCGCTGGCCGTCGATGCCACGACGCCGGTGCGCGAAGGCGAAGATCTGCTGTTCACCGGCTACCCGATCGGTCACATCCTCGGCCTGTACCCGACCTCGACCAAGGCGATGGTGGCGAATATCGCGCCGGTGGCGATTCCAGCCAGTTCGGCTGCCCAGCTCAACGCCAAAACCATCAAGCGGCTGCGCGATCCCTACCCCATTTACCAGCTCGATGCGGTGTCGTTTCCCGGCAACAGCGGTAGCCCGCTCTATCGCATCAGCGATGGCGCCGTGGTCGGCGTGCTGAACTCGGTGCTGATCAAGGAAAGCAAAGAGGCCGCGCTCAGCAACCCGACCTCGATCACCTACGCCATTCCGGCTTCGCATGTGCTGCCGCTGCTGGAGGCGATCACGCCATGATGAGTTTTGCCGCGATTGGCTATGGCGCCGCCGCTGTCGCATTTGGCGTGCTGGTGCTGTTGTTGGCGTCGCGCTGGCGCGGCCGCTTGACCGGCAATTGGCTGCTCGCCGCACTGGCCGCGCACTTGCTGTGGGCGATCAGCGCCACGGTCTTTCATGTCCAGCAATTGCCAGCCACGGCCTGGGCCTACGGCAGTCTGGAAACCCTGCGCTATTTCGGCTGGCTGCTGTTGCTGCGCGAACTCTGGCAACCGCTGGTGCAGGCGGAGGGCAGCTCGGTGAACTGGTATCGCCGGCTGGTGCCGCTCTTGGCGCTGATTGCACTGCTGTTGTCGGCAGCGGCGTTCCTGCCGGTCATCGACGTGATGCTGAGCGTCGCCTTTGGCGTGCCCCTGCACCAGCTTGGCATGCTGGTGCTGGCGCTCGGCAGCGGCGTACTGACCGAGCAGCTGTACCGGCGCACCCGGCCGGAGCAGCGCTGGGGCCTGAAGTTTCTCTGCCTGGGCCTGGCGGTGGTATTCGCCTTTGATTTCTACCTGTATTCGGATGCGCTGCTGTTCCACAGCATCGACAGCGACATCGAAGCGGCGCGCGGTTTTGTCTATGCCGCGGCCGTGCCGCTGATCGCGGTGGCGGTGGCGCGCAATCCGCGCTGGTCGATCGATCTGTTCATCTCGCGCCGGCTGATGCTGCGCTCGGTGTCGGTGCTGGCCGCCGGCGGCTATCTGCTGCTGATGGCCGTGGTCGGGTTCTATATCCGCAGCACCAATGCCGAGTTCGGCGATGCGCTGCGCATCGTGTTTCTGGCACTCGCGGTCATAGTCTTGATCGTGGTGGCGGTTTCGGGTCAGGTCCGTGCCCGCATCAAGGTGTTCATCAACAAGCATTTCTTCAATTACCAGTATGACTACCGGGAAGAATGGTTGCGGCTGAACCGCACCCTGGCCGGCGAGGAAGGCGGTGGCGGCATCAACGAGCGGGCGATCCGGGCCCTGGCAGAAATTGTCGACTCACCGGCCGGCATGCTCTGGCGCTGTGATGACGGGCTGCGCTGCGACTTTGCCGAGCACTGGTCGATGCCGCCGGGCAAGGCCTTCGATGCCAAACCCGACGCCGAATTGCTCGGTTATCTGGCCCGCACCGGCTGGATCATCGAACTGCCGGAATACCGCGAATACCCGGAACGCTATTCCGATCTGGCCTTGCCGAACTGGTGGTTCCAGCTACCGAACACCTGGCTGATTGTGCCGCTGCGGCATGGCCAGCATTTGACCGGCGTCGTGCTGCTGGCCAAGCCGCGCGCCGAACGGGCGGTCAACTGGGAAGTGCGCGATCTGCTGAAAACGGCGGCCGGTCAGGTGGCCTCGTATCTGGCGCTGTACCAGACCACGCTGGCGCTGGTCGAAGCGCGCCAGTTCGAGGCGTTCAATCGACTCAGCGCCTTTGTTGTCCATGATTTGAAAAACGTCGCAGCCCAGCTGCAGCTCATCGTCAGCAATGCCGACCGGCACCGGCACAACCCGGCCTTCATCGACGACGCCATCCAGACCGTCGGCAATGCCAGTCAGAAAATGCAGCGGATGCTCGCGGCACTGCGCAAAGGCTCGTTCGAGACGACGGCGACCGGCACTGTCGCCGTCGACGAAGTGGTACGCGAGGCCGTGCGGCAGTGCAGCAACCGGACACCGCTACCGGTGCTGGACAGCGCCCAGAGCAGCCGGGCCCGGGCCGACCGTGATCGGCTGCTGTCGGTGCTGCAACACCTGATTCAGAACGCCCAGGAGGCTTGTGACGAGCACGGTCAGGTGGTTTTGACAGTGGTGTCAGCCGATAATGACGTCACTGTAAAAATAAGAGACAATGGCTGCGGCATGGACGCCAGCTTCGTCAGGGAGCGGTTGTTCCGTCCGTTCGACACCACCAAAGGCAACGCCGGCATGGGCATAGGCGCTTGGCAGGCACGCGAAACCGTGCGCAGTTTTGGTGGCGATATCACAGTAACCAGCAGCCCCGGACAGGGCTCAGAGTTCAGCCTGCGCCTCGTGCGCGTGAACGACAGGGAAGACGGTAATGGGAAGCCTGGACAGGAGTCAGAAGCGCTTATTGGTGGTTGAAGACGACCCCGGCCTGCAAAGCCAACTGCGCTGGTGTTTTGAAGAATGCGAGGTGACCATCGCCGGCAATCGCGAAGAAGCGATTGCGGCGCTGCGTCGGTTCGAACCGCAAGTCGTGACCTTGGATTTGGGTCTGCCACCGGACCCGGCCAATGCCTCGGAAGGCCTGGCCACGCTGCAGGCCATTCTGCGTTTGGCACCACACACCAAAGTCATCGTCGTCACCGGCAACGACGATCGCGACAACGCCCTGAAGGCAGTCGGCCTCGGCGCCTACGATTATTACCAGAAGCCCATCGACGCCACCTCGCTGAGCCTGATTGTCCAGCGGGCGTTTCATCTGTACGCGCTGGAAGAAGAAAACCGCCAGCTGCAGAAAAAAGCCAACAGCGCGCCGCTTGCCGGTGTCATCGCCGGTTCACCGGAAATGGCCAAGGTCTGCCGCATGGTCGAGAAAGTGGCGCCGACCGATCTGACCGTGCTGCTGCTCGGCGACTCTGGCACCGGCAAGGAAGTGATCGCCCGCGCCGTGCACGAACTCAGCCCGCGCAGCACCAATCGGCTGGTGGCGATCAACTGCGCCGCCATTCCGGAAAACCTGCTCGAAAGCGAATTGTTCGGCTACGAGAAAGGTGCGTTCACCGGCGCCGCCCGCCAGACCAAGGGCAAGATCGAATACGCCGATGGCGGCACCCTGTTCCTCGACGAGATCGGCGATCTGCCGATGGCACTGCAGGCCAAGCTGCTGCGCTTCCTGCAGGAACGGGTGATTGAACGGATTGGCGGCCGCGAAGAAATTCCGGTCGACGTCCGGGTCATCTGTGCGACGCACCGCTGCCTGCCGGACATGGTCAAAGCCGAGACCTTCCGCGAAGATCTGTATTACCGACTCAGCGAGATCACCGTCGACATCCCACGACTGGCGGCGCGCAGTGGTGACGTCATCCTGCTCGCCCGCGCCTTTCTGCAAAAATTCAACGAGCAGTTGCACCGGCACATTCGCGGCTTTCGCGATGATGCCATCGCAGCAATGGAGGCGCACGACTGGCCCGGCAACGTCCGTGAGCTGGAAAACCGGATCAAGCGCGCCGTGATCATGGCCGAAGAGCACCACATCAGCGCCGACGATCTGCAATTGAAAGTGCAAAGCAACCGCGAGCTGCCGCTCAATCTGCGCCAAGTGCGCGAGCAGGCGGAAACCGAGGCGGTATTGCGCGCGCTGTCACACGCCGAAGGCAATATGTCACGGGCCGCCGAATTGCTCGGGATCACCCGGCCGACGCTGTATGCCTTGGTCGACAAATACAATTTGCACGAAAACGAGCAGATGGTCGCCCGCAGTCACTGAGTCCCGACGGTCGACCGCGACAACGGTCAACGCCGACCCGCACCGACTGGGCAGGCATCGGTAACAACATATCGGCTACACGAACGTATCGGCTACAAGGAGTCGCCCCATGATGCACAAGGATTTCAACCGTCAGCTGCTTCGCCGCTCCACCCTCGCGCTCTGCCTAAGCGCACTGAGCCACGGCGTACTCGCCGACGATTATCAGGACGCCTGGCAAAAAGCCCAACGCCTGTTGCAGAAAAACGACGCGCCGGCGGCCATCATCGAATTGCGCAATGCCTTGCAGCAAAAGCCCGACAGCATCGAGGCCCGATTGCTGCTCGCGGATCTGTACTTCCAGGACGGCAATCTGCCAGCTGCCGAAAAGGAATATGACAAGGCACGCGAACTGAAAGCACCGAAGCACCGTTGGCAGAAACCGCTTGGCCGGACCTGGCTGTCGATGTACCAATCGGCCAAAGTGCTGAGCAACATTACCGAGAGCAGCAGCGACCCGGCAGCGATCCGCGCCGAAGCCATCGCCTTGCGCGGCCTGGCCATTCTGCAGCAAGCCAAGATCGACGACGCCGAACAGGTACTGCTGCAAGCCACCAGCCTGCAACCGGATCAGGTGGAAGCGGTTTACGGCCTGGCCCAGATCGCGCGTCTGCGCAGCGATTTCGGCAAAGCCGAAACACTGGCCCGGCAGGCGATGAAAAACGATCCGACCTTCACCAACAGCCATCTGCTGTTGACCGAACTGCTGGTGATGAAAAACCAGCGTGACGAAGCCATCAAGATCATCAACGCCGCCGTCGATCAGGCGCCGAATGACACCCGGATCCGGCTGGCGCGCGGTGAGGCATTGCTCAGCATGGGCAATACCAAAGACGCCTGGAACGATATCAACCTGGTGCTGACAGCCATTCCGAAACACGCGATGGGGCTGTTCCTCAAAGCGAAAGCGCAGATGATGGAACAGAAGCAGGATGACGCCCTGACCACGCTCGACCAGGCATTGGCCGTCGCGCCGGGCTTCACCGAAGCGCAACTGCTGTCCGGCTATCTGCACGTGCAAAAGCGGCAATGGCGGCAAGCCGAGGAAATGTTGTCGCGGACCCTGGCCAGCAAACCCGATCACCTCGGCGCGACCAAGCTGTTGATTCAGACCAGACTTGGTTTGCGGCAAGGCCGCGATGCGCTGAAGCTCGCCACCGAGGGCTTGCGCAAGTACCCGGAGGACATCCAGCTGATGTCCTATCAGGCTACCGCCCACATCCAGTTGCAGGAATTCGACAAAGCCAGCGAAATCATGGAACGCGCCGTCGAAATTGCGCCGGATGCCGACAACCTGCGCACCGGCCTCGCGCTGCTGCAACTGCAGGAAGGCCAGACTTCGGCGGCGCTAAGCCAACTGGAAAGCGCCAGCAAGGATAATACCGAACTGCAGATCAGCGATCTGATGCTGGTCTCCACCTACATGTCGCAGAAGCAAACCGACAAGGCTGTGCAGCTGGCGGAGCAACTGTACAAAAAGCACAGCAACAATCCCTTGGCGGCCAACATGCTGGGCGTGATCAAGCTGAGCACGGGCGACTACCCGCGCGCCGCTCAGCTGTTTGAGCAAGCGGTAAAGCTGCGGCCGGAATTCCTGACCGCGCGGCTGAACCAGGCCCGGGTCGATGTCGCCAAGCGTGATTTCGACGCCGCACTGAAAAAACTGCATGCGCTGAACAAGGAAAGTCCGACGCTGAACGTCGTTGCGCTGCAACTGGCCCAGGTTTACGACGCCAAGGGCGATCGCGAGCAGGGTCTGGAGTGGCTGAAAAAAGCCTGGCAGCTGGACAACCGTTCGCTCGCTACCGGCAACACTTATCTGCGCCGTTTGCTGCAGATGAACAAGCCGATGGATGCGTTGGTCGTCGCGCAACAGATGATCGCTGCCAACCCCGACGCCGGCGATGCACACCTGGCGCAGGGGCTTGCCCAGCGCGCCAACAATAACTACAGCTCAGCCATTTCCTCGCTGCGCAAAGCGGTGCAGCTGAATCACCGCAACCCGGATTACTACTTCGCCCTGGCCGATGTGCTGGAAGAAAGCGGCGACAACAAAGGCGCCGCCGATGTGATGAAGGAGCTGTTGAAGCAAAAACCGAACAGCTGGCAGGCACATTTGGCGTTGGGCCGGATGGATTTGCGCAACAAGAACTACGCCGCCGCTCATGAACGCGCCGCCGAATTGATCAAACAGTTCCCGGCGCTGTCGATTGGCCAGCAACTGGAAGCCGACACCCTGGCAGCAGAAGGCAAGTACGTCGATGCCGCCAAAGCCTATGAAAAGGCGTACAAGCAGCAGCCGAGTTTTGCGCTGGCCAACAGTCACGGTATCGCGCTGCAGCGCGCCAACAAACCGGGCTACGACAGCTTGCTCGGCGAGTGGTTAACGCAAAACCCGGATGACAATGCCGCCCGTTTCGCCCTGGCGACCTTGTATCAGCAAAACAGCCGCAATGACCGGGCGCTGGAACAGTACAAACTGCTGGAAAAGAAAGCGCCGAACGATGCGATATTGCTCAACAACATGACCTGGCTCTATGCCGAGACCTCGGACATTGCCAACACCAGGACCTATCTCGCCAAGCTGGAAGCCTTGAAGCTGAACCATGCCAATATCATCGACACGCAAGGCTATGCCTATTTGAAACTGGGCGATGCCAAGAAAGCACTCGAGCAGTTCAATGCGGCGCTGAAGATCGCGCCGGACAATGCCGAGATTCGTTACCACGCGGCACTTGCTCATGAACGGCTCGGCAATGCCAGCGAAGCAAAAAAGCAATTGAAGCAGGTGCTGGACAGCAAGCAAACGTTTGCCCAGCGCGATGCCGCGGAAGCGTTGTACAAGAAGCTCTAGGCTCATCACATGAAAAATGGCGGGGAGACCCGCCATTTTTTTTGCTGCGTTCTAACTGGCGTCAGCCATTCAAGTTGAGCTTGCTGCGGATCAGGGCAATCAGCAATTTTTGCAGCGGATTGGCATTGCCGAACGGGCGCCAGGTTTTCTTGTAACGCTGACGATACGCATCGAAATGCAGGCCCCACGGCGCCGCCGTGATCGGACCGCGCTTGAGCAGGATCTTCAACACCTCGACACCCATGACACCAGCGCAGAGATCGCAGGCCATCGCGGTAGACGGTCCCTTTTCCTTGCTGAAATTGACCGCCTCCGGCACCTGCAGATACGGCCGCTGCAGCATGCGCGGACTCAGGCCGGCGATGAACCGCGCCAACTGCTCGGTTTTCGGCAAACCTTCCATGCGAAAGTATTGTTCGAAGGTCATGCCGCCCGGCAGAAACGCCAGAAAAGCCGTACCCATGCCCAGTGGCGCCGCGGTCAGTGCCGGGATGCCGCGCGCGGCACATTCGGCGAACACTTTCCGGCGGATGTCGACGGCAAAAAAATCCAGACTGTCGACATAGAGATCGACGCCGGCGAGAAAGGCGTCGAGATTGCTGTCGTTGACTCCTTGCGGGAAGGTCGTGATGGCCAGTTCCGGGTTGATGTCGCGCGCCATGCGCGCCAGTGTGGCGCATTTTTCCTGCTGCAAATGCGACATCATCGCGCCGGCCTGGCGATTGAAGTTCTGCTGCTCGAAGCGATCAAAATCGGAAATGTGAAAGGCGCCGATGCCAAGCCGGGTCAAGGTCAGCAAGTGGCTGCCGCCAACGCCGCCGAGCCCGGCAATGGCGATCCGGCAGTTGCGCAGCCGCTGTTGCTCGGCCTCGGTCAACCAGCCGATATTGCGGGAGAATGCCCGCGCATACTCAAACGCTTCCATGCCGTGGCTCCGAACCCTGAACGGTGCAGGCCTGAGTGTAGTCGGCACTGGCGCCGTGCGCCGCTACCGATACGGATGTCAGTACAGATATCAGCGCAGGCGTTCGCGCAGATCCTCGAGCAGCTCGTGCGCACTCGCCGCCAGATGCCGATGCAGGGCCTCACCGGTGATGACGAACGGACCGCGCCGACCGTGGTAATCGATCACATCGCCGACCTGGGTGAAGACGATACCGCAGCTGCGCAGCAAGCGTGCCAGCCGCGGCTCCATCAGCACGTAGACACGTTCCAGGCCGAGATTCAGCGCCAGGGCCGAGGCGCCGAGAAACAGGCCCATCGCCACCATCGGATAATGGCGCGAATCCGGGTTGCCATCGGCGTCGCTCGCCACCCCAATCGGCGATTGTTGTTCCCCGGCCCGGCGCCGGAAATCGCCGTGCACGGCCAAACGGGAGATCTCACCATAGCGCTGCCGCGGCAAGCTTGCCGGCGCCAGCGGACCGGCGGAAAACTGGCCTTGGCAAACTTGTTCGAACGGCAGCGGCGCCTGGCCGTCCGGGCTCAGGATCAGACGAAAGCAGCCGGCGGCACGACCGCTCTGTTTGTGCAGCAAATAGCAGTGAGCCGCGCGGTCATCATAGCCATCACGTTCACGGCCATCAGGAAAGGCGTGCTTGTCTTCGTAGCCGAGCTCTTCACAGTAGACGGCGTAGCGCAAACGCAGGGCGATATCGATTTCTTCCGGACGTTGCGCCCTTCGCAAATCGAAATAAGTGAAAAAATGCTGCGCGAGATGCTCCATGCATCGCTCCGGTAGAATGAGGCTGACTCGGGTTCAGCGTCATGTTGTTGGCCGCTTCCTGCGTCGGTGAAAGATACCAGAAAGCCGCTGCAGCAGCCATTGAGACTGGCGCGCCGGTTGCGTACAGTAGTGGGCTTGAGAGGGATCTTGCTCGTGACGGACACCATGGCCTCACGCCCACACCGCAGTACCGAATCATCCCGTCGCCACACCCGTTGGCGTCAGCGGTTTTTTCTCACATCCGGTTGTCTGCTACTGGTCAATATTGTGCTCTTGTACCTACTAGCAGACGCGCATCTGCGGCCGCAAGTCGCGCTCGACCGGACCAAGGCCGACGTCCAGTTGCTGAGCGAGCTGATGGCCGATCGACTCAGTCGTGATGAATTGCTGCAGGCCTTGAAGCGGTCGGCACTGCCGGCTGCCGCCATCGAGCAGGCGCCGGGCCGGATCAATGTCGGCGGACTCAGCTTTGTCGTTGACGAGCAGCAGCGCATCGTCCGCGTCGAGCACTGGTCGATACCGGGCGGTGCCGGTCAGCCTTGAACAGCGCCTTGGTGGCAGTCAATGCCGCTGCGGGGTCCGGGCGCTACGCACATGCCGGAGCCACCATTCCTGCCGTGCCAGCAAGGTCAGCAGCGATGGCAACAGCAGCAACTCAAAAATCGCCGCCGCAAACAAGCCGAGCGCCGTCATCAAACCAAAATGCTGAGTCGGTACAAAGGTCGAACTCAACAACAAACCGAACTGTGATGACAGGATCAGGGTGTTGATGGTGCAGGCCTTGCCGCTCTGGCGCAGGGTATGCAGCAGTGCATAGCGGTTGTTGCGGCCCTGCTGGACATGCAGGCAATAGCTTTCCATGAAATGGATCGTGTCATCGACCGCGACGCCGACCGCAACACCGGCGATCAGCGCGGTTGCCATGTCGAGCGGCACACTGACCGCGGCCATGAACACAAACACGAAATAGATGGGCGCAGCATTCGGTAGCACTGCCATGCCGGCAATCGGTGCTGACCGCCACATCAGCAGGAAGAACAGGAAGATCATCGCAAACGACAGGTACAGGCCATCGACCTGACCGATCACCAGCAGATCTTCCTGATCGGTGAAGATGCGCGCCTCCGAGCCGAAATCGATCTGCAGATCGGTCGCTGGCTGCGCCGCCAGCCAGGCTTTCATCTTGGCCATGACGGCTTTCAGTTCGCGCGTGCTGTGCGTGGTCAACGCCAGCGTCACCCGGGTTGTCTGCAATTCGCGATCGGTCAGATCGTACAAATCCTTGCCGTCATAGACGAACAGATACTGACTGATCAGCGCCGCGTCCTGCGGCAACTCACGCACGGTTGTCGCTTCGTCCTGAAATGCCCAATGCATTTCTTTCACCAGATCGACCATCGAAATGCTGTAGGTCACTTCCGGCAAGCTGTCGGCGTAGGCCTGAAACGCTTCGATGTAACGCAGCCGGTTCGGATCGGTCAGGCCATCGCGCGCGGGCGCCACGAACACCACATCCAGCGGCATCGCGCCGGACAGCTTGGCTTCGACCGTGCGGGTCGACACATTGATGGCGTGATCGTCGCGGAAAAACCGGTAGATGTCGGTTTCGGTATAGAGCTTGCCGAGCACCGGCAAACACAACAGTGTCGCCAACACAAACGCGGCGGCGATCCAGCCGGCACGGCGCATCGAAAACTTGGCGATGGTCAGCGTGAACCGGGTCAGAATGCGAGTGTTCTTCGGCTCGGCCGGCCACTCGCCTTTGTCAAACCGCAGCAGCAGCGGCGGCAACAGGTAATTCACCGTCGCAAACAGCACCAGTGCGGCGACGCCACCGGCAATACCAAACCAGGCGACTGGCCGGATCGGACTCACCGCCAATGACCCCAAGCCCACCGCGGTGGTCAGCGCGGCAAACAGACTCGGGCGGAAGACATGCGCCGCGGCGGTGCGAATGCGATCTTCGCGGCTCAGCTTGCTGCCGGCCACCGCCTGCAACTGACCGAGCAAATGCACCATGAAGGCGAGGCTCAGCGCCGACATGAACGGCGGCAGAATCGCCGCCACCAGGGTGAATGGTTCGCGCGCAATCACCAGCACGCTGAGCGCCGCCTGCGCCGCGGCGCTCATCACGACCGCCACCAGCACAATGGCCAGCGGCCGCCGGAACAGCCACCAGATCAGCAGCAGACCGATGGCCATGGTCGCCGGCACGAAGATCATGTTGTCGTGCAGCATCGATTCGAATTGCGCGACATCGACACTGACCTGACCGGCCGTCGCCTGCCAGGCGTCCTGCAGGCCGTGCCCGGCAATTTTCGCTTCGATGTCGGCCAGCAACTGCTGCCGTGCCGGCGAATCCGGCAGATGCGTCGGCCGGATCACCATGGCTGCGGCGCTGCCATCTTTTGCCAGGACAAAACCCGGCGCAAACGGATCGGCGATGATGGCCTTGCCATCGAGCGGGGCCGCGCCGAGCTTGTCGACATCGATCAAGGGCCGGACGACAAAGCCGTCATCGACGCGGGCGATCTGTTCGAACTCGGTGACCCGGTGGACGCGGTCCACCGTGGGCAGTTGCTTGACGTCCTGGGCCAGTGCTTCCAGCTTGTGCAGAAATTCCGGTGCAAAGACATCGGCCGGGGTGAACAGCAAGACAATGGTCTGGTAATCCGGGAACATGCCGCGCAGTTTTTGCTGCAGCTGTACCGACGGTTCGTCCTTGCTGAGATAGATTTCCGGCGAGTTGTTGATCAGCAGGAACGGCAGCAGCGCCGCCGGCAGCAACAGGATCAGCGCCAGCAGCAGCGCCGCCAGTTTCCAGGGCAATAATTTCATTCGTTTTGAACCCCTGCCAAAGCGGCGCGATCAGAACTGGGTGCGCCAACCCAGCACAAACATGTCGTGCTCGTCGTGGTAGCCGCCGGCGGTGCCATCATCACCCGTGAAAACATGGGCACCGAGATAAAACTCATCCGGTTCGCCACGGATGTAGGCGAGTTCCGGATTGACGTAGACATCGCCGCGCCCTTCTCCCTCAGTAGCGAGGAAACGGGTGCGGAAACGCCAGGCTTCGGCCGCAAACAGCATTTCCAGTTCGCCGGACAGGAACGCAACCGACTCGCGATCCGCGATCGGCTCATCCGGATCAATCTGCAGACCACCGGCTTGCAGACTCAGCCGGGTATTGCCATCGCCGGGGAAAAATTCGACACCAACGCCGTACTGCACCGCCGGCATGGTGAGCGCACGCAGATCCGGTGTCGTCACCGGAAAATCACTGAGATAGGCAAGCTCGGCCCGCCAGGTCGATTCACCCCAGTTGAACGTGACATCGGCCGAGGCGACCTCGGTGAACGGATGCCAGGCGGCGAAAGTCGGCGCACCGGCGGCGAGTGCGGTAGCCGGATTGGCACCACTCAGCAGCGCCAGTCGCACGGCATCGTTGAGAACAAAATATGGTGTGGTGTGACGGACATGCTGCAGCGACACGCCCCAGTCGAAACCCAGGCCCTGATGCGACAAGCGCACGCCGCCACTGGCGCCGTCATCATCCTCAAGGGGTTCGGTATCAACGCTGCCGAACTGCAACAGCGCCGTCAGCAGCGGATTCGGTTCGACGCCGAGCAGCAAACCGCGGCGCTGATCATAGGGTGACCAGATGCTGTCGGCGTCCGGCAACGCTGCCGGCTCAAATGCCGGGATCGCGACCACATCCAGCTTGTAGCGATCGAACCAGCCCTCGTAACGCAGCAGCGCTTGCGCGCGGTAACGCCGGCTCAAATCATCGAGCACGAAGCGGGTCATGTCCTGCCGGGCGATGACATTACCCGGCGCCAGTTCATCGAGTGTGCCCCAGTTGATCGCGACGGCACCGACCGTGAACTTGTGTTCGCCGCTGCGATAGCGCAGGAACACTTCATCGGCTTCCCACTCGGCAAATTTGACGCTGCGCTCCGGGCCTTGCCGGGCGCCATCGAAACGCACGGCGACGCGGCCATCAAGGTTGTCGCCAATCTGGAAACCGTAACCAAACCGCGCCAGCAGGGCATGACTGGTTTTGACTTCACCACCGATCTCGTCGGCATTCAAGCTGCCATATTCCAGACGCAATTCATCGAAACGGAAACCGGTGTTGCGCTGACTCGGTGTCTTGTGCTGGTTCTGCACCAACAAGGCGTCGTAATTGGTTTGGGCACCGAATGCCAACACCTCACCGTCGCCACCGTCCGCACCGAAACTGAAGCTGTCCGGTTCATCGGTCGGCGTCATGCCGGTAATGCTGCCGGCCGTCGTGGCGACGGCGGCGCTGGTGGTAGCGGTTGAGGCGAGTGTGGCACTCGACTCGCTGCCAGTGGCGAGCACCGGTTCCGGCAACGGCCGATTCGGATCCACCGATTCCTGCACCACATAGCGGTAACCCGGCCATTGCAGCGCGCGCAACCGGATGTTGGCATGGCCGAGCTGGCGCAGCCGCTCAACTGCTGCTTGCGCGCTAGCCAGGTCCGGAAAAATGCCGACTTGCACCACGAAACCGTGCGCTTCGCGTTGCGGAATGAGCCAGGCGTTGAAGCCGTAGCGTTTCAGGTTGCGCGCGGTCCAATCGGCGGCATCGCCGGTTTGATAAAACGTCAGCTGCACGGCATGACCGCTGCGTGTCACCGGCTCGCGCAACAGACTGATGGTCCGGCCTTCGGCTCGCAATGCCGTTGCCACCTGCTGGGCGCGAGCATAGCTTTCGTATTCACCACGCTGCACGGTTTCCGCGGCAACGGCGCTGACCGGCAGCCACAGCGATGACAGTGCGATGGCGATGAGACGCAAACGTGGTCGTTCGCGCCGCGAGTCGGCGCGGTTTCGTGCCGCGGTTTCCGGATGGCGACGGCGCACGATCATTTCACCAGCGCCGCTTCCTGAATCGGATCTTCCAGCACGGCCTGGGTGAACAGCGTCGCCGGCAGGCCTTTGTCGTAGACGACGTTGTCAGCCAGCATGCGGGTGCTGTGCTGGCTTTTCAGATCGGTAATGACCAGCTCGAGCACGGTCCAGTAGCCCTGAATCTTCTGCAGTTTTTTCACTTCCATGCGTTTGCTGGGCTGCTCACCACCGGTATACAGATCCACTTTCAGTGCGACCAGGGTCTGCGGGTGGATCCAGCTGATCCGTTTGCTGTATTCGGAATTGCTCTTGTCGACCGGAATGCTTTCCAGCACCTTGCACAGCTGGCCTTCGTATTTTTCTTCGCGCAGGATCGTGTGCACGTCCTGATCGACCTTGCGATCACGCAGATCTTCGTAAATCAGATCGGAACCGACGAAATTGCCGCCGCGCCGCTCGGCTGGAATCCGCCGCGCTTTCTTGACCGCCGGCAGGTAGACCCATTGATCGGTTTCGCCACTGGCGTGGTCCAGCGTCAGCAAGCCGGTGTCGGCGATGTCGGCCGGCTCGAAGAAGCGGATCAGCGTCCACATCTCATCCGGCGTTTGCTCCAGCTGATAGGTTCGCATGCGGCGCAACCGCGGCGCGTGGCCGGGCTCGAGCAGCACCATGCTGCCAGCGGTGACGCTGTCCTTGCCGGTCGGCCGGTCACGCACCTGCTGCGCCAGCGCATTGCCCGCCTCATCAGCCAGCACCGGCAGGCTGAGCAGGGTGACAAAAGCGAGGGGAGAAAAAGCGGAGGCGAAACGCCGAGCGTTCATTGCTGCATCCTTGTGTTGAGGCGCCGTAGCGCGCGACCGTTCCTGGCCTGGGTCGCTGCCGCACGGCAGCGTACCCGACAACGCCATGATCGGTGCGCCCGCTCACAGGGGGCACACCGGACATGGCGGCAGTATAGCGAAAGGCGCTGTGCTCAGAGTCGCTCGATGCGGTCTTCCCGTGCAATCAGCACGACATCGGCCGGGCGCAGCGCAAACAGGCCGTTGCAGACCACGCCGGGAATGTTGTTGATCGCCTGCTCGAGCGCTTTCGGGTCGACGATATCGAGGTGCCAGACATCGAGGATGACGTTGCCGTTGTCAGTGACGACACCTTCGCGCCAGACCGGGTCACCGCCGAGCTTGACCAGCTCGCGCGCAACCAGCGAGCGGGCCATCGGGATGACTTCCACCGGCAGCGGAAACTTGCCGAGCTGCGGCACCAGCTTGCTCTGGTCGACGATGCAGACGAACTGCTCGGCAGCCTGGGCGACAATTTTCTCGCGGGTCAGGGCCGCACCACCGCCCTTGATCAGGTTGCGCTTGGCATCGGTTTCGTCCGCGCCATCGACATAGAGCGGGATCGGGCCGGCACTGTTCAGATCCAGCACCTCGACACCGATGGCACGCAGTCGGGCCTCGGTGGCCTTGGAGCTCGATACGGCACCTTTGAGCGCCAGCTTGCGCTCACCGATCAGATCGATGAAGCAGTTGACCGTGGAGCCGGTGCCGACCCCGAGAATGCTGTTTTCTTCGACAAAGGCGAGCGCGGCCTCGGCAGCGCGGCGTTTCAGGGCGTTTTGATCCATGGTGGGAGGACGGGCAGGCGGACGAGAGCCTGCCATTTTAGCCGGCCGGCACCGCGCCTGCTTGCCGTTATCAGCGGCGACGGGCTCAGCCTTCGGCCGTTTTCCGGGTGGTCTCCTGCGCCTCCACGGCGCGGAAGAAATCGCTGAGCGAGCGGCCGGCCACTTCCTCGAACTTGCGTTCGGTCAGCACCAGCGCGTTGATGCGATCGACCCGGAAATGGCGGAAATCGTTGCGCAGTTCGCACCAGCCGGCCAGCGTCCAGGTCCGGCCCCAGCAGAACAGCCCAAGCGGCTCGACCGCCCGTTCACTGCGCAGGCCGTCTTCGCGCTGGTAACCGAACTGCACGACATTCTTCTGGTTGATGGCTTGCCGGAGCTGGTCCAGCACCGCCTGCACGCCGACATCGCCGAGGTATTCCGGCACGAACAAGCGCGATTTTTCCAGCTCGCGCTTGAGCCCGTCCGGTAGCACGTGCTCGATTTTGGCCAGCGCATCCTCGGCGCCACGACCGAGGCCGGCCCCGACAAAGGTTTTCACCAACCGTGCCCCGACCACCAGCGCCTCGACCTCTTCCCGGCTGAACATCAGCGGCGGCAGATCGAACCCGGCACGCAGCAGATAGCCGACCCCGGCTTCGCCATCGATGGGCACGCCGCTGGCCTGCAGATCGGCGATGTCGCGGTAGATGGTCCGCTCGGAGACTTCCAGTCGCTCACCGAGCTGCTTGGCGGTCACAAGCTTGCCCCGGCGCAGCAGCTGCACCACGGCAAACAGGCGGTCGGCACGGCGGGTCATGGCGCGGGTCCGGCAGGAGATCAGGGCGATATGGTACACCCGTCGACCGCGCCGGCCTGTGCACGATGACCGCTGCTGCTGACAGGGAGATGTCAGCAGCGGGCAATAAAAATGCGGGCCGCAGCCCGCTTTGGTCGCCGTTCGGAACCGCTTACTTGCGCACCGCGCGGAGCAGGAAGAACAGCGCAGACAGACTGAACACCACCAGCATCCAGGCCCCCATCGACAGCCCGAGGAAGGTCCAGTCGACCTTGGCGCAGTCACCGCTGCCCTTGAACAGCTCGGAGAGGATTTCGCCGGCCGAGAACGATTCCAGCATGAATGCCAAATCCGGGCCGCAGGCCGGAATGTCGGCCGGCGGCAACGACTGAAGCCAGACCTGGCGGCCGGCCGCGACAATCCCGACCGAACTGATGAGCACGCCGACACCGTTCAGCAACCTGGCTGGCATGCCACCCGGCTTGGCATTGACACCCGCCATCAGCAGGAACCAGACCCCGAGTGCAAACACGACCACCCGCTGGATGATGCAGAGCGGACACGGGTTCAGGCCTTCGACGTATTGAAAGTAGTAAGCCGCGACCAGCAGCTCATGGCAGACAAAAGCAAGAAAGAGGTTGAAAGTACGTCCGTGCATGGCGAATGTCTTACACAGGGTTGGGCGAATGGCCTGCCACTCTAACGGCTGGCGCCGGCAATGCAAACGCCGCTGAAGCTGCTAAAACTTACCGATGGGAATTACGACGGATTGTTCACCCCAGCCGGAGGCGAAGATGGAGTTGCCAAAACCCCTGTATGAGGCCCTGCCCTATCTGTATGTGGGCTTCGGTCTGGTGGCCCTGGTGATGATCGAATCGGGGGTCAAATTCATCCCCGGCGCGCTGCTGATCATCACTGGCCTGATCGTGTTTCACCTGCGCTTCAGTCATCGTCAGGAAGAGGCCGTGCGCATGCAACGGCGAAAACGGCTGAAGGCAAAAGGCCGGCTCTGATCCGCACCGCGATCAAATCGCGGGCAAATAAAAAGGTTCATCGCGGGATACCGGGAAATGCGGCTTTGATCTTCAAGAAGAAGTAGCTGTTATCCCGGTAGCCGTAGGCCATGCGCTTGATCACCTTGATGCGATTATTGACGCCCTCCAGC
>JBKBHF010000028.1:0-51908 GCA_046297695.1 Permianibacter sp. | reverse complement strand
GCGGACGAGCATTCGGCAACTGATGGAGGATGTTCGTTGCTTCCTGGCAAACTGCCAACCCTTTCCCGGCAGCTCTCCGGCGCTGGCGAGACTGTAGGGGATTTCGGATCAGTTATTTAGCTGGGGATGGTTACTTCGGCTTTTCGTTATTTTTATCTGTCATCCCCGCGAAGGCGGGGATCCAGTGACTTCTGTAGAGAGTAAAGACGCTGGGTTCCCGCCTGCGCGGGAACGACGGAGTTTGTTTTTCTTTTTTGCGCGAAGCGTGCTGTTGCCTTTCCCGCCGTCTGACGAGCCGAGCAGCGGAATGCAGTTTGGGTTAACAGCCCGTAGCGTAGCGAAGGGGCGAAGCCAGGGATGGCGAGCCTTTTCTGCGGGGCAGGAGCCCCGTCAGAAAAGCCCCAGCTGGAATGGAGTAGCGCAGGGGACCGCTAAAACAGTTTTACCGTTTTAGCGGCGAGGAATACAGGCAATGTTCTTTTGGGTACTTTTCTTGCGCCAAGAAAAGTACCTCGCCCGCCGGTGCGAGAACCGGCAAACCTTCCAGCTGAAACGCTGCTGAAATAAATGAGAAGGGCGGAGCGGCAAAGCCCCCCTCCCGGCCTCCCCCCTGGCAGGGGGAGGAGAAAAAAGCCAAGGCGAGAACCGGCAAACCTTCCGGCTGAAACGCTGCTGAAATAAACGAGAGGGGCGGAGCGGCAAAGCCCCCACCCCAGCCCGCCCAGCTGCCAACAGAGTTGGCGTCGTTCAGTCGGCAAGTTCGTCAACTGTGACGAACTTGAATTCCCGACTTCACCCCCCTGGCAGGGGAGGGAGAAAACAACCGGTAAACCGTCCGGCTGAATGACTGCGGAAATAAACGAGAAGGGTCGAGCGGCAACTACCCCACCCTAACCCTCCCCTTCACAGGGGAGGGAAACACGCCTCAGCTCGCCGTCTCACCAATTCCGGCAAGCAACCTCGGCAACAACCGCAGCAACGTCAACGACCACAGCTGAAACTCGGCATCGAGATTCTCGAACTTGTCGTCGCCATATTGCGCATCCAGTTCACCACTCAAACGCTCGGACAATTTCATGTTGCCGAGCCGGGCATCTGGCAGCAGCGTGAAGAACAGCGAGTCTTCAAAAACCAAACCAAGCTTGCGCACTTCGCGACCGAGTTCCAGATGTTTGCGCACTTCCTCGCTGGCGAGATCGATGCCTTTGCAGCGGACCACGCCTTCTTCGTCGGCGATTTCGCAGGTGTCGTTCAGCGTGAAGCCGTGTGGCATCTCGCGTTCGCCTTGCAGCCAGGCAGTCAGGAAAGCCGGGATCGGCGCCGAGAATGCTGGACGTGACACCGGCAAGGAACCAAGCGCGAGTCGCAAGGCATTGAGCAGCAATTCGGCGCGGGTCAGGCTGCCGGCGCCGACCAGGATCAAACCGGCTTCTGGCGCGATCAACGCCAGCGTGTCGCCGGTTTTGGTGAAGGCGCGTGGCAGCAAGCTGAACATCAGCTCGTCTTTCAAACGGGCGACTTCTTTCTTGCCGAGTTTACGGCCTTCCTTGTCCTGGAGCTGGCGGACCTGTTCTTCGAGTTGTTCGCGGATGACACCGGCCGGCAGCAAGCGGCGCTGCTCGCGTAGACGCAGCAACCAGCAGTTGGCTTCGCCGCCGCTGTGGACGTAGGCCGTGCTTTCGTCGTCCAGTGCCGGCACCCAGCCGACGCGCTGCGGTTCGGTCGCGCCGCAGGGGGCGAACGGTTGCTCGCGCAGCGCGGCTTCCAGCGTTTCCAGATTCGGCAGGGCTTCGGGGCGGATGCGATACAGACACAGATGGCGAAACTGCATGGGACGGCAACCAGGGGAGTCCAACAAAGGGCGGGCATTATCCTTGGTTGTGCCGGCCGCCGCCACGTTGACAGTCGCGGAATTGGCACGCCTGCCTTGGGGCTTGGCGGGAGCTGGCAAGAAAGCTGCGGCGGCAGTTGTGCAATCTTGCCGCCGGCAGCAAGCGAAGCGCTCAGCTAGAATGCGAGGCCGTTGCCTGCCGCCGTTGGTGCCACGGCATACTCCTGTTTCGAGCCCTGTCGTATGTCGCTGTCCCTGCTGGATCCTGTTCACGCCAAACGCGAACGCCTGCGCGGCATCATCGCGATGCTGTGCGCGATCGCGCTGTTTTCCGGCATGGACGGCTTTCTGAAAATGCTGGTCCAGCATTACCCGCCGATGCAGGTCAGCGCGCTGCGCGGGCTGACGGCAGCGCCGTTCGTGCTGCTGTCGTTGCTGTGGCAGCAGCGTTGGCAGGCGATCTGGCCGGTGCGTCTGCACTTGCATGCGCTGCGCGCCGGGATCGGCGTGCTGATGTTGGTGCTGTTCATCTATGGTGTGAAGTCGCTGAGCCTGACCGATGCCTACGCCATTTTCTTTGTTTCGCCGCTGCTGATCACGGCGTTCTCGGTGCCGCTGCTGAAAGAGAAGGTGGAGTGGCAACGCTGGCTTGCCATCGTGATTGGTTTTGGCGGCGTGCTGATCATGTTGAAGCCGAGCGGCAGTGGCATGTTCAGCCTCGGCGCCTTGGCCGTACTGATGGCTGCTGTCTGCTACGCACTCTCTGCGATTCTGACCCGCATCATCGGCCGCACCGACGGTACCGCCGCCATGATGTTCTGGTTTGTCGTGTTGCTGTCGACCGGCGCGACCCTGCTCGCGCTGCCAGCCTGGGTGGCGATCAACTGGTCACACTGGCCGTGGTTTGTCGGCGTCGGCATCACCGGTGCGCTCGGTCAGTATTTCATTACCGAAGCGTTCCGCCGGGCACCGGCCGGTGTCGTTGCGCCGTTTGAATACAGCGCGATCATCTGGGGCGTGCTGCTGGATTTGTTGATCTGGCAAGTATTGCCGCAGTCCAGCATGTTGCTCGGCGCCAGTGTGGTCATCGGCTGCGGGCTGTATATCCTGTATCGCGAGCAACGCGCCGGCCATTGAGGCCGGCGTTGGTCAGTCTCAGCTCGGTTGGTGGTGGCGGCACGGCCGCTGCGCCAACTCTTCCAGGATCGGGCAGTGCGGATCGTCGCTGCCGGGGCAGGCGCTGGCGACCTGCTGCAGGAAATCGCGCATCCGGATCAACTCTTCAATCTGCTGGTTCAGCTCGACGATGTGCTTCTCCGCCACTGCCTTGACTTCCGCACTGGGGCGCTGCTCATTGCGCCAGAGCTTCAGCAGCTCGCTGATTTTTTCCAGCGGAAAGCCGAGGTTGCGGGCGCTGCGGATAAAGCGCAGCGCACCGAGATCGGCGTCGCTGTAGTGGCGGTAGCCGGCGACCGAGCGCAAGGCTTTCGGAATGAGGCCGATGCTTTCGTAATAGCGAATCATCTTGGCCGAGACGTTGGTGGCTTTTGCGGCCTGTCCGATGTTCATGCCGCACGCTCCTCGATAACAGTGGTGGACAGCGGGTCCGATTGTTTGTGCTGCACCGTCAGGCGGGCTTGCAGCAAGTCCGCGAGCAACGCAAGTTCGCGCTCGTTGAACCTGACCGGATCGTGATCTTTGCTCTTGCCAAGGCCCGACGTTTTGTCTGAGGCCCTGGTCGCCGCCGGCCGGTACATCAGCCACGTCATGATGCACCTCCCGGTTTGCGATCAGCGGCTGGCCGCCAGCGCTTCAGCAGCAGCGCATTGGTCACCACGCTGACGCTGGAGAAGGCCATTGCCGCGCCGGCCAGCACCGGGTTCAGCAAGCCAAACGCGGCGAGCGGAATGCCGATGATGTTGTAGATGAAGGCCCAGAACAGATTCTGCTGGATCTTGCGATAGGTGCGGCGCGAGATGTCGATGGCATCAAGCACCAAGAGCGGGTTGCCGCGCATCAGCGTGATGCCGGCGGTGTGCATCGCGACATCGGTGCCGGTGCTCATCGCGATGCCGACATCGGCCGCCGCGAGCGCCGGTGCGTCATTGATGCCGTCGCCGACCATTGCCACGATTTTCCGATCATGCGCGCGCATCGGCGCCGAGCCATGCACAGGGTGTTGCAGTGCGTTGACCTTGGCGGCTTTATCGGCCGGCAAGACATCGGCCAGCACTTCCGCAATGCCGAGTTTGGCGCCGACCGCCTTGCCCGCGCCGACGTTGTCGCCGGTGATCAGCACGGTGCGAATGCCGCGCGCGTTCAAGCCGGTGATGGCCGGTGCCGATTCCGGCTTCAGCGTGTCACCGAACGCGACCAGACCGAGCAGGCGCGGTCTGTCGCCCGCCACCGCCAGCCACGAGCAGGTATAGCCCTGACCGGCGAGCGCCAGGGCGCGGCTTTGCAGTGCGCTGGTATCGATGCCAAGTTCTTGCATCAAGCGACCACTGCCGAGGCGTAGGTCGAGCAGGCCAACATTGCCGGCAATGCCGCGGCCCGGCAGCGCGCGAATGTTGTTCGCCTCCGGTATCGACACAAATTCCACTTCGGCGGCGGCCAGCATCGCTTTCGCGAGCGGGTGTTCGCTGCCCTGGTTGAGCGCGGCGGCGAGCGCGAGAATTTCTTTGCGTTCTGTTTTTGCGACAACGCCAGCGGTTTCAATGGCAACGACTTGCGGTTTGCCGAGTGTCAGCGTGCCGGTTTTGTCGAAAGCAACGACTTGCACGCGGTGAGCGATCTCGAGCGCTTCGGCGTCTTTGATCAGGATGCCGTGCTTGGCGGCGATGCCGGTGCCAGCCATCAAGGCCGCCGGTGTCGCGAGGCCGAGCGCACACGGACAGGCGATCACGAGCACGGCAACGGCGTTCAGAATCGCGCTCTCGACCTCACCGCTGTACAGCCACCAGCCAGCGAACGTCAGCAGCGCAATGACGATCACCACCGGCACGAACACGGCGCTGACTTTGTCGACCAGACGCTGAATCGGCGCTTTCGCGCCTTGCGCGGTTTCGACCATGCGGATGATGCGGGCGAGCACGGTTTCGGTGCCGACTGCCGTCGTGGTCAGTTGCAGCAGACCTTCGCCATTGATGGCGCCACCGGTGACGCGCTCACCGATTGTTTTGGCGACCGGCAGGCTCTCGCCGGTGATCAGCGATTCGTCGACATGGCTGGCGCCGTCGGCGATGACGCCATCGACCGGAATGCGTTCGCCGGGCTTGACGACGACGCGATCACCGACCGCGACATCGGCAATCGCCACTTCCTGCTCACGGCCTGCGCGCACGACCCGTGCCGTGTCCGGCCGCAGCGCCGCGAGCGCACGGATCGCTTCGGTGGTTTGCCGCTTGGCGCGCGCTTCCAGGTATTTGCCGAGCAGCACCAGCGTGATGACCACGGCGGCCGCTTCGAAATACAGCACGGTGTGCGGACCGTGATTGACAAAGAGCAGGTGGTAAAGCGACAGCCCGAACGCGGCGCTGGTGCCGATCGCCACCAGCAGATCCATGTTGCCGGCTTTCGCTTTCAGCGCTTTCCAGCCGGCCCGGTAGAAGCGGGCGCCGAGCCAGAATTGCACCGGCGTTGCCAGTGCAAGTTGCAACCAGCCGTTCAGCATCCAGTGCTGGCCGAACAGATCGCCAATCATCGGAATGACGAGCGGCAGTGACAGCAGCGCCGCGATGATCACGGCGCGTTTTTCCCACGCGGTTTTGTCGCTGTCGGCAGCGGCAACCTGGCTCGCAACCGGTTCGCTGGTCTTGACGTTGGCTTCGTAGCCGGCAGCCTGCACGGCGCTCAGCAGCGCGCTGACCTGGGCACCGACTTGGGCACCGGTGGCAAGGCTGACGGTGGCGGTTTCACTGGCGAGGTTGACCGAGGCATCAAGCACGCCAGTCACGCCTTTCAAGGCTTTCTCGACCCGGCCGACGCAGCTCGCGCAGGTCATGCCGCTGATGGTCAGGTTGACGGTTGTAGCGGCGGCCGGGGCCGGCACTTCATAGCCGGCGTCGACCACGGCGGCGACCAGCGCTTCCCGGCTGACTTCGGCCTCGGTGTCGAGATAGGCGGTTTCGTTGGCGAGGTTCACCGTTACCGCCCGCACGCCCGGTACCTTGGCCAGCGCTTTCTCGACCCGGCCGGCGCAGCTCGCGCAGGTCATGCCGCCGATGGGCAGTTGCAGGCGGTTCGACATTGGATCCTCATTGGTGACAGCGGGCCGGTCGGTGTTGGCCGGGCCGGCGGGGATTTCGCAGACGGCGTTCATGCTGACCTCCAGTGGGCTATCGATTGGTAACGGGATAGCCCGTCGGACGCCACTGTCCGGCTTGCCATTGTGGCAAGGTCAAGCGGATTTTGCTGAGCCGCTTGGGTAGCCTACTGGAGGATCTGCTTGGACTGTCTGCTCGGGCAGCCAACGCCGGCTTGTCCCGGCGCAAGGCAGGACTCGCTAGAATGCGCGATCCTTTAGCCGGCACCGATCATTCAACCGGGCCCGGCGTGAAAACATGCCCGAAAAATTGCCAGTGCCGGTCGCTTGACCCTGCCGCCGTGGCAAGCCGGATAGTGCCGGCCGAACCGGACCGCTGCGGTCCGAACGAATGAGGAGTGCTGTCATGTATACCGCCAACGTCAACGGCATGACCTGTGGTCATTGCGCCCGCGCGCTGACCCGCGCCATCCAGCAACGGGATCCGGAGGCGATCGTGCAGGTCGATCTGCCGCAGCAGCAGGTCAAGATCGCCGGCGATCTGTCCGAGCAGGATATTCGCGCCGCGATTGTCGAGGCCGGTTTCGAACCGGCTGCGATCGCGCAGCAATAAACCGGCGCGGTGAGCGCGGGAAAAACAAAAGGCCAGCGATGCTGGCCTTTTGCTTTACGGCGTTACCATTTTTTCATGCGATCTTTCATCCGACGCTCAGTTGAACCTCAGCGTCCAGCTATTGATATAACCGACGTCCCGCGAAGCACGATCGCGGGCGCGCAGTTTCCAGCTGCCATTTTTCTGCTCGCTGCTGGCACCACTGACCGTGTAGCTCTTGACGATGTTGTCAGCGCTGCCGCCACTGCGATTATGCAGGTTGTAGACGCTGCCATCCGGCGCAATCAAATCGACGATCAAATCACCGATGTACGGGTGCACGATGTTGACGTCTACGCTGACGGTCCCGGCGGCGCCTGAGGTCGGCACGCTGATCGGGCTTTGCACGCCAGTCGTGTTGTTGTCCGGAATGTTGTAATCCGCCGTGTTGCTGTAGCTCTCGCTCGGCGGTGGCGGCGTGGTGTCGCCACGGAAGCCTGCCATCGTCGCGGCGGTTTCATTCAGCACGCGGGCGTTGTTCGACTGCGAGCTTGTGCCCATCACCTGGCCATCGCTGTAAGTCCGGCTCGGGTTCGACCAATAGTTGATGCGCGGGCAACCGCTGCTGCAGTTGTACGCCATCACGGTGCGCCAGGCACTGTTCGGTGCGCGATAGCCGTGACCATAGGCATACGGCGTTGTGGTCGGGTCGGCTGCTGGGTCGTGGCGGGCGCCTTGCAGGTGACCGATTTCGTGTGCGAACGAGTAATAACCGGTGGCGCAGTCATAGTGGACCACAGCGAACGCGCTCGACTCGGTGGCACCAATGGCTTTGGCAATGCCGCAGGCTTCATCGTTGTTCAGCACCAGCACACCGATATCGGCGGCGACGCTGTCACGCTGACTGTGGATGCTGTCCATGTAGCCGTCGGTTTTGCCGGCGTAACGGTCGCGGTCTGTGGTGATGCTGCTCGATTCGGTGTAAGTGACCTGCGATTTTGCCGCCAGCTCCATCGTGATGTTGATGCCGGAGTTGACGTAACCCTGGTTGGTTTCCGCCATCGCCAGATCGATCAGGCTGTTGATGTCGGTCACGGCAGCGGCAGCGCCTTGGGTGTAGTTCACCAGCAGGCGAATGGTGGTGTTGGCTGCGATGCCGACATTGTTGCTGCCGACAGCGCTCGCGCTGATTTTGTTCAGCTGGCGATCGGCCTGACGCTGAACCGCGTCGAACATCGAAGCGTATTCGCCTTCCGGGTGATCGGCCGGGAACTGGCTTTCGTCGATCTTTGCGACGACATGATCGCCGTTGCTGAGCGGGCGAATGCTGAACAGCTTGCCGTTCATCCGGACGTTACCGGTCACCAGGCCATTGCGTTGCACCAGAATCGCTTCGTCGCCGTTGCGGCCAGCGCGCTTGCTGAGGTTCTGGACATCGCCAATCCACACTTCACTGCCGTCGGTGGTGCGATAGCTTTTTTTGA
Organism: Permianibacter sp.; assembly: GCA_046297695.1. Taxonomy (GTDB): domain Bacteria; phylum Pseudomonadota; class Gammaproteobacteria; order Enterobacterales; family Permianibacteraceae; genus Permianibacter. The sequence continues at coordinate 43,737 of JBKBHF010000028.1, read as the reverse complement.
GCTTGGCGTTGGCGGCGACGCCGGCCATCAAGTTGAGTCGCAATTCCTTGCTGTTTTTCAACGCGGGGCGGGCACGCAGACCTTCATTCAATGCTTCGACTTTGCGATCGGCTTTCAGCCGGTTGAGCTGCATCAGATCGCGTGCGCTGGCGGCTTTGGCATTGGCTTGTTGGGAGAGAAAAAGATCATCTGCGGCGTGGACGTTGCCAGCGGCCAGCAGACTGCCGGTCAGCGCAAGGCTGAGCAGTGAGCGGTGCTTCATGGGTAAACCTCAGTGGGTGTTTGTTCTGTCTCTCGTTGTCGTTCGGCTTCTTTGCTGATGCCTGTTTGCCGACAACGCCTCCTCGGTCGCCACAGACTACCCACTTGCGGCGACGCCGTTTGATATCACCGCCGCTCATAAGGAAGCAATCGCTACGTGACGATGATGTGACAAAAAGAAAAGAAATCGCCGATTTGTAGCGTTGTGATCAGTGTTTGTATCGCCGTGTAGCTGCAAAGCATTTGCCCGCAGCTATTTCGCGCACCATAAGTCGCGCTGGTCGGGACCGTTGGCTGTTTGCTCCGCCCTGTGTCAGCACGCTTCGCCTGCATTTCCGTGCAGTACCGCCGATTTGAAGCATCACCAGCCCGTGGTCAACCACGCCGAAAACAAAAGCGCGCCGAAGCGCGCTTTTGTTTTATTGCAAATGGGTCATTCCAGCCAGCTGTTCACCTTGACCAGATCCTCTTCGACCAAGGTACCAGCGGCGGCTTTCAAGCGCAGCACGTTCAGTGCGTAATCGTAGCGGGCACGCCACAGATTACGCTTGGCCTGATACAGGTTCGAGGTGGCTTGCAGCACATCGACAATGGTCCGCGTGCCCACTTCAAAACCGGCTTGGGTGGCTTCCAAAGCGCTCTGTGCCGAGATCTCGGCTTGGGTCAGCGCTTTGACCGAGCTGATTGCCGCTTGCAGACCCAGATAGGCGCTACGGGCATCACGCACGGTCTGCCGGTGCTGCTTTTCCATATCTTGCGCGGCCACGACATAATTGGCCGCCGCCTGATCGGTCGATGCGCTGGTGCGGAAGCCGGAGAAAATCGGCACCGACAATTGCAGGCCAATGGTTTTGCTTTCCTGGCTGTTGTCAAACGTGCTGGTGGTGTTGTCCGTCAGATCGGTGCTGTCACCATCCGAGTCGATATCTGAATACGTTGCTTGCAAATCCAGGGTCGGGTAATGACCGGCACGCTGGCGCTTGACCTCTTCGCGAGCGACTTCCACGCCAATGCGCTGGGCCATCAAGCTGAGGTTGTTTTCTTGCGCGACCTTGACCCAGTCATCCGCACTTGCCGGTTCCGGTGAAATTAGCGGGAGTTCGGTCTTCAATCGGCTGATGCTGCGGTAGTAAGCGCCAGTGATCTGCCGCAGCGATTCGTTGGCATTATCCAGGGTGTTCTGCGCGGAAATCATGTTTGCCTGCGCCTGGTCATAGCGCGCTTGCGCTTCATGCACGTCGGTGATGGCAATCAAACCGACATTGAAGCGTTGTTTGGTTTGCTCAAGCTGCTTGCCGATAGCCTCCAGCTCTGACTGTGCCAATTGCACACCGTCTTGCGCCGAAAGCACGTTGAAATACGCTTCCGAGGCGCGAACCACGAGTGCCTGCAGTTCACCTTTGTAGCCTAGCTCAGCCTGTTCGGCGCGCTTCTTGGCCTGCGACAGACCTATCCAGGTATCGTGGTGATAAATCTGCTGATCGAGGCGCAAACTGATACTGTCGCGGTTGGTTTCACTTTTGGTTTCGCTTGGAACGACGAGTGCGCCAAAGACCTGGTTGCCGGCAGAATCCTGATCTGTTTTGCTTGTGCTGACGGTGCCGCTGATCTGCGGAAGCAAGCTGGAACGGGCGATGGCAATGCCTTCTTTCGCCGCAGTGGCACGCGCTTCGGAGGCAAGGAAGGTCGGGTCGTTCTGCAGCGCGGCGCGGTAGACATCGAGCAGGTTTTCCGCCTGGCTCGGGGCGCTGAGCAATAAGGTGAGGGTGGCGGCAACGGGCGTCAGGGCGTGCTTGAGCGTGCGCTTGAACATCAGGTTTTCCTTCTTGGTTCAGTCTTCAATCTGGCATTAACGGTGCCTGCCGAAGGGCCGGCAGGCTATCAGCCCGTTACCGATACCGACAGTATCGACGCAACGGGCCGAGAAATCGTTTGTCGAAGCGTGACAGATCGTTTCCGCTGACACGCTTACGGGGCAGAAAAGGCTGTTATGAAGGCGGCGCCGGTGCTGTTCAAGACCCCGGCGCCCGGCGGACGCCACTGAATCAGAACTGGAACTGCGGGCTTTGCGGGGCGTTGATCAGCCGCGCCACCACGGTTTCAAACAGACTTTCCTCGGTCCAGGTCTGGTCACCGGTGCGGGTGATCAGCTTGGCCGTCATGGCCGGCAGGTCACCTTCAATGCAGAACAGCCGGCCGCCGATTTTCAGGCTGCGCTTGAAGCTGTCCGGCACTTTGACCAGCGAGCCGGTAATGGCAATCACGTCATACGGACCGTAGTGGTCCCAGCCGGCCGAGGCATCACCGACTTCCAGCGTCACCTTGCCGCCGAGGTTCAGGCTGCTGAGCTTGGCCTGGGCACTGGTGATGAACTCCGGCACGATGTCGACGCTGTACACCTGACGTGCCGAGCTGGCGAGCAGCGCGGTAACGTAGCCGCTGCCGGTACCGACTTCCAGCGCGGTGTCGCCGGGCTGGACATTCAAGGCCTGCAACAGCCGACCCTCTTCCCGCGGCGGCATCATTTCCTGACCGTGGCCGAGCGGCACCCGGACATCGGCGAAGGCCAGCGACTGGTATTCGCTCGGGACAAACTGTTCGCGCGGCAGGCTGGCCATCAGGTCCAGCACGCGGCCGTCCAGGACGTCCCACGGGCGGACTTGTTGCTCGACCATATTGAAGCGGGCTTTTTCGATGTTCATGGCGTTCGGGCTGGTGGTTGGGGTCATTGCCGACCGTGCTGCCGGACAACAACCGGAGGTTCCGCACCCCACCCCGTGCACGCCCTGCACAATGGCCGGCAGGTTAGGAGTCAGGGGGGCGACAAACAAGGCGGCAAGTGTAACAGATTGTGGGCATTTCGCAGCCGTTTACGGCGTTTTTGCCGGCCACCAGCGCGTTATCTGCGACCGCTTTGCGCCCGGTCAACGGCCGCCGCAACTGGCCGGATTTCCGCAGCAAAATCCCGGCAAAAAGCCCTGCGGTTTGCCGGGGTTGGCACCCGCTCGGTATGATGGCCGCCTGCCGTAAAGACCACCCGCCGCCCGGCATTTGCCGGTCGTTCGCCTGTCGCCCTTCCCGAGGTTGTTGCTGATGAATGCCATGCCGGACCAATTTCTCGCCCAGACCGCCACCGTCTCCGAGGATTGCACCCGCCCGTTTCCGCGCTCGCGCAAAATCTATGTGACCGGCAGCCGGCCTGATCTGCGGGTGCCGATGCGCGAAATCAGCGTCACCGACACCCCGACCGAGCGCGGCCCGGAAGCCAACTCGGCGATTACCGTTTACGACAGCTCGGGTCCGTATACCGACCCGAACGCCAGCATTGATATCCGGCGCGGCCTGCCGCGGCTGCGCGAGGGCTGGATCAATGAGCGCAACGATACCGAGCTGCTGAGCGATTTCAGCTCGCGCTACGGCCGCGAGCGCAACAACGATGCCTCGCTCAAGCACATGCGCTTCGAGTTTCTGCACACGCCGCGCCGGGCCAAGGCCGGTGCCAACGTCAGCCAGATGCATTACGCCCGCCAAGGCATCATCACGCCGGAAATGGAATACATCGCCATTCGCGAGAATTCGCGCATCGAAGCGGTGCGAGAGGCCATGCTGCTGAAACAGCATCCGGGCCAGTCATTCGGCGCTGCCATTCCGAAGCTGATCACGCCGGAATTTGTCCGTGACGAAGGGGCGCGCGGCCGCGCGATCATCCCAGCGAACATCAACCCCCCCGAATCGGAGCCGATGATCATCGGCCGCAATTTCCTGGTCAAAATCAACGGCAATATCGGTAACTCGGCACTCGGCTCCAGCATCGAAGAAGAAGTCGAGAAACTGGTCTGGGGCATCCGCTGGGGCGCCGATACGATGATGGATTTGTCGACCGGCAAAAACATCCACGAAACCCGCGAGTGGATCATCCGCAACTCGCCGGTACCGGTCGGCACCGTGCCGATTTACCAGGCGCTGGAAAAAGTCGGCGGCAAGGCCGAAGAACTGACCTGGGATATTTTCCGCGACACGCTCATTGAACAAGCCGAGCAGGGTGTCGATTACTTCACCATCCACGCCGGCGTGCTGCTGCGCTATGTGCCGCTGACTGCCAAGCGGATGACCGGCATCGTGTCGCGCGGCGGTTCGATCATGGCCAAGTGGTGCCTTGCGCACCACAAGGAAAACTTCCTGTACACGCATTTCGAAGAGATCTGCGAAATCATGAAGGCCTACGACGTCAGCTTCTCGCTCGGCGATGGCCTGCGTCCGGGCTCGATTTACGATGCCAATGACGAGGCCCAGTTCGGCGAACTGAAAACGCTCGGCGAGCTGACCCAAATCGCCTGGAAGCACGACGTGCAGACCATGATCGAAGGCCCCGGCCATGTCCCGATGCATCTCATCAAAGCGAACATGGACAAGCAGCTGGAGCTTTGCCACGAAGCGCCGTTCTACACGCTCGGACCGCTCACGACCGACATTGCACCCGGTTACGATCACATCACCAGCGCCATCGGCGCCGCGATGATCGGCTGGTTCGGCACCGCGATGCTCTGCTATGTGACGCCGAAAGAACACCTCGGCCTGCCGAACAAGAAAGACGTCAAGGACGGCGTGATCGCTTACAAGATCGCCGCCCACGCCGCTGACTTGGCCAAAGGCCATCCGGGTGCGCAGGTGCGTGACAACGCGTTGTCGAAAGCCCGGTTCGAATTCCGCTGGGAAGATCAGTTCAACCTGGCGCTGGATCCGGATACGGCCCGCGAATTCCACGATGAAACGCTGCCGAAAGAGGCGCACAAGGCCGCCCATTTTTGCTCGATGTGCGGGCCACAGTTCTGTTCGATGAAGATCACCCAGGACGTGCGCGACTACGCGGCAGAAAAAGGGCTGGAAACGATCCACACCCAAACCCTCGACAGCGAAGTCGAAGCGGCGATGCAGGAGAAGGCGCGGGAATTCCGCGAGTCGGGTGCGGAGATTTTCAACAAGGCGTAAACCGGTTCCGGTGTCAGCAAAAAGGCAGGTGCAGGCCTGCCTTTTTGCCGTCTGCAGATTGATCGTCCGGGTGCCACAACGACAGTGAGGGCTGGCAAATGAAGCCGCAGTTCGGCAGCAAGGATTACACGGTACTCAAGCGCGAGCCGCTCTATCAAGGCTATTTCCGCGCCGAGAAATTGGTTTTCACCCACAAGCGCTTTGCCGGCGGTGACAGCGAACCGGTCACCCGTGAAGTGTTCATGACCCGGGGCGCGGTCTCGGTGCTGCTTTATGATCCGGCGCTGGACGCGGTGGTGTTTGTCGAACAGTTCCGGATCGGCGCACTGGCCAGTGAGCGCACGCCGTGGCAGCTGGAAATGGTCGCCGGCATGCTGGACAAGGAGTTGCCGCCGGACGAGATCGCCCGGCGCGAGGCGATGGAGGAGGCCGGTTGCACGGTGTCGTCACTGCATTTTGTCGGCCGGTTCTTCACGACCCCCGGCTGCTGCAATGAAGTGTTCCATGTCTATGCCGCCAAGGTCGATGCATCGGCGCTGGCGGCGCACGGTGGCCTGCCGGAAGAGCACGAGGACATCCGTGTCCATGTGGTGCCGCGCCAGACCGCATTTGCCTGGCTCGACGCCGGCCATATCGAGAACGCCATGACGGTGCTGGCCTTGCAGTGGCTGCGCATCCATGGCGTCGACTGGTAATCGCCGCTTTCGCTGGCGCCTATTCGCAAAGCCTTGGGTTTCGCGCTAAGGTTGCCAACATGAACGCCGTGTTATTTCGAGCCCGACAACCGCAGCGCCGTTATGTACCGGATCTCGACCGGTTACTGGCCGGCTGCGAACGCAATTACCGGACGCTGACTGCTTTGCTGGCGGTCGGCGACGTCGTCGGCCGGCCCGGCGGCAAGCGGGCGCTCGAACTCATCATGCTGGAAGAAGACCGTTACACCACGACGTTGCGGGTGCAGGAACTGGACCCGAACGCATTGGGCAGTGCGTCACATTGGTGGTCCGGTGTCCGGCGTATGAATGTGCGTTTGTACCATGATGCCCGCTTGGCGGAAGTGCTACAGTGGCACGACCGACGGGTGATGCAGGGTGTCTATCCCTACCCGAATGCACAGATGGCACAACGCGACGAAAAACAGCGGGTCACCGATTTTCTGACCGACTGGCTGGCCTCCTGCCAGCGCCGGCGCCTGCCCGTGCATTGCATCCGGTCATTGGCTGTGCGGCCCGCTGCGGCGCGCACCGGAGCTCTCTGAATGCGACAAGGATCGGTCCCCGTTCACATCGTCACGCCACGGCAGGCGGAGGTGGTCGAGTTCGTCCAGATCACCGACTGCCACTTGTTCAAGGATGATGGCGGCAAGCTGCTCGGCTTGCAGACGGCGTTCAGCCTCAATGCAGTACTCGACGACATCGCCACGCTGCCGGCGCAGGATCTGTTGCTGGCGACCGGCGATCTGTCCCAGGACGGCACGCCGGAGTCCTATCAGCGGCTGCGTGATGGCATCAGCCGTTTTGCCATGCCGGCGTTCTGGATCCCCGGCAATCACGATGAGCCGGCGCTGATGGCGTCCGAGCTGGTCGGCGGCAACTGGTCGGCGGCCAAGCGCATCCTGGTCGGCAACTGGCAGCTGATTCTGCTCGATTCGATGGTGCCGCGCCGGGTTTACGGCAAGCTGAAAGACGATCAGCTGGCGCTGGTCGAACAGGCACTCAAGGAATACCCGAATCATCACGCACTGGTGGTCTTGCACCACCATCCGGTGCCGGTTGATTGTTTCTGGCTCGACACGATCGGTCTCAATAATCCGGAGCCGCTGTTGGCCATGCTGCAAGCGCACAAAGCCAAGTCGGCGATACTCTGGGGCCATATCCATCAGGCGTTTGATCGCGAGCAGGACGGCATCCGGCTGTTGGCGACGCCATCCACCTGCGTGCAGTTCAAACCGCACTCGGAAGATTTCCAGGCCGACACCGAGAGCCCCGGCTACCGCTTGCTGCGTCTGCACAAAGACGGTCGCATCGAAACCGAAGTGCGCCGCATCGACCATCTCGAATTCACCGTCGATTATTCCGTGAAGGGCTACTGAGTCGGCAAACGCCGGTTCGGCCTCGTTTTCCGCTGTTTGCTGTTCCCCCCACTCTGCGTGTGGCAAAGCGGCAACTGTTTGCCGCTTTGCCGTCATCGCCGTTGGCGCCGATGCCGTTGCTCCGATTCGGCTCAAGCCGAACGCTCATTTATACAAACGTACCTATACTTGCCGGACGGTTCCTGCCAAGGAGGACATTGCCATGCTCGGATTTCGCGACTGGCCTTTCCGGCGCAAGCTGCTCGCGCCCATTGTGTTGCTGGCTTTGATGCTGATCGTCATGGCCTGGCTCGGCATGCGCGCCAGTGCCCAGATGGGCGCGCTCGCCAATGATGTATCCGGCCGCTTGCTGCCCAGCGTCAATCTGGTGTTGGAGGCAGACCGCGATCTGTATCAGGCGCTGGTGGCGGAACACGCGGTGCTGGCCGGGCTCGGTGATGCCAACAGCCATCGCAGCGATTACAACGAGAACCTGACGCAAGCGCGTGAACGGGTTCAGAAAGCTGCGGCGCTGCATCCGGAGCAGCGCGAGATCCAGACCGAGCTGCGCAATTTCGAGCAGGCCTTTGCCCGCTGGAAGCAGCATGCCGATGGCCTGATCGCCGGCAGCGGTGACACCAGCGCCGTCGCGCAGGCGGAAACCGAATTTCAGCAGGCGCGCGATGCCATCGATCGGATGGGCGGGCTGATCATGGACGAAGCCAAGGCCGCTGATGAAGCCGTGCTGGCCACGCGCGACAGCAGCGCCGCGCTGCAAAGCATTGTCCTGATCATCGGTCTCGGTATCTGCCTGTTGTTGGCGGTTGTGTTTCCGCCGATGGTGGTGCGACCGCTGACGAACCTGCTCAGTCGCATCGAAGACATTTCGCATGGCGATGGCGATCTGACCCAGCGTCTCGATGTCCAGAGCCGTGATGAACTCGGTCAGGTCGCCAACGCATTCAATCAGTTTGTCGCCAAATTGCAGCAAACCTTGCAACGGGTCATCGGCCACGCCAATGAGGTTGGCCAAGCCGCGACCCGGTTGGCCGGCATCACCCGTCAGGCCGGCGAGCTGACGGCGGAACAACATCAGGCGACCGAGCAGGTCGCGACGGCGGTGCATGAAATGTCGAGCACCGTGCAATCGATCGCGCACTCCACCTCGGCGGCGGCCGCAGCGGCACAGAGTGCCGATGCCGATGCCAAGGAGGGCCGTTCAGTGGTGCGGCAAAGCGTGCAGGCCATCGAGGATTTGGTCAGTGATGTCAGCGGTGCCGCCGACACCATTCACCAACTGGAACTGGAAACGGCCAACATCGGCAAGGTGCTCGACGTGATCCAGAGCATCGCCGAACAGACCAATTTGCTGGCGCTCAACGCCGCGATCGAGGCGGCGCGTGCCGGCGAACAGGGCCGTGGTTTCGCTGTGGTCGCCGATGAGGTGCGCACGCTGGCGGCGCGGACCCAGCAAAGCACGCACGAAATCCAGTCGATGATCCAGAGCCTGCAAAGCGGTGCCCGCAATGCCGTCAGCATCATGGAGCGCGGCAAGGCCAAAGCCGATACCACGGTCAGCCGCGCGCAAGCGGCCGAACAGTCGTTGCGGCAAATCACCGAATCGGTATTGAAGCTGACCGACATGAACACCCAGATCGCGACTGCTGCGGAACAGCAGACGGCCGTGACCGATGAGATCGCCCGCAATGTCGAAACGATCCGAAGTATTGCCAGCCGCAGCGCCGACGCCGCCAAGGCCAGTACCGAAACCGGCAAGCAGTTGTCCGACTATTCAACGGCCTTGCAAACCGAGGTCGGTCATTTCCGGGTGTGAGCGCCGCGTTGCCGCAGGCCAAAAACAAACGGCGCATGATGCGCCGTTTGTTTTTGGGCAGTGAATGCCTGCTTGAATTCAGCTCAGCGCCCGAATCAGCGGGTTGAACCAGCGGCCGATCGGGCCGGTCAGGCGCAGCGGCGCCGACTGTACCGTGAGACACAAGCAGTCTTCGTTCTGCACCGCGGTCGGCGTGTGATCGACGGTTTCGTCAACGACCAGAAAGTCGCCATCCTGATAGAGCCCGCGTTGGTCCGAAAACGAACCGTTCAGCACCAGCGTGATCTCGATGCCTTCGTGCGTGTGCTGCGGCACCTTGCCGCCGGCGCGGATGTGATGCAGCGCGATCAGGGTGCCATCCGGCAATTCCTTCAACGTCGCTTGCTTGAGGCTGGTGCTGAGTCGGGTCCACTTGCGTGGCAAGCCATCCGGCAATAGTTTTTGCAGCGGTGGTGGCAAACCTTGGTTGTGCGAAGCGCGGTTGACACTGATCGCTGCCGGCGCAGCTTGCGTTGGCTCGCGCTTGTCCTGCTCCAGTCGGCGCACCATTTTCTGCCAGCTGTCGCTTGCCAACGTGGTCGGCGGCAATTGCTCGAGCAGGCCGCCGCCGAGCGCGTTCAGCGAGCTCAGCTGCTGCCGGCAGACCGCGCAGGTCGAGACATGGGCGGCGGTGGCAAGTGCCTGGGCACTCGGCATGTGACCGCTGGCGTAAGCCAGCAACCAATCGGCATGCGGATGATGGGTGACAGCCATAACTTCCTACCCTTGAGCAAAACTGGCATGCAGCCGCTGCAGGGCGAGCCGGATGCGTGACTTCACGGTTCCCACCGGCACCCCGAGCTCGGTGGCGATTTCCTGGTGGGACTTGTCTTCGAAATAGGCTTTTTCGATCACTTCGGCTTGCGCCGGCGGCAGCTGCGCCATCGACAGTCGCAATTCACCGCCGCGCAGGATCAGGTCGGCCTGCTCGTCGGTCGGCATCGCGTCGTCTTCCAGCACCGGCCACAGATCATCGACCGGCAGCAGCTCGGTCGGACCGATGCGCCGGCATTTGGCGTCGATGTAACGGTTGCGGGCGATGGTGAACATCCAGGTGCTGACGCCGGCCTTGCTGCTCTGATAGGTCTCGGCGCGGCGCCAGACCAGCAGCATGGTGTCCTGAGTCAGTTCTTCGGCCGAGGCCGAATCGGCGCCGAGCCGGACGAAATAGGCCTTGATGCGCGGACCAAAGTACTGGAACAAAGTGCCGAACGACTCGGTGCAGCGTTCGCGGGCGACGCGCTCCAGGCAAGCGGCAAAGGTGTCGGCCTTGCCCTTGTCTACGTTGTTGACGACCATGCGTGGCGCAAACCGGGCGGCAGGAGAGGAGGCCCCATTGTAGCCCGGTCGGGACTCACGGTTGTTGTGGCTTGCCATCGGCAGTGCCCAAGTCGTTTTACCTTACCGCGTCTTACGTCAAGCCACTGGTTCCGGATCACCCACGCAGATGGCGGCGGCCGGTTCTGTGCCGTTGGTCGGGTTTTTCCCACGAGCGCTACCCGACCGGTGATCGTTTTCCTGACTGCACCCCGTATCCATGCCCCGACCGCCAGCTGTTGTGCGCGGGAAAATGCCAATGTTTACAGGGGGTAACGCCGTCATGTCTAAATTAAAGACCACGTCGCCGGTGACCAAGCCGCTGTTCGGCTGGCTGACCGTTACACTGCTGGCCTTCGCGCTGGCCGGGTGCAATGCCTTCGATGACGATGATGATGACCCGCCGCCGGTCTCGGCGCCGCAGACCGCCAAGGTGCGGGTGGTGCATGCCTCGCCGGACGCGCCACCGGTCAATGTCGTGGTCAGCGGCAGCACCACGCTGCTGAGTGATTTCGACTATGAATCCATCTCGCCGCTGGTCGAAGTCGCGGCCGGCGATCTGCAGGTCGCGGTCAACGGCATCCTGCCGGACAGCACACCGACCGTGATCGGGCCGGCGACGCTGACCCTGGCCGCCGACAAGATCTACACCGCCGTCGCGGTCGATTACGTCGCCGACATCGGTCTGGAACTCATCGAAATCGACGACACGGCGGTGGCGACCGGGCAAACCCGGGTCACCGTGTTCCATGGCGCGCCGTCGGCGCCGCAGGTCGATGTCTACGTCACGGCGCCCGATGCCGCGCTCGCCGATGCCACGGCGCTCGGCAGTTTCGCGTTCCGGCAGACGCTCGGGCCGGTCAGTGTCGCCAACGCCAGCTACCGCATCCGGGTCACGCTGGCCGGTGACAAGGACACGGTGGTGTTCGACAGCGGCACAGTGCCGCTGGCCGGTGGCGATCTGCTGCTGGTGGCCAGCGAAAACATCCTGAACACGGAATACGGCAGTGACTACTCGCCGATCAACCTGCTGGTCAGTGATGGCAGCAATCCGAGCAGCGTGATTCGCGATGCCAACACGCCGGCGGCGCTGCGCGTGGTGCATGCCTCGCCGGATGCGCCGGCGGTCGATGTCGTGGTCAACGACAACTTCGCCGAGCCGCTGGTCAATGCGCTCGCCTATCCGGGTTTCACCGGCTATGTCCGGGTGCCGGCCGACAGCTACAACGTCAAGGTTGCCGCCGATGCCGACAATGACATCGTCGCCATCAATGCCGATCTCGATCTGGCTGCCGGCAGTGTCAGTAGCGTGCTTGCGGTCGGCGAACTCGCCAGCATCGAGCCGCTGGTGCTGACCGACAACCCACGTCGCATTGCCACCGAAGCGCGGGTGCGGCTGGTGCACGGCAGTCCGGCGGCCGGTGCGGTCGATATTTATGTGGTCGCACCGGGCACCGATCTGAATACGGTCACGCCGAACTTCAGCAACGTGCCGTTCAAGGCGGAAACCGGTTATGTGTCGTTGCCGGCCGGTGATTACGACGTGGTGATCACGCCGACCGGCAGCAAAACCGCTGCGATCGGTCCGCTCGCAATCAGCGTCGAAGCGGGCGGCATCTACACCGCGATCGCCCGTGATGAAGTTGGCGGCGGTGGTCCGCTGGGCGTGATCCTGCTCGACGATTTCGTCGTGCTCTAAGCACGCTTTTCCTGGACATGCCCGGCTATACTGGCCGGGCATGTCAGCGCCAAATCCCACACTTCTTTTGCCACTGTCTCCGGTGACCGCCGTGCTCGCGATGCTCGGCGTCCAGCCGGATGATGATGCCTGGGTGCTCGGGCAAAGCGGGCCGGCGCTGACGCCGGCAGCGAGTGCGGCATTGTGCGCCTGGCGGTTGCAACAAAGCCTGCGCCAGTTGCTTGCGATGGCGCCGCTGTGGGCGGCGAGTCTGCAAACGCCTGTTGCGACCACGGCGATACTTGCCACGTTCGCTGGCCATCCTTGGCACGCCTTTTTGCAACAACTCTGGTCGCGCTGGTGTGCCGGCGTGCTCGCTCAGCAGGCGCCAGAACAGGATGCCAACGCGCAAACGAATCCGCACCCTGCCGACGCGGAGGCTCACGCCGATCTGCCGTCGCTGGCGACGGTGCTGGGCGTCTGGCAGCGCGAACACGAGCGCTGCTGGCAGGCGTTGTCAGCGACGGAAACCGCGCAGCTGCTTGCTGCCGCCAGTTGGCCGGGATTCGAGGCCATGGTTACGGCAAACGCCGGCGCCTTGCAGCGCGCCGCGCAGCACGCGTTGCCCGTCGAGTGGCAAAACGAGCTGCAGGCCATGGCGCAGCAGGCTGGCCGTTTGTCGGCGCAGGCGCTGCAGCAACCGGCAGCAGCCGAACCGGGTCAACGCACACTGCACTGGCAGCAACATGATGCCCGCTTGTATCGCTATCCAGCCGCCGCCGATGCCACGCCCATCCTGCTCGTCTATGCCTGGATTAACCGGCCGGATGTGCTGGACTTGAGTCCGTCGCAATCGCTGATTGCGGCACTGCAGGCGCAAGGTTTGGCGGTGTGGCTGCTCGATTGGGCCGACAGCGGACCGCACGGCTTGTCGCTCGACGCGTATCTGACACAGTTGCTGCAACCGGCGCTGCAGCAGGTCTGTGCTGCGAGTCAGCTACAGCGAGTCGCCGTGCTCGGCATTTGTCAGGGTGGCACGCTGGCACTGAGTCTTGCGCTGAATCTTGAGTGGAATCAGGCGTCGCAGAATGAGCGCGCGATCGCGTCGCTGTCGCTGGCTGTGACGCCGATCGATTTTCACACTGCCGAAGATCGGCTGTCGGCGTGGTCGCAAGCGTTGCCGGCCGGCAGTCTCGCCAGCCTGCAAACGCATTCACCGGCTACGCTCAATCTCGCCTTTCTGAATCTGAAACCGTACAGCCTGCGCACCGGCAAATACCTGTCGCTGTTGCTGCAATCCCCATCGGCAGATGCGCTGGCCAACTTTCTGCGGCTGGAACATTGGTTGCTCAGCGGGCCGCTGCTGAGCGGACCGGCACTGGCGACGTATCTGGAGCGGTTCTATCAGTGCAACAGCCTGTGCCGCAGTGAGCAGGCCGGCGTGTCGTCAGCATGGCCGCTCGGCGCTTTGCAAATACCGCTGCAACTGTTGATAGCCGAGCACGATCACATCGTGCCGCCGGCCTCATCACTGGCGTTAGCGGAATTGACCGGGCAGCGAGTGCAGGTCGAACGACTATTGGCAGGTCATATCGGCGTGTTGGTCGGACGCCAGCGCGAGCAACTGGCGGCGAAAGTGGCGGCCTTTGTTCGCAGCGTGAATGTGCAGTGAGATCGCAAACGGTTCGGGCCGTTCAGGCGCGCACCGTGCCGCAGGACCAGCAGGCATCGAAGCTGGCTTCGCAATCTTCGCCACAGCGCTGGCATTGCCAGTTCGGTTCGACGTTGTGCGGCTGCGCGCGCCACTCTTCCAGCAGCAATTCGGCGCGTGCCGTTTCACTGGCGTGCAGCACCCAGACGCTCGGTAACGTATCGAAACCCATCGGCAATTCGCCGCGCATGGAAAACAGCATGTCGCCCTGCACCTGGACACTGATGCCATGTGCTTCGAGAAAGCCGCGCAGCAGATGCGCTTCGAACGGATTGTCGGCGGTATAGAGTTTGTGCATGGCTTGGCTGCGGGCACCGGGGTGTCCCGCAACCATAACACAGTGGTTCAGAAGCTCACGACTGGCGTCTTGGCTTCGACGCCGGTGGCGAGGGCGAGTTGCATCGGCTTGCTGGCCGCGCCGGGTGCGTTTGCGGCAGCGATACAACGCCTGCGTGTCGCATGCTTCGCACAGCGGCTCAGAAGCTCACGACCGGCGTTTTCGCCTCGACGCCGGGGGCGAGAGCGATCGGCGCCGGCTCGCCGGCCGGGCCCAGGCTCTTGATGTAGCGATACAGTGCGCGCTTGTCGCGCTCTTCCATGTCGCGCAGATTGAACCATGGCATCGGTGGCAGCATCGGCGAGGAGGCCCGCTTGAGCCAATCGTCTTCGCTGTAACTTTGCACTGACAAACGCAGATTGGCGGCGTAGCTGACGCCCCACGGACCTTTCCAGCCAAGTTGCGAACCGGTCAGCCATTGCGCTTCAGGTACCTGACCGCCGGTTTCCGGGTAGCGCGGCGTGTGGCAGTCATTGCAGCCGGCGATAGTGACGAGGTAACGGCCGCGGGCGATGTCGGCGCTGTTGTCGGCATGAGCGGTGACCGGCAGCAGCAGGCTGCCGGTCAGTAGCACGGCGACCGGTACGGTGGTGGGCGACAGCAGTTTGTTTGACAACAGCAATTTGGTGAACAAGACGGGCATCATGATTCCTTTCCTTTTGCGAGCAAGCTGGGGCCGATCCCGGCCGGGCCTCTTGCCCGGTCCAGAACGGCACCTGCGTGCCGGCTCGGGGGCGGCGCGCAGCTCCAGTGGCGCGCAGGGTAGCGGCTTGCGGTCCGGGCCGTTGCTAAGATTTCCGTAAATTCACCGCTTGTTACCGCCTGCAATGGCCGGACAGAGGCGCTACCATACGCGCCCTGTTTTTATGCACGTAGCCTGAGCACGTAGCCAGTGTTGCCATTGGCCCTTCTCTGGCGCCGGAGTCCTGAACCCGTGACCGCACCGCTTTCCCGCCGCTTCAGCGTCGCGCCGATGATGGATTGGACCGATCGGCATTGCCGCTATTTTCTCCGGCTGATCAGCAAGCATGCGCTGCTGTACACCGAGATGGTCACCTGCGGTGCGATTCTGCATGGCAGCCGCGATGCGCAACTGAAGTTCGACAAGTTTGAACATCCGGTCGCGCTGCAGCTCGGTGGCTCGGATCCGAAGCAGCTGGCACAGTGCGCGCGCATTGCGGTCGATTACGGTTACGACGAAATCAATTTGAATGTCGGCTGCCCGTCCGATCGGGTGCAGGAGGGCAAGTTCGGCGCGTGTTTGATGGCGGAGCCGCAATTGGTCGCTGATTGCGTGGCGGCGATGATCGCGGCGGTGAAGGTGCCGGTCACGGTCAAGCATCGCATCGGCATCGACGACAAAGACTCCTGGGAAGAGCTGCTGCGCTTTGTCGAAACCGTTGCTGCGGCCGGTTGCAGCAGTTTCACCGTACATGCGCGCAAGGCCTGGCTGAGTGGCCTGAGCCCGAAAGAAAACCGCGAGATCCCGCCGCTGCAATACGACACGGTGTATCGGCTCAAGCAAACCTTTCCGCAACTCGAAATCATCATCAACGGTGGCATCACGCAGTGGTCGGCCATCGATCAGCATCTGCAGCAGGTCGACGGTGTGATGATCGGTCGCGAGGCCTATCACAATCCCTGGTTTCTGGCCGAAGTCGACGCGCGTTTGTTTGGCGATAACGGCACTGTCACCACGCGCGCCGAGGTGCTGCGTGAATTCGCCGAGTACGCGCGTTACCAGCTCGCCCATGGCAGCGGTTTGCAGCATTTGAGCCGGCACATTCTGGGTCTCTATCACGGCCAGAAAGGCGGCCGGTTGTTCCGCCGGGTGCTGTCCGAGCAGGCGCACAAACGCGGCGCCGGCGTCGAGGTGCTGTTCGCTGCGCTCGCCGCCGTCGAAGCCGCGCAAACCGAGCCGGCCTGAGTACCAACGGGCCGGCTTCGCCTTTTACCCGCAAAACCTGTCACCAGCCAATACCAGCCAAAATCGTCCGGTCCGTATCCGCTCCGTTTTTTGCGGTGGCCTCACGCCGCCCATCGAGTTGGTGAATTTCGCCAATCGGTAGCGGCTCTGCCGATCCGGCTTTCATCCTCACGGCTTGCCTGTCAATGCAATCAGCAAGTTAGCGTCGTCGACGGGCTGGCATGGCGGTTGCGATAACAGCCTTGGGTCGGCGCCATGTGGTGGTTTTCGCCAGTGCGCCGAAACGGGTTTGGCAAGAGGGCATGCGGATGGCGCTGGAATGGCTCAGGCAGGAAGTGCGATCGCTGTTTCAACAGGAACAAGGCCCGTTGCTGGCCATGCGCCGAGAGCTGAGCCAGGTGCAGGCGCTGCACCGGCGCGAGAAAGCGCGCGAACGATTGCTGGAAGCGGAATTGGAAAACGCCCGCCTGGCGCTGTCGCGCTGGCAAGCACGCCGCGATCAGGCCGCAGCGCTGGCGCGGGCGGAACTCGCCGAACGCGCCGGCCGGGAAGTGCAGCAGCAGGCCGGCGAAGTGGAAGCCATTCAGCTGGTGCTGGCGCGGCAACGCGAACTGACCAGCACGCTCAGCGAAAAACTGGCAGCGATGGAGAACCGTTTCTTCGCCGCCAGCGAGCGTGCGGCACGGCCGCGTCGGCCGCTGCTGGATGTGCAGGAAACGCTGGCGGAGCTGGCCGCACGCGAGCAGTGCTTTCTGCGCCATGAGCAGCAATTGCTGCGGCAATGGCCGCCGGTGTCGGGTGTTGCGCGCGAGCCGGCGTTCGATGATCTGCCGGCAACGGGTCGCACCGAGCTGGTACCGGTGTCACCGTCCGCTGCCGACGCTGCCCCGGCCCATCCGGATACAGCCGCCGTCGCCGATGCAGATTTTGTTACCACTACGGCATCGCCTGACAAACCGGAGCGCGCACCATGATCGCAAACCAGTTGTGGTGGCTGATGTTCGGTCCGGTGATGGTGTACAGCGCTTGCGCGGCGTTGATCTCGGGCTGGGATGTGTACTGGCGCAAACGGGGCATCTGAGTGGCATTTGCCATGCAGCGCATGTCGTGACGACCGGCCACACCGGCGACGGGTCGATGAAGAGGAGCCTGAAATGAGTGAATGTCCCTACTGTGGTCGCCGCAATGTCGAAAGCACATTCCGGCGTGAGGGTCGCGGGCCGTTCCGGGCCAGTGATGGCGGCAAGGTGTTCGGCGTCTGCGCCGGTATCGCCGATCATTTTGGCTGGTCGCGCTTTGCCGTCCGTTTGATCGCATTGCTTGGACTGGTGTTCTTCTTCCCGGCGGTGCTGATCGCCTACCTGCTGGCGGCGCTGCTGCTCGACCGCGAAGACACGGCCGCGCCCGAGCGCGAACCGCACTATCACGTGTGAAGCAGTCACCTGTGCCGCGGGCTTGTCTGAATCGGGCTTGTCTGCATCAGACCCGGTTTGACTCCGGACAGGTCTGATCCCGGCCGGCTGCGGCAAAAGGTCGCAGTCGGTGCGGGCACAATCTGACCTATAATCCGCGGCCGTTCCAACGTCCTTTTTGCCGTGGAGTGTTACCAATGCGTCAGTGGATCGGGGCGAGCGTGCTTGCCCTCACGCTGTCAGGTTCAGTCATCGCTGCTGAAGCGACCGGCATCAGCGTGCATGATGGCTATATCCGGCTGCCGCCGCCGGGCAGCCCGGCGGCCGCGTATTTCACCTTGAAAAACACCGGCGCCGAGCGCGCGTTGGTTGATGCCGACTGTGCCTGCGCCGGCATGACCATGATCCACGAATCGATCGAGCAGGATGGCATGGCCAAGATGCGCCATGTCGACAGCGCGTCCCTGCCGAGCGGCGGTGAGCTGGTGCTGAAACCGGGCGGCTTGCACGTGATGCTGATGCGCCTGAAAGCACCGCTGAAAGCCGGCGACGACATTCCGCTGACCTTGCATTTCGCAGATGGTGACACGCTGACCATCCGCTTGCCGGTGCAGGCGCGCTGAGCGCGGCGTCATGCGTTCATCCCTCGCGGCACTGCTGTTGCTGCTGTGCCTGCCGGATCTGGCGGCGGCTGCGCCGGCACCGGCGTTCGACGCTTGTGTCGGCAGCCGGGTGTTGTCGGTGGTCGCCCATGCCGATGACGATCTCTATTTCATCAATCCCGCCATTGATGCGGCGATAGCGCGTGGCGCCTGTGTGCATACGGTGGTTGTGACCGGCGGTTATGTCGACGAGCCGGACAACCGCCGTCGGCAGGCCGGTCTGCAAGCGGCCTATGCGCTGATGGCTGGCCGCGCTGCCGAGCCGATCGCGTGGCAGGAACAATGGTTGTTGTTGGCCGGTAAACCGGTGCAGCGTTTGACGCTGGCCGGACGGCCGCAAGTGCAACTCAGTTTTCTGCATCTGCCGTGCGGTGCCCACGACAGCATCCAGCCGCGGCAGCCGGCGAGTTTGTATCAGCTCTACACCGAGCATGCCGCGAGCGCGACCATCGGCCCGCAGGCCGGTGCGCGCTACGAGCAGGCGGATCTGATCGCCGTACTCGATGCGTTGATCGCCGAATGGGATCCGGACACGGTCTACACCTTGCAGCCGCACCGACCGTTTCCGGTTCGGCACAGCCGGCCCGGTGGTGAAGGCGCCCATCCGGACCACGTCATCGTTGCCCGCCTGCTGCTGACCGCGCTCATCGATGCGCCACGCGTTCGCCACGTGCGCCTGCACGACGATTATCCGATCCAGGATTTGCCGAGCAATCTCAGCGCCGAACAGGCGCAGCGCAAGACCGAGATACTGAAAGCGTATTGCCGTGAGGATGCGCGCGGCTGCGCCAATCCGGAAACCTTGGCACCGGCCTGTCGTGCCGAAGACGCCGACGGCTGGGGCGAAGCCTGGCTGTGCCGGCATTATCCGCAGCGCATACCGAACCGCGATTGACGCGCGGCGGATTCAGCGCACGCTGTGCACGACAAGGCCCAATACCGCCGCACCACCGATCACCAGCATCACGTTCCACTTCAGCCGGAACAGTGCCAGCAATGCCAACACGCTGATGATCGCTGACGGCCAGTCAAAGCGGCCGTTGAAACCCTGTGGCCACAGCACGTGATACGCAAAGAACAGCGCCAGATTCAGGATCACGCCGACCACCGCCGCGGTGATCGCCGTCAATGGTGCAGTCAGCTTGACATCGTCCTTGGTGGATTCAATGAACGGCGCGCCGGCGAAAATGAACAGGAATGACGGCAGGAACGTGAAGTAGGTGACGATACCGGCAGCGACCACGCCGGCCAGCATTTCATTGCCCGCACCAAGCGCGGCGGTTTGCGCGCCACCGACAAAACCGACAAACGCCACCACCATGATCAGCGGCCCCGGCGTGGTTTCGCCGAGCGCGAGACCATCGATCATTTGCGGCCCGCTCAGCCAGCGGAACTGCTCCACCGCACCTTGATACACATACGGCAGCACCGCGTAAGCACCGCCAAAAGTCAGCAAGGCCGCCTTGGTGAAAAACCAGGCCATTTGCGTGAACGTGCCTTGCCAGCCGTAGACATAACTCAGCAATGCCAGCGGCAAGGCCCACAGCAACAGGCAACTCAGCAGCGTCAACGCGAGCCGCGACCAGCGAAACTGGGCATGCGGCGGCAGCGGCGTGTCGTCATCCAGCACTGCCGGGCCGTACGATTGCTTGTCGTCTGTTTTGCTTGTGGTGTGGAATTGCGCGGGAGCCAGCCGTCCGCCGAGCAATCCGAGCAATGCAGCGCCGAGTACCACCAGCGGAAATGGCGTGTCGAGTGCAAACAACGCGACAAACGCCGCGGCGGCGATCGCGACATGCCAGCCGTGCCGCAGTGCGCGACTGCCGATGCGCCAGCAGGCATGGACCACGATGGCGGTGATCGCCGGTTTGATGCCGTAAAAAAGCCCGGCCACCAGCGGCACCTCGCCATAACGAAAGTAAAGCCACGACAGCGCGATCAGAATCAGCAGCGACGGCAACACGAACAGCACGCCAGCGGCCAGCCCGCCCCAGCGACCGTGCAGCAACCAGCCGATGTAGGTCGCGTGTTGCTGCGCTTCCGGACCGGGCAGCATCATGCAGTAGTTCAAGCCGTGCAGAAAACGCCGCTCCGACAGCCAGCGCCGTTTTTCCACCAACTCCTGATGCATCACGGCGATCTGCCCGGCCGGTCCGCCAAAGCTAATAAAGCCAAGCTTCAACCAGAACCAGAACGCGTCGATGAAGCGAATATTGTGCGCCGGCCTTGTCGGTGACTGCGGAGCGGGGCTGAGCGGGGCAGGCGTTTCGGAGGCGGACATGCCGTGGCCGGTGAGCGGACATACAAGATGGCAAGGATAAGACAGCCAGATGGCAATGACGAGACAATCCGTGGCACGCCGCTGCCGTGACGCCGTTGACCGCATTGTTCTGCTTGCTGGCACCGTTCATGGTTCGACTAGCTCACCATGAACGGCGTTGGGCTGGACAAGTTGTTCGCTATTCCGGTACCGCTATTGAGACGGCGTAATCGCCGCAGCAGAATCTCGTGGCAACGATCAAGGGCGCTGCAGCACGCCAACGATAACTCAGGCAGCGACACGACCGTCTGCGAGCTGGAGCTGCGATGCCGAACGGCGCGCGCGTGCGTTCAGCGCGAGGCCGAGCAAACCGATCAGCACCAGCAAGCCGGTTGCCGGCACCGGCACGCTGATCAGCGGTTGAACATTGACCGAGGTGCTGAAGGTTTCAACGCTGATGCTGCCGCCCGGCAGCAGTTCCAGTTGCAGCAAATCACCGGCGGCATCAATGGTCAGCAGCGGCAGCCATTCGGCGCTCCACAGCTTGATCGCAAAGCTGATGCCGGCTTCGGCCATGGTGTCCAGCCAGGCGCCGCTGAACAGCACCTGCAGTTGCAGCAGCTCACCGAAACTGACCTGTTGCACCAAGTCAGCGAAGCCCAGCGCGCTGGCCAATTGCAAGGTGCCGGAAAGATCCCCGGTTACTGCACCAAACTGATCGACAACGTCGCCAAAAGCGCCGCTATGGCTGGTCACTGTCGCCAGTGCCGCGGGCGCATCCGTCAGGCCGCCGAGCGACAGTTCGATGAAGCCATCGCCGGTCAAACTGCCGGTATCCATGTCGATTTGATAGATCAGGTCGGCGCGGCTGTTGCTGGCAAAAAGCAGTGCCGTTGCGAATACCAAGGTTGCCAGAAATTTCATGATTGCGGTCCGTTTCGATTGCGGGTGAATGCGGCGACCGCTACCGGTCTGTCAGTGACGGCCGCCGCGTGTTGACATCAATGTTGCTGCCGTCATTGCTGACCGGCGTGGTGGTCAATATGTGGGTTCCAGAATGTGGGTTTCAGAATGCGGGTTGCAGAATGAGAGTTTCAGAACTCGCCTTGCCGAACCGTTACGCTGTAGCTGAAGGGCTTGCGTGCCGGATTGCGGAACTGCAACGACAGGCTGATCTTCTGTCCGGGCTGAACGGGAGCCAGGCGCAGGAACGGCTGATCTGCGACCAGACCATCGGCGTTGATCAGGCTGATATCGCTTGGCAGACCGGCGAGCCGAACGATCAGCGGGCCACTGACGGCAGCGGTGGCGGTCAGTGTCACACTGGCAGAATAGAGGCCACTGACGCGGTTATGGCTCAGCCCTGATTTGTAGACGCTGAAGCGGTCGCTGACATCACTGCCACCGAGCGGCAGTTGCAGGTAGGCCACCTCCGGATCGTGGTCGCTGGCCTGGTCGGCAAACTCGCTGTTGATGTGCACGACATCGTATTCGCTGACGGCGTTGCGCAGGCCATCGCTGACCAGGATGTGATCGAGCGCCTGCGAGTTGCCTTCGAAGACATAGGTGTAGCGCTCGTTTTCCGGCAGCGTGTTGATGAGGTCATGCAGGCCGGCCGCTTCCAGAATCGCCATCGTGTCGGAGAACTGGAAGTCATTGATGTCGCCGAGCACCACGATCTTGGCATTCGGGTCGGCATCGCGAATATCCGCGACAAACTCGGCAACCACATTGGCTTGGGCGGTGCGCTGAAGTTCCGAGTTGCGCGCCGGCGGTTGGTAACGGCCAAACAGCGGCTGATCACCACCTTTCGAATTGAAGTGGTTGGCAATGACAAAGACCCGGTTGCCGTCGATCAGGAATTCGCCGGCCAAAGGTTTGCGGCTGTCGGCGAACGCGCTGTCGGTCGGTGCGATGCGGCCGGGACTGTACTGCAAACGTGCGCCGCTGCTGTCGCTGACGACGGCGTTGGCCGTGGTCGCGCTGGCGCCGGCGCGGTCGACAAAGCGCACGGCGAGCGGATTGAACAGAAAACCCTGACGAATATTGCCACCCGGTTGGCCGCCGTCCTGATCGTCGGCCGGGTCGATGTCGCGGTAGTGGTACAGCGGGCCGCCGGCGGCCTGAATCGCCGCGACCAGTTTTGCCACCGTTTGATCGGCGCTGACCACGCTGTCATTGCTGGCGCCGTTGTCGTCCTGCACTTCCATCAGCGCGATGATGTCCGGATTGCGCAGCTGGTTGACGATCTGTTGTGCCAGTCGAGTGAATTTGCCGGCGTCATTGCTTGCTGCCAGGTTTTCGACGTTGTACGACGCGATGGTCGTTTCACCCGGCATGGCGACGCGCGCCTGTTCCGGCTGCAAGCCGCCGGGCTGTAGCGGCGAAATCGTGGTCGGCAGCAGCTTGAAGTTGCCAAAGCTGTAGTCCATCACGCCGACCACGTTGGCAAAGCTGTCGCCGACATTGGCGGCCGGCAGCGTGATGAAGCCGTCATCGAGAATAATCCGCTCCGGATTGAAATCATTGGCACGGATCACCACGCCATTGCGCGCCGTGCGCAAATCGGCGTTGAGCCCGTTGTCGGCGACTACCGGAATCTCATTGAAGTTGCTGGTCGGGCCCACCACCAGGGCGCCGTTTATCTGCACGCGCATGCCTTCGAGGCTTTCGTAGAAATCGATGCCGTCTCCGAGCTGCAAGCTGGCGCGCGTCTCGATGCTGCCGGATACGCCACTGGCGATCACGACGCTCGGTACGGCGCGACCACTGCTGCCCAGCACAACCGGCGCCGGCAACGCGATCCCGCTCGCGAGCGTGGTGACAGTCGGCGACGTCAGTTCGGTGATGGTCAGGTTGTTGCCGCCGCCGCTGCCGCCGGGCCGGAATTCGGTGACCGTGCCGCTGACGGTCACGCGGTCGCCAACCGCCACCGTCGGTGCGCTGCCGGTGTAAACGAGTATGGCTTCCGACGTCGCCGGATCGGCATCCGGCGTTTCATCCTGCAAGAAGAAGCCGTTATTGCGCACCGCGGTGACCACGCCCGGCACATTGCTGACTTGTTGACCGGCCAGCGGTGACAGATGCGCATGGCCTTGAATGTCGCGAATGCGTTTGTCATTGCCGCCTGTACCACCACCGCCTTCACCGCCGCCATCGCCACTGCACAGGACAAAGCTGCTGGCGCTGTTGCGCGGACTCGGGGTACCGGTGACAAAATCGCTGCTGTTGTTGTCGGTGTCGGTGCAGCCGTCGGTTTTGCGCAGCGCGGCGCTGCTGTTAT
This sequence comes from Permianibacter sp., assembly GCA_046297695.1. Classification (GTDB taxonomy): domain Bacteria; phylum Pseudomonadota; class Gammaproteobacteria; order Enterobacterales; family Permianibacteraceae; genus Permianibacter. The sequence goes on along the minus strand of JBKBHF010000028.1, from coordinate 19,956 downwards.
TGAGCGCGCTGACCGGCGCCGTCTCGCTGCTGCTGGCGCTGCCAAAACCGACAAAGTCGATCACGCCGGCGGCACTGTCGCAGCCGGTGCTGCAGGTCAGCGCGACCTGGTGATTGACCAATGCCAGTTTGCCGCTGCTGTTCGACATCGCGATGCTGCCGATCACGTCCGGGGTCGGCAAATCCACCGAGCCGCCGCTGCCGGCGGCCTGCTGAATCAGTAAGTACTGACCGGCGGCAATGACGCCGCTGAGATGGGTCCGCTGCCAACTGCTGCCACTTGCCGAAGCGTATTGCAGGCTCCAGCCGTCGAGCGTTACCGGTGCGCTGCCGGTGTTGTGCAACTCGACAAAATCGTGGCGCAGCGTTGCACCGCTGTTGCCGCCACCACCGTACAGCTGGCTGATGACCACATCGGCCGCGGCTGTGGCGCTGAAGCCGGTCAGGCTGAGGCCGATGGCAATGGTCAGCATCTGCCGACGCGCCGTGTGTGGGGTGTTGACGTTCCGGTTCATGACTTTCCCTCGCGAATAAAGCGGACGCCGGTCAGTTGACCGGGCTCGCGGCGAGGGTAGGGGGCTGCCATGACAAGCCGGCGACGGAACGATGACAGTCGGTAGCGTTTTGTAGCCTATGCTCAATAAGCCTTCCGGCATTGCTCATAGGCAGCGCCTATGGCAATCACAGCTGTTGCCTATTGGCCTTGGTCATCCCATGGGTATTCAATCAGTTGTGTCCTGCTGCATGGCAGGGCCGATTCTGCCGACAACCGAACGGGTGCACGGTGAGCCGCAGGCGCCGTGCCCACCGCTCGGGTCGGTTGTCCGGGCGCCGGTGTCCGGTTCAGGTAATTCCGACGAGGCCTGAACGGACCGTGTAGTCGACGCTGCTGACAAACAGGTTGTCGCGGCAGCGCTGCGTTGGCATCGCTGCGGCGGGAGTACGGTTCATTCACCATCACGATACGGTTCGGCGATGGCGAGTGGAATGTTCATCACCAACCACAGCAGGAGGTCAACATGGCCAGTTTGAAGGGCAGCAAAACCGAACAGTGTCTGAAAGACGCGTTCGCGGGTGAGTCGCAGGCCAATCGTCGCTATCTCTATTTCGCCAACAAGGCCGACATCGAAGGCCAGAACGATGTCGCGGCGCTGTTCCGTTCGACCGCCGAAGGCGAAACCGGACATGCTCACGGTCACCTCGAGTTTCTCGAAGCCGTTGGTGATCCGGCCACCGGTTTGCCGATCGGCAGCTCGCGCAACAATTTGAAGTCCGCTGTTGCCGGCGAAACCCACGAATACACCGACATGTATCCGGGCATGGCCAAGACCGCGCGCTCGGAAGGCTTCGAGGAAATTGCCGACTGGTTTGAAACGCTGGCGAAAGCCGAGCGCTCGCACGCCAACCGGTTCCAGAAAGCGCTCGACGCCCTGGTCGATTGATTGCGCTGATGGCTATTGTCGCCCGCACGCAGGCCGGAGCCTTCCGGTTTGCGTGACGGCGTCGGCAACGCGCCGCGTCTGTGCATCCCTTTTCCTCTTTGTCTTGCCCCGGTTTAAGGAGCTCGCATGTCGACCCGTGAAGGCAGCCTCGAAGCGCCCACCCGTCACGCCATTGACTGGCAAGACCCGAAATACTACGACGCGGCCGACTGCGAAAAAGAGCTCGAGCGCGTCTACGACATCTGTCACGGCTGCCGCCGCTGCGTGTCGCTGTGCAACAGTTTTCCGACCCTGTTTGATCTGGTCGACAACAGCAGCACCATGGAAGTTGACGGTGTCGACAAGAAAGATTTCATCAAGGTCGTGGACCAATGCTATCTCTGCGACCTCTGCTACATGACCAAATGCCCGTACGTGCCACCGCATCCGTGGAACCTCGATTTCCCGCACCTGATGCTGCGCGCCAAGGCGATCAAGTTCAAAAACGGTGAAGTGAAGAAAAGCGAGCAGCTGCTCGCCAACACCGACATGCAAGCTGCGGTCGCCGGCGTGCCGATTGTCGTGCAGGCCGCCAATGCGTTCACGCAACTGAAACCGGTCCGCAAGGTGATGGAGTCCACGCTGGGCGTCCACCACAAGGCCTGGTTACCGAAATTTGCCAGCAAGAAATTGACCCAGAGCGCACCACCGAGCGACAACTCGCTCCTCGCCAAGGACGGCGAGCGGACGCCGGGCAAGGTGGCGATATTCGCGACCTGCTATGTCAACCACAACGAGCCGCAGATCGGCGCCGACCTGATGAAAGTGCTGAACCACAACGGCGTGCCGTACACGCTGGTCAACGAGGCGCGTTGCTGCGGCATGCCCAAGCTGGAGCTCGGTGATCTGGAGTCGGTCAGGAAAGCCAAGCAAGTAAATATTCCGCTGCTCGCCAAACTGGCGCGTGAAGGCTATGCGCTGATGTCGCCGGTGCCGTCCTGCACGCTGATGTTCAAGCAGGAGATCCCGCTGCTGTTTCCGGATGATGCCGACGTCAAGCTGGTGCAGGAATCAATGTGGGACCCGTTCGAGTATCTGGTCGCGCGGCACAAGGACCAGCTGCTGCGCACCGATTTCCAAACCGCGCTCGGCAATGTCTCGTATCACGTACCGTGTCACGGCCGTGTCCAGAACATGGGCCGCAAGACCGAGGATCTGTTCAAGCTGGTGCCGGGTACCACGATGACGGTCGTCGAGCGCTGCTCCGGCCATGCCGGGACTTACGGCGTCAAAAAAGAACATCACGAGACGGCGATGAAAATCGGCAAGCCGGTGGTCAAAGCCATGGCGAAACCGGATGCGAACTACATGGCGTCCGATTGTCCGCTGGCCGGCCATCACTTGCAGCAGGGGATGGACGAACAGCAGCTGCCGAAACCGGCATTGCAGCACCCGATCAGCTTGCTGGCCATCGCTTACGGTTTGTCCGGCTGAACCACGGTTCCGTTTCTGCAGGAGGTAACGGTGATGATTGCACGCGAAAGTCTGTTGACGCTGGAAGGCTACAGCAAGATCCGGCCGCAATTCCGCGCCGAAGTGATCCCGCACCGGCGTCTGCGTACGGTGCACCTCGGTGAGCACCTGACAGTCCAGTTTGAAGACGAGAAAACCATCCGCTACCAGATTCAGGAGATGCTGCGGGTGGAAAAAATCTTCGACGAAGAGGGCATTCAGAGCGAGCTGGAAGCCTATAACCCGCTGGTGCCGGACGGTCAGAACTGGAAAGCGACACTGCTGATCGAGTACATCGACGTCGAAGAACGCAAGCGTGAACTGGCCAAACTGATCGGTGTCGAAGATCGGGTCTACGTGCAGGTGCAGGGCTTTGCGCCCGTCTATGCCATTGCCGATGAAGATCTGGAGCGGGAAACCGCCGAGAAAACCTCGTCAGTGCACTTCCTGCGTTTCCAGTTCTCGCCAGATCAGATCATGGCGATTCGCGACGGCGCCTCGGTGTTGTTCGGCTGCGATCATCCGCATTACACGATGGCGACCACGATCCCGACAGATACGCTGGCGGCATTGCGGAAGGATTTTGGTTGAGGATTTTCCTCCCCTCCTTGTCAAGGGCGAAGCAGGATTGAAGTACAGTGCCTGTGCACTGTACGCCAGCAAAGCGCCGGATGCTCTGCATCTGGCTGAGCGGGGCTGTTGGCGGTTCGACTCAGCGCGCGCTGTGCTATGTCCTATCGTTCAGACGGTCACGGCTGTACGAGCCAAGTTTGGCTCATCTTGTTTACGTCCATGCACCCGGAGCCCAATCACCCCTAACCCCTCCTTGACAAGGAGGGGAACTGGTTGGCTGTGTTTCGCACTTCGCGATGTAAGGGGCGAAACTTCTTTTAGCGAATGCAATCACGTCTGATGAGGCTCACTAGCCCACCGGCGATGCCAGTGCATCCACCGTTTGCACATCGCCCACTTCCGCTGCCTGTTGTTGCAAGCGCCACATCGCGGCGTAGTGACCGTCTTTTGCCAGCAGTTCGGTGTGGGTGCCGCGTTCGATGATCTGGCCGTGGTCGAGCACCAGGATCTCGTCGGCGTTCATCACGGTTGACAGCCGGTGTGCGATCACCAGCGTCGTGCGGCCGACCGCGATCCGATCCAGCTCGGCCTGAATCGCTTTTTCGGAGCGCGAATCGAGTGCCGATGTCGCTTCGTCGAAAATCAGGATCGCCGGGTTCTTCAGCAAGGCACGGGCAATTGCCACCCGCTGCTTCTCGCCACCGGACAGTTTCAGACCGCGTTCGCCGACTTCGGTCTGGTAACCGTCGGGCAGGCTGACGATGAAATCGTGGATATGGGCCGCGCGTGCGGCAGCAAAGACTTCGTCGTCGCTTGCGCTCGGCCGACCGTAGCGAATGTTGTACAGGATGTTGTCGTTGAACAGCACGGTATCCTGCGGCACGATGGCAATCGCCGCGCGCAGCGAATCCTGTCTCAGATCGCGCAAATCGTGACCATCGATGCGGATGCTGCCGGCGCCGACATCGTAAAAACGGTACAGCAGTCGCGCCAGCGTCGATTTACCGGAACCGCTGTGACCCACCACCGCCACCGTCTCACCGGGTCCGACCCGGAAGTTGACGCCGTGCAGAATCTCCCGCCTGTCGTCATAACCAAAGCGGACGTTGTCAAACACGATTTCGGCGTTGCGGGTGTTGAGCGTCCGCGCATCCGGCTTGTCATCGACCTCTTTTGTTTCGTGCAGCAGACCGAACAGCTTCTCGATATTGGTCAGCGCCTGCTTCACTTCGCGATACATCATGCCGAGAAAGTTCAGCGGGCTGGCCAGTTGCAGCAAGTAAGCATTGACCAACACCAGATCGCCGATGGTCATCGTGCCGCTGACCACGCCATCGGCGGCACGCCACATCATCGCGGTGACGCCGAGACTGATGATGGCGACCTGGCCGACGTTCAGCACCGCCAGCGATTTCAGTGCCTTGACGTTGGCGTCTTCCTGTTTGATCAGGGTTTCGTCGTAGCGGCGGGCTTCGTGCTCTTCGTTGTTGAAGTATTTGACCGTTTCGTAGTTCAGCAGCGAATCGACCGCCCTGGCGCTGGCAACGGTGTTGGCCTCGACTGACGCGCGATAGAACTGGTTACGCCAGCTGGTGACCTTGAAGGTCCACAGGACGTAGAGAATCAGGGTCGCAAAGGTGATGACAGCAAAGCCGACATCGTAAGCCCAGACCAGCACGATGGTGACCAGCGTGACTTCCAGGATGGTCGGGATGATGGTGTACAGCGTCCAGTCGAGCAGATCGGAAATGGCAGTGCCGCCGCGCTCGACATCGCGCGAGACGCCGCCGGTTCGTCGTGCCAGGTGAAAGCGCAAACTGAGCGCATGCAGGTGCCGGAAGACCAGCAGCGTCACGGTCCGGGCGCTGCGCGCCATGACCCGGGCAAACACGATCTGGCGCATCTCGTTGAAAAAGCTCACCGAAACGCGGGACGCGCCGTAGGCAATCAGCAGCGCAACCGGCAACACCAGCAGGCTCGGCGCCACGTTCAGATCATCGACCAGTTTTTTCATCAGCATCGGCACGCCGAGGTTGGCGAGCTTGGATGCCAGCAGGCAACTCAGCGCCAGGGCAATGCGCCAGCGATACGGCTTCAGAAACGGCAGCAGCGTGCGCAGCACGGCGCGGCCGGTTTCGCCGTGTTGTTCGGGCTTGACCAGGTTCATAGCGGTCGCGGTGGTGTCGGTCATGATGGAGAGTCGAGAGAAGGGCGGGTAACCGCCGCCGATCATACGGGCTGGCGCAAAACTTTGCTGCCGGCCACCGCAAACAGCGGCCGTAGCGCTGGCAGCTGCGCGCGGGCGCCGTCGACGCCGGCACCGCGGCAGAGTCGACGTGACGGGATACGCCCGGCTTGGTCCGGCCGGGCGCGGGTGTTAGGCTCTGACGCCTGTGCCATTCACCGATCCCGCCGCGCCAGCAGGCTCACTCGCCATGTCCCAGACGATCATTGATTTGCGTAGCGACACCGTCACCCGTCCGACCGCCGCCATGCGCGCCGCCATGGCGGCCGCAGAAGTCGGCGACGATGTCTTCGGTGATGACCCGACCGTCAACCGGCTGCAGGCAACGCTGGCCGAACGGCTCGGTTTCGAAGCCGGTTTGTTCGTGCCGAGCGGCACTCAATCCAATCTCATTGCGCTGCTCTGCCATTGCCAGCGCGGCGATGAATACCTGGTCGGTCAGGACGCTCACACCTATAAATACGAGGGCGGCGGCGCGGCGGTGCTCGGCAGCATCCAGCCCCAGCCGATCGAACACACGCCGGATGGCACGCTGCCGCTGGCGAAAATCGAAGCGGCGATCAAACCGGACGATCCGCATTTCGCCCGCAGCCGTTTGCTCGCGCTGGAAAATACCTGGCATGGCCGGGTCATCCCGCAGGATTACATCGAGCAAGCGACGGCCCTGGTGCGCAAACGCGGGCTCAGCTGTCATCTCGATGGCGCCCGCTTTTTCAACGCCGTGATCGCCAGTGGCCAATCCGAGCGCGAGCTCGCCAAGCCGTTCGACAGCGTTTCCATCTGTCTGTCGAAAGGACTCGGCGCGCCGGTCGGTTCGGTGCTGCTCGGCAGCCGTGATTTCATTCAAGCCGGCAAACGCTGGCGCAAGATGCTCGGCGGCGGCATGCGTCAGGCCGGTGTGCTGGCTGCGGCCGGTTTGTATGCCCTGGAACATCACGTCAACCGGCTGGCCGATGATCACGCGCGCGCATCCCGGCTTGCCGAAGGCATCAGCGGCCTGCCGTTTGTCTCGGTCGAATCGGTTGCCACCAACATGCTGTTCCTGACCGTCGCGCCGGCACAGGCGCAGGCATTCACGACACACCTGAAGCAGCACGGCATTCTGACCACGGGCCTGTACCGGTTGCGGCTGGTCACGCATCTGGATGTCTCGGACGAGGCGATCGACCACGCGATTGCCGTGATCCGCGCGTTTCAGTGATCAGGAAACAAGGGATTGATCACGAAACAATGACCACGAAAAAACGACCACGAAAAAACGACCACGAAACAGGGGATGCTCTGATTTGGGCAGAAAGACAATGCACTTGTCACCCCGGCGAACGCCGGGGTCCATTTTTTTTCGGTGAAAATGGATATCGGCTTTCGCCGGTATGACAACAGCCCGACTTGATCAGCGCTTCCCAAGATTGATCACGACAACCGGACCGCACCATGCCACTGTTTGATCGCAATGCCCTGCAGGCCGGCGTGCGCCGCCGTGAGCTGCTCGCCTGGGCGTCGTACGATTTCGCCAATTCCGGTTACACCACCGTGGTGTTGACCGCCGTGTTCAATGCCTATTTCGTGTCGGTGGTGGCGCAGTCGCTGAGCTATCCGACGCTGGCGTGGACGCTGGCGATTTCCCTGTCGAGCCTGTTGGTATTTCTGCTGTTGCCGGCACTCGGCGCCTATGCCGATGTCCATGCCAACAAGAAGAAACTGCTGGCGCTGGTCACCGTCGGTTGCGTGCTCACCACGGCGGCACTGGCCTGGGCCGGTCCGCACACGTTCTGGCTCGCCGTCGCGGCAATCGTGCTGTCCAATTTTTTCTTTCAGGCCGGTGTTGCTATCAACAGCGCCTTTCTGCCGGAAATCGCCAAGCCGGAGGCGCTCGGCAAAGTCTCCGGTTGGGGTTGGAGTTTTGGTTATGTCGGCGGTCTGCTCGCGCTGGGCATTTGTCTGGCCTATGTGTTGTCGGCGCAAGCCGCCGGCGACAAGGCAACGCATTATGTGCCGGTAACGATGCTGCTGGTCGCCGCTCTCTATGGTCTCACCGCGATACCGATGTTCGTGTTCCTGCGCGAGCGGGCGCAGCCACAGCCGAGCCAATCGGTGCCGCATGTGCTGCGGCACAGTATCCGCCAGTTGTGGCAGACGCTGGCCGAATTGCGCCGGTTTCCGGATTTTGCCTGGCTGCTGCTGTGCGGCCTGACCTATCAGGCCGGCATTGCGGTGGTGATTGCACTCGCCGCCATTTACGCGCAGCAAGTGATGCACTTCAGCATGGCGCAGACGATGACGCTGATCCTGCTGGTCAACATCACCGCGTCGATTGGCGCATTCGGTTTCGGTTACTTGCAGGATAGGCTGGGCCATCGCAATGCCTTGGCACTGACCTTGTTTGGCTGGATCGTCATGGTGCTGCTGGCCGCGATGACCGACACGCCCGGTGCGTTCTGGGCGGCAGCCAATATCGCCGGCTTGTGTATGGGCTCCAGTCAATCGGCGGGCCGCGCCATGGTCGCCTACGTTGCGCCGCGGGCGCGCCGCGCCGAGTTCTATGGTTTGTGGAATGCCGCGCTCGGCATCTCCGCCATCATCGGCCCGCCAACTTATGGCTTGGTCACCTGGCTCAGTAATAACAACCACCATCTGGCAATGCTGATCTCCGGCCTCTATTTTGTCGTCGGTCTGCTGATGCTGCTCAAGGTCGACATGCCGCGTGGTCACCAATTGGCCGAATCGTTGTAGCCGCACACGCGGTCTGAACATCGACCGTCATCGGTGTGCCACCAGCGCGGTGACTGTGCCTGCGCTATAGTGTGATCACGGTAGTCATCAACAACTCAGGCGGGATGCCACCATGATCAACGCCACGCTGCAACCTGACGGTAATTACGCCAGCGTCAATGCCATCATCCGGCCACGCGGCCGGCTGGAACTGCTCTCCAAACTGGAAATCAGCAAACTGGTCGACACCAGCCAGCACGGCTTGCACCATGTCTTTCGCAATTGCACGCTCGCCGTGCTGTCGAGTGGCAACGATCTCGACAGCGGCAAGGAACTGCTGGAGCGCTATCCGGATTTTCAGGTGCAGATCATCCAGGAAGCGCGTGGCATCAAGCTGGAAATTACCGGCGCACCGGAAACCGCGTTTGTCGACGGCGAGATGATCCGCGGCATGCGCGAGCATGTGTTCTCGGTGCTGCGCGACATTGTCTATGTCAGTGACGAGATCGCCGACAACCCGCGTTTCGATTTGACCAAAAGCAGCGGCATCACCGACGCCGTGTTTCACATCCTGCGCAACGCCAAGATGCTGCGGCCCGGCAGCGAGCCGAATCTGGTTGTCTGCTGGGGCGGCCACTCGATTTCGCGCGAGGAATACGATTACACCAAACTGGTCGGTTACCAGCTCGGCCTGCGCGGTTTGAACATCTGCACCGGCTGCGGTCCGGGCGCGATGAAAGGGCCGATGAAAGGCGCCACCATCGGCCATGCCAAGCAGCGCATTGTTGGCGGCCAATACATCGGTCTGACCGAACCCGGCATCATCGCTGCGGAAGCGCCGAACCCCATCGTCAACAATCTGGTGATCATGCCGGACATTGAGAAACGGCTGGAAGGTTTCGTTCGCGCCGGTCATGCCATCGTGATTTTCCCCGGCGGCGCCGGTACCGCCGAAGAGATTCTGTATTTGCTCGGCGTTCTGCTCAATCCGGCCAACAAGGACATGCCGTTTCCGCTCATCTTCACCGGGCCGCAGGCCTCGTCCGGGTATTTCAAACAGATTCATGACTTCATCGGCACTACGCTCGGCGCAGACGCGCAGGCCCGCTACGAAATCATCATCGATGATCCCATCCGGGTCGCCCAGCGCGTGCGCGAAGGCATTGCCCATGTGCGCGAATTCCGCCGCGCCAACAGCGATGCCTATCACTTCAACTGGCTGCTCAATGTGCCGCAGGAATTTCAACAGCCATTCCAACCCACGCACGACGCGATGCGGCAACTCGACCTGCACAAGGCGCAGGCCCCGCACGAACTGGCCGCCAATTTGCGGCGCGCTTTCTCCGGTGTGGTGGCCGGCAACGTCAAGGCGCACGGCATTCAGGCCATCGAGCAATATGGTCCGTTCGAGTTGACCGGTGACCCGGATGTCATGGCCGCCATGGATGTGCTGTTGCAGCAATTTGTCTTGCAGGGCCGCATGCGCCTGCCGGGCCGCGCCTACGAACCGTGCTACCGCATTCATCGCTGAGCCATCGTGGCAAAGACATGAAGCCATCCCATCCCGGTGATGCCGGCGAAAGCGGGTAGCCATTATCCCCATAACACGGCATTCCGTGGGGCTTTGCCGGCTGACCAGACATACCGTTTCGGCAATGCCAGCATCTCGTGCCGGACTTTGTCCAGGTTCGCCAACGCGAAACAGCCAACGCAGTGCACGGTGATTGCTTCAGGCCGCGATAGCGCACTTTCCGGAGCTCCCATAACTCCTTGCCGACTTCGAACGCACGTTCATCCAGGGGGCGGCTCTGGCTGCGCTTTTTGTGGCGTTCTTGTTGCGCGTCCGTCTGTGCGGGGCCGGCTGCCGCTTTCTGATGCACTTTCCAGCAAATACTTCGGGCGGTGCTGGGCTGTTTGGCTTTTTCGCGAGACAGCTGTTCCGAAATCCCCGCCAGTCTTGCCTGCGCCGGTGCAGCTCGGATCGGCGTAGTGGTGGAAGCCGGAGCCGCTTTGGCCACCGCTGCTGTCGGCCTGGTGCCGGACCCTGTTCGAGGTGGCGTTGTCCTCGCTGGCGGTGAACGTGTCGCCCCAGACGCGCGTGGCGCGACTCATGTCCGGGGTGCCGCAGGAGCCGCTGCCCGGTTAACCGCTCCGGCCCGGCGGATGTGAGAACGATGCGCGTGGTGGCCTTCTCGGGCAAAGCTGCCACAATAGCGGCATGGTCTGGCCGGCAGTTCGACGAGTGATGAAGCGGCGCAGTGTTGGACGGCTGAGGTGGTGGTGGCTGGTGTGCTGTAGTGGCGCGTGGCTGAGCGTGGCGGTGGCGCCAGCGCGCGCGACCGATGCGCAAGCGTTGTATGCACAGGCGAAAGCGCAGCTGGCATCGGATCGACTGGCGGCCATTGGTTTGTTGGAGCAGGCCAGCGACGCTGTTGGCGCGAGTCAGGATTGGCCGCTGCGGCAACAAATCTTCACCAGCCTGTGCTGGGCGCGGGCGCCGTATGAACCGGCGCTGGCCGCGCAGTACAGCCAGCGCCAGCGCGCGACGCTGAATGCGAACACCGAGGCGGTGACATCGGCGGAGCTGTTGCTGTGCGAAGCTTATGCGGCCGAGCAGCAGGGCGAATCGGAACAGGCTGGCGCGCGCTATGCCGACGTGGTCGAGGCGGCGCGGGCGCTGGCCGATGACGAATTGTTGGAGTCGGCGCTGTCACTGCACGGGCAATGGTTACACGGTCGTGGCGAATACGCCGATGCCTTGCTGGCTTTGCAGCAGTCGTTCGCCATCAATCAGCGCCTCGGGCGCGACAGCCGGCGCCGTTTTGTTCTCAATGCCATTGCCAATCTCTACGCGGATCAACGGGTCGGTGACTACGACAAGGCGCTGGAATATTTGCAGCAGTTGCACAGCGAACACCAGCGCAATGATGATCGGCAGAACCTGGGCACAGCCGAATTCAACATTGCCTCAACACTGGAACTGAAAGGCGATTTGCAGGCAGCGTTGCCGCATTACCATGCCGCGTTGGCGTTGGCGCGTGAGCTTGGTCATGCCGAGGATGTGGCGTTGACCGAACGGGCGATCGGTGGTTTGTTGGTCAAGCTTGGCCGCGCCGAAGAAGCGATGCCGCTGCTCGATGCTGCGTTGGCGTTTTTCCAGCGCAACCGCAATGCCGAGAATCTCGCCATGTTGCAGCTGTCGCGCGGTCTTGCCCTGCATGCCCTGGCGCAGCCGGAACAAGCCCTGCAAGCGCTGACCGAGGCGGATCGTTATTTCACTGCGGTCGACAATCCGCGCTTTTTGGAGCGCATACGGCAAGCGCAGGCCGCCATCTATCAGGCCCAGGGCAAACACGCTGCCGCGGTCGAAGCGCTGCAACAACAGCTGCAGTTGCGCGAGCGCCTGGCCGAGCAACTCAACGCCAACCTGATCTCGCGGTTGCGGGTGCAGTTCGATACTGCACGCAAGGAGCAGCAGAACCAGCAGTTGCAGCGGGAAAACGCCCTGCACGAGCAGGCCTTGGCCGCTGGTCAGCGTATCCGGATGCAGCAGAGCGTGATCATCGCGCTGACGGCGCTGGTGGCCATTGTGCTGGCATATTTGTTTTTCCGGCAGCGCAGTCAGGCCGAACGGATGCGGGTGATGGCGCTCACCGATGAGCTGACCCGCTTGCCCAACCGTCGCCATGTGTTTCAGGTGTTGACGGAGCAATTGCAGGAGGCCCATCAGCAGGGCCGTGATTACTGCGTGCTGATGCTGGACATCGATCATTTCAAGCAGATCAATGATCGGCACGGTCATGACGTCGGCGACAAAGTGCTGCAGCGCGTGGCGCATTGCCTGCGCACGACGTTGCGGCCCGGCGATGTGGTCGGCCGGGTCGGCGGCGAGGAGTTTTTGGTGTTGTTGCCCGCCACCGCCATCGGTGATGCCGCCGAAGTGGCCGAGCGTATGCGGACAGCCGTCAGCCAGTTGTCGCTGAATCAGGTGGCGGCGGGTTTGCAGGCCAGCATCAGCATGGGGCTGGCGGCGCGGCTGCCAGACGAGCGCACCGGCAGTGCACTGCTCAAGCGTGCCGATGAGGCGCTGTATCAGGCCAAGCAAGGCGGGCGCAACCGGGTCGTGGTGGCACCTGCCCCAACCTGAGCGGAATGGCCGTACTGAGCTACGCTTGATCGCAGGCGGTGCGGAATGTGCGCTGCGGTCGCTTTGGTGTTGAGGTGATTCGTGCCCGTTCATCCTTATCAGCTGTTTGCCAATTACTGGTCAGCGGTGGCGCTGCAAGTGAATCTGGTGGTGTTCCTCAGTTTGGCGGGAGCATTGCTGCTGGGTTTGCTGGTGGGGTATGAACGCAGCTATCACGGCCGCGCGGCGGGCATGCGGACCTACGGCATGGTGTGCATGGCATCGGCCGCACTGACTGTGCTCGCCGGTTATCCGGAGCAATGGTTTGGTGCGCACGCCGCCAGCGTGTTGCCGGCCGATCCGACCCGCATCATTCAGGGCATTGTCACCGGCATCGGTTTTCTCGGTGCCGGCGTTATCATGAAAGAAGGCATGAACATCAGCGGCCTGACCACGGCGGCATCGATCTGGGCGTCGTCGGCCATAGGCGTGCTGGTTGGTGTCGGCTTTTATGCCGCAGCGATTTTGCTGGCGCTGCTGTCGGCCTCGCTGATGATGTGGGGTGCGAAAATTGAAAGCCGCTTGCCGACGCGGCCGGCGGTGACCATTGTCATGCGGTTTCGGCCAACGTTTCAGGCCACCGAAGAGACGCTCAAACGGGTGGCGTTTTCACGCGGCTATATTCTCGCCAGCGGCTCGTTTTCGATCAGCTATGAAAACGGTCAGTTGCAATGGCAGTTTGTCGTGGTTGCGGTCGAGGGGCGGAAGAGTGCGTCGATCATGGAGCTTTCCAAAGAGCTCATGAGTTTTGAAGGCATCGACAAATTCCAGATTTCACATGCCCGCAACTGAACCCCGACTGCCGGTCCGGTGGCGATGATTGTGGGGCCGGCACGCTGACATGGCGCTTTGAACGGTGCCGATGCCGCCGGTTTAGCCACGGTGTCGTGCGGAGCGGGCCGCCGCCATCGGCGCGGCGTTCAGCGTACGCACCAGGACCGGACGCCCTGTTCGTGCAGGAAGTTCTCGGCGTTACTGCCGTGTAACATCGCCAGTGTCGCGAGCGCGCCGGCCTCGATGCAGGTGTTGGCGAGCACGGTGATGGAGCGCGGTGCGCCGCTGACCGGATAACCGGTTTTCGGATTCAGGATGTGGCCGTAACGAACGCCGTTTTCAACAAAACTGCGCCGGGCATCGCCGCTGGTGGCGAGCGCGCCTGATTGCAGCGGCAGATCGGTGAGCGCCAGCTGATCGTGATCCGGCTTTTCCAGCCCGACATGCCAGGGGTCGCCGTTGTGGCGCGGGCCGCGGGCGCGCAGATCGCCACCAAAATTGACCAGGAACGCGCAGTCGGTGTGCTGCGCGAGCAGCTCGTACACGCGATCGACCGCGTACTCCTTGCCGATGCCGCCGAGATCGATTTCCATGCCGGCTTGCAACTGCAGCAGTGGCCGTTGCCAACGCACCCGGTGCCAGCCGACGCGGGTCAGCAATGCCGCCACGTCGGCGGACGACGGCCGGTGACCACTGCCATCGAACCGCCACAGTTTGCGCAGCACGCCGGAGCTGAGGTCGAACAGACCGTCCGACAACTCATACAGCGTGCCGGCGTAGTCGATGAGATTGGCGAGCTCGTCGTTGACGGTGACGGCGGCGCCGTTGGCATTGTTGATCTGGTAAATCAGGTTGTCGCTGCGGTAGCGGCTGTACTGCTGTTCGATGCGCAGCGCTTCGCGCTGGGCAATCTGGCCGCACCGCTGCAACAGTAACGGGTCGCAGCTGTCGAGCAGCACTTCACAGGGGCTGGCCATGGCGCCGAACCTTGCAATGCCGAGAGCACGTTCGGTGTCGGTGGCAAAACTCAGGGGAGCTGAGGGCGCTGGTGACACGGCGACATTCCGTAGCAGGTGAGCATCGATTGTCGCATGCTTGCCGGTGCGTGCAAGTCCTGCCGTTCGACAGGCTCAGGGCGAACGGCGGGCACTGTACAGACAGCAGCTATACCTGCAGCAATTATGCAGGCAGCAGAAAGGCTTTTTGTCACAGCGAACCGAGCACAGCGAAGGCGACATACCGGCGCGGCCAAGGCCGTGCCGGTATGTCGTCGCTGCTCCCTTCCCGTGTGGAGTCCGGTGCCGGTGTAGGTCCCGCTGAAAAGTTACCAGCGGAACGAATAGCCGATCTGCACCCAGCTTGCTGTCATGTCGGCAAAGGCCGGTTGACCGGCGAGATCGCTGCCAGCCGGTGCGTCATTACTGACGTTGCCGGTTTGTTCGTAGGTTTCGATGCGTATCGAAAATTCGTTGCCCGGCCCCCAGACCTTGCCGACTTTGAAACCCACCGTGGTGGCATCAAAATCGCCAAGGCGCGGATCGGCGGACGCGTATTCCACTTGGGCGACGAGTCCGCTGGCATCGGTGTCGACGCCGGCTTGCAGATACGGTCGATAGAAATCGGCGGCGGTTTGCTGATAGCGCCGCAGATGCGGTTCGAGGTACCAGCCGTTGCCGAGCTCCCAGCGATACTTGGCATCGACGGTGTGCGAGTTGATGCCCCAATCGTCGGTCATGTAGCGGTAGGACAGATCGATGACATCCTCGCCGGGGCTGTATTTGCCCTGCACATAGAAGCTGTCCTTGCTGCGGCTGTCCGGCCGGTTTTCATACAGATACAGGTACATGCCGCTGTCATTGTTCGGATCCGGATTGACGATCAGGTTGCCGGCGTCGGCGACTGTCAGCAGTTTGTACGGATCGGTCTGGTAGCCGTCGACCTGCGAATGCGACAGGTTGAACTGCATCAGAAAGTTGCGGCTGAAGATCTGGGTGAAGCCGACCAGCAGATCGATCACCTGCTTGCTGTCGCTGCTGTCGCGACCTTCGAGGGCGTCGTCTTCGATTTCGCCTTCGCTGTCCTGCACCGGCATCGCCGAGAACGCGAGCGGAATGCCGCCGACCGGATCAATGTTGTCACGCTCGACATTGAAACCGAGCGAGAACGTCGACAGCTTGCGGTTGAAGTCGAGCGCGTAGCTGCCGTCGATGGAAACCGACTGGAAGTCGTATTCGTTCGAGACATTGGCGCCAATGCTGACGCGCGAATTGTCCGACCATGGTTGCTGCCAGCCGGCGCGCAGCGCGACGCGCTGATCATGGAAGGAATCATCGAGCGGCGTTTCGCCGGCCGCCGCGCGGTAAGCGCTGCCGCCGGACGGACCGGTAAAGGTTTGCGCCCGGTTGGCCGCCATGGCGCCATTCGGTGAGGCGCCGGTCAGCGAGTCGAACACCAGCTTGAATGCGCTGATGTGTTCATCGCCCCAGTCCTTGCTCAGACTGATCACCGGTTCGTTGGCTTTGACCCGGCCATCGGATTCGGCGTAGGACAGGATGGCGGTGTCGACTTGCCAATCACCGTTGTCGGTGCCGTCGCCTGCGATCACCGCACCGGTGCCGAGCAGGGCACCGGCGGCGAGCGCCAGCCGATCGCGCAGGGATATGTTTTTCAGTTGCATCCGCAGCCTCCGCCACCAAAACCACGGCCGCCGCTGGAGGCCTCTTTGCTGAAATAAATGTGATCATCAAAACCGGAGTCGAGCGGTGCGGCATCGAGTTGCATCGATTGCCGCGCCAGCAGATCGCGATCCCAGGGTTTGACGTCGATATGGCCGCAGCCGGCGCTGGCGAGCATCAGGCTCCCGATCAGCACACGCTTGGCATGGCGTTTCATCGGCATCTCCGGTCAGAGGGAAAGGGCGGCGCGAATCCGCTTTTCGTAGTGATCGCGCTTGTGTTCGAAGAAACCGGCGTGGGTCGCAATGACCTTGCCGTTGCCATCGAGCAGTACGCTGGATGGCATCGCTTCGATGCCATAGCGTGTGGCGAGCTCGCCATCCGGATCGAATTCGATCGCGAACGGGTGCGGCACGTCGGCGAGAAAGCGATCGGCGAGTGCGCGTTCCTTGTCGACATTGACCGCGACGACCACGAAACCGTCCTTGCCGTATTTCTGCTGCATGTCGGCGAGCCACGGAAACGATTGCCGGCAGGGTTTGCACCAGGACGCCCAGAAATCGAGATACACCACTTTGCCTTGGTAAGACGACAACTCAAGCGCCTGCGTCGGTGCAGGCATCAGATTGGCGAAAAGGAGCAAGAGTGCGAGACATGTGACCCGCATGGCGACACCGCTTATTGGTTGATGTCTGCCAAAAGTAAAAGGGCAGCCTTAAGACCGGCTTAAGACTGCCCTGCGGGGCGTGAGCGGCCCGACAAATCCGTCAGTTTTGCCGCGGTTTCACACAGCGTGTTTCGCCTTTGCGATTGGTGATGGGGGTTTCACCTTCCGGGCAGCTGCTGGGGGTGTTGGCGGGGCTGGGTGTGCGCCCGGCTGGCACCGGCAGCGTGATTGGCGCGGTGGGCGCTGTGGTCGGCGCAGGTCGGCCAGCCGGGGTAACCGGCGCACTGTCGCTGGTGGGGGGGGTTGGAGTCGTAAGGGGTATGCCATTGAGCTTGGGCGTCGTTTGCGTATTGGGCGTGGGGGTGGCCTCGATACGACGGCCCAGGCTCATCCGTTGACGGATCCCGCTCTCGGCCGAATTCATGCAGGATTGCACGGCGCTGACCCCTTGATTGTTTTTCATGGCGTCAGCGGCACATTCGCTGAAGGCGTCTTGCACCATCCGCTGGCATTTCTCCGCTTCCGGTGTGCGTGGGCCGTAGCTACCACACAGCGCGCTCAGATGGGGGGCGATGTTGTAAGCCATCACGGTATTGAATTTTTGCCGCATCGGCTCTAGCCACGAGCGGCAGTTGCCTTCGGCATTTTTGATCCGCGCGCCTGCGGCGAGCACATTCGCGGTGTCAACATGCGCGGCCATCACGGCGGGTAGACAGACTTTATCGAACGCGTCGCGCAAGGATTTCTGGCATTGGTTGCTGAGGTAACCGCTGCCTTCGCAACCATACGGCCCTGTCATGGGCTGTGGCGGGAACCAGCGCTTCATCCAGTATTCGCGTGGCGTGGCCATATCGCTTTGCCATTTCATGCGGGTTGCACGATCAAAACCGGCATCCGCGGCATGGATTGCCAATGCAATGGCTTTACCCGCGTCATAACCGACGTTGGGGAGCAGATCACGCGCGGCGGCATAAAGTCCCGTGGCCTGGTATTGCCACGCTTTGCCGTACTTGCTGTCGGTGGCTTGGCCAATTACGTCGGCATAGGCCCATTGTATGGCGTCGCTGCGATCCCAGTTGTTGTCGAGTTTGCTGTACGCAGAGGCGCTGGTTTTGTAGGGCAGCCGCCAGACCCAATGACTCTCCACCCGGTTATTGATGGCATCTGGCAATTGTTTACGCACGTCCATGATGGCCTTGAACTGTTTGGCGAGCACGACGGCCGCATCGCTGGCACGTTGCCGGTATTCGCTGCACTTGCTGTGCGCGTGCGAATCAGAAAAGCGATGGGTGCGGTAGTAATGCACGCATTCGTCGTACATCTTGGGCATATCCAGCATGCAATTGGTTTGGTAGCAAGCGCTGCCGAGGGAAATCCAACTGCCCGTCGCATTGTGCCATTTCGCCGTGCCCAGGTTGGCACCCGGATTCATCACCGCTACACCGGCCATTTCCGGCACAAAGGCACCCCAGAATCCGTGGTAAACCTGCGAATCTGGCGCTGGCTCGGGAATGTTTTGCCAGTCTTCCAGTGTGCTGCCAACGGCTTTGTAGGTGTCGCCAACATAGCCCACGGCCGCACTGCCAAAATCATTGATGAAGCCCAGCCCAGCGGCATCCAAAAATCCTGCGCAGGTGTCACTGACCTGTGACACCGCTTTACTGACGGCGCCGAGGTCGGCCAACGAAACGCCTTTGTCGATAAATTCGCAGGCACATTCGACATGACTGGTTGCCGTCATGACCGGCGGCGGAATCGCCGTCATTTGCTGCCAAAGGGCATCTATCGCCGTTTCACTTTCGAGCAAGGCTTTGAGCTTGTCGGTGGCGCTGCCACTGGGCAACACGGCCGCAAGGCCAGCGCCAAACGGTTTGGCGACCGATTTCTTTACTGACGAGAGACACTGGCCATTGGGCAAGGAGGACGGGGCGGCGATCTTGATGGCGGTCAGGGCGCCCATGGTGATACCAAAGCCCGCCTGATCGGCGCCGCTGGTCGCCAGGCATTTGCCGGCCGTGGTGGAAAGCGATGCCACCGCCTCCCCTTTCTTCAATAGATCGGCACCGATATCGACATGCGCTTTGATGGTGGTTTTGGCGCACGCCCATGCCTCTTTCAAGGCTTTGCCTGCATCGGCGGCTTCTGACGGTTGTGTGGCCATGACGCCGACGAGGGTCGTCGCCAAAACCGGAATAAGTTTGGTGAGAGAAGTCATCCTGACCCTTCCTGTTTCGATTGCCGGGGGGGCGTGCCAGAGCTTAGCCAAAGTCACGAGACGAACCAAGCGCCCGAGTTGGCGGTTTGCTGGCGCAACGGTAAAGTGCAGCGGGTTTGCTGGGAGGTGAACGGTGAGTCAGCAAGAAGGAAGTCGAGCAGACGCTCTGATAGCGATGGTGTTGGTGGTGGTCAGTAACGCCGTCGCGCAATACGCCGTTTGGCATGAAGCTTGGACGGCTGGCCAGGTACTGGAGTTGTTTTGGTACGAGAATCTGGTGCTGGGCCTCGTGTACGTAGTGCGGTTGCTCGCGTTACCGGGGCCCCCAACGCTGCACGCGATGAAGTGGTTTATCGTGCCGTTCTTCTGTTTGCACTACGGCGCATTCATAGCTATTCATGGCTTCTTTGTGTTTTCCGATTTTTTTGCGACCAGCCCGGTACCCGAAGATGCAACCGGGTTTCGCTGGGCGTTGCTTAGCGCGGTGGCATGGCTGCTGTGGCAAGGGTGGCAAACGCATCACGCTTATCAGATGCCCGTTATTGCAGCGCGTGAGCCAGGGGTGACGCCCGATGCCGTCACCGCGCGCGCCGACGTGTTGCCATTGATGCGTGTGATGACCGAACCCTATTTTCGAATGGCGGTATTGCACCTCACCCTGGTGCTTGGCGGTGTGTTGGCTGGCGTGGCCGGTAGCCCATGGGCGGCTGTGGCGCTGCTGCTGTTGCTGAAGTTGGGTTACGAATTGGCATTGGCGTCAGGGTGGCTTGCCCGTCGGTTTTTCTCGCAACTGAAATAAGACACACCCACGCCACCCGCGTTCGTGCCGGTCGTACCACTCTCACGGCAAATTAAAAGGTTCATCGCACCCTAGTGTGAAAAATTCAGAGAAACGGCGGTAAGAAGGGTTTATGTTTTGTTCGCCAAAACTAAACCATTCACCCAACTACCGCCGTCGCCATGGATGCTAGTCTGCT